>NZ_FWWW01000048.1 GCF_900176135.1 Hymenobacter roseosalivarius DSM 11622 | reverse complement strand
AAGCCGCCACGGGCTAGAGATATTAATCGAAAATCAAAGAGAAACGCCCCGCAACCACACAGGTTCCGGGGCGTTTTTGCTTGCTACTCCAGCCACTGCTACTAGCGCGAGTTTAGCGCATTGTAACTTGTATCAATTGATATTTGGGAAGCTGCGTATCCCACCGTTCGCGCCGCTTGCAGCCGAGTTGGTTCTGGCGTCGCTTGTCGCTCGCACCAGTTGGGGGATGAGAGGATTTAGCTGTATCTTAGTTACCAACTATTATTCCTACTATGCCAACTATTGCCTTGCTACTTGAGCCCACAAACGAAACAGACTTGCAGCTACTGCTTAGTCTGGCGCAACGGTTAGGTGTAAAAGCTACTCCTACCCCAATTACTTCCACGACTAGTATCCCGCCAGCGGAGCGGGCGCGGTTGTTCGAGGAGTTTGCCGGTTCCTGGCAGTCTGAAGAAGATGGAACCGAGCTAGCCCGCCAGCTGCAAGAAGACCGTCACTTTCGTGACCGGGAAGTGAATTTATGAGTCAATTTCTACTGGACACCAATATTTGTATTCACTGGTCGAAAGATGAGTTTGGGCTGCGACAGAAACTACAGCAGGTTGGCCCTGAAAATTGCTTTATCAGTGAGTTAACTATTGCCGAGATGTTATACGGGGTAGCTAAAAGCGCATCTACGAAGCAAGTTGCTAATCGTCACTCGCTCGACATCCTGCGCCAGGCTTTTGCCGGTCATATTTTACTGGTAGCTGACGGTTTCGAACTCTACGCCCAGGAAAAAGCCCGCCTCCGCAGCATCGGCCGCCTAGTTGATGATTTTGATCTGCTCATCGGCTGCACGGCCTCACGCTCGTCACCCGTAACACCCGCTACTTCACGGAACTGCAGGAAATTCGGTTGGAAAACTGGATTGATGACGATTTAGACTTGGTATCTATGCTTGCTCCTGCTGGTCCTGCAGGCACTATTTAGCAACCACGCACCTCCCCCGCCACGCCCGCAGCTTACAGATGATTGAAGAAACTGGTTGCCCTGGCGCGAGTTTAGCGTAGCGTAACTCGTACCATCCTTTGCCGGGAGGCTGCGCCTCCCTCCGTCTACGTCGCTTGCAGCCGAGCTTGTTCTTACGTAGCTT
Organism: Hymenobacter roseosalivarius DSM 11622; assembly: GCF_900176135.1. Lineage (GTDB taxonomy): Bacteria > Bacteroidota > Bacteroidia > Cytophagales > Hymenobacteraceae > Hymenobacter > Hymenobacter roseosalivarius. Next base: position 125,410 of record NZ_FWWW01000048.1, on the reverse strand, counting down.
GTCGCTACGCTCCAGTCAGGTAAGCCATCTACCTTTTCAGACCCCCCAATCTCACTTCATACAAGCCCCTAGCCATGCGTCTGATCTTTACTACTTTGTTTATCCTGTCACTTTTTGGCAGCCGCTCTGTATTTGCTCTTACATGGAATGAGCCTTGGCACGAACAAGTAGTAAAGAATGCTGATTTCTTCGTCTTAACTAAAGTAACCTCTTCTGACCCTGATAAAGGAGTAATTGCTACAATTATTCGTTCACTAGATGGCAGCAATCTTTCAGGTACCATTACTATAAATGATTTCTATCAGCTTGATATCTGTAGCTCCTCCGATGGACACGGACCTGAATTTCACTTTGAAAGAACTGACACGTGTTACTTCTTTTTAAAGAAAAATACAGCAGGTGCATATAGCATTGCAACCCCGACTTCGGGGTTCGCTGCTGTATGGAAGAAGAATGTTCGGGCTACATACCGCCATAGCTACCACCAAGCATCTGTTCCACAGGTTGTATACGAGCCTACTATGACTGCTATTTTTCGCAAATACCACGGCCAAGATTTTGATAGAGCTTATATTGATGGCTTCATTAAAAAGTCACTTGCTTTAGCACCTGCTAAAATTGACGAAGAAGGAATGGACACGTTCTTTTTACAGCATGTGGCCTTAGAAACAATGTTCCACTTAAGTTTGAGCAGTAACTATATACTTACTCTCCCTTTCCTACACGATACTAGTAATTTTCATGCTCAGTTGAGTGCTGCTCGTGCCCTTACGAGTATCAACACGCCAGAATCAAAGCAGCAACTATTAGCTCTGCTTAACGATCAAGCAACAGAGGACTTCCCCAAAACGGTAGCTGTTTGGACGCTGGCCTCTTATAACCCAAAAGAGTTGAAGACAGACTTAGAGAGGCTACTTAAAAAAGCCTCTGATGAAAAAACTGGTTTCGGCGGAAATATTATGGACCCAAGAGTTTGCACTAACATTCCAACAGTAAAGGATGCTTTAGCTAAGCTAACCGCACAGTTGTAGAAACCGACTCAATATGTTAAAGGCCGAAGTGTAGCTCATACTGCTTTTTTGTCTGATTCAATTCGAAGAAACCCGCAGTCGCTCGGCTGTGCCGAGTGACTACTACACTTGAGCAGCTATGCAGCGAATCCGTCCGCACCGTCAGAGCGAATCACCTGCTGAACCTTTTACCGTACCTTCGCAGTAATACAGCTATTAACTCCGCTGCATCATGGGCACCACCGACAATACTTCCAAACCAACCGATAGTACCAAGCTCACCAAAGAGCAGCGCTTAGCCCAGGCCCGCGAATACGCCAAACGCTTTACCTTCGACACACTTAGCGAAGAAGAGCTGAAACGCCTGCGTCGCAACGCTTATGCCTACCTCATTTGAGCCGCGCCTACCCGGCGAAGGATACTCGTTTATCTACCGCAAAGGGCCGTCCCATCAGGATGGCCCTTTGGTTTGCACGCATTTTTATACGTTTCGAACTCGTAAGAACCGTCGCTACGTGGTGGAGGCCGAGCAGTATCAGCATCATGTGTATGTGCTAAAGTTCTATCCGTTATCCCTCAAGCATTCTCATAACCGCTTCAAACTCCTGGTACACGACGGCGACGCTTTTCGTATCCTGAGCACCTGCTTGCGGGTGTTTGCTGATATTATACGCCGCGACCCGCTGGCGTCGGCCGGTTTCGTTGGTGAGGCGTTGGCAGGTGAAGACATAGCACGCACGAAACGTTTCCGGGTATACTTCCAGTCCGTCGTGACCTTTGTGGGCACTACATCGTTTCGGCACCATCCGATGCCTGAAATCAGCGCATATTTCCTGGAAAATAAAACGAACGCTGAACCAGACCTATTGCCGCAGGTGGAACAAATGTTTCGGGAGCTATATATTATTCCACAGGCACTTGACCAGACTAAATCGGATGCGTTGCGGGAGAAGGACACCAACTGAAATTTCGTCTGCTTTCGTTGAAATTACTTCGTTAAATCCCGCCAAAAAGTCAGCAAAAGCTCTTCCGCACCCCGTTTGCTATGCCTCTCGTAGAACTTCCTAACCCGAAGCACCTACTTAAGACCTAGCAGCCATGAACTTTAATAATTATACGATCAAGGCGCAGGAGGCCGTGCAGAAGGCCACTGAAATTGCTGGGGGCAATCAGCAGCAGGCCATTGAGACGGGCCACCTGCTGAAGGGCCTCTTCCAGAGCGACGAGAATGTGCTGTCGTTTTTGGCTAAGAAGCTGGGCGTGAACCTGAATATTCTCACGCCCCGGCTTGATGCGTTGGTTGCTGCTTATCCGAAAGTAAGCGGCGGCTCACCTTATATAGCGAATGATGCCAACGCGGCTTTGCAGCGGGCTACCGGCTTCCTCAAGGAGTTTGAGGATGAGTATGTATCGGTGGAACACCTGCTGCTGGGGCTGCTGGGGGGCAAAGATGCCGTAGCTACCCTGATGAAGGATGCAGGCTTCAACGAAAAAGACCTGAAGGCTGCTATTAAGGAGCTGCGCGGGGGCCGCAAGGTGACCAGCCAAACCGCCGAGGACCAGTACCAGAGCCTCAACCGCTACTCCCGCAACCTCAACGAGCAGGTGCGCACCGGCAAGATGGACCCGGTGATTGGCCGCGACGAAGAAATCCGTCGGGTGCTCCAGATTCTGTCGCGCCGCACCAAGAACAACCCGGTGCTGCTGGGTGAGCCGGGCGTGGGCAAAACCGCCATTGTGGAGGGCCTGGCCCAGCGCATCGTGGCCGGCGACGTGCCCGAAAACCTCAAGGACAAGATCATCATGTCGCTGGATATGGGCCTGCTCATTGCGGGGGCCAAATACAAGGGCGAGTTTGAGGAGCGCCTCAAGTCCGTCATCAAAGAAGTAACCGACTCCGACGGCCAGATCATCCTGTTCATCGACGAGATGCACACGCTGATTGGGGCCGGCGCGGGCGGCGAAGGTGCGATGGATGCGGCCAACCTGCTCAAGCCGGCCCTGGCGCGGGGCGAGCTGCACTCTATTGGCGCTACCACGCTCAAGGAGTACCAGAAATACGTTGAGAAGGATAAGGCGCTGGAGCGTCGTTTCCAGGCGGTGATGGTGGACGAGCCCAGCATTGAGGACGCCATCAGCATCATGCGCGGCATCAAGGAGAAGTACGAGCTGCACCACGGCGTGCGCATCACCGACGACGCCGTAATTGCTGCCGTGGAGCTGAGCAGCCGCTACATCACCGACCGTTTCCTGCCCGACAAAGCCATCGACCTGATGGACGAAGCGGCAGCAAAACTGCGTATCGAGCTGAACTCTATGCCTGTGGAGCTGGACGAGGTGCAGCGCCGCATTATGCAACTGGAAATTGAGCGTGAAGCCATTCGTCGGGAAGAAAACCACGACCGCGAGAACGTGCTCAACAAGGAACTGAGCGAGCTGACCGCCAAGCGTGACTCTTTGAAAGCGCAGTGGGAAAACGAGAAATCGATACTCACTAATATTCAGGAGCAGAAGGAAGCCATTGAGCGCTTTAAGGTCGAAGCCGAGCAGGCTGAGCGCCAGGGCGACTACGGCCGCGTGGCGGAGCTGCGCTACGGCAAGATTCAGGAAGCGGAAGCCAAGCTCAAAACATTGCAGGACGAAGCCAACGCCAACAAAGACGGCGGCTCGATGCTGCAGGAAGTAGTGACCCACGAGGATATTGCCGAAGTAGTAGCCAAGTGGACCGGCATTCCGGTGAGCAAGATGCTGCAATCGGACCGCGAGAAGCTGCTGAACCTAGAGCAAGAGCTAGGCAAGCGCGTGGCCGGCCAGAGCGAAGCTATTGCGGCCATTTCCGATGCCGTGCGCCGTTCGCGGGCGGGTTTGCAGGACCCCAAGCGGCCGATTGGCTCGTTTATCTTCCTGGGTACGACTGGTGTGGGTAAAACCGAGTTGGCGAAGGCTTTAGCGGAGTATCTGTTCAACGATGAGAACAGCATGGTGCGCATCGACATGAGCGAGTATCAGGAGCGCCACGCCGTGTCGCGCCTCATTGGAGCGCCTCCCGGCTACGTGGGCTACGACGAGGGTGGTCAGCTAACGGAAGCCGTGCGCCGCAAGCCGTACTCCGTGATTCTGCTCGACGAGATTGAGAAGGCGCATGCTGATGTGTTTAACATCCTGCTGCAAGTGCTGGATGATGGTCGCCTCACCGACAACAAAGGCCGGGTGGCGAACTTCAAGAACACCATCATCATCATGACTTCCAACACGGGCGCCGACCTGATTCAGCGGAATTTCAAAGAGCTGAACGAGTACAACCACGACGAAGTGGTGGACCGCACCCGCGAAGAGGTAATCGAGCGCCTGCGCCAGCACATGCGCCCCGAGTTCCTGAACCGCATCGACGAAATCGTGATGTTCCAGCCGCTGAAGCGCAAGGAAATCCGCCGCATCGTGGATATTCAGTTCAAGCAGATTCAGCAGCGCCTGAACGAGGCCGGTATCCGGCTGGAAGCCACCGATGAGGTGCTCGACTTCCTCGGCGAGCAGGGCTTTGACCCGCAGTTCGGGGCGCGGCCGCTGAAGCGTGTATTGCAGCGCTTGGTTCTGAACGAGCTGTCGAAAGATATTCTCTCGGGCCGCGTAAGTAAAGACGCGGTAGTGGAAGCGGTGCTGGAAGACGGACACATTCACTTCAACAACGTGAATGTGGAAATTCCGGGCGTGTAAGTGCGGTTCTTAGTTCAAGCAATAAAAAGCCCTCCAGCGAGATGCTGGGGGGCTTTTTCATGGCAGCATAAACCAAAGCCAACCAAAGAAATATTGGGCCTCTATGTGCTGTTTCTACAGCCTCATTTTTGTGTTGCTAACCTTAAAACAAGCTAAGTGATTTGCAGTGAATTATACAGGATATAGCCATTCAATAACGCGAAAAGCAACGAGGGCAACGAAAGCCAGAATCCGTCCCTGATTTTAATTCTAACGCCAAATCCCAACAGCATTAAAATGGCTAAGCCGCCGGATGCTACTGATAGGATCAGGGGAATTTTGAGGCCTACCAATAAGCCAACCGCACCCATTATTTGTAGTGTTGCCGTTAGTGGACCGAACTTTTCCAGGCCGTAGCGTTTGAATTCGTCCTTGAGGTATTGAGAAGTGAAATAGCTGATCCCAAAAAAAAAGAAAGAGATGCTTGATAGCCAAATAGGAATAGTATCCATTGGGCCTAAACGGTAATTATGCCCGCGTAGGTGCCAGCAATGAAGAGTGACAACAGCAATAGAAATAAAGACGGTAAATATTTATACCAAGGATTTCTCACCTTAATGTGAGCAACCTGCGCGCAGAGCATCAAAAAGGCCATCAATAAAGCAGGAATAACCACTAGGGACGGATACCAAATACCCACGATCAGCAAGGTGGCTAAAACTATTTTGGTAGCGCCGACCATCGTGCGCACCAAATCGGGTAGTCCATATTGCCTGAACTCCTGCACGATATTATCGAAGCGAAATACCCACACAACGACTATCGAAAGGGCAACTATAATCTGGGCTGTTATGACTATTGCGCTCATTGTCAGGTTAAGTATACGTCCGGCTGAAACCACTTGTGCTCAGGCACTCGAAAGCTTATTTCTGCCCACAAACCCAGTTCGTAGCCAGCCTCAAGCAGTAAGCCCAGCACACGGCCTTACTGCCAGACACAGGATGCGGGATCTATCAGCGGAATGCCACCTGGTAAAGCACGGACGGGCTGTTAATGTTCAGCCGGCAGCGCAGGGGAAGGCTGCCTGGGCTACTTCCCCAATGGCCGCCCCCGCCGGCCATCGTGTTGGCTACCAATGGCAAATGCCTAACTGGCCCCGCTGAAACAAATTAGTGGGGCCAGTGGAGGGACCACGCAGTTTACTAACCGGAAGAGCGCCCTTGTAGGAGGCGTTCCGTGATGGCTGGCTTCGCTAGCGAAAGTGAAGGATTACTTCTTCTTTTTGTAAGCCAGCGGCAGCCAGGTAGCTACGTAGGGCGGCAGCGGCTGAAGCGTACCATGCTGATACTATCCATTGCTAGGGCATTAACCCCCAGTGCCAAATCCACCCCCGTTGCCCAGTTATCATCACCTCTCGCTATATAACCTGTTGCGCCAGACACTAAGAACCCGCCGCTGACCGCTCCCACGCTACCATACAAGCGGCCCCACTTGAACAGTCTGTGCACCGCTTGCCGCAAGCTGTCCGACATATGACTAACAGGGGCCGCTATGGTGGACGCGGTAGGCTGCTCTACCGCCGCGACGGGCAAAGCCAGCGCTACCGGCCCTACTACCATCACCCGTCGCAGCCTCACCGATGCCTATGTGCTGTATCCTTATACAGCCACGTCGCCGTTTTTTGAAATCGTGAAGGTTACGTTTATGTAGCTTCTTAAGCTAACAAGCCACAAAAAAGCCCCCCAGAGTCTGTCTGGGGGGCTTTTTTGTGGCTTACAAACCTATTAGGGCCGTTGGGCAGTAGCCTCCACTGGCTTCGTGCCTTTCATATGCTTGTTCTTGATCCGCTTGCGGACATACGCCGGCAGGGGCTGGCCTTGCTGGTAAGCGGTGAGCATCTCGCTCTCCTTTTTCTTATTGAACCGAGCTTCTTTATTAATAGCGACCCCAGCCAAGACACCACCTATAAGCATGGACGAAATGCCTCCTTCCTGTACATTAGCTAAGCCTGCTCCAAAGACATAGCCACCGGGAACGGCCAGCAAAACGGCGCCCGTACGGCGGCTCTTAAATAGCTTTTGTACGGCCTGCAAGCTGTCGGATGAAAAGGCAGCCGGAGCAATAATACCAGAAGTCGCAACTGCGGGAGCGGCAGTAGTTTCAGTTGTTTGGGCTACCGCTGAGCCAGCAGTGAAAAACAGACAGGCCGCCACGGCAGCGGAGATTATAAGTTTTGACATTGAAAGAGATAAATGAATAAAGAGAAAGATAGTGCAAACTATGACTCATATTGTTAAAAGACAAAAATCCAATCGACAGATAAAATTAACTTTCTCGTTATACATAGCCCGAGTAAGAATATTTTTCACTCGCGAACAGAATATACAATACATATTATTCTTTAAAAAATAGTAATTATTACTTTTTTACTCAAAAAGCAGACATTAGAATAAATATTAGCTTTGCTGCATGTCCGTTTTCTCGACTTATCTCCAGCTCGGCTTTTTCCACATCTTCAACCTGCAGGCCTACGACCATCTGGTGTTCCTGCTGGCCCTGTGCGCGCCCTATGTACTCAGCGACTGGCGCCGGGTGGTGGCCTTGGTTACGAGCTTCACGGTGGGCCACAGCATCACGCTGGCACTCGCCACGCTGGGCTTTGTGCAGTATAGCGCGGGGCTGATTGAGGTCTTGATTCCGATAACCATCCTGCTTACCTGCCTAGTAAATATGAGCCGCGCCGGGCGCGACTTCAAGCGCAATCAGCCCATCGTCGTAACCTTACCCAATGTTTTGGCGGCCGTTTTTGGGCTGATACACGGGTTAGGATTCTCAAGCTATCTGCGCGAGCTATTAGGGCAGAATACGCGGCCAGTGCTGGAACTGCTAGCTTTCAATATAGGCGTGGAGATGGGCCAACTGCTCATTGTGGCCCTTATTCTGGTCCTGGGCTTCATCATCCTACGCGTGTTTCGGGCGGCCCGTCGCGACTGGGTGCTGGTGGTGAGTGGAGCCGCGGCCGGCATTGCCGTTATTTTACTGCTGGGGAACTTCACTGATTAATATCGTATTCTGGGGGGCAAATACGAGGTTTGTGCAGCGGTACTTTAAAGAGATTATCTGTTGCGGATTCGTTACGCGGTTTTCCGTAAATTTGCTTTCCATCCTCCGCGTCTTCCACCTGTTTTTATGCTGAAAAATATTCTGCTGCTGTTGGGCAGCGTTGGCCTGAGCGCCGCGCCCTTGCTGGCGCAAACGCCTTCCATTCAGAACACCAACTCCGGCACCGACAAGTTTGCCCAGCTCGGCACCGAGCTGCCTACGCCCAACACGTTTCGGACCGCATCGGGTGCGCCGGGCTCCCAGTACTGGCAGCAGCGCGCCGACTACGACATCAACGTGCGGCTCGACGACGAGAAGCAAGCCATTTCGGGCACCGAGGACATTACCTACACCAACCTCTCGCCCGACGTGCTGACCTACCTGTGGGTGCAGCTCGACCAGAATATCTACGCCGAAAACTCCATGACCACCTCCACGCAGACGGCTGATTTGCAGCCGCGTATGTCGTTTGGAGCCATGGACTACCTGGCCCGCGCCGATTTTGACGGCGGGTACAAGATTGAGTCGGTGAAGCAGAAGGGCGGCAAGGCCCTGTCGCACGTAGTAAACCACACCATGATGCGCGTGGATCTGCCCCAACCTTTGCAGCCCAAACAGTCTTTCACCTTCAGCATTGCCTACCGCTACAACATTAACGACCAGCCCAAGCTCGGTGGTCGTTCGGGCTACGAGTATTTCCCCGAGGATAAAAATTACCTCTACGAAATCGCGCAGTTCTATCCCCGCATGGCCGTGTACGACGACGTAAACGGCTGGCAGCACAAGCAATTCCTGGGCAGCGGGGAGTTTGCCTTGCCCTTCGGCAACTACAAAGTAAGCATCACCGCTCCCGCCGACCATGTGGTCGGCGCTACCGGCACGCTCCAGAACCCCGATCAGGTGCTGTCGGCTACCCAGCGCAAGCGCTTAGCGCAGGCTACGAGTGCAAACAAGCCTGTCGTCATCGTGACGCAGGCCGAGGCGGAGCAAGCCGAAAAAGGCCGCGCCAAAGGCACTAAAACCTGGAATTTCGTTGCCAAAAACGTTCGTGACTTTGCTTTCGCCAGCTCCCGTAAGTTTATCTGGGATGCCATGGGCCTGAAGATTGAAGGCAAGCCGATTGTAGCGATGTCGTACTACCCCAAGGAGGGCAATCCGCTGTGGGGCCAGTATTCGACGGAGGCCGTGGCGCACACGCTCAAAACCTATTCCAAGCGCACCATTCCCTACCAATACCCGGTGGCTATTTCGGTGCACGGCTCTATTGGCGGGATGGAATACCCTATGCTTTCCTTTAATGGCTACCGGCCTGAGAAGGATGGCACTTACTCGGCCAGCACGAAATACGGCCTGATTTCGGTGATTATTCACGAAGTAGGGCATAACTTCTTCCCCATGATCGTGAACTCCGACGAGCGGCAGTGGACGTGGATGGACGAAGGCCTGAACACCTTCATGCAGTATCTCTCGGAGCAGGAATGGGAGCGCAACTACCCATCGCGCCGCGGCGAGCCAGCCAAAATCGTGGATTATATGCGCATGGATAAGAGCCTGCAAACTCCGATCATGACCAACTCGGAGTCGGTATTGCAGCTCGGCAACAACGCTTACGGTAAGCCCGCTACCGGCCTGAATATGCTGCGCGAAACCATCATGGGTCGTGAGCTATTCGACTATGCTTTCCAGGAATACGCCCGCCGCTGGGCCTACAAGCACCCCACGCCCGCCGACTTTTTTCGCACCATGGAAGATGCCTCAGGCGTTGACCTCGACTGGTTCTGGCGCGGCTGGTTTTACACCAACGACCGCACCGACCTCGCCATCGAAGGCGTGAAGTGGTACACGGTCGATTCCAAAAACCCCGAAATTGAGAATGCCCGCAAGCGGCAGGAGTTGAACGCCGAGCCAAAGACGCTCTCCCAGCAGCGCAACCTGCAAGACATTAAGCGCACACTGGTAGACAACGACAAGCCCGGCCTCAAGGATTTTTATAACTCCTACGATCCCATCGCCACCACCGAGGCCGACAAGCAGCGCTACCAGCAGTACGTGAAGACGCTGAAGCCCGAGCAGCAGAAGCGCCTCAACGAAGGCTTGCACTTCTATGAAGTAGGTTTGCGTAACATCGGCGGCCTGGTAATGCCCGTCATCGTGCAGATGACCTACGAGGACGGCAAGCAGGAAATCGTGAACATTCCGGCCGAAATCTGGCGGCGCAACAACGAGCAGGTGACCAAGGTATTCGTGACGGACAAGCCCGTGGTGGCCTTCACCCTCGACCCCTTCCTGCAAACCGCCGACACCGACCTGAGCAACAACGCCTACCCGCGCAAATTGGCCCCCAGCCGCTTCGAGCTGTTCGAGCAACAGCAGCGCCCGCAGTCCAACCCCATGCAGACGCAGCCCAGCGCCACGCAGCCAGCCGTGCCCGCCAGCAGCGGCGCTACGGGCGGTGGCACGAATTAGAAATCATGCGTTAGTGAAAACAAAAACAGTCACCCCGAACGGGTGGCTGTTTTTGTTTAAAGCATCATAAAAAGCCCTAGCGCTTGGTTCGGGTGTGCCCGGCCGGGCTGATGCCACACGCTTGCTATCTTTTGGCTTTCTTTAGCTGTATGAATGTCCTTATAATCGAAGACGACCGGGCGCTGGCGCGGGAGTTGGGTTTGTTTCTTTATAACGAGCACTACCACTGCGACTTCGCCCGCACGGGGCGCGAGGCGTCGGAGAAGCTATTTGTAAACGAGTACGATTTCGTGCTGCTCGATTTGGGCCTGCCCGACCAGGATGGCTTGCAGCTGCTGGCCCAGGCCCGACAGGAGCGCAACCAGAAGGCATCCATCATTATTCTGAGTGCGCGCGGCTCGGTCGACGACCGTATTAATGGGCTTAATCTGGGGGCCGACGACTATCTCCCCAAGCCGTATTCGCTCCTGGAGCTGGGCTCCCGGATGCAGGCCGTGACGCGGCGCAAGCACGGCGTGGTGCTGGATAAGCTGGGCTTTGGCGAGTTCACGCTCAATCTGGGCGACCGAACTTTGCGCTACGGCGACACCGCCCTGGAAGTAACGCGCAAGGAGTTTGAGATACTGCATTACCTGCTGCTGCACCGAGGCAAGGTGCTCACCCGGCTTCAGCTCAGTGAGCACATCTGGGGGAATAACATCAACGACAGCGCCGACCACGACTCGAACTACATCAACGTGCACGTCAAGAACCTGCGTAAAAAGCTAACCCAGCAGGATCCTGTTACCGATTGGGTGGAAACGGTGCGTGGCATCGGCTACCGCCTGCGGCTGGAAGACGAACCAGCCCCGACGACGTGAAGCTTCAGCAAAAGCTAGTCCTGCTCACCACGCTGTCCAAGGGCCTGATGGCGGCCGTGCTGCTGCTGATTCTGCCCTGGCTGGTGCAAACCCTGGTGCTGCGCCACACCGACGAGGCTCTGCGCACGGAGCTGCGGCAGGTGCAAACCCGCATTGAGCAGGTTGGCATCTTTGAGTTCCTGCCCCAAAATCAGACCCAGCGGCGCACGCACTATGATTTGCTGCAAGATGAATTTATCGATTTACAGGCTGTAACCGCCAAAATGCCCCCCGACACCATCGGCACTTTCCCCCGCCAGCGCCAGGGTAGCGAGGTAGATTTTCGGGTGCTGCGGCATACAGCTACTTACCAGGGCCTGCGGTACATTATCGAGATTGGCAAAAGCATTGAGTCGGTGCAGGAGGTATATGAGCTGCTGCGTAACCTGGCCGTATATGCTCTGGTATTTGCGGTTTTGACCACCCTGCTGCTGGAGCTGGGCGTTATTGGCTACCTGCTGCGGCCCTTCGACCACATCGTGGAGCGGCTGCGGGCCGTGCAGGGCCCCACGCCGCTGGCCGCGCCGCCGCTGCGCACCAGCACCTCCGATTTTCAGTACCTGGATGCCAGCATTCAGCAGATGCTGCTCAAGATTCAGTCGGTGTTTGAGCAGGAGCGGCAATTCATCGCCACGGCCTCCCACGAGCTGCTGACTCCGATTTCTCTTCTGCAAAACAGATTTGAGAATATGCTGCGGGCCGAAAATCTGCCCGAGGAAGCTGAAACGCAGCTCGTAACCTCCCAGAAAACCTTGCAGCGCATGACGGTGACCCTGCGCACGCTGCTGCTCATTTCGCGGGTCGAGAACAACCAGTTTGCCCGCACCGAGCGGGTAGCGGTGCGCGGGGTAGTAACCGAGGTTGCCGAAGAGCTGGAAGACCGCATCAACGACAGCGCCCTGACTATCCGCTGGAGCCTGAGCGGCGAACCTACCTTGGCACCCGCCAACCGGTCGTTGATCTTTACGCTTTTTTTCAATCTGCTCAGCAACGCCATCAAGTACAACCAATACGGGGGACAAATTGAGCTAACCGGCCAGCCCACGCCGGACGGTGGCTACCGCCTGCGCATCAGCAACACCGGCAAGCCCATCCCCGCCGAGCATCTGCCCTTTGTCTTCGACCGCTTCCGCCGCTTCGATGAGGATGCGGCCGAGGGCTACGGCCTGGGCTTGGCCGCGGTGCGCAGCATCGCGCAACTGCATCATATTCCGATTCAGGTGAAATCTGATCTGCAACACGGGACGGAATTTAGTATGCACCTGCCGCCTGCGGCATAGAGCGGTTCTGCTTGTTTGGGGAATAGTGTTATAACTCGAGAGCCAATCGTGACCGCCTTTTTGATCTGACGCTCACTAGCTTGCCGCCTGCTTTCGTTGTAGCTTCGTCTTCCACCACTTCTATACCAACTATGGGACTTCTCGACGGTTTACTCGGCAACGCTTCGGAAAGCGACGCGCAGGAATTACAACAGGAGCTCACCCGCCTGCTGGCGACGGATGAGCGCATAGAAAAGGCCTTCGTCATCATCCGCGACCAGCTTATTTTCACCAATAAGCGCCTGATTCTGGTCGATAAGCAAGGGATGACCGGTAAGAAGAAGGAATTTCTGAGTGTGCCGTACCGCAGCATCGAGCGCTTCGCGATGGAAACCACGGGCCATTTTGACCTCGACGCGGAGCTGAAAATCTGGGTACGCGGCCAAACGGAGCCTATCAGCAAAACCTTCCGCAACGACCGCAATATTTATGATATAAGTAAGGCCCTGGCCGACTATGCGCTTTAACTGAAGCCCGCTTTTTAGCACATAAAAAAGCCCCCCAGCCGTGCGGTTGGGGGGCTTTTTTCGGCTTTGATTTTCAACTAAACAGACGGTCATGCTGAGCCTGTTTAGTTGAAAATCCTTTAATCATCGTCCTCATCCTCTTTCTCCGCTACCACGCGCACGAAGGAGCTGCGGCGCGGGGCGGGCATTATGCTGTGCTCGCCGCGGATGGTGCGCCAGATATTCTCGTTGAAGGGCACGTCGGGAGCAGCGTCTTCGCGGGAGAGGTCGAACTTCTCGGCCTCGCGGGAGCTACGGTTCAGGGCCGTGTTCTTGGCATTCAGATCGACGCGGGCGGGGCGGGCGACGAAGGGCCGGGCGTCGGGCGTGCTGGTGAAGCACTCCCACATGGGCCGGGCCGCCGCGTCGTATTGGCTCATGGGGGGCAAACCCAGGATCAGCTCCATCGTGCGCAGCATCCCGGCCGTGGAGTACATGGTGTGCACGACCGCCCCGCGCCGCACATGGGGGCCGGCCACGTAGGCCGTCGTGCGGTGGGCATCTACGTGGTCGGGGCCGTTCTGGGCGTCGTCTTCCACGATCATCACCACCGACTCCTTCCACACCGGGCTCTGGGATAAATGCTCGATCAGGCGGCCCAGGGCCAAGTCGTTGTCGCCGGCGTAGGCCAGGGGCGTGCGGGCTCCCAGCCGCGCCCCAGACGTATGGTCGTTGGGCAGCCGAATCACCTGGAACTGCGGCACCTGCCCGGCCGCCACGAGCTTGTCGAAGTCCCGCTCCCAGATTTTCTCGCGGTCTACGTCCAGGATGCTCAGGTTATAGCCCGGAAAATCGGCCGCGACGTGGCCTTCCAGGGCCTTGACGGTGGCTTTGCCCTGGGTCACGAACTCGCCGTAGCTGCGGTAGCTCACGCCGGCCCGCTGGCAGTAGTCCCAGATAAAGCCGTCTTTGGGCACGGCCACTTCGCCCCGGCCGCCCTCGTAGTCGTAGCTGCCGCCCCGGCCCGAGTAGTTGCTGGGCCAGGTTTTCTCCACGTAGTCATTGGCGTAGGCGGCGGTGCTCCAGTTGTGGCCGTCGGCACTGACCTCGGCGTCGGCGTAGAAGTTATCGAGCAGGACGAACTCGCGGGCCAGGGCGTGGTGGTTGGGCGTCACGTCCTCCCCAAACAGACACAGGCTTTTGTCGCCGTTGCCTTCGGGCATATCGCCCAATACCTGGTCGTAGGTGCGGTTTTCCTTGATAATATAAAAGACGTGCCTGATGGGCGAGGGCTGGCCCACGCGCTGGGGCACGGGGTTGCCGGCGGGCACGTCGGGGGCCTGCTCGCGGGCTTTGGTGTAGGGCGTATTGGCGTATACCTGGGCTGAAAAGCCCCCCAGCGTGGCCGCATCGGGGGTGGGCAGCACCGTGAGCGAGCCGCGCAGCAGCCCGGCGATGTACTGGGTCGGCCGGGGGCCATTTTTGAGGGGATTGGGACCATCCTCGCTATTAGGCGCGGAGCTGCTGCCTTTGCCGTTGGCGATGAGCAGCGTAGTGCCCGCCGTGCGCACGGCCGTCGGGTACCAGCCCGTGGGCACGAAGCCCAGCGAGGTGCTCTTGCCCGGCTCGCGCACGTCGAACACGGCCAGGCAGTTGTTATCGGCGTTGGCCACGAAAAGCTGGGTTTCGTCGGCTGAGAGCGCGACGCCGTTGGGGGTGCTGCCCGCCGGGGCGTTGGGAAACAGCGCCGCCACCAGGGTTTCGGTGACCCGGCCGGCGCGCGTATCCAGCACCGACACGGAGTTGCTGTTAGCGTTGGCCACGAACAGGCGCCGCCCGTCGCGGCTGAGCAGCATATCGTTGGGGTGGCTCTCGACGGGAATGCGGGCCGTGATGCGCTGCCGGCGCGGGTCGTACACGGCCACGGCCGACGCGCCCCAGAGCGAGACGTAAAGGGCATTGCCATCGGGAGCCAAAACGGCGGTGTAGGCCTCGCTGCCCAGGGGCAGGCGGCGCACCAGGGCGCGGGTGCGCAAATCAAAAGTGTAGAGGGCGCTGTCCTCGCGGGTGACGGCGTAGAGCAGCTGGCGGCGCGCGTCCACGGCCAGGCCGGCCACCCCGATCTTCTGCTTAGGCCACGCCTCGCCCAGCACGATGGCGCTGTCGGGCACCAGCTTCTGGCCTTCGATCCTGAAGCAGTAAATGCGGTTTTTTTGCCCCCCGGAGGCGTAAATCATCTTTTCCTGGGGGCCAAACGCCAGTCCCACCCAGCCGGCTTTGATAATTTGCTCGTCGAGCACGGCCCCGGAAGTGGGGTTCAGCAGCTGCACCGAATTTGCCCCCCAGCCGCAATTGATAACGGCCGCCAGCCGGCCGCTGGCACTCACCACCAGATTCAGGGGCAAATCACCGAGCGGAACTTGTTGACCGACCGGGGAAAGCTTCCAGCCGTTGGGCAGCAGGGTTTGCTGGGTAGCGGGCAACGGCCCCGGCAGTACCGGCGGAGCGGGGGGTGCCACCGCCGTCGGCGCGTACGGGCGGGGGCTGGAGGCGCAGCCGGCGAGCAGCCACCCCAGCAGCAGGGCAAGCAAGGCAGAAGGTTTCATGGGCAGCAGGGTTAATCCTCCACGAAGGTACGCGCTGGAACAGCCCGAAGATGACAGGGTAACACAGAATTAATACCAGAAATTCTACGGCTTATACCACCATTCATACGACACTAGTCAAGGAAATGTAGCGGCGAAAAAGCAGTTCGCTATCTACTAAAAAATAGAATAAAGCTACTAAAGCACCGAAGCTTAACGCAAACATAACTTATCCTGCCGCAATGTGAAGCAAGTATTAAGCGGATATCAAGCTTAGGTGAATTATGAAATTAAGCAGATAAAACCCTACAAAGGCAAGATACTTTTGGGTGCCAATCCATCCTACTTCTTTCCTAATCGTATGAAAATCACGTTACTCCCCTTTCGGCCACGACCGTGGATGCTGACCGGCCTGCTATGGGTGCTGCTCACCGTGCTTACTTGTCCGTTGCGGGCCCAGTCTACGGATGCCTCCATCGCGGGGGTAGTGGAGGATACCCAGGGCGGGGCCGTGCCCGGTGCGACCGTCGTGGTCAAAAACAACTCGACCGGCTTTCAGACCGGCGTGGCCACGAGCACCGACGGACGCTATGATTTTCGGCAGCTGCCCCTGGGCGGTCCCTATGATATTATCGTCAGCTTCGTGGGATTTGCCCCCCAGCGGCGCACGGGCTACACCCTGAACCAGGGCGACCGAATAACGGCGGACTTCCGGCTCAGCGAAGCGGCGGAGCAGCTCCAAGAGGTAGTCGTGACGGAGAATGCCCTGACCAGCCGGGTCGACCGCCTGGGTAGCAGCACGGCCATCACGGCGCAGGCTATCCGGCGCCTGCCAGCGCTCAACCGCGATTTTACCAGCTTGGCTAGTCTGGCTCCGACCTCCAATGGCACCAGCGTTGGCAGCCAGCTGCCCTCGTCGACCAACTACCTGATTGACGGGTTGAGCTCGCGCAATATGCTCACCAGCGGGCCGATAGGGCGCGGGCCCTACACGCTGTCGCTGGAAGCCATTCGGGAGTTTGAAGTGGCCTATAACGTGTACGACGTGACCCAGGGCCGGCAGGGCGGCGCTTCGGTCAGCGCGGCTACTAAGTCGGGCACCAACACCTTTACGGGCTCTGCTTTTACTTACCACCGCGCCGACTGGCTGGCCAATCCGCGCGATATTCGGGGCAACAAGCGCACCTCCGATTTCAGCACGACCCAGTATGGATTTAGCCTGGGCGGGCCTATTGTGAAGGACAAGCTGCACTTCTTCGTGGCCCTGGACCGGCAGCAGCAGGCCGCGCCCTTTTTCATTGCCGATATACAGCTGCCCGAAGACGAGCAGGCCCTGGGTATTACCCGCAGCGTGCTGGACAGCGTGCTGACTATAGGGCGGGAAAAGTACGGCTTGAGTAATAAGCGCCAAACCGGCTCGTTTGACCGCAAGACCGTAGCCAATACGGTTTTCGCGCGCCTCGACTGGCAGATTAATGATAAGCACCGCCTCACGCTGCGCAACAACTACAGCGACTGGGACAACCCTGTCAGCACCAACGACAACTCCCGCATCAACCTCTACGAAACCTGGGCGGGCTTCAGCTCCCGCGAGAACAGCACGGCGCTGTCGTTGCGCTCCACATTTTCCAGCAAGCTGCTGAATGAGCTGAAGGTGCAGTACGTGTACTCGCGCAACGGCATTGAGCCCAACCCCCAGCTGCCGGCGGCCAATATTCCGCGGGCCATCGTGACGGTGCGCTCGGTGCTGCCCGACGGGCGCACGGGCCAGACCGACGTGCAGCTTGGCGGGCAGCGCTTCACGCCCGAAACTCAGCAGGTAAATCAGGTTCAATTGGTGAACACGAGCTACCTGACGGCCGGCCGGTTCAACCTAACTTTTGGCACGGATAATATGCTCACGTTTCTGGATAACTACGTGTCCAATGAGCAGAACGGGCGCTTTATCTTCAACAGCCTGCGCGAGTTTAATAACCTCAACCCTTCCCGCTACGCCCGCGAGGTGCCGCTGAACGGCATTCCCGACGTGCAGCACTCGGTGCTGGACGCGTCGGTATTTGCCCAGGCCTCCTACAATCCTCACCCCGATCTGACCGCCCAGCTCGGCGTGCGCTACGACGTGACCAGCTACCTCACGCCCGCCGCCTATAATCCGCTGGTGGAACAGGAGCTGGGCCTGCGCACCGACGCGCAGATTACGGACTGGAACAACATTCAGCCCCGCTTGCAGCTGACCTGGGACGTGGGGGGCAAAAGTCGCAATATCTTTCGGTTGGGCGGGGGCGTGTTTTCGGCCTATGTTATCAACTATGCCCAACTGAACAATATCCAGAACGACGGCACCCAGATCGCGGCCATCGACGTGACCCGACCCAACAGTGCCACCGCGCCCAACCCCGTGCCCCGGCCCGACTTCCCCAGCTACCGCCGCGACCCGGCCACGGTGCCGGGCGTGCCGGCCGGCACTACGTCAGTAGCTACCATCAACCTGACCGACCCCAACTTTGAGGTGCCCACCGTGTACAAGGCCAACCTGAGCTACAACCGCATCGTGAACGAGTGGCTGCGGGTGGGCGTGAACGCGCTGGTGTCGCGCACCAACAACAACTACGTGTATCTGGACGGCAACCTGCGCGATGAGCCGGATTTCCGGCTGGCCAACGAGGAGAACCGGGGCGTGTTCGTACCGGCCAGCTCCATTTCGAGCCGCGGCCAGACCAACAACGTGCTCAGCCGCCGCTCCCCGCTGGTGGGCCGCACCCTGATTCTGACCAATGGGGCCAAATTGCGCACGGCTTCCCTCATCGTGGACGCGCAGGTGGAGCTCCCCAAAATCGGGGCATTCAACGCCAGCTATACGCTGAATGATGCCCGCGACAACACTTCCTACAACGGCAACGTGGCCAACACCTCCACGTTCCGGCCCGTGAAGAGCGACCCGCGCAGCCTCTCGGAGCTGAACTACTCCGATAATCATTTCCGCCACAAAGTGGTGCTCTACGGGGTATCACCGGTCTGGAAAGGATTTAGCCTGAATGCCCGCTTCAGCGGCATCAGCGGCACGCGCTACTCCCTGCTGGTGGCCGGCGACATCAACGGCGACTTCGTGGGCCAGACCGGCAACCGCAATGACCTGGCCTTCGTGCCCAACCCGAATGACCCCAGCACGCCCGAAAATATTCGCGCCGACCTCAACCGCCTGCTGAACGAGTCGGACAGCCGGGCTAAAGACTACATCCGCGAAAGCTTCGGAAAAATCGCGGACCGCAACGGCGGCGAGAACAAGCAGCTGACGGGCGTGGTGGACGTGCGTTTGCTGAAAACTATTAAGACGTTTAAAACGCAGTCGCTGGAATTGTCCGTTGACGTGTTCAACTTCGCCAACCTGCTGAATAAAGACTGGGGGGGCAATTTTAACCTGGGCAACCAAAATCTGCTGAACGTATCCGGCTTCAATCAGGCAACCCAGCAATACACGTACACCATCAACTCCGGCACGGGCGTCATCCAGAAAAACGGCACCCCTTATCAGATTCAACTTGGTGCCCGCTACGCGTTTTAGCCAGCAGTTGGCAGCACAAAAAGCCCCCCAGCTATGTAGTTGGGGGGCTTTTTTGTGCGTTACGCCATTTTGGTCGCTATTGGCGCTTGAATAGCAGGCGGCGTGGGGTTGTATTCGGGCGTGGAGTTCTGGTGCTCGGCTTTTTTCTTACCCTGGTCGTCCTTCACGTCGCGGCGGCTGAAGGGGCGAATGATCAGGCGCAGGGCCTGGTCGGAGCTGAAGTAGCTGAAGGCCCAGTCTACGAAGGCCACGACTTTATTGCGGAAGCCGACCAGCGTCATCAGGTGCACAAAGAGCCAGGTAAACCAGCCCAGAATACCGCTGAAATGCACGTCTTTGGGCAAATCCACCACGGCCTTATTGCGGCTCACGATGGCCATCACGCCTTTGTTGACATACTCGAAGTTCCTGGGGGCTTCATTGCGCATGAGGCGTTGCAGGTTTTCGGCCAGCAAGCTGGCTTGCTGCTGCGCTACCGGTGCCAGCATAGGCATGCCCTTAGGCATTTCCTCGGTTACCAGATTAGCCACGTCGCCGATGGCAAACACGTTCTGGAAGCCTTCCACCTGGTTCCACTGGTTTACATTTATGCGCTTGTTGCGGGCCACCACTTCGGGGGGCAAACCAGGTACTTCAGCCCCGTTCACGCCCGCCGCCCAGATGAGATTTTCGGTCGGAATATATTCGGTGTCGGAGTAGTACGCCCGGCAGTTTTCAAACCGTTTGATGGAGGTATTCAGGCGCACGATTACGCCCAGCTCTTCCAGGTAGCGCTTCGACTCCTGCTGCGACTTCGCCGACATTGGGCCGAGCACGGCTGGACTCGCTTCCACCAGAATCACCTGCATCTGCTGCAAGTCCAGCTCGGGATAGTCTTTAGGCAGCACATGCCGGCGCATTTCGGCCAGCGAACCGCTGATTTCGACGCCCGTCGGGCCGCCGCCTACCACTACGATATTCAATAGAGCCTGCTTCTCCTCGGGGTTTTCGGTGAGCAGGGCTTTCTCGAAATTCTGGAAAATAAAGCTCCGCAAATTCAGCGCGTTGGGAATGCTCTTGATCTGCATGGCATTCTTCTCAATGCTTTCGATCCCGAAGAAATTGGTGAGCGAGCCCGTGGCAATGACCAGATAATCGTAGCGAATATCGCCCACGCTGGTATGCACCAGATTACGCGCGGGCTCCACCCGCTGCACGTCGGCCATGCGGTAGAAGAAGTTTTTCTGGCCGGCGAAAATCTTGCGAATAGGGTAAGCAATACTGTCCGCCTCCAGGGCACCAGTAGCTACCTGATACAGAAGAGGCTGAAAATTGTGGTAGTTATTGCGGTCAATGACGACCACTTGCACGGGCGCGTGGCGTAATTTTTTGGCCAGCTGCAAGCCCGCAAATCCGCAGCCGATAATCACGACGCGCGGATGGGAAGAAACCGGAAGGTTCGTATCCATAAAACTGAGAATCAAGGAGTAAGGCACGGCTAAAAGCCCGCACTGGCCGGCTGCCATATGGCGTCGGCATCAGGTGTTCTACCGTAAAACCGCTTGGCTGGTTGTTCTGTTTTCCGAATGGTTGAGCTTATTCAGTTCGGCTAGGCCCCTCCGCTATCTGTCGGTCATGCTATCGATCATGCAGAGCAACAGCGAAGCATCTCGCGTGTTTAGAAGGAGTAGTAATCTTACAACCGCCGGCGAGATGCTTCGTCGCTTCTGGATGCGCAGAATGCTCTGTATGACCAGCTAGTATTTTATTGAATTACTTAATAATCGACGCCTTCCTTCTTCTTGAACTCTCCATCTTTAACCTGCTGAATCAGCTTCAGCCAGCTGAAGGGGTTCAGCAGCGGGTTGTTGGTTTGGGGCGTCTGGCCCATGCCCATGCGGCGGTCGTAGCCTTGCTGCTGCTGCTGAAGCGTCTGGCGATAGTTGCCGGCGCTGGTGACGGGCGCGTTGTTGAAAATCTGGCGGAGCACGTCGGGACTAAGGTTTTTGGCGGCGCTGCTGCCGCGCTCTTTGGGCAGCCTCAGGGCCAGAAATGCTTCTTTAAACTCCTTTTCCGTGGCGTAAGGAAACACGCGCACTTCGGGCAGCACTGTCACGTCTTCCTGCAGCGAAACGATAACCGAATAGCTTTGGCGCGGATAATCGGGCGGGATAATAACGTACTGGTTGCGGTAGCCCAGGGAGCGAATCACGATGCTGTCGCCGGTAAGGACAGGCAGCGAAAAGTAGCCGTAGGTGTTGGAGGCGGTGCCCCGACCGGCCTGGGGGACAAATATCGTCGCGCCCGGCACGCCCAGCAGACTGTCGCCGGTAGCCACGATGCCCGAGAACTGCACTACCCGCCGTTGACCCTGGGCATAGCTCGCAGTGGGGGCCAGCATTAGCAGAACTAGTAACAGCCCCAGTGTGGCTAAAACAATATGTATTCGACTCCTATCAAACATACTTGGGTGTGCTATACTGCAATAATACGAGCAAAAGGCAGGGTTAGACCAGGATTACCGATTCAAAGACCTTCCTGACAACCTTGACTTCCCTCCCTTGTGAGGCTATAACCACTTAAAAGGTTGTAATCTTTTTCTAAACCGTTGGATAGGAAGGAAAATTAGCCCCCGAACGAAAGGTGGCTCAGGGCAGCCGTGTACACCGATAGCTACGTGGCCCCTGTATAGAACGAACAAGCTTCGCACGGATTGCTACCAGGCGAAGTGGAAGTTAGTATTTGGCGCCTAATGACTAACTCCTGCCTTCTCTTTCAGCCCGAGCCCAGTCAGATTGAAGTAAGCAAACTGGCATTCAGTGGCTACTCCTCACTCGGGGTTGGGCTGCCAGCGCGTATAAACTGGCCGAAGAAGATGCTGTTGAGAAACAGCTTGTTGGTGCCGTACCAAAATGCCCTGAAATTCGGGTCATCGACCAGTGATATAATACGACCGGCACCCACGTCGGCAATGTCGACGGCAGCCGTGTTACGCAGCTTCAACTCATTGGCTTTAGATATGAACCCACTAGCCAAGGGGCGGGCCGTGTACATGAGCGGGTTAGCGTAAGGGCTCGCTGAGCGTTCCATAAACAAGGTATGGTCGCGAAATAGGTGCACGTCGGGGCTTTCATAGCCATAGCCCAGCGGGTGCGTCAGATCGAGGCGGACGCTAAAAATGGCCCCCGATATTTCCTGGGCACTGGCAGTGTTGCGCATCCCAACGTATGGCTGCTGAGGCGGCAGGCCGGCAGTAGGCGTGCCGGCTCGTGCTGAAGCTGGGGAAGCAGCCGGCGCTTTAGTCGTATTAGAAGCCACGGGTGATGCCACCGTTTCTGGGGCCATGGGAGCCGGAGCGGTTCCTGCTGCCTTAAACCGGGTAGTCGACATACC
Source organism: Hymenobacter roseosalivarius DSM 11622 (assembly GCF_900176135.1). Lineage (GTDB taxonomy): Bacteria > Bacteroidota > Bacteroidia > Cytophagales > Hymenobacteraceae > Hymenobacter > Hymenobacter roseosalivarius. The sequence continues at coordinate 102,956 of NZ_FWWW01000048.1, read as the reverse complement.
GTTGTCGGCCAGCCATTTAGCTCCCCTTCCAATAGCCAGCAAGGTGTTGCCCCGCTGCACCCACGCCCGCAGCTTCTCCCGGCTTGCGGGCGTAATGCCGCCGTAGGTGCCATCGGACACGACAATGACTGTGTAGCGGTCTAAGTTAACCCGGTCCAGCGCGTCGGGGGCTACTAAGCTGGTGGCCATATCGAAGCGGTTATCAAGCAGGTGCCATGCCTCGCCTACATCAGTGGGGCTAACGCCTTGGCCGGCCAGCAGCATAATTTCCGGCTTTTTCAACGTGACAAAGTTCACACTGCCCAGTTTCAGCCCTTGGGGCGACAAGCCCGTGGTAATGGCTAGCACGTCGAGCCCGTTTTGCACCGCAATTCGCTGCATCAGGGCGTGCAGCGAATCGGCTGGCAGCGACTGTGAGGCTACGGGCACCATTATACTGCCATAGTCCATCTTGGTATCGCCAATAAAAAAGGGCTCGGTAGCCACTTTCACAGTTACTTTCCGGGCCAATAAGGTATTCAGCGCCCGGGGGGCATAATAGCCATGCCAGCTAAAGGCATAGGCGTAGGCGTTTTTGTCGCCCAGCACCCGACCCATGGGGAAACTAACACTATCGAGGCGCTGACCTAGCAGCCCCGCTTTCGGGGCTTTCGTGACTGCCGCCGTGTTGAGGCCGAACGCGTAGGGCAAGGTCCAGGCAGAGATGTCGTAGAAGATACTATCCTGAAACTTTGTGCGCGACTCAAACATGGCCTGTATCAGCCGAAACTGAGGCTGGTCGGTCGGCACTACGTAAGCATTCGTGGGGCTAAACATATGACCACCCAGCGTTAGCGCACTTTTGGGGCGGTACACGGCAATTTGGTGCTGCCGGATAATACGGGCCAGCTCATAGCTGCGGGCGGGGTCTTGATCGGCGCCAAACACATAAGCTCGTACGCCCTGGTTACGGGCTTCGCCGGCCACTTTTTGGTAGAAGTCGCGCTGGTAGGCAAGCAGCTCTGGCCGCAGGGCCTGCACCGCTTCAATAGACGAGAGCGTCGTGGTTACCTGGTTGCGAATGGTAAAGGGGAAGCGCAGTATGCCATTTACCGTTTCCTGGGCATGTCCCCGCGAGCTGGCCTGCTCAAACAGAATTCCTACCGCCCCGTTCACGTCGGGATAAGTCGAGCCCTTGCCGTAGTAGAAATCGTCGTAATTCTCTTCCGTAAAGTACAGGGAGCCGATTTTGTCCAGGGCTTTGGCGTGGTAGGCGCCGATGCTCTTGGTCAACTCGAAGTTACGCTCCGGGGTGAGGGGGTGCTTGCGGGAGGGCACGCCCGGCTGGAAGAAAAAAGTGGAGTTACTGCTCATCTCGTGATGGTCAGTCAGCAAGTTGGGCTTCCAGTCATGAAACTGCTGTAAGCGGCCGCGCGACTCCGGGTGCTGCAACGGCAGCCAGTCGCGGTTCAAGTCAAACCAATAGTGATTGAAGCGCCCACCCGGCCATACTTCGTTTTGCTCCACGTTGTTCGGGTCCGTAACGAGGTTCTTGCTGCGCCGCGAATTTACCCAACCCGCGAAACGGCTCATGCCATCGGGGTTGATGCTAGGATCCACCAGAATCACCGTATTGCGCAGCGTCTCGTCGATGGCCGGGCCCTGGGCCGCCGCCAGATAATACACGGCTAGCAGAGAGGCATTGGTGCCGCTGGGCTCACTGCCGTGCACACTGTAACCCATCCAGAGCACGGCCGGCATCCGGCTGATATCGAGCCGACCCGATACGGCCGGGTCGGTCAACTGGTGATGCTCCGCCTTGATTTGCGCGATGTTGCGCTGGTTTTCCGGCGAGGTAATCGTCAGTAGCACCAGCGGCCGGTGCTCGTGGGTGCGGGCGTATTCCGTGAGGGTCACCCGATCGGAGGCAGCGTCCACGGCCCGCATATACATAAGCAATTGGTCATGGCTCACGTGCCATTCACCTACTTCATAGCCCAGCACCGAGGCCGGCGTCGGGATGGCTGGGTTGTAGGTCACCGTCTGGGGCAGGTAATACGCCAGATTGGATTTGGATTGAGCCAAGGCCGTTAGCGTGGCCAGCAAGAGCAGCAGCAAACCGTAATACTTTTTCATCTCAGGGCAAGAAAGTAGGGTGAGTATAAAATCACTAGTAAGTAGTATACAAGGCAGCTGGGGGGCAAAATTTGCCCCCCACCGTTAATTAATCGACACGTTGACTACTCTTTACCGCGTTCCGGATATTGAGCGGGAATCGGTACGGGCTTGAAAGACTGTTTTTTTAAGTCTCCCAGTATAACCTCCACGGCTTTGGCCAGCTGCGGGTCGGCGCCATTCTGAGTGGCATTGGGCAATACATCTACTTCGATGTCCGGCGCTACCCCTTCGTTTTCGATTTCCCACTTCCCCTCGGGGCTATAGATGGCAAAGCTAGGCGAAGTCACGGTGCCGCCGTCCATCAGCACCGGGTAACCCGAAATGCCCACCAGGCCGCCCCAGGTGCGCTTACCTACGATGGTGCCGAGCCCGCGCCGCCGAAAAAACGCGGGCAGAGCGTCGCCGCCTGAGCCAGCAAACTCATTCACTAGCATCACCTTGGGTCCATAGATGGATGCGCCCGGCGAAGTAAATGCCTTTCCTTCCCGTGGGGCCCAGTAGCTGAGCAAAGGGCGATTGAGCAAGTCGAGGATGTAGTCGGCCACAAAGCCCCCGCCATTAAAGCGCTCATCCACGATGACGGCTTCTTTATCTAACTGGCTAAAGTAGTAGCGGTTGAAAAACTCGTAGCCCTCGGCGCTGGTGTTAGGCAGGTACACATAAGCCACGCGCCCGCCCGTCAGCTCGTCTACTTTTCGCCGGTTGCCTTCTACCCAGGCAATGCGGCGCAGCGTAGCTTCGCTGGCTACGGGCACCACCGTTACTTCGCGAGCACCGCGTAGCGTGGGTTGGTCGTTTACCGTGAGCGTAATTTGCTTGCCCACCGTATTTTCGAAGAAGCTGTACACGTTGTCCGTGCCGCGTAGGGGACGATTGTTGACCGCCAACAGGTAGTCACCAGCCTCTACGCTTACGCCGGGCCCGGTAAGCGGGGCACGCAGACCGGGGTTGAAGCTCTCCCCATTGAACACCCGCTTGAACCGGTAATGGTCGTTTACCACTTCGTAGTCGGCCCCGAGCAGACCCACGGGACTAGGCGTCAGGGCGGGCAGGTCGCCACCATTTACGTAGTTGTGGCCAACTACCATTTCGCCCATCATCTCGGCAAAGAGGTAGTTAAGGTCGGCGCGGTGCGCCACGTGGGGCAAGAAAGCTGCGTACTTTTTCTTCGTTGCCGCCCAGTCAAGGCCGTGCATCTTGGGGTCGTAGAAATAGTCGCGCTCCAGGCGCCACACCTCATTAAACATCTGCTGCCATTCGTGGCGCGGGTCGATATACGCGTCCAGGGCCGTGAGAGCGAGCTTGCCATCTCCGGCCGCAGGTTTGCCAGCAGCTTCCACAATGCCATAGGTATCCTTGGGCCCTAAGTAAAGGATCTTTTTGCCGTCGGCGCTCAAGGCATAACCCGTCAGGTCGCTGAGGAATATCTCGTCCTTGCGGTCCTTTAGGTCGAAGCGGTGCAGGCGCTGGGTAGGCTCCGGAGCGGTGGCTGTGGGGCCAGCGGCGGCGCTGGGGGGCATTTCTTCCAGATAAAATAGCTTATCAGCGTCGGCTACCTGCACGTTGCTGAGTTCGCCCACCGCCGAGCCAGGCACCACCAGCACGCGCTGGCTCATTCCCGCCGTGTCGATTACGACTTTCACAGCCTCGGGCTTCTTGCCGCGCAAATCTTTTACGGCGACTTTTGGCGCCGCGCGGTTGCCCGTGGGCTTCCCCACCGCTACCGAGTCGGGTTTGCTCATCGCCTCCTTTTCCTCGTCGCTCTGGGGGGCAAAAGGCGAATCGTCCTTTTTATTGAGCACGGCCACGTACAGCGTGCGCTTGCTTACCCGGTCGTAGGAGCTCATGTCGAGCCAGGTGGTGCGCAGGCCCACGTCGGTGCTGGCCGCAAAGAAGAGATACTTCCCGTCGCGGCTAAACGCGGGCGAGGTAGCATCGCTGCGCCCGTCGCTGATGGCGAAGCGCCGCCCCGAAGGCAAGTGGTACACAACCACGGTTCGCAAGTGGTTTGGCATCTGAACCGAGTAAGCCAGCCACTGGGCATCCGGCGACCAGGCCGGCGCCATCACCGCATCATCGAGCAGCGGACCATAGGCATCGGAGGCCACGCGCACGGGCTTTTTCTTATCCAGGTCCAGATACCACAGATTCAGCTTTTTGTCGGTATAAGCAATCTTCTTGCTGTCGGGTGACCAAAGCGGATGATAGTAGAACGAAGGCGGCCCTAGCGAATAGGACTGCGCGGGTTTGATGCCGCGCTGGTCATGCACCTGCAACTCATACTCGCCTGACACATCCGAGACATAGGCAATACGGGTACCGTCGGGCGACCAGGCGGGATAGCGCTCGTGGGCACCGTCCGAATGGGTCAGGTTGCGGCTTTCCCCTTTCTTAGCGGGCACCGTAAAAATGTCGCCGCGCGCTTCCACTACCGCCCGCATACCGGTAGGCGAAATAGCGGCCGAGCGCACCATAGTCGCCACGTTGCGGTATTGGGGCCGTAAGGCTAATACCTCGGGCGAAATGCTGATTTTGATGCCCTTAGCTTCCCCAGAGCCGGTATTAAGCAGGTACAATCGCCCGGCCTGCTCGTACACGAGCTCCGAGCCGTAGCCGCCCAGCGACTTGACATCATAGTCGGTGTGGCGGGTAAGCTGCTCCACTTTTTTCGAGGCCACGTCGTACACAAACACGTTGTTGGTGCGCTGCCGGTCACTGAGAAAGTAAATTTTGCCCCCCAGCCACAGCGGGCTGGTATCGGTAGCATTTTCGTGCGGCACCTCCTCCGTGGCCAGCGTTTTCAGGTCAGTGAGCCAGATGGGCCCCGTGCGGCCACCCCGGTAATGTTTCCAGGTAGCGGTAGCATCGGTAATATGCGTGTGGGCCAAGCGCTGACCATCGGCCGAGTAGCTACCCTTTTCGCCCATGAGCAAAGGCAGGCGGGTAGGCAGGCCACCGGCCACCGGCACAGTAAACAGTTGCAGTGACCGTGCATAGGCTTCCTGCGAGCTGCTAAACAAGATATTCTTTCCATCGGGCGTCCAGTCGCGCACTACTTCGGCCGAGGGGTGCCAGGTGAGGCGACGGGGCTGACCGCCGCTGACCGCCACCACATAAATATCCGAGTTCCGGTCGTAGTCGCCGGTGTAGGCAATCCACTGGCCGTCGGGCGAGAAGCGGGGGCTGGTTTCTACTCCCGGCCCCACCGTCAGCCGCTGCGGGTTGCTGCCGTCGCGGTTCGCCGTCCAGATATCGCCGGCGTAGCTGAAGGCTAGTTTGTCGCGGCTCAGAGCGGGTTCGCGCAGCAGTAGGGTTTCGGGTGGAGCAGTTTGTGCCAGCGCGGCGCTGCCGAGCAATAGGGCTAAAAGCAGCAGTTTGTAGGGATGTGGCATAGATTACTGTAAGAAACTTGACGAAGTGAGGGAGCAGCTTTATCAGAGCCTTTAATATAGCAGATAGGCAGATGCATCAGCAGTGGAAATGGCGGCTGTGTGGCCCATTCATCCTTTCTGGATCATCAGATAAGCTAAACGGGTAGGGTGATGGTGAACTCCGTGCCGTGGCCTTCTTTACTCTCCACGGTGAGCGTGCCGCCGTGGCCTTGGGTAATGATGTCGTAGCTCAAGGACAAGCCCAGGCCGGTACCTTCTCCAGGCGGCTTCGTGGTAAAGAAAGGTTGGAAGATTTTGGCTTGGACCTGCTCATTCATACCCATGCCATTATCTCGCACCTGAATCTCTACGTGCCGGTCGAGTTGTATTGTCCGGACGCTGAGAGTGGGTTGGTAGCCTGCTTCGCCCAGTTGCTGCCGTTCTTGCAGAGCGTAGAAGGCATTGCTGCCTAGGTTCAGCAGCACGCGCCCAATGTCGGCGCCGACCAAGTTTACCAGCGGCAAGTGGGGGGCAAAATCCGTTTGTAGCTCGGCTTGAAATGCCGCGTCCTTCGTGCGCAGCCCATAGTAAGCTAAGCGCAAATACTCGTCGCAGAGCGCGTTCAGGTCGTTGGGTTTCCGTTCTCCCGTACTGGGGCGGGCGTGCTCCAGCATACCCCGGACAATACCAGAAGCGCGCTGCCCGTGCTGCCGGATTTTGGTCAGATTCTCGGTCACATCTCCGGCCAAGGCGGCCACCTCCTCTCCATCCCCCGCGAGTTGCGCTTCTTGCAACTCAAGCATCAACTCAGCACTCACGTCGGAGAAGTTGGTCACGAAGTTCAACGGGTTTTGAATTTCGTGGGCAATACCAGCCGTGAGTTCGCCCAGGCTAGCCATTTTCTCTTTCTGGATGAGCTGGGCCTGGGTGACGCGCAACTCCGTGAGCGAGGTGTCGAGCTGGTCACGCTGGCTTTGCAAATCCTGCTTCTGCTCGGTGACCAGCTGCTTGAGCCGTTCGGAGCGGCGAAAGGCGTAGTAGAGGGCGGCCGCCACACCCCCTAACAACACGGCGCCACCCAGCACGGCCCAAAGGATGTTTCGCTGGCGGCGGGCACGAGCAGCGTCCTGCTGCTGGGTTTGCCGTAGGCGTGCAATGCGCGCCTGTTGAGCCTCTGTGGCTTGCTCGATTTCGTAACGGGCCACGTGCAAGGCCCCTTCCCTCGCGTCGAGCGAGTCTGCCAATGCCAAGGCCGATACGGCATAGCGCGCAGCGGGGCCGGGCTGTCCCTGCTGCTGGTAAAAGCGGGTCAGCTCCCGCAGGTAGGCCAGCCGTAGGGGTTTTATGCGGCTCTGCTGGGCTTTACCATAGGCGGCTAGCCAATGGGTTTCCGCTCGCGCCATGTTGTCCTGCGCTACGTAGTACCGGGCCCAGGTTGCGTCCAGCTCTAAAGAGCCGATGCCGGAGTAAAAGGGGATGCCGAGCGAGTCGACCAAGTGCTGGGCGGCCTGCAGGAGCGGGCGGGCTTCGGCTATATGGCCCTGGGCTAGTAGCACCGCACTGTGGAGCGTGAGGGTATAGGCTTTCTTCCTGACCAAGGGGTAGAGTTCCTTTCCCGTTGGAGGCAGCAGGGCCTGGTCGAGGGCGCGCCGGGCGGCCGGGTACTCCTGCCGTTGCAGATACACCTCCGCCATGGTTTTATAGGCATAGAACAGGTCGCCTCGGTAACTGCGCAGCCCAGCCACGGCCTGCTGGAGGTAGTGCAACGCCCTTTCGGTATTGCCCCACTCGGCATAGCGGCCGCCGACGCCCGCCAGCTGGGTGTAGGAATATACGCGATTAAAGGTGCCAAATAGCGCCACGTCCTGCAAGTAGTGGCTCAGGGCTTGGTTGTAGTCGCCACGGCCTAAGTAGTAGCCGCCCAAGCCGTGGTGGCACGGGGCCATGTTTTCCGTCGCGTCCCGCTGCCGATAATACGCCAGCTTGGAGTGAAAGTAGCGGCCCCTAGCCTCTAGCAGGTTCAGCTCGCTGAAAAGGTCGCGCAGAGCAGACAGCAGCATAGGCACTGGCCGACCCAGCCGGTCAAACGCGGACACTGCCGCCTGCAGGGTGTCGAGCGCGGCCGCCACGGCTTTGGATTGGTAGAGTCGATTTCCGCTGGCCAGTAAGCGATAGGCCCGCTGCTCCGGGCGCTGGAGCCGGGCGCTGAGTACGGCCAGTTCTGCCGTCTCTTCCACCTGGGGTTTAGTTGTACTCCAAACGGGGTCTACATCGACCAGGTGCATCAGAGTACGTAGGCGGGCCGTGTCGGCACGCTGCTTCGTGAGCACTTGCCGCAGTGAATTGGGGTTGGCCTCCCAGTAGCGGTAGCGGGCCGACGCGGTCTGTGCGCTCCCCGGTCTGTCGCTGGACAGGCGCGTAGTCTGCAATTCGGCAGGGTCGACGGGCGCTTGAGCAGCCGTTGGGGTGGGCAGGGCCAGCAGCCCGCAGGCCACTAGCAAGAGAAAGTAACGCATAGCGGCAGAGGCAGGACCACGCAAAGAGCTACTTCTCGTGGCTGGAATTAATCCAAGTTAAAGTTGGGCTTTATAGCAGCAAGCTAACTATTTACCCGGTGCCTGCCAGTAGAATCTACAACCCGTTTTTAGCGGCAAGACGCGGCCGGGGCGTAAATTTGTTTCGTGTAAGTGCGGGGGGCTTTTTCCCTGCTTTGTTTGGTAAAAAATGCGCCTCAAACACTTCAGTGTGGCCTTTGGTCAGCAATTATTTAAGGCCCTCGGCGACGAGTCGCGGGTGCGGATGCTGCATCTGCTCTGGCGCAATCAGGAAATGTGCATCTCCGACCTGGAGCAGGTGCTGGACTTCACCCAAACCAAAACCTCCCGCCAGTTATTGCATCTGAAAAATGCCGGCTTGGTCAGCTTCCGGCGGCTCGACAACTGGGCATTCTATTTTATAAAGGACGAGATGGCGGACCTGGTTCATCCGTTTTTGGGTTACATGGAAAAAGACGCCCAGCTCGTGCGCGATCAGCAGATTTACCAAACCCTCTGGTCGAATAGGGAGCTGGCCGCGTATAAACTCCAGAATCGCCGTTGGATTGGCTGATCACGCAGTAAGTAGTATGAAATACGAACATCACCTTTTCGTTTGCACCAACCAGAAAAGCGAGGTAGGCCGCGACGTAGTGAAGGCTTTAAAGAAAGAGATTAAAAAGCACGGCCTGAGCAAAAAGCTCAACCGCGCCCTCCCCACTGGCTGCCTCGATGTGTGTAAGCATTGCAAGAAAAGCTGCGGCGCGGCCCTAATTGTTTATCCCGACGGCGCCCTCTACGGTGACGTCCAGCCCGACGACGCGCCAGCCATCGTGCACGAACATCTGCTCCACGGGCGCGTTGTATCCAAACTCCTACTTGATTAAAAATGCCCCCCAGCTCTTCCTTTCGCCCCGCCAAAGCGTATCGCCATCTGTTCTTCGACCTCGACCATACCCTGTGGGACTTTGAGAAGAACGCCGACGAAACCCTGCGTACGCTTTTCATCCACTATGATTTAGGCCGTTTCGGCACATTCACCGTGGAGGAATTTATCGACCGCTACCGCGACATCAACCACGCGCTGTGGCGCTTATACCAGGGGGGCAAAATCACGCAGCAGCAGTTGCGCAGCACCCGCTTCACGCGCACGCTCGTGCGGCTCGGCGTAGCTGAAGCCGACGTGCCCGAAGGCATTTCCCAGCATTTCACGGACTTGCTGCCCACCAAGTCGGCCGTGTTCCCCTTTACGTACGACATGCTTCGGTATTTGCAGACCAAATACACGCTGCATTTGATAACCAACGGCTTCAAGGAAATCCAATATATCAAGCTCGACTCATCGCAGCTCACGCCCTACTTCCAAGAGGTAATTACCTCCGAGTGCAGCGGCTGCCTTAAGCCCGACCGCCGCATGTTTGAGCACGCTCTAGAGCGCACCGGCGCTAGTGCCGAGGAAAGCCTCATGATTGGCGATAACCTGGAATGCGACGTGCTGGGGGCCTTTAATGCCGGCATCGATCAGGTGTATTTTAACCCCGAAAAGCGGCGGCATTTCAATGAGGTGACCTACGAGATTAGCTGTTTGAGCGAGCTAAAGGAGATTTTGTAGGAACGAAAGGCGCTTAATGCCTTCTACCTTTGCGCCGATATGATACACTTACTCGGTATTTCGGGGAAGCGAGGCAGCGGGAAGGATACCGTAGCCCGCCTCATCCAACAATTGCAGCCCGAGCGCAACTGGCAGATTCTTTCCTTCGGCGACGCCATCAAGGCGGTGTGCGCCACCTTGGCCGGCGAGGCAGTTGCCCCCTACTACTACCAGGATGGCAAAGCGCAGCTGCTACCCATCTTTGGGCGCACCCGCGGCGAAATGCTCCAGCAAGTAGGTCACGCCCTGCGCGCATGGGAGCCGGAAATTTGGGTGAAAGCCTTCTTTGCCCGCCTGCCCGAGGATCAGTTTGTAATTGTGCCTGATATACGTTTTGCCAACGAAGCTGACCCTATTCGGGAACGTGGGGGGCAAATGTTGCGCGTAGAAGGCGACCCGCTCAGTCAGCGCGGCGACGGCACCCGCGATGATAATCACCCCAGCGAAACGATGATGGATACTTATCCACACTTCGCTACTATTATCCACAATACGGGCTCGCAGGACGAATTAAAGGAGCAAGTGCTGGCGCTATTGGTGGGACTGTAGACGTAGCTCTAAAGCCTTCCCGACGGGGCCAATACCAAATCGGGCACAGAAATGAGCTAGCAACTACGTCTAATCATGGTTGTTCAACTCCCTGTTACCTTTGCCCCCGTCCCCCATCAATAAACCTACACCCAAAGACTAACTCCATGGCCAACGGCTTTTTCAACGTTCCCACCCCGATTAACGAACCCGTAAAAGGCTACGCGCCCGGCTCCAAGGAGCGCGCCGAGCTGCAACAGGCTCTGCGCGACCTCAAGCAGCAGCAGGTAGATATTCCAATGTATATCGGCGGACAGGAAGTGCGCTCGGGCAAGACCAAAACTATTTCGCCCCCCCACGACCATAAGCAGGTGCTGGGCCAGTTCCACGAGGGTGATGGCACGCACGTAACCCAAGCCATCGAGGCGGCTTTGGCCGCTCGCCGCGACTGGGCTGAGCTACCTTGGGAGCACCGCGCTGCTATTTTCCTGAAAGCTGCCGAGCTATTGGCTGGCCCTTATCGTGCCCGTCTGAATGCAGCAACTATGCTGGGCCAGAGCAAGAACGCCTATCAGGCCGAAATCGATGCAGCTTGCGAGCTGATCGACTTCTTCCGGTTCAACGTGCATTTCCTGCAGGAAATCTATAAGCAGCAGCCTGAGTCGTCGCCCGGCATGTGGAACCGCCTGGAGCACCGGCCGCTCGAAGGCTTCGTGTTTGCGCTAACGCCATTCAACTTCACGTCTATTGCCGGCAACCTGCCCACGTCGGCCGCGCTGATGGGCAACGTGGTGGTGTGGAAGCCTGCCAATACCCAGATTTATTCGGCCCACGTGCTGATGGAGCTGTTCCAGGAAGCAGGCGTACCGGCCGGTGTTATCAACCTCGTGTACGTGGACGGCCCCACGGCTGGAGACGTGATTTTTAATCACCCTGAGTTTGCGGGTATTCACTTCACCGGCTCGACGGGCGTTTTCCAGAATATCTGGAAAACCATCGGCCAGAACATTCACAAGTACAAGTCTTACCCGCGGATTGTGGGCGAAACGGGCGGCAAGGACTTTATTCTGGCTCACCACTCGGCCCACCCGCGGCAGGTAGCTACGGCTATTTCGCGGGGGGCATTTGAGTACCAGGGTCAGAAGTGCTCAGCCGCTAGCCGCGTGTACATTCCCTCCAATCTCTACGAGGAGGTAAAAGTCTATTTGCAGGAGGACTTGAAGTCGATGAAAATGGGCGACGTGGAGGATTTCGGCAACTTCATCAACGCCGTTATCAGCGAATCTTCCTTCGATAAGCTGGCCAAGTACATCGACGGCGCTAAGCAAGACCCGGCGGTAGAAATCATCGCGGGGGGCAATTATGACAAGTCGAAAGGCTACTTCGTGGAGCCGACGGTGCTGGTAGCCAAAGATCCTAAGTACGTGACTATGTGCGAGGAGCTATTCGGACCAGTATTGACCATGCACGTCTACGAGGCAGACCGGTTTGAAGAAACCCTTGACTTGGTAGACAGCACCTCGCCCTACGCTCTTACCGGCGCCGTCTTCGGCCAGGACCGTTATGCTATTGACCTGGCCTCGAAGCGCTTGGTGAATGCCGCCGGCAACTTCTACATCAACGACAAGCCTACGGGCGCCGTGGTTGGTCAGCAGCCATTTGGTGGGGCTCGCGCCAGCGGCACCAACGATAAGGCCGGTTCCATGCTGAACCTGCTGCGCTGGGTATCGCCCCGCGCCATCAAGGAAACCTTCGTGACACCCGTGGATTATCGCTATCCTTTCCTGGGTGTCGAGACGGGCGAGAACCTGAACATAACTGGGCAGGGCGGTTTTTAGCCTTTCTGCTTAAGTCGAAAAAAGCCCCCCAGAAGAAGTTCTGGGGGGCTTTTTATATATTACAGGTTAATTTTTAAAGTTGAGGTTCCTCAGGCTCGTTGTCGGTTACTAATGGAACACGCAGATTAGCGTAGATATCCGCCAGCAACAAGCGAGTCGCTAACTCAGGGATTTCCACTGCCTCTTCCGGCTTGGTCAGTAGTTGCCGCTGCCACTCGCTGGTTTCGCTGGTGCGGTAGTACCATTCTATGGCCTGGTACTGCTGAGAAATGAGCAGATAGTGCCGCAACGAAGTCAAGCGCTGGTAACGAAACAGTTTCCAAACCCGGTCGCGGTCATTGGTGGAAGGAGAAAGCACTTCGATGAGCAGCAATGGATGGCGCATGGTACGCTCGGCCGTCACGTCCTCATCATGGCAAGTCACCATCACATCGGGATACGTGTACTGAATTCCTTGCGCTACTTCCAGTTGAACATTCTCGGTGAATACCCGGCAGCCTCTTTCGTCAGCAATAGGCAGTAAGCGTGCGCCGCAGCGCAATGCAATTGTGTTGTGATTAGCCGTAGCACCCGCCATCGCCCAAATCTCACCGCGATAAAATTCGTGGCGCACCTCGGAGGTCGCTTCCAGAGCCATGTACTCCTCGACGGTATAGTGAGTGGCTGCGTTACGTACCTGTTCCATTAGGCTTCCTTCTGTTTCTCCAAATATACGTCTTTCCCGACCCTGCTACCTTCACCTTTGTTCCCAATCGCTTACGCCTTACCTTTGCTCCTCAGTGCTGATTTACCCTCAGACCTAATCCAGCTGCTATGTTTCTTGCCCTTCCTGCTGCGCAATACCAGCCTTCTGATTATCTACCCATTCTGGTTCAGCTTGGGTTTGCTTTGGCTTTTGTCGCTTTTGCGATGATCGTATCTCACCTAGTAGGCCCCAATCGTAAGAGCGCCGTCAAAGACAGTTCTTTCGAGTGCGGCATTGAGTCGGTGGGTAACGCCCGGACGCCGATTTCGGTGAAGTACTTCCTAACAGCTATTCTGTTCGTGCTATTCGATGTGGAAGTCATCTTTATGTATCCCTGGGCGGTCAACTTTCGCTCGTTAGGAACGGAAGGCTTCGTGCAGATGATTATCTTCTTGGCCCTACTTATGGCCGGTTTCGTGTACGTCATCAAAAAGGGCGTGCTACGCTGGACGGAGCGCTAAACGCCAAACTTTTGCGGCTTGGCTGGTGTTCGTCAGATGGGTATTCCCATCTCTGAAATTGACTCTTTCTTATGACTGATATACGAGTTCCTGAAATCAAAACCGTAGAGGCCCCGGAAGGTGTTGAGGGTGCAGGTTTCTTTGCTACTTCCCTGGAAAAGGTAGTTGGCATTGCCCGCGCTAACTCGCTCTGGCCGTTGCCCTTTGCTACCTCCTGCTGTGGTATTGAGTTCATGGCTACCATGGGCTCCCATTACGACATTTCCCGCTTCGGCTCCGAGCGGCCGTCGTTTTCGCCCCGTCAGGCCGATTTGCTTATGGTAATGGGTACCATTGCCAAGAAAATGGCTCCCATCGTGAAGCAGGTATATGAGCAGATGGCTGAGCCTCGTTGGGTACTAGCTATGGGTGCCTGCGCCTGCTCAGGGGGCATTTTTGACTCCTACTCCGTGCTGCAAGGCATCGACCGCATTATCCCCGTAGACGTGTACGTGCCCGGCTGCCCACCTCGTCCTGAGCAAGTGCTCGACGGATTGATGCGGGTACAGGATCTGGCTAGAAACGAGTCTATTCGCCGCCGCAACTCGCCCGAATACCAGGCGCTGTTGGCCTCTTATAACATCAAGTAGGAAGTTGAGAGCAGCAGGAAGGACTTTATATATCCTTCCTGCTGCTCTCAACTTATAGTTCCTCTCAAAAATGGCTGAATCGAACGAAGAATCCACTGTTGCTCAAACTGCTGTAGCCGAAACCGACCCTAATAAGCTGACTAATGCTCGGGTGCTCACTACCCTTCATCAGCTATTCGGCGAAGATGCTTTTACGGATGTAGACGAGCCTTACGGCTTGCTTACGGCTACTACCACGCGCGAGCGGATTCACGAAATCATTCAGACCCTGCACGGCGAGCCAACCATGCAGTTCAACTTTCTGACTACCATGTGCGGGATTCACTATCCTGAGCAGGAAGATCAGGAGTTGGGGATGATTTATCATCTCCACAGCTTGGTGCATAATGTGCGCCTCCGACTTAAAATATTTTTCCCGATTACCGATCCAGCCGTTCCTACCCTCAGCGACATCCATGCCACGGCGAACTGGATGGAGCGCGAGGCTTTCGACTTCTTCGGCATCATCTTCACGGGCCATCCCAACCTCATCCGCATTCTCAATGTTGAGGATATGGACTATCACCCCATGCGGCGCGAATATCCGCTGGAGGATGGCACCCGCGAAGACAAAACTGACCTGTTTTTCGGCCGCTAGGCCCCTGATACCCTTATCATGGCAGTAAACGACACGCTGGAAAGCACCCATAAGATTCACCAGGAAGCCCGCGAGCAGCAGCATAACCAGCTCGTGCCCACGCTCAACGACTTCAGCCAGGAGCTGACGACGCTGAACCTGGGCCCGACGCACCCTGCTACGCACGGCATTTTCCAGAACATCCTGCAAATGGACGGGGAGCGGATTATTTCCGGCGTCCCCACCATTGGCTACATTCACCGGGCTTTCGAAAAAATAGCTGAGCGGCGGCCATTCTACCAGATCACGACCCTCACTGATCGAATGAACTACTGCTCCAGTCCCATCAATAACATGGGCTGGCACATGACGGTGGAAAAGCTGCTGGGAATTACCGTTCCGAAGCGCGCACAGTATATGCGCGTGATTATGATGGAGCTGGCCCGCATCACGGACCACCTGATCTGTAACTCTATCCTGGGTGTGGACACGGGTGCCTTCACTGGTTTCCTCTACCTGTTTCAGGAGCGGGAGAAGGTGTACGAGATTTACGAAGAGGTCTGCGGTGCTCGTCTGACTACCAACATGGGTCGGATTGGCGGTATGGAGCGAGATTTCACGCCCGTAGCTATCGAGAAGCTGCGCAAGTGGCTGAAGGAGTTTCCGGCCGTAATGCGCGAGTTTGAGAGCATGTTCAACCGCAACCGCATCTTTATGGATCGCGTGGTAAACGTGGGCCCGATTACGGCGGAGAAAGCATTGAACTACGGCTTTACGGGTCCGAACCTGCGGGCCGCCGGCGTCGACTACGATGTACGAGTAATGAATCCCTATTCGTCTTATGAGGACTTCGACTTCGAAATTCCGGTAGGCACTAATGGCGACACCTACGACCGTTTCCTGGTTCGTAACGAAGAGATCTGGCAGAGCTTGCGCATCATCAACCAGGCGCTTGACAATTTGCCCGAAGGTCCTTTCCACGCCGACGCGCCACACTATTATTTGCCCCCCAAGCAGGCCGTGTACAAAAACATGGAGGCCCTGATTTACCACTTCAAAATCATCATGGGTGAGATTGAAGCACCGGTGGGCGAGGTATATCACTCTGTGGAAGGCGGTAACGGCGAACTGGGCTTCTACCTGGTTTCGGATGGTGGTCGCACGCCGTATCGCCTGCATTTCCGTCGCCCCTGCTTTATCTACTACCAGGCCTACCCCGAAATGGTAGTAGGCACCAGCCTCTCCGATGCCATCGTGATTCTAAGCTCGATGAACGTAATTGCCGGTGAGCTGGACGCGTAGTTTTTGCTGAATTTGTCCCCTATGGAAGTTACAACTGCTCCCGCTAAGCCTCAATTTTCGGCCGCTGCCCAAGCCGAGATTAAGCGCATCATTAATCAATTCCCTGAAGACCGCAAGAAATCGGCTTTGCTGCCGGTGCTACACATTGCTCAAGCAGAGTTTGGTGGCTGGGTAAGCCCCGAAGTACAGGATTTGGTAGCTGAATCCTTGGACATCAAGCCCATCGAAGTATATGAGGTTTCGTCGTTTTACACCATGTTCAACCTCAAACCGGTTGGCAAGCATGTGCTCGAAATCTGCCGCACAGGTCCTTGCATGTTGCGCGGTTCGGATGAGCTTACTGAGAACCTAGAACGCATTACAGGAGCTAAAGTAGGCGAAACCTCACCTGATGGGATGTTTACCATCAAGATGGTGGAGTGCTTGGCTGCTTGCGGGTTTGCGCCGGTTGTGCAGGTGCGGGAGAAGTATTACGAGAGCCTCGAAACGCCTGAAGCGGTAGATACAATGCTAAACGAGTTGCGTAGCATGGTGCATCGTCCGCTGTTGCCGTGGGAAGAGCAGAAAACCAAATCTTAGCCTCCAAGCGCATTGCTCGCTTAGAAAACAAATACAAATTAACCCTTCACTCCTACCCCTTACGCTGGAGAAATCATGGGACGCAAGCTATTAACTGAACATATAAACGTCGAAGGAATCGACACGTTTGAGGTCTACCGCAAACACGGCGGCTACCGCTCCGTGGAAAAGGCCCTCAAGACGATGACGCCCGACGAGGTGGTGGAGGAAGTCAAGAAGTCGGGCCTACGTGGGCGCGGCGGCGCGGGCTTCCCGACGGGTTTGAAGTGGAGCTTTCTGGCTAAGCCGGAAGGTGTGCCTCGCTATCTCGTTTGCAATGCCGACGAATCGGAGCCCGGTACCTTCAAGGACCGTCAGCTGATGTCAAAGTTGCCGCACTTGCTCATTGAGGGCATGATTACGGGCAGCTACGCGTTGGGCGCACGCACCAGCTACATCTACATTCGTGGCGAGTTGTTGTACGTGCTGCGTATTCTGGAAAAAGCCATTGCTGAGGCGTATGCGGCTGGTTTTCTGGGCGAGAACATCCTCGGCTCGGGCTACTCCTTGGATTTGCACGTGCACCCCGGCGGTGGCGCTTACATCTGCGGCGAGGAAACGGCTTTGCTGGAATCACTGGAAGGCAAACGCGGCAACCCGCGCAACAAGCCCCCATTTCCGGCTGTGCAGGGTCTTTATGCCCGGCCTACGGTTGTTAACAACGTAGAGTCCATAGCGGCTGTGCCGGTTATCGTGAACGAAGGAGGCGACGAGTACGCCAAAATCGGCATTGGTAAAAGCACAGGCACCAAGCTTATTTCCGCCTGCGGCCACTTGAATAAGCCTGGCATCTACGAAATTGAGCTAGGTGTACCTGTTGAGGAATTCATCTATTCCGATGAATACTGCGGCGGCATCTGGAAAGGGCGTGAGCTGAAAGCGGTAGTAGCTGGTGGCTCTTCCGTACCGATTCTGCCCACGGAGCTTATCCTGAAAACTGCCACTGGCGAGCCACGTCTGATGACGTACGAATCGTTGTCGGATGGTGGCTTCGTGACGGGTACTATGCTGGGTTCGGGGGGCTTTATTGCCATGGACGAGACGACTTGTATCGTGCGCAATACCTGGAATTTCTCGCGCTTCTACCACCACGAGTCGTGCGGGCAGTGCTCACCCTGCCGCGAAGGCACGGGCTGGCTCGAAAAAGTATTGCACCGCCTAGAGCACGGCCACGGCTCCTTGCACGACATTGACCTGATCGTGAGCGTGGCTAAGCAGATTGAGGGCAACACAATTTGCCCCCTGGGCGAGGCGGCAGCCTGGCCGGTAGCTGCTGCCGTGCGTCACTTCCGTGATGAGTTTGAGTGGCATGTAAAGCATCCGCAGGAAGCAACGCGCTATGGCGCGGTGTACCCTGGCAAAGCCGTTTTGGCTTAAGTCATTCATCTTTACCATTTACTGAACACTGCGAAACTCTGCGTAATCCTCTGCGAAACTCTGCGGGAAATACCTTTGCTTCGGTTCAGACAATACGTTTCTGACCACTCATAATGGCTAAAATAACTTTCGATGGCATTGAGGTAGAAGTTCCAGACGGAACGACCATCCTCAACGCGGCCCGCACCATCGGCGGCGGTATCGTACCGCCTGCCATGTGCTATTATACCCCGCTGAAAGGCTCGGGGGGCAAATGCCGGGCTTGCTTGGTGCGCGTTGCGGCTGGTTCTACTAAAGATCCACGGCCGATGCCCAAGCTGGTGGCCTCGTGTATCACGCCTGTCCAAGACGGGATGGTAGTGGAGAACACTACTTCCGAGCAGGTACTTAACGTGCGCAAGGGCATCGTAGAAATGCTGCTCATCAATCACCCCCTGGACTGCCCCGTATGTGACCAAGCCGGCGAGTGTGACCTGCAGAACTTCGCCTTCGAGCATGGAGTTTCCACCACTCGCTATGAGGAAGAGCGTCGCACGTTCGAAAAAATTGATATCGGCCCGCTGATTCAATTGCACATGACGCGTTGCATCCTGTGCTACCGCTGCGTGTACACCGCCGACCAGCTCACTCCAGGCCGCGTACACGGCGTACTTGGTCGCGGCGACGCTTCCGAAATCGGTACGTACATCGAGAATATCATTGATAATGATTTTTCTGGTAACGTCATTGACGTATGTCCAGTTGGCGCTCTGACCGACAAAACTTGGCGCTTCAAGCAGCGGGTGTGGTTTACTAAGCCTGTGAATGCTCACCGCGACTGCCCCAAATGCACCGGCAACGTGGTACTCTGGTACAAAGGCAAGGACGTGCTGCGCGTCACGGCCCGCAAAAACGAGTACGGCGAGGTGAAGGAGTGGATTTGCAACGAATGCCGCTTCGAGAAAAAAGAAACCGCCGACTGGACCCTGGAGGGCCCCGCCGCCATTGACCGTAGCTCCGTTATCTCGGCCAATCACTACGAGCTGCCGGTGGTAAATCCGCAGATAATCGCAGATTTACCGGAAAGCTCCGTGCGCGACCTGGAGCAAAATCCTCCCCTGAAACTAGGTAATTAATTAATATGCTGATGCATTGATGTGCCACTTTAAAATCAGCACATCGCACCTCAGCACCTCAGCACCTCAAAGAATGGAACTTCCCGCACTGGGCTGGCAAGCCCTCGTTATCCTAGTCGTGTTCGGCGTTTCGCTGCTCATTGCCACGTACTCTACCTATGCCGAGCGCGTGATTGCCGCCTTTCTGCAAGACCGCGTCGGGCCAGACCGCGCCGGCCCCTTCGGGCTGCTTCAGCCCCTGGCTGATGCCGTGAAGCTCTTCACCAAGGAAGAATTCTTTCCGGCCGGCTCCAACCGTGCCCTATTCGTTTTTGGGCCCTGTCTGGCCATGGTCACGGCCCTGATGGCGTCGGCGGTCATTCCCTTCGGTAATTACCTGCAATTCGGCAGCACCATCATCTGGCTGCAAGGCATTGAGGTAAACATTGGAATGCTCTATATTTTCGGCGTCGTGTCGCTGGGCGTATACGGCATCATGATCGGCGGCTGGGCCTCCAACAACAAGTTCTCGCTACTAGGGGCCATTCGGGCCGCTTCACAGAACATCAGCTACGAGCTGGCCATGGGCATGGCCCTGATTGCCGTACTAATGGTAAGCGAAACGTTGTCGTTGCGTCAGATCACGCTGCAACAATCGGTGCCCGGCGAGTGGTATTTCTGGAATGTGGTGAAGCAGCCATTAGGCTTTATCATCTTCATCGTCTGCGCCTTTGCCGAAACCAACAGGACGCCCTTCGACCTGCCCGAGTGCGAGACGGAGCTGGTGGGTGGCTACCACACCGAGTACAGCTCCATGAAAATGGGCCTGTACCTGTTTGCCGAGTACATCAACGTATTCGTGGCCTCGGCCGTGATGAGCGTGCTGTATTTTGGGGGCTTCAACTTCCCTTTCCAGTACGAGTTGCAAGCCTGGCTGGCCGAGTCGCAGGGAGCAGTGACAGCCCACAATATCATCACGGGCCTGGGTGTGGTGACTATCTTCGCCAAGATTTTCTCCTTTATCTTCTTTTTCATGTGGGTACGCTGGACGCTGCCCCGCTTCCGCTACGACCAGCTCATGCGCCTGGGCTGGACAATCCTGATTCCGCTGGCCATCTTCAACATTCTGCTCACCGGGGGGCTTATTTTGTTCAACGTCATCCCGCAGGTGCCCAAGTGGTGGCTGTTGCAGTAATGCGGCTCATAAGTAGATTCCCAGGCTGCTCATCCGATGTTATCGGATTTAGAAACTAACCATCATGCAATCCTTAAGCAATAGAGCCAAGATACTGGAAAAGAAGCCGATGACGCTCGCTGAGCGGGCATACTTGCCGGCTATTTTCCAAGGTCTAAGCATTACGATGCGGCACTTCTTTTCTAAGAAGGCTACCATTCGGTACCCCGAGGAGACACGGCCATTTTCCCCTATTTTCCGGGGGCTGCATGTGCTCAAGCGCGATGAGCAGGGCCGGGAGCGGTGCACGGCCTGCGGCCTGTGCGCCGTGGCCTGTCCCGCCGAGGCCATTACGATGGTGGCCGGTGAGCGTAAAAAAGGCGAAGAAGGCCTCTACCGCGAAGAAAAGTACGCTGTCAGCTACGAGGTAAATATGCTGCGCTGCATCTTTTGCGGCCTCTGTGAAGAAGCCTGCCCGAAAGCCGCCGTGTACCTGCAAGCCGATAAAATGGCTCCTCCACGCTTCGAGCGCGACGAGTTTATCTACGGCAAAGACCGCCTGGTAGAGCCCGTGTCGCCGGACGCGCGCTCCCAGCGTGGTATTCAACTCACGCCGGAGCAAGCTCAAGCATTATTTAATAAAATGACCCAGCAAGCTGTCTGAGTCTGACAAACAGTTTCGCTTAATGAGTTACAATACTGGCGCAGACAAAGTAATTTAAGTTAGGTGCATAACCGAAGTACAGGCTCTTCTTGTGCAATACCAGCAAACAAGAGTGGAGCCTCATCCACAACCGGCCTATGTACGAAAAAGTAAATGAGGCCAACTTTTTGCGCTGGCTAGTCGCGATTTGTGTCACTTAGGGTGGTTGCGCGATACAACGGCATCAGAGTTCAGTTTGGCCCCTTCCTTGTTCGTCACCAACAACTAGTCACTGCATGATGAGCTGCACTCAAGGCAGTCACATACAAAGCAAAGCCGCTACGGCTACCTATTAGTTTGCCTGAGCATACCTCAGCCTTTTTTCGCTCGTTAAGTAGGCGGAATTCATTGCGTGATAGGCGATATATCGTAGAGTTTGACGACGCCATCAATACATGGCTACTTGACTCAAAGACAAGCTGACTCACCAAAAAGGTGAGCATAAGATAAAACGCCGCGATTATTGCTACGTATGTCCATGCTGCCTCCACAACTAGCTTTTGGACACTAACGCTTTCCTAGTTTGATAGTGGTCTGGTGTAAGTTCCGCTATTATATAGCATTTTATCAGTGCCTGAACTACGCCCTTTAATGCTTGTCTCTAAGGCTCCAATCATTCATCGACGCAGCTCTGTAGTATAGCTCAAAGCATTCTGCCTTTATCGATTGCCTCCTTATTATTAAGTCGTTATTTTATTCAGAAATTTTCACATTTTTTCGTCTGCTTCTATTGTGTTTTCGTATTTGCTGCACATCGCGCTTATTTAATGGAGAAGATCAAATCAGTTAAGGTCCTAGATGTGCCTCTTTTTGCGGGGAATATTCAGGATGCATCTAGCATTCTGAGGAATGAGATGCGGAAGGAAGCCCGGCATAACTATTGTATTAGTGCTACGGGCGCGCATGGCCTGGTTACGGCACACTCCGATCCAAACCTAAAGAATATTCTCTCCAGCTTTTATATAAATCTGCCCGACGGTATGCCTACGGTATGGGTAGGAAGGATGAAGGGTGAAAAGGAAATGCAGCGGTGTTATGGTCCCGATTTTTTTGCTGAAATGATGCAATCGACGGCCCATACGCCAATTCGGCACTTTTTCTGCGGTGGTAAGGAGGGAGTAGCTGACGAACTGAAGGCGGCTTGCGCCAGTAAGTTTCACAATTATAACGTCGTCGGAACATTTTGCCCCCCTTTCCGGGAATTATCAGATCAGGAATTCCGAGAATTAGGCGAAAAAATCACCTCTTTAGATATAAATGTCGTTTGGGTTGGCATCAGCACTCCCAAGCAGGAAAAGTTTGCATACCAACTCGCTCGCTACACGAATGTACATTTCATAGTCACCGTGGGGGCTGCCTTTGACTTCCATATTGGGAAAGTAGTGCAGGCCCCCGGATTTATGCAAAAGATGGGCTTGGAGTGGTTTTTCCGCCTGTGCGTAGAGCCTAAGCGACTTTGGAAGCGATATTTACAGATAGTCCCATTGTTCGTCTACTACAACATTTTAAATTTAAGACACTCCAAAATTCAACATTGACAGTTATGAGCAAAAAAATTCTCGTCTGTGGCGGCGGTGGTTTCATTGGCGGCCACTTGGTTAAAAGATTAAAAAGCGAAGGCTATTGGGTACGGGTATGTGACCTGAAGCGTAATGAGTTCAGCCCTTCGCCCGCCGATGAGTTTATCGTAGGTGATCTAACTGATCCGGTGATTTGCCGGGAGGTAGTGAAAGACATAGAAGATGTTTATCAACTGGCCGCTGATATGGGCGGAGCAGGTTACATCTTCACTGGCAATAACGATGCAGCTGTGATGTATAATTCGGCTACCATCAACCTCAATGTCGCGGAAGCCAGCCGCCTGGCAGGAGTGAAGAAAATCTTCTACTCCTCATCGGCCTGTATGTATCCTGAATACAATCAATTGGATCCTGACAATCCCAAATGCTCCGAGGATTCGGCTTACCCCGCCGCCCCCGACAGTGAGTACGGCTGGGAGAAATTGTTTAGCGAGCGTTTGTATCTGGCTTATAACCGGAACCACGGTATTCAGGTACGCATAGCCCGCTTTCATAATATCTTCGGAGAAGAAGGTACTTGGATGGGTGGCAAGGAGAAAGCACCCGCCGCTATGTGCCGGAAAGTAGCTTCTGCCGATGAAGGTGGTACGATGGAAATCTGGGGTGATGGGAAGCAAACGCGTTCTTTCCTGCACGTACAGGACTGCTGTGATGCCGTTCGTCAGCTCATGGATTCCGATTTCTCAGGCCCCGTTAATATTGGCTCAGAGGAGATGATTACTATCAATGACCTTGCTAAGCTGGTAATGGAAATTGGCAACAAACCGCTGAGTATCAAGAATATCCCTGGCCCAACTGGCGTGCGCGGAAGAAACTCCGACAACGCCCTGATCCGGGAGAAGCTTGGCTGGGAGCCTAAACTTAATCTCCGTCAGGGATTGGAGAGAACATACCCCTGGATTGCTGAGCAGATAGTTAAGCAACTGGAAACAGTCGAGTAACTTCTGATTGGCAGGCACCAGACACGAAAAGGCAGCACTAGTGCTGCCTTTTCGTGTCTGGTGCCTGCCGGTATACACCGAAGGATTGCCGTAAGCTTGAAGTTAGAGAGGTTTAGTGTAGCGCGTGCAATGATGACAATTTTCGAGTCGTGGAGGAGTATCTTTACCGCACCAATACCGTTCACTGATTCGCCAAGCTGAAGTTTGGTGCTACCTTCGTTTATGTCTCCTCTCTTTTTCTTTCTGTCATTTGTGGCGCTGTTTAGTGCGCTGGGTGTGGTGCTCGCCAAAAATCCGGTTCACAGTGTGCTGTTCCTGATTCTGACATTTTTCACGATATCAGGGCATTACTTGCTGCTGAACGCGCAGTTTCTGGCGGCCGTAAATATCATTGTGTATGCCGGGGCCATTATGGTATTGTTCCTGTTCGTGATAATGTTCCTGAACCTGAACGCCGACACGGAGCCACATAAATCAGCTCTGTCTAAGATAGCGGCGGCTATAGCTGGCGGCTCGCTGTTACTCATCCTGGTCGCTGCTCTGCGTGACATTCAGCCCGGCGGCGCTAACGCCACAACTTTCGATTCGCAAATCGGGATGGTAGACCGGCTGGGCATGACGCTGTACAAGCAGTACATGCTACCCTTTGAGCTGGTATCGGTATTGTTTATCGCTGCAATGGTGGGAGCTGTGATGCTGGGCAAGCGGGAAACGGGAGAGCGCAACTTCTAAAACAACACTTTGCACTATAGCGAAAGCGGCGACTGAAACTCAGTCGCCGCTTTTGTTTTTATCGCTTAGCCGATTCTATGCGGAGGTAGAGGCTGTTTCTTCTTCCACCGACCGCCGCATCCAGGGTGGCCCGCAGCTAGAGCGCATCTGTTGGCGAAATTTCTTCTGCTCTTCGGGCGTCAGGTGGGCCATGCGCGATTCCATCTTTTTGCGCCATACTTCGCGTCGCCGAGCCCAGCCACCGGGCCGGCCACCGCGTCCCCAGCCGCCGAAGAGAATACGAGTAAGCACCAATAACGCAAGTGTTTGCCAGAAGCTGATAAACGGCCCTTTGAAGAGCACGGGCACCAGCCAGTTCCACAAGCGCATGGTTACAAAGCCGGCAGCCGCCACAAACAGGGCGGCGAGAAAGAAAAACTTGAGGCCGCGTAGCAGCCAGAATGAACGATTCATGGGGGTGGCTTTAGGAAGTATTTTTGTCGCAGAAGAGGCACTCATGCGGAGCAATGGCTTCTGGGGGGCTTCTCTAGTCTGTAAATAGCTCGGTGTAGAGTTTCTGCAAGCGCTTGCGCAGGTGCTGCACGGCGTAGTGCTTACGGGAAATCAGGGTTTTGAGCGGGACACCGGTTTCGGCCTCCATTTCGCGGAACGTCTTCTCCTCCAACTCGTGCCATACGAACACCTGACGCTGATTGGGGGGCAATTCTTCCAGTGCTTCTGCCAAGGCTTCCATCAGCGTCTCGCGCAGCAGGCGGTTCTCGGGCGAGTCATCAGCGGCCGGCAGCACATCAGCCAGCAGCAGGGAATCTTCATCATCAAAGCCGCTTGCCAACTCATTTTCCAGTGAAACAGGCTTTTTGCGGCGGTAAAGGTCGGTGATTTTATTACGAGCGACCCGAAAAAGCCAGGCTGCGGCCTGCTCCACGGGCTTGAACAGGCGGTAGCTTTCTACGAGTTCGGCAAATACATCCTGCAATACGTCTTCGGCCTCCGCCTCATCGGGAATACGGCGACGGATGAAGGCAAGCAGTCGGGCGCGCTGGGTGCGAACTGCTTCCTGTATCTGCTGGTCTTGGTGGCCTGCGGTCATTGCCAGCGTGGCATCGAGCGTGAGGGGTAGCGTTTCCATTCTGCTTCGGCAGACGTGGCTGGGGGGCAAATATTTTAGTTGCTGCCGAGAATTATTTTACCCCCCAGCGACGCCGCCAGGTATAGTAGCAATGCTCATGGCGTGCGGAACAAGTGAGAACTGCGAAGGTAGCGCTTACCGAGCGAAGGGATTACGGGGTTTGCGGCCGGATCGCGCTGCTTGAACCGGCCCCGGCCGGGCGGGCGGGGCCGGTTCAGGCTCGGGCAGCACCTGGGCCGCCCGTAGCGCCCGGCGCAGGTAGGCCAGCTTGTTGTGCTGAGCGTACAGACCTTCGGCAAACAGCGTCACCTGCTCGGTGAGGGCGGGCAGCTCGTGCAGCACCTTCAGCCAGCCACCGATGCGCTCGTACAGCTCCACGGAGCGACGGATTTTGTCATCCAGATATTCTTCCGTGCGCTCCATTACGGCGTCGAGAGTGGCCTCGGGGTCGTGGCGAGCGGCCAGGCGCAACAGCTCCGGCAGGTCGGTGAGGTCGTTGGGCGGGGCCACGGACCAGTAGGACGTGCGGGGCCAGGGGTGCCAGTCGAGCTGCAAGGCCAGGGACAGAATATCAGCCGGGCGGTTTTCGGCGGCCAGCGCCCGGAACAGGGGCGAGAAGCGGGCCTTGCGCGTCTCCAACACCTGTTTTACAGAAGCCGCCCGCTCCTTCGCCGTCCAAAGCCCGGCCAGCTCCTCAAAATCGGCAAACTCCTGGCTGGCTTCGGCCCGCTGTGTCAGCGCCTTCACATATAAGATGGCGGCTTTCGGCGGGCGTGACATTGGCCAGCACGAACGGCCCGATTAGCTGGGCGTGGGGGTAAAATACGTGTCAGCGGCCCGCAGCAGGTCGGCCCGTCGGTCGTGGTCGAGGTAAAACTGAAGCAGGCTGAGGGCAATGCCGGGGTTGTGCGCGGCCTCCTGGGCGGTCAGCGGCTCCCAGGAGGCCCAATCGCGGCAGCCGGTGGCCAGGCGCAGGCGCAGCAGCACCGGCAGCCGGTCCTCGTGGGGTTGCAGGGCCGCGCGCAGGGCCGGGGCCAGGCTGGGGTTGAAGGCCACAGCCAGCAGCAGCACTTGGTCGGCGTCGGGCACTTGGGCCAGGGACGTGGGCGGGCTAGGCTGGGGTCGCACGGAGTGAGCTTCGCGCAGCACCGGCCGGATGAGCACCGGCACGCAGCGGGCCACTTCCTGGGGGGCAAATTCCTGACGGCTCAGCAGCTTCTCCACCCCCACTTCGGGCAGCAGACGCAGCCAGGTTTCCACCACCTGCCGGGCATACTGACCGCCCGAAAACAGATAGTACGCGTCGGCGGCGGGCCGCTTTACCCCTGTGATGCCTAGCCAGGCCCCGTGCCAGCGGCGCACGGCCTCGGCTAGTCGTCCGGCTTCCAGGGCCGCCCGGATGGCGGCGGCCACGGGCAGCAGCACCGGCTCCAGCACCGCCCCAATACGCTCCGTCAGGGCCGGCAAAAACCGGCTGGCCTGCCCGTATATGGTGACGACGGGCGGCAAATTACCATCGTCGTCGGCCAGGTAGTCGTAGTCGAAGCGCAGGCGGCCTAGGGCGCGGCGCAGCTCGTCGCGCAAGTCGTCCGGGCGGGGCAGCGTGGTGTCAGCATCGAGCGGGTCGGGGGGCAAGGGCGGGCCGTAGAAATGGATCAGGAAAGCCTGCGCCAGACTGGGGTTCTGGCGCAGCTGCAACTCCAGAAACTTCAGCTTCTCGGGCTTGCCCACTTCGCGCAGGGCCGCTTCCAGCGCCGCCGCCGACACGGGCGGCGCGGCCTCGGCCAAAGCGGGCTTGGCCGGTAAAGGGGCTACGGTTTTTTGGCTGCCAGCAGAACCTTTTTTAGGTTTCAAAGCCGGGTTTCTCGCCTCGGCCTCCAGCCCGAATTCCTCCAATACGGTCAGCCCCAGAGCCACGCAGTGCTTGCAGATGCCGTCGTAGTCGTACGGGCAGTCGCAGAAGAAGTCGGGGCCATCCGGGGTCAGCGTCAGCTCCACGGTATAGTCGTCGGAGCCGCTTACGGTGGCGGAGAACAAGTTGTCGTCGGCCTGGTGCCGGACGCGGCCCACGGCTCCTTCTTCAAAATAGGCCCGGCCCCGGCTGAAGCTGGCGGCATTGGCTAGAACGCGCAGGTCGAACAGCGTGAACATAAGCAGCAACGTAGATAAAAAACAAAGTAACAGATTCTGCTTTAGCCTTTCCCAGCCCACGGCGCGCCACGCAGGAACTTGGGTTGGTCTCAGGTTCTTGTACCCACTCTCAGTTCGCGACCAAGCCAATTTTAAGGGTAGTGTTTTCCGATTTTCAGGATACCTTTGCCAGCTAATCAGCCCCGACCGAGCTTCGGGGGGCTTTTTGCTTTGTCGGCTAGCCCAACTGCATGGAACAGACCATCCCAGAAGTCATTCGCACCGTCCCGCTTCAGTATTACGTTTTCTTTGCCACGGCTCTATTTGCCATTGGCGTAACCGGAGTGCTCACGCGGCGCAATGCTATTATTATCTTCATGTGCATCGAGCTGATGCTCAACGCCGTGAACGTGCTGCTAACCGCTTTCTCCGCCTACCGCGCTGACCCGAACGGCCAGGTTTTCGTGTTTTTCATCATGGCCGTAGCGGCCGCTGAGGTGTCGGTCGGACTAGGTATTATCGTGATGATTTACCGTAATTTTCAGAATACCGACGTCAATCTGTTGAGTCGGTTGAAGTGGTAATGATAACCTCATCCCCTAGCCCCTTCTCCTCGGGGAGAAGGGGACTAGTTTTTAGCTTTTTTAGCTGCTAGTTATTCTACAAGATTACAGCTAGTCCCCCTTCTCCCCGAGGAGAAGGGGCTAGGGGATGAGGTCCCCACCAGCATATGCAAGAACTCGTTTTACCCAATTACGGCGCACCCTATTCCACGCTGCTGTACGTTCTTATTCCGCTGTTGCCCTTCCTGGGCTTCCTGATCAATGGCTTGCTGAACAAGCGCCTGTCGGCCACTGTGGCGGGCTTGATTGGTAGCGCCACGGTGCTGGGCTCTTTCCTGATTTCGATCTACCTGTTCACCACCTTCGAGCGGCAGTACACCGTGCAGCTCTTCGACTGGATTACGGTAGGCTCCATGCGCATTCCCTTCCAGTACCAGATCGACCAGCTCAGCCTGATTATGCTACTGCTGGTGACGGGCGTGGGCTTCCTGATTCACGTGTACAGCATCGGATACATGGCCCACGATGAAAACGTGGGTAAGTTCTTCAGCTTCCTGAACCTGTTCATTTTCAGCATGCTGGTGCTGGTGCTGGGGGCCAATTTTGTGATTCTCTTTATCGGCTGGGAAGGCGTGGGGCTCTGCTCCTACCTGCTTATCGGCTTCTGGAACAAAAACCACGACTACAACAACGCCGCCAAGAAAGCTTTCATTATGAACCGCATCGGTGACTTAGGCTTCCTGCTCGGCATCTTCCTCATCTACCTCACCTTCGACTCAATACAGTACGCCGAGGTATTTCAGAAGGCCGCGCTCAGCCAGTTTGGCCCCTACACCGTCAGCATTCTAACGGCTATTACATTGCTGCTTTTTGTGGGTGCTATGGGCAAATCGGCCCAGCTGCCGCTCTACACCTGGCTCCCCGACGCCATGGCCGGCCCCACGCCCGTATCGGCCCTGATCCACGCCGCTACCATGGTGACGGCGGGCATTTATATGGTGCTGCGGGCCAATGTGCTCTTCACCTTGGCTCCGGCTACGCTCGAAGTAGTGGGTATCATTGGTTTAGCTACGGCGCTGTTCGCGGCTACTATTGGCTTGGCGCAGAACGACATCAAGAAGGTGCTGGCCTATTCCACGGTTTCCCAGCTCGGCTACATGTTCCTGGCCCTGGGCGTAATGGGCTACACCTCCTCCCTATTCCACGTCCTGACCCACGCTTTCTTCAAGGCGCTGATGTTCCTCGGGGCTGGCTCCGTGATTCACGCCATGAGCAACGAGCAGGACATTCGCCGTATGGGCGGCCTGCGCAAAGCCTTGCCCATCACCTTCCTGACTTTCTTCATCGGCTGCTTGGCTATTTCCGGCATTCCGCCGTTTTCAGGCTTCTTCTCCAAAGATGAAATCCTGGCGCACACCTACGAGCACAGTAAGCTCATGTGGGCCGTGGGCCTGTTCACCGCCTTCCTGACGGCTTTCTATATGTTCCGTTTGCTATTCCTCACGTTCTTCGGCGAGTTTCGGGGTACGGAGGAGCAGAAGCACCACCTGCACGAGTCGCCGGCCTCCATGACGCTCCCGCTGATTATTCTGGCCATTCTGGCGGCTGTGGGAGGCTTTATGGGCGCACCCATGTTCCTGGGGGGCAAACATTACCTGGCCGATTTCCTGGCTCCCATTTTCACGTACTCCCGCCAAATCAATCCAGGCGCTTTTACTGGCGAAATCGACCACAGCACCGAACTCATGCTCATCGGCGCCTCCGTTGCCGCTGGCGTGCTAGGTATCATCTTCGCCTACGTGCAGTACATTTCCCGCGGCGTACGCCCAGTTTCAGACGAAGCGCAACGCTCGGCTCCCGAGAGCCTGGTGTACCATAAATACTACATCGATGAGCTATATAACGCCCTCTTCGTGCGTCCTATCATGGGCTTATCGCGCGGGCTGTACCGCTTCGTGGAGCAAGGCATCATTGATCCCATCGTGAACGGCCTAGGTCGCCTGACTCTCGGTGGGGGGTACTTATTACGCTACGTACAGACCGGCACAATTGGCGTGTATCTGATTCTAATGGTGGTGGGTATCGTGCTGATTCTCGCGCTGAACTTTGGTAAGTTTTAACATCTATAAACGATAAAGAATATTATGAAGCTCTTTTTATCCCTTTTATTAGGATTCTTTTTTATTAATTCCCCATTAAAAGCCCAATCTTTTGCTGTAGATAATTATCTAACAACTATGCCTAGTAATAAGGAATGGGGATGGTTTTTGGATGAATCTTCGACCAGAAAAAAATATGTACAAAACACTGGTTATCAGTTCTCTTCAGAAAAGGACGACGAGTCGTTTGGGAACGTGAAGTTCCTGAATATGCACGATTATGGTGGAATATCCTTTGACTTCCTAGAAGGAACGCTCATTAGGGTAACTTTTGCTTTTCCAGCCGACAAATTTGATTTAGAAAGTTGGACTAAAAAACTTAAAAAAGTTAAGGCAGATACTTGGTCTGACTATGAAAACAATGCAATCATTACTGTCAAATACAGCGGAAATTTTATTTTATATACAGCTGAATGTGACATGGATGCAGTGAAAGCAAAGACTAAAAAATAAGACAGTTATACATCTAGAAATTAAGTCAAACCCAACTCTCTTCCCAGATTGGATGCTCACAGCTCTTCTCCTTTTCTTCCCCCTTGCCGCCGCGCTGCTGCTGCACTTTGTTAAAGGCAAAGCCGGGCGTGTATTCGCCTTCGGGGCGGCGCTGCTGGAGTTTCTGGTCGCGGTGTACGCGGCGATTACCTTCAATGCCAGCAACACTGGCCAGTTGGAAGTGAACCTGCCCTGGATTGCCTCGGCGGGCATCAGCTTCCACATCGGCATGGATGGGCTGAGCTTGCTGCTCGTGCTGCTCACCACCTTCCTGGTGCCGCTGATTCTGCTGGCTTCCTTCCGCCACGACTACAAGAATGAGTCGGCTTTCTACGCGCTGGTACTGTTCATGCAAACCGGCCTGATTGGGGTATTTACCTCCATGGATGCGTTCCTGTTCTACTTCTTCTGGGAAGTGGCGCTTATTCCGATCTACTTTCTGGCTGGCATTTGGGGCGGGGAGCGGCGCGTGGCTGTCACCTTTAAGTTTTTCCTGTACACCATCATCGGCTCGCTGTTTATGCTGGCCGGCTTCGTGTACCTCTACTACCAAACCGGCCCCGCCGCCAATGGCCTGGCCGCCCACACTTCTGATCTTCAGGCGTTCTATAATCTGAGCCTAACTGCCGCGGAGCAGTCATGGCTGTTCTGGCTGATTTTCATTGCCTTCGCGGTGAAGATGCCCATCTTCCCCTTCCACACCTGGCAGCCTGATACATATACTGAAGCCCCGGCTCCGGCTACCATGCTGCTGTCGGGTATTATGCTCAAAATGGGTATCTACGGCTGTTTGCGCTGGCTCCTGCCCATCACGCCACTAGGCGTTAGTCAGTGGGGTTGGCTGATCATGATTCTGGCCGTTATCGGCATTATTTACGGCGCTATCA
Source organism: Hymenobacter roseosalivarius DSM 11622 (assembly GCF_900176135.1). GTDB lineage: Bacteria > Bacteroidota > Bacteroidia > Cytophagales > Hymenobacteraceae > Hymenobacter > Hymenobacter roseosalivarius. The sequence goes on along the minus strand of NZ_FWWW01000048.1, from coordinate 71,545 downwards.
TCGCCATCCGCCAGCGTGATATGAAGCGGCTGATTGCTTATTCCTCCCTCTCCCACGTCGGGTTGATGGCGGCGGGCGTGTTCTCGCTGACGCAAATGGGGTTGCAGGGCGCCGTCGTTCAGATGCTGGCCCACGGCGTAAACGTGGTGGGCATGTTCTTCATTGCTGACATTATTCAGCGCCGCACCAATACCCGCCTCATCCCCGAGCTGGGTGGCCTGACCCAAACCACGCCCTTGCTCTCCGTGAGCTTTCTGGTGGTGCTGCTCGCCACGGTGGCTTTGCCCCTCACTAGTGGATTTGTGGGTGAGTTTCTGCTGCTGGCGGGCGTGTTTCAGTACAACAACTGGCTGGGCGCGGTGGCTGGCATCACCATCATTCTGGGGGCTGTTTATCTGCTGCGCATGTTCCAACGCGTGATGCTCGGTCCGGCTACTGCCTTCACCGCCGCTTTCCGCGACCTGAACGGCGCCGAGCTGGCCGTATTGGTGCCCCTGATCGTTATGATCTTCTGGATTGGCTTGTTTCCAAATACCTTCCTGCAAATGTCGGAGCCCAGCGTGATTCGGATTCTGAGCTTGATGCAGCGGTAAACAGGCGGTTATGCTCCATGTGTCGTTCGCACCGCTGTAACGACCTCATTCAACGACTCACCGAAGGGCAGCACAGCTAAACTTTGGGGTTACATCCTGCCAATGGCCTCTATTATATTACTTTCCGTTCTGGGCATCGCCAATCTGTTCTTAGGCTTTCTGCGCTCGAACCGCATGCTGCTGCCCGCAGCTATGGTTATTCTGTTAATCGTCTTCGGAGCCAACGTGTACGATTGGAACGCGCCTGCCCAGTCGTATTTCAACAAGATGCTCACCATCGACCGGTTCTCGGTGGCCTTCACGGGCATTGTGGTTCTGACTACGCTGCTGTTGCTGCCCTTCTCGCAGAAGTACGTGCGCGACAACGAGGCCAATCTCGCTGAGTACTACTCCCTGCTGCTGTTCTCGCTCGTGGGGGCCATTATGATGGTCAGCTACGACAACATGCTCATGCTGTTCGTAGGCATCGAAATCCTGAGTATTTCCATGTACGTGGTAGCCGGCTCCGATAAGCGCAACGTGCGTTCCAACGAAGCCGCCCTCAAGTATTTTCTCATGGGCTCGTTTGCTACCGGCATTCTGCTCTTCGGTATTGCCTTGGTATACGGCGCTACGGGCGCTTTCCAACTCAGCGAAATCGGTACGGCAGTTACGAATCCTGCCAACGACTCGCTGCGCCCCATGCTCTACATCGGCATTCTGCTGATGCTCATTGGTATCGGTTTCAAAGTATCGGCCGCGCCCTTCCACTATTGGACACCCGACGTATACGAAGGTACGCCCACGTTCTTCGCGGCCTTCATGAGCACCGTAGTGAAAACGGCTGGCTTCGCGGCCTTTCTCAAGCTGCTGGTGCAGGCTTTCCCCGCCGCTCAGGACTTCTGGATTCCTACAATCGTTGCTATGTGTGCCCTCACGCTGCTGATTGGCAATGTAGGAGCCGTTGCCCAGCAGAGCGTAAAGCGCATGCTGGCTTACTCCAGCATTTCGCACGCGGGCTATCTGCTTATTGGCTTAGTGGCGTTTAATGGGCAGCTCAGCGGCTTGTCGGCCAACGGAATTTTCTTTTACTCATTAGCTTATTCCATTGCCACAGTGGCCGCCTTCGGCGTGCTCAAGCTCGTGCACGACCAGCGCCAGCGCGAGGATTACGACGGTCTGAACGGCCTGGCCCGCACCAATCCGCTGCTGGCTTTTGTCATGACTATTGCCATGCTTTCCCTCGCGGGCATTCCGCTCACGGGGGGCTTTTTTGGCAAATTTTTCCTTTTCGGCGCGGCCGTGGACAAAGGCTACATTGGCTTGGTGGTCTTCGCGGTCGTCATGTCGATGGTGGGCATCTACTACTACCTGCGGCCCATCATTGCGATGTACATGAAGCCGGCCGACGATGATGTTGCCACTCCCATTGCCGTAGGCAGCTTTCAATCGGCGGTGCTATTCGTGCTGGCGTTGCTGACCGTAGCACTGGGTGTGTTGCCCGGCTTAGTAAGCGGCATTCTGTAAGAAGAACGTAACAATTAAAAAATTGGCTGTCATGCTTCGACAAGCTCAGCATGACAGCCAGTTCAGCTATAGCTTCGTTAACTTCCAGGCGCATATAATAACCCTTATATTACTTTACCCCTAATAATTCCCGAAAATCCTTTTCAATATTCCGCATAACTATCGGAATTGATTTTCGCACTATTTCAGAGGCTAGCTGAGCCTTACCGAAGTCAGGACGAAAATTGTCGCTTCCTATTAGATATTCCGACGCGCTATACTTCTGCATACTATCAAAGTAGCTATTGCGCAACGCATCGAGTTGGCCGCACGATTCCAGAGAAAAGAATATTTTATTTTCTGTGTAATATTTCAGGAACGCATCATACGCCTGGCTGGCCATTTTAATACGCTCGTCTTCTTCCTGATCGGCATCGGCGCGGATAAATTTCAGGGTGGCTGTCATTTCCTTTAGCGCCGCATTCAGGCTCACTATTTTTTGGTAGAGATTTTCCAGCACGAGCATGCGCTTTTCGTGGAGCCGCGAGTCCTTGGTATTAGCTAGCTGTAACTCCGCTCGAAACTGCTCCAAACTCCGCTCGAGCTGGGCTTTGAATTCAATCGACTTGCTTTCTAGTTCCTTCTCATAGGCTCGGAACCGCATCTTCAGAAAGTGTTCGCCCAGCGCCTTCGCTACCCAGGAGGCGGCTCCAATTAGCAGCGCATATACGCTGACATTTGCCAAGACATCACTCCAGTTGATCATCATTCCTGCAATTCCATCTTATCCAGATAATACGCTTTCACTACCCCTAGCGAGCAAACCAAGCCGGCCGACTCTGATAACCTCTGGGGGGCTTTTTAGTGCCCGATTCTCCACAAAAAAAGCCCCCTTAGTGTATAAGGAGGCTTTCAGAGGATCCTGAAAACTTGTCTCTACTTACGCGTCACGCGCAGACTGATGCGCCGGTTGAGGGCCCGGCCGTCTTCCGTGTCGTTGCTGGCAATCGGTATTTTCTGTCCGTAGCCTTTGGTAGTAACGCGGGTGGCATCAACCCCCAGATCTACCAGGACGGCCATCGCGGCATTGGCCCTGTCCTCGCTCATCTTCATGTTGCTGACGAAACTGCCGCTATTATCGGTATAGCCGCCAATACGCACTTTAGCGCGTGGAAAGTTCTTTAGAATAGCCGCCACATTTCGGAGCTGTTGCTGCGACTCGGGGGTAAGCACGGCGCTGGAAGGCGCGAAATAAATCCGGTCGAAGCTGATCCAGCCTTTCGTTCTGTTCACCGAATCTACCTGAGCAGCGTCATTAGCCAGAAACTGATACAACCGGTTTTCCGTCGAGTTGGCCCCCACCATTTGCCGCGGGCCATCGCGCAGCTTGATAAGCGTGGGCAGGCCCGTATCGTAGATGTAGTTGCCAGTAGCCTCGTCGTAGCGTCCCTGGGTAGTACCGGCTGGCCCGGTCGCCACCACGGTAGTCTGAGCCGCAGCCTCCGATTCAGAGTTACCAGGCAAGTTGTTTAAGCTTGCATCTATCCGGTCCTGGCCTAAAAAGTAGCCGAGCGCGGCGGCAATTGCTACCAGCAATATCCCTAAGCCCAGCCAGCTGGAAGACCAGATAGAAGTTTTGACCGGCACTTCTTCCGGGTGGTAGTAGTCGCCGACGGCTGAGGTACGACGATTTTGCAGCCCAACCTTATCGGGGTTATAACCCAGTCCGTTCACGCGCGGCGTATCAAAGCTCATCGGACTTGGGCGGGGAATGGACTGTGTCTGATTCTGGGCTTGTGGCTGAGGCTGGGGGGCAAAAGGCCGGGCCATGTCGGGCTGAATAGCGCCCACCATACGGCGTTGCTCCTGTAGCCACTGGCTCAACCCACTGGAATCCAGTCCGGCTTCGGCAGCCTGCTGCCCCAAGACAGCCAGAGTAATAGGAGTAGCCAATCCCAGCAGATTGCTCACGGTAGCTTTCTGACTACCCGCACCATCTGCTATGGTTTCCACCGCGAATGTGTATCGGTCGCTCAGCAGCGACTTCATCAGCTCAGCGCCCCGACTCTGCCAGCCACCGCCCCCGATTATTCGGCCGGCGGAGGGACTTAGCACGCCCTGGTCGTGGGCTTCGCGCGCCATGCTCCAGAGCACTTCCGCCCCACCCACTTGCTCGGCTAGGTTGGTCAGACTATTTATTACCAAAGAAATGACCCTCGATAGGGTTCGTTCGATGCCTGCTTCACTTTCTCCTACCGCGGCTACTCCGGTTTGCTGAATAGCCTCAGTGGAGAAGTGGTTTTTTACGGTCTCCAGTAAGTTATAAGTCATAGCAGGCAAGAAGTTGAAGAGAGAATAATAGTACTAATTTTTATGGAAAAAATTTTATATTTTGATTGATAAACTACTCATATTCAATAGTGTATAGGTGGTTTATAATTTCTGGCAGATGCACCCGCAACTGATTTTCACCCCCTCGCATCTACGGCTTTTCTGCCCTGCGCGCCTACACCTCCGGCCGAATCCTTTCAGGAGCGGCAACAAAGCCCGCTTCTATATTCGTCGCATCACGGTGCTTGCCTCATCAGCGTACACCACTGCATCATCATGAAATGGCTCGTCGCCGCGAAACTTCTGGAGCAGGCGGGCCGTGGTGATAATGTCTTTCTGGCAATACTTCACGATACGCGGTAAGTCCTTCTCGTTGTAGTACACCCGCGCCACATCCGCCCCACTAATGTCGTCTTTGGGCGTCGGGATGCCGAACATGGCCGCCAGTAGCGGCAGGGAGGTAAAGGATTTTCGGTCGCCGAATTTCCACAGCTCCATCGTGTCGAAGTGCGCTACTTCCCACGGTTTTTTGCCGGCGATATCCAGCTGCGGCGGCAGCGGCAGGCCGTTGATGAGCAGGCGGCGCCCCAGGTAAGGAAAGTCGAACTCTTTGCCATTGTGGGCACAAAGCAAGTACTGCGGCTTGCGGGCCAGCAACGCGGAAAACTCGCGCAGCATCAGCTTCTCATCTTCATGGGCGAAAGACTTCACGCGGAAGCGCCAGGTTTCTTCCTGCTTATTGAAGTTGAAGCAGCCCACCGAAATGCATACCACCCGGCCAAACTCAGCGTAAATACCCGCCTGAGCGAATAAGCTGGCGGCCTCCAGGTGCGAGGGCATAGCTTCCACTTCCTCGGGGCCGGTGCGCCAACCTTTGTCGCGGCGCAATGCGTGGCACTTGTGTTCCCAGAGCAGGCGCAGCATGTCATTCAGCTCGTCGTGGCAGCCCACGCACGGCACCGTTTCAATGTCGAGGACAAAGATTTGGTCGAGCGGAGTTTTGCGCAGAATCTGCATGGGATAGGTGTGGCTAGCGGGCGATAGAGCCGAAGATAGGGTTTTTGGGCGCTGGGGGGCAAATTTTATCTTTTCACGCTCTATTTCATCTAAGCTAGAGTTGAGGAGAATTCACTGGCTATTTTACGTAGTTCAACTAGGTTCATATCAAGGTCTCCAGTATTAAAACTTATCAATTCAATACCACTGACGCGGTTAGATATAACCAGGCTATATGAAACGCTACGGTAGGTAGTGAATTGCCGAATTTGTAGGCTTATCCTATGCCAACTCAGCAATCCTGTCTTTTTAGTCCAAATACCTGCATAACTAATTTTTATTTGTGGCCCTTGGTTTTTGGCTCGTTTTATTGCGCCCCATAAAATGAAAGTGCCAATTGCTATCCAGATGATCAGCCACCAAACATTACCCATCCACCATTTACTGGAAATGCCAAATACTATAATGAAAAACAGCCCAATTACAACATCAACTACTATTCTCCCCTGTGAGTACCCTATTTCGTATTTATAACTAATCTGTTTGGGCTTCTTGGGGGGCTTTTTCATTGATTACTTCCCCACTACCGCCGTAGCAATACTCAGCTCCTTTAATTGCCCCCCGGAAATCGGCGAAGGCGAGTCGATCATCACATCGCGGCCGGAGTTGTTTTTGGGGAAGGCGATGAAGTCGCGGATGGAGTCGGCGCCGCCGAAGAGGCTGCAGAGGCGGTCGAAGCCGAAGGCAATGCCACCGTGGGGCGGCGCGCCGTACTCGAAGGCATCGAGCAGGAAGCCGAACTGGGCCTGCGCTTCCTCATCCGAGAAGCCGAGCAGTGAAAACATGCGCGCCTGCACCGTGCGGTCGTGAATACGGATGGATCCTCCTCCCACTTCCACGCCGTTAATTACCATGTCATAGGCATTGGCGCGTACCTGACCGATAGTTTGCGGGTTGTCGAGCAGGGCAATATCCTCGGGCTTGGGCGAGGTGAAGGGGTGGTGCATGGCGAAGTAGCGGTTTTCCTCCTCGTTGAACTCAAGCAATGGAAAATCAACGACCCACAGCGGGGAGAATGTGTCCTTATTCCGCAGGCCCATGCGCTGCCCAATTTCCAGACGCAGCTCCGAAAGCGCTTTGCGCGTACGGTTGGCTTCGCCGGCCAGAATGAGCAGTAAATCGCCGGGAGCCGCGTTGAATGCCGCTTTCCACTGCTGCAATACTTCCTGCGCGTAGAACTTATCAACCGACGATTTGACGCTGCCATCCGCTTCTACGCGGGCGTAGATGAGGCCGGTAGCGCCAATCTGCGGACGCTTCACAAACTCGGTCAGTTCGTCGAGCTGCTTGCGCGTGTACACGGCGCTGTTGATGGCGTTGATACCCACAACCAGTTCCGCGCTTTCGAACACCGGAAAGCTATAGCCCGACACGATATCCTGCGTTTGATCGGCCGTGGGGGGCGTTTTTTCGGCGTTTTTCAGCTCCACAAACTTCATTTCGAAGCGCGTGTCGGGCTTGTCGTTGCCGTAGAAGCGCATGGCATCGGCGTAGGTCATGCGCGGCAGCATCCCGATTTCCAGGCCTTTTACTTCTTTGAAGAGGTACTGCACCAGGCCCTCGAAGGTGCGCAAAATGTCTTCCTGCTCCACGAAGGACATTTCGCAGTCAATCTGGGTGAACTCGGGCTGGCGGTCGGCGCGCAGGTCCTCGTCGCGGAAGCACTTCACGATCTGGAAGTAGCGGTCGAAGCCCGACACCATCAGCAGCTGCTTGAACGTCTGGGGCGACTGGGGCAGGGCGTAAAACTCGCCGGGATTCATGCGCGAAGGCACCACAAAGTCGCGGGCACCTTCCGGGGTGCTTTTTATGAGTACGGGCGTTTCTACCTCGATAAACTCCTGCCCATCGAGGAAGCGACGCGTTGCCTGGGCCACGCGGTGGCGCAGCTCCAGATTGCGACGCACGGGCGAGCGGCGCAAATCCAGGTAGCGGTACTTCATGCGCAGGTCGTCGCCGCCGTCGGTGTCGTCTTCGATGAGGAAGGGGGGCAGTTTGGCGGGGTTCAGCACATCCAGCTTCTCCACCCGAATCTCGATGTTGCCGGTGGGCATCTTATCGTTTTTGGAATGGCGCTCGGCTACTTTGCCCGTCACGCAGAGCACAAATTCACGGCCCAGCTGGCGGGCCTGCTCACGGACCTCGGCCGTTTCAACGCCTTCTTCCAGAGCCAGTTGAGTGAGGCCATAACGGTCGCGCAGGTCAATCCAGAGGATGCCGCCTTTGTCGCGGGTACGCTGCACCCAGCCGCAAAGAGTAACAGATTGGCCAGCGTGTTCGAGGCGAAGTTCGCCGCAGGTATGGGTACGGAGCATGTGCTTGAATAGTCGGTAAGAGGTGATCGGGACTTCGAGAGCGAAGGTAGGAAGATATGGCTGGCTCCGAAATTCAGGGAGGGCCGCTGCTTTATTTTTTCGGGGCTGTAATACCTGCCCCAGAGCGGCGATGTATGGCTTATTCCTCCCAAAAGATTATGCGTCGACAAGGCAACTATTATAGTCTATGCTCTATCTTTCAGGTGGTTCTTTCCGCCTTTTCCACACTATAGATTCATTTCTTATTTAACTACCTCTCCGCACATGGCCCTCGTCATCGAAAACCTGTCGAAAACCTATTCCAACGGCGTGCAGGCCCTGCGCGACGTGAACCTGACTATCCCGACCGGCATGTTTGGCCTGCTAGGTCCCAATGGCGCAGGCAAGTCAAGCCTGATGCGCACCATCGCCACCTTGCAGGAGGCCAACAGCGGTAGCATCCGCCTGGATGAGCTGGATGTGCTGCGCGAAAAAGATGGCGTACGCCGCATTCTGGGCTATTTGCCCCAGGAATTTGGGGTGTACCCCAAAGTCACGGCCGAAGATTTATTGGACCACTTCGCCGTGCTCAAGGGCCTTGCCGACAGCAAGGAGCGCAAGGCCACGGTGGCCGCCCTGCTGCACAAGACCAACCTCTACGAAGTCCGCAAAAAAAATCTGGGGGGCTATTCCGGCGGGATGAAGCAGCGCTTTGGTATCGCGCAGGCCCTGCTCGGCAACCCGCGCTTGATTATCGTGGACGAGCCCACCGCCGGCCTCGACCCGGCCGAGCGCAACCGCTTTCACAACCTGCTGAGCGAGATTGGCGAGAACATCATTGTCATTCTGAGCACCCACATCGTGAGTGATGTGAGCGACTTGTGCCGCAACATGGCCATCATCAATAAAGGCCAAGTACTCCTGACCGGCGACCCGCTGGTAGTCATGAATGAGTTGCAAGGTCAGGTATGGCGCCGCGCTATTGCCAAGGAGCAGCTGCCAGCTTTGCAGCAGGAGCAGCAGGTGATTTCCTCGCGCCTGTATGCAGGCCAGACCATTGTGCACGTGGTCAGCGACGGGTCGCCGGGGGTGGAGTATGAGTCCGTAACGCCTTCTTTGGAGGATGTGTATTTCGCCCGCATTGCGGAGGCAGAACGGGGCATGGCGGTAGTAGCTTAGTTAAGGATCTCCCCCCTAGCCCCCTCTCCTCGGGGAGAGGGGGGACTAGCTGTTAGTTCTTCTAGCAACCTAGCATTAACTAGAAGACTAGTTTTTAGAGCTAGTTTCCCCTCTCCCCGAGGAGAGGGGGATAGGGGGTGAGGTCAATCGTTGCTCCATTTATAAGAATTTAACATCCTCTCCCATGTTTCTCCAGATATTCAAATTTGAGCTGTGGTACCGGCTGCGGCGGCCGGCTACCTATATATATTTCGGCATTCTGCTGCTGCTGGCTTTGCTGCTGATGCTCACCTCGGGGGGCTTTTTTAAGGGCCTATCGGTGAGTGTGGGCAGTAAGGTGTTTGTGAACTCGCCGTTTTCCCTGAATGGCTACACCACTGTTCTGACTCTCATCCCGGGCGTGCTGCTGATTTCGGCTATGTTTGGGCCGGCCATATTGCGCGACTTTGAAACCCGTATGCACCCGCTGCTCTTTACTACGCCCATCTCGCGGCTGGGGTATCTGGGGGGGCGCTTCACCGGCACGCTCGTTATTACGATGCTGGTGCTCAGCGGTATTGCGGTAGGCTTATTTATTGGAACGCTGATACCGGGCATGCCGGCTGAGCGAATCGGGCCGCAGCGGCTAATGGGCTACTTAAATCCCTACCTCACGCTGGTACTGCCGAACGTAGTGCTGATGGGGGCCATTTTCTTTGCCTTAGGCACGCTCACGCGCAAGGCGTTGGCTACGTATGTGGGCAGTATCGTGTTTCTGGTGCTGTATTTTGTCGCTCAAGGCCAGCTCTCCGATCTCGATAACCAGACCATTGGCAGCCTGCTCGACCCGATGGGCAGCGGCGCCTCCCGCCAACTCACCAAATACTGGACGACGGCCGAGAAAAACACCCAACTCGTACCGCTCACCGGCTTGCTGCTCGGCAACCGCCTGGTGTGGCTGGGGGTGGGCTTGGCACTGCTGGGCTTCTGCTTCTGGCGTTTCCGCTTCACTCAAAGTGCCGCCGAAGGACCTGTGCGGCGACGCGCTGAGCGGCCCGGCCTGGATGTAGTGCCCACCACGGCCAGCGTAGTGCTGCCGCGCGTGCACCAGCAGTTCGGCACCAGCCAATACCTGCGGCAGTGGGCGCGCCTGACCAAGCTGGAGTTTCTGGACATCATCCGTAGCCCCTATTTTATTGCTATCGTGGTAGCGGGTCTGGCCTTTTTGCTGGTTGCCGCCCTGCAGATCGGTAAGATCTTCGACACCCGAACCTTTCCCGTCACGGCTCAGGTGGCCATCATTTTGTCGGGGTCGTTTAGCCTGTTCTCGCTGGCAATTATCACCTTCTACGCTGGCGAGCTGGTGTGGCGGGAACGGGACGCTCACCTCAATCAGATTTATGACGCCCTGCCCCTGCCTAACTGGGTGCCTTTGGCTTCCAAGCTGGCGGCCCTACTGCTGGTGCCCGTGGTGCTGCAAGTAATAGTGTTGGTTTGCGGCTTGCTGACGCAGATATTTTCCGGCTACTACCAATTTGAGCTAGGGCTGTACATCAAATACCTGTTCGGGCTGCGGCTACTTGATTATTGGCTGTTGGTAGTGTTGGCAATAGCAGTGCATGTGCTTGTAAATCACAAGTATCTGGGCCACTTCGTGATGCTGCTTTACTACATGTTCACGCTTTTCGCGAGCCAAATCGGACTAGAGCACAACCTGGCGATTTATGGCTCCGACCCCGGCGTGCAGTACTCGGCCCTGAATAAATTTGGCCACTTTATCGGGCCGTTTTTGTGGTTTAAGCTGTACTGGGCAGGTTTGGCTCTGGTGTTGGCCGTGGGGGCCAATTTGCTCTGGGTGCGCGGCACCGAAACCAGCGCAAACGTGCGACAAAAGCTGGCAGCCAGTCGCTTTACCGGCCCGGCCCGGCTGGCGATGGGCGCCGGCCTGCTCACGTTTCTGGTCGTGGGGGGCTTTATTTACTACAATACCAACGTGCTCAACCGCTACCAGGGCTCCAAAACCCAGGAGAAGCAGACCGTAGAGTTTGAGAGAAAATACAGCCGCCTGGGCCGCCGCCCGCAGCCGCGCATCACGGCTGTGGAAGTGCAGGCCGACCTGTTTCCGAGCCGTCAGGAAGTGCGGCTGCGGGGCCAGTACTGGCTACGCAACAAAACGGGCCAACCAATCGATTCGGTGCAGCTAAACCTACCTCAGGAGGCCCGTATTCGCCTGCTCACCCTCGGCGCAGCCGGCGCAGCGCCAGCCCGCACGGTACTCAGCGATTCGCTGCTGGGCTTCTATGTGCAGCGCTTACCGCAGCCCCTAGCTCCGGGCGACTCCCTGCCACTGCGCTTCGATTTGTATTACGCCGCGCCGGGTTTTGAGAACGTGACTAACCGCACCAGCGTGGTCTACAACGGCACTTTTATCAATAGTCAGCTCCTACCCAACATTGGCTATAACCCGAATGCCGAAATCAGCGATGAGGAAACGCGCAAGGACTATAATTTGCCCCCCAAGCCCCGTATGGCGTCGCTCACTGATACCGCCGCCCGCCGCAATACCTACATTAGCCACGACTCGGACTGGGTGCGCTTTGCGGCCACCGTCAGCACCGAGCCCGACCAGCTGGCGCTGGCGCCCGGCTACTTGAAGAAGGAATGGGCCGAGAATGGCCGCCGCTATTTCCGCTACGAAATGGACGCGCCTATTCTCAATTTCTACTCCTTCCAATCGGCCCGCTATGCGGTGCGCAAGGCTAAATGGAACGACATCGATATTGCCATTTATTACCAGCCCGGCCACGAGTACAACCTCGACCGCATGGTGCGCGGCGTGCAGGATGGCCTGACCTACTTCACCAAAAACTTTGGCCCTTACCAGCATCGGCAGGTGCGCATCGTGGAGTTTCCGGGCTACCAGACGTTTGCCCAGAGTTTCCCCAACACCATTCCGTACTCCGAGAACATCGGCTTTATCGCCAAAATCGACTCCGCCGACCCCGAGGACGTAGATTACCCCTACTACGTGACGGCCCACGAGGTGGCGCACCAATGGTGGGCGCACCAGGTAATTGGGGCCAACGTGCAGGGCTCCACGATGATGTCGGAAACCCTTTCTCAGTACGCGGCCCTGATGGTGATGAAGCAGCTCTACGGCGAGGCCCGCATGCGCAAGTTCCTGAAGCACGAGATGGACCGCTACCTCACCGGCCGCGCCACGGAGCAAAGCAAGGAGCAGCCGCTCTATAAGGTAGAGAATCAGCAGTATATCCATTATCGCAAAGGCTCGGTGGCGATGTATGCCTTGCAGGATTACGTTGGGGAAGACAAGGTAAACCAGGCGCTGGCGGCCTATATCAAAGAGGTAAAGTTTCAGCAACCGCCCTACACTACCTCGCCGGATTTGCTGCGCCACCTGCGCCAGGTTACGCCCGACTCCCTTCAATATCTTGTTACTGATATGTTTGAGCGGATTACGCTGTATGAAAACCGGGTTGATTCGGTTTCTTACAAGAAGCTGCCGGGGGGCAAATACCGCGTCACGCTCAACCTGAACAGCAAGAAGTTCTACGCCGACAGCCTAGGCAATGAGCGCCCTGCGCCCATGAACGACTGGATAGATATTGCGGTGCTCATCGAACGCAAAGTAAATGGTAAGTGGCGCGACGAGCCGCTGTACCGGCGCAAAACCCGTTTGAAAGCAGGCAATAATAAGCTCGAAATTATCGTGGCCGAAAAGCCGGTAAAGGCTGGTATTGACCCATTTAATGAATTAATTGACCGCGACCCAGACGACAACGTCAAAAACTTACCGCGTAGCTAGCTGGGGGGCTTTTCGGGTTTGGCCCGGATTGTGCAAAGGGCCGGAGCAGAACCTTGTTTTCCGGCCTTTTGTCTATTCTTCCTATGAAATATACTGCACTTCTCGCTGCGGCCTTGCTTACCGCAGCATCTGCCCAGGCTCAAACTTCCACTAAAGGCAAGACCAAAACCGAGGTCAACGGCACCAGCGTCAAGTCCAAGACCAGCGCCGAACCCGTCATCCTCGACGGCCCGATCAAGCGCGTGGAGACTCTCTCCGGCATCGATGTGTATCCTGATGCCAACACGAATACCATTTTCCTGAGCTTCACCCAGCAGTTCACCAAGCCCGGCACGCTGGTGATGACCAACTACAAAAATGCCCCCGTATATACCGCCTCCCTCGACCCTGCGAACAACACCGGCCAGCCCGTGGACCTGGGCCGCATCCCAGCTGGCACATACTTGGTAGAGGCCAAAACCGGCAATTATGTGTACTGGAAAAAGGTACGCATCAAGTATCCATCGGCACCAGTGACCAGCAAAAAAAAGAAGCGACGCTAAATCCGCCTATTTAGTTAGCTTTTTTTACCTCCGTAGTCGTTTCGGCTTCGGAGGTTTTTTATTTGTAGCCGCTTTGTTGAAAACGAAATCTGCCAATGCACTTAATGTAGAGACTGATATTCATGTCTGGTCGTTGAACGACTGGTACCGCACCACTTTACTAAATAACGTCAGCAACGACTAGAGGCGAATACGCGTCTCTACCGCCATGAGCGTCGTTCTTTGATAACATCCCGTTCGATTTTTCTTTTCTTCTTTCTATGAAAATGCCTTTGCGCTTGCTTCGATTTGCTCCCTACGCGTTGCTGCTTTTATTCTTGGTCGCATTTGCCGCGCCAAAGCCCAAGCTCAAGAAAACGTCGATTACCAAAAGTCTCACCGTTGGCATTCCCGAAGGCTTCACGGCCCTGCCCGACGATGGAATAGCCGCCAAATACCCCGCTCCGCGCAAGCCCCTGGCCGTATTTACCAACCCCAGCGGCCGCGTCGATTTCAGCGTAGCTCAGAAGCCCAGCACCTTCACCAGCAAGGATTACGGCATTCTGCTCAAGATTTATAAAGCCAGCATTCAGAATGCTTACACCAAAGTGGATTTCCTGGCCGAAGACATCCGCACTATCAATAAGCGTGATTTTGTGGTACTGGAGTTCGTCTCGTCGGTGGCGGATACGCGCCGGGGGGGCAATCTGGCGCCAATTCGTCGCTACCAGCTGGTGCAGTACGCCATTGAGGGCGACCAACTTATCGTCTTCACCTTCAACTGTCCCGCCGAGGAGCAGGTTCAATGGCAGCCTACTGCTCAGGCCATGATGAAGAGTATTGCGTTGAAGTAGAGACAAAGGCGGTCATGCTTCGCTCCGCTCTGCGTGACCGCCTTGAATAAAATTATCAATGAACCTATGACTCTTTCTCTTTACAGCGACGAAAGCTACATGCGAGAGGCGCTGAAACAGGCACGCTACGCCCTAGCCGAAGACGAGATTCCGATTGGGGCGGTGGTGGTGCTGGAGCGGCAGATTATTGCGCGGGCCTACAACCAAACGGAGAAGCTAAACGACGTAACCGCTCATGCCGAAATGCTGGCCCTGACGGCAGCGGCTAATTTCTTAGGCAATAAATACCTTACCGACTGCACTTTGTACGTCACCGTGGAGCCCTGCGTGATGTGCGCGGGCGCCAGTGCCTGGGCCCAGATGCGGCGGGTGGTGTATGGCGCACCCGAGGAAAAACATGGATTTCGGCGGCACGGCAACCTGCTGCATCGGCGCACAGAATTGGTTACGGGAATCATGGCAGCGGAAAGTGCCGGGCTGATGCAGGAGTTTTTTGCCCGCAAGCGGAAATAATTACTTTTGAGGGCCGCTGGGGGGCAAATTCTAACCCTTCGGCGGCTTTGTCAGTTAAAGAAGTACAGTAGCTGCCCGAACGCCGGGCAGCCTTACGCGTTTTCTTTCACCTCCAAACCTTTCTTTCCCATGGCCTTCGAACTGCCCCAACTGCCCTACGCCTACGACGCCCTCGAACCCCATTTCGACGCGCAAACGATGGAAATTCACCATACCAAGCACCACCAGGCCTACGTCACCAACCTGAACAACGCCGTGCAGGGCACGGAGATGGAAAGCCAGTCCATCGAAGACATTTTGCAAAACATTGCCGCCGCTCCGGCCCCGGTTCGCAACAATGGTGGTGGTCACTGGAACCACTCGTTGTTCTGGCAAATCCTGACACCGAATGGCGGCGGTGAGCCTACGGGCGCTATCGGAGAGGCCATCACGCAGTCGTTTGGCAGCTACGAGAAGTTCAAGGAAGAATTCACCAAAGCCGCTACCACGCGCTTCGGCTCGGGCTGGGCTTGGCTGTGCAAGCAGTCTGATGGCTCGCTGCAAATCTGCTCCACGCCCAACCAGGATAACCCGCTCATGCCCGACGCCGGCTGCAAAGGCACGCCCGTACTCGGCCTCGACGTGTGGGAGCATTCTTACTACCTCAAATACCAGAACAAGCGCCCCGACTATATCGCTGCCTTTTACAACCTCATCAATTGGGACGAAGTAAACAAGCGTCTCCAAGCCGCTTAAGCTTCTGTTTTTTTATAAAAAAGTCCCCCTGCGTAGTTGCAGGGGGACTTTTTGTTTACTGGCAGGTTGTAGAGACGCAAAATATTGCGTCTCGTCGTTGAACGACAGGCACCGCGTCATTCAGAACTAACAACCGCAGCAACCGCAGGTCAGCGAAGCTAACGACGAGACTCCAACTATTGCGTCTCTACTGCAAAGTCACGACGGCGCCGAAGTATAGGAAGCGGCGCTGGAAATACTCCGGGTTAGCCTGGGTGTAATCGGCGGAATACGAGTAGCTGCTCACGTTGCGGGTGTTCAGCACGTTGCTCAGCACCGCGTAGAGCACGAGCGTATTTTGATTCTGGCGGCTGCGAATGAATTTACTGGCTGTCAGGTCGGTACGGAAGTAGTTGGGCAAGCGGCCGGTGCCAGCCTCGATAGTGTACTGGGGGGCAAAAAACCCGGATTCGGGGTCAAGTTGGGCACCCAAGACGGGCGTGTAGGGCGCACCCGAGCGGTACTGGGTAAAGCTGCCGATTTCGCCGCCTTTAAAGCCAAACTTCAGGTTGTTCTTCACAATAAACGGCAGGTTATACTGCCGCTGATTTAGGGCCAGCGCCGCGACCTCCGGGTTAGTCGTTTGCAGGCGTGACCGGATGCTGGCCAGGGAAATATCGGCGCTTAGCTTCTTGAAAAACGTGCGCTGGGCGTATACTTCCACCCCGTACACGCGGCTGTCGAGCAAGGAGCTTTCGTTTTTGGCGTACACCGCCGCCGACAGGTTCAGCTCGTCGGAGGTGTAGGCATAGTCGAGGGCCACCTGGCGGGTGCAGTAGCGCAGAAAGGGGTAATACGCGGCATCAGGCGAGGAAAAAGACGTGTACTGCCCGCCCGAGAGGTTCAGAAATTGGCGCGGACTCAGGTCGTAGCGCAGGTTGAGCTGCCCGCTGAGGTAAGCGGACTGCTGGCGGGGCGGCACGGTGGTGCGCAGGCCCACGCCTACCACCCAGCGCTGGTGCTTCCACTTGGTATACTGGTAGGCCTCCCAGAGCGTGCGCTGCTGCCGAATGGTAGCGGCGTAGGCCGGGGCCGTTTCGCTCATGGCGTAGGGCAAAGCCGGAAATTGCCCCCCAACGCGAATGGTGCGCTCGTCGTAGCTCAGGCCCACGCGGGTAGAAAGGGCATCGGACCAGTAGCGGCGGTAGTTGAGGCTGCCGTAGTAGTCGGCGTTGCGGCGGGCGGCGCGGTAGTTGCCCACGCCGTCGGTGGCGCGGCTGCGGCCGGCGCCCAGGCTCAGGCTGAGGTCGGCGCCGGCCCAGGCTTTTTCGTAGCTGGCTATGCCAAAACCGCGGTTTTTGCGGTAGCGGTAAGTGTCATTCAGGGAGGGGCTTTGAAACTGATAGGCGTACTGCTCGCTGATCCCGTAGGCAAACAGCTTCAGCGTGCCGTATTGCCCCAGGCTGGTCGAAAAATGCCCCCCAAAGTCCCGGTTGCCGAATTTTGAAAGCTTTCGGAACGACTCCGGATTTACGGCTTTGATGAACTCACCCGTCTGGTAGTTGCCGTACACTTTCAGCATGCCCTTCTCCCCCACCGGCGCGCCCGCCATCACCCCCGAATTGGCCAGCCCCAACGAGCCCTGCAAAAAGCGCGGCCGTGGCTTATCGTCGGTGGTGAGACTGATGAGGCCCGCGCCGGCATTGCCGTACTCCAGGGGCGGATTGGAGGGAAACACCAGCACCGACTTCACCAGATCCACATTGAAGATGCTGAACGTGCCGATGCCGCTGAGCTGGGCAAATTTTACGGCATCATAAATCGGCACATTATTCAGGTAAATACCCGTTTGGGCCGGGTCGGAGCCGCGCAGACTGATGCTGGCCGACTCATCCGTGTTGGAGGCGGCGGGCAGGGTGCGCACGGCCAGCAGCGGGTCGGCGGCGGCGGCCGGGTTGGTTACTATTTTCAGATAATCCAGCTCGCGCACAATAAACTCCTCCGCAATAGGCCGCTTGGCCGTCACCTCCACCTGCCCCAGCTGCTGATTGGCCTGGGGCCGCAGCCGCACCAGTATCTCCGCCTGATTTTGCCCCCCAGCCCCTAGAAACTGCCGATACGGCGCGTAGCCGATATACGTCACGATCAGCGTATCGCCCTGAGCCAGCACCGTGGGCAGCTCGAAGCGGCCGTCGAGGTCGGTGGCTGTGGCGGTAGTGGGCAGGCTGCTTAGGCGCACCGTGGCCCCGAGCAGCTTTTCCCCGGTGTTGCGGTCGGTGACGGTGCCGCGCAATACGAGGCGGTTTTGCGCCGCCGCCGGGCTACTGAAAGCGCACAGCAAGGCTAGAGCCAGCACCATAAGACGGGCCTGAGAAGCGAAAAGACGTGACATGGGAAGGGAGGTTAAGCGTTGGGAGTACCGCGAAGCGGTGCTTCGCTCGTTGAACGATGACGCTGGGGGGCTTTTTAGCCGGCTCTAATGCGAGGCGAAGCGCCGCTTCGCGTTACAGCTTGGCTACCAGGCTTTTCAGCTGCCCGTGGTTCGGATACTTAGCGAGTCCTTCGGTGGCGTACTGTTTGGCTAGCTCCGTTTGGCCGGCTTTTTTGTAGGTCTGGGCCAGGTAGCTGTAGGCGTCGGCCTTACCCCAGTCGGGAGCATAGGGGTTGGGGTCAGTTTTTTCGGGCAGGGCAATAGCTTTTTTGAAGTGGTCAGCCGCTACTTTGCCGCCGCCGTATTGGGAGGGTGTGTAAAAGTCGTTGATGCCGCGGGCGTAGTGAGCGCGCAGGTTGTTGGGGGCCAGAGCCAGCGCCTTTTCGGTGTTTTCCTTCACGGCATTCGCCTTAAAAGGAATGGTCAGGAAGCTGGCGAACTCCAGGTTCAGACCTTGCAGCAGGGAAAGCAGCGCATAGTGCTCGGCGGTTTTGGTGGACACCTCTTCCAGCAGGGCAATGCCGATTTGCAGGGCTTTCTCAGCGGTTTTCTTATCCTGAGTGGCCCGGAAGTACAGGTGGTATTGAGCAAACGCGCCCCAGTAGCTCAGGTAGGCATTGGGGCTTTTGGCCCGCAGCTCATCCAGGGCCGCCGCCACTTGTCGGAGCGAGTCGGCGGGGGTACGCCAGGTTATTTTCTGTTGAATGTTAGTCAGCACGGAAGCCGCCGACTGATTTTGCCCCCCAGCCTGCGCCAACAGCTGGCCAGGCATTACCAACAACACAAACGCGAGCAGAAGCAGGTACTTTTTCATAGTTGTAGAGAAAAAATAGTGGACAAAAAAAGACAAGGCACGGCCCGACCAGCCCAAAAAAGTGGCCAGAAAGGGTAAAAACAGCGAAAAGGAAAGGAGACTTACTCGGGCTTGAGGTAGCGTTGCAGGCTTTGCACGTAGTTCTCGAAGGCCGAGACGCCCTGGGGCGTGATGGCACAGCGCGTGAGCGGATAGCTGCCGCTGAACTCCTTGGTCATGGTGAGGTAGCCGGCGTCTTTGAGCTTACTGATCTGGGTGCTCAGGTTACCGGCCGTAGCTCCGGTCTTCTCTTTCAGGAAGTTGAACTCCGCCTCCCGTACGCTCAGCAACAGGGACATAATCGCCAATCGAAGCTGGGAGTGCAGGAGCGGGTCGAGGTCTTCAAAGGGTGCGGCCACGGTGGTATTGGTTTTTTAACAAATGGCCTGGCACGATGTACGCCACCAGCACGGCGGCCGCTACCAGCAGCAGCTGCGTCTCGAACGACACGCGAAACGCGACCGTAGCCAGCAGCCAGCAGGCCGCCCCGCCCCAGATAAGCGGCCGGAACCGCAGCGCCCCGCCCGTGGCAAACGTGCCCAGACCATACAATGCAATGATAAGCGGATACGCAGTCTTCCAGCCCACGACGGTACCCACGCCAATGAGCATCAGCATCAGTACGCCAAAGCCGGCCCAGAGGAAGGTCATGAAGTCGCGCTGGGCAGTGCGCACCCGCTCACGGCGGCCCCGGCGGGCTCCATTTACGAAGGCAGCTACCGTACCCAGGCTCATGAGCACCGGCCAGGCCAGCCACGGCTTGTCGTAGCCAATTTTCAGCAGGCCATAATGGCTTGTGGCGGCAGCAAACACCAACCAACCCCACAGCAGCAGCTCAAACGAGTGGTCGCTGAGGTCCTGCTTGGCCGTGTGAATCATGGTCTGAATAAGGCGCAGGCTATCGGCCGGCGACATTGGGTTTTCTAAGGGTTCCATAAAAAGTAAAGTTGAAAGACAGAGGAAAGAGCAGTGCGCAAACTAAGCAGCCACGCGGCCTTGGGCGTTCAGCAAGTAACCCGGAACCACATAGCTCACCAGCATAGCCGCGGCAATGACGATCAATTGGATGTGAGCCGGCATAAAGATGATTGCCACGCCCAAAACCACCGAAGAAATGCCCCCTAGCACCAGCGGCCGGAAGCTTAATACCCGACCAGCAACCACCGCTGCCAGTCCATTGAAGAGCAGGAGGATGGGGTGAGCGTTTACCCAACCAAACTGCATGGCGCAGATAATAGCAATGAGCATGATAACAACGAAGCTTTTCTGCAGCAGACGCATGGTTTTGGCGGCGAGGGCCGTGCTGGCCGGGCGCAGCTTCCGCTCCCGCCGGCTCCGCACGCTCAGCACAATGGCCATCAACGGCATCAGCACCATCCAGGGCAGCCAGGGCGCGGCAAATCCGCCAATCTCCAACATTACTTCGCTGAGCGCCGCCACCAGCACCACAGAGCCGCGGAGCATATACGTGAAGGCATATGAACGCAAATCAGCCAGTTCTACTACCTGGCTAGGAATAGCGGCGGCGGAGCTAACAAAGTTGCTAACGGTAGCAGGGGTGGCGAAGCTGGCGAGCGTTTTCATGGGTTGGAGCAGCTAGTGATGATTGAATATGACAAACGTAAACTACTTTGCATTATAAACCAAATTATAATGCAAACTTTTTTATTCCCTAAAGCAGACCTATTTCCGCCCGCTTCGTTTTTGTTTTTTTCTATCTTTGAATGCCCGGTCTGCGCAAGTGGCCGGGTTGTTCTTTTTTTCTGCCTTTCTCACTTCTTTTTCGAAGTCCGGCTCATTAGCCTGGTTCTGGCCTCGTGGCTCCTGGCGGTGCTCAGCCATGCACGCTACGTCTTCTGGCGGCGCGAAGCCGCTTAGCCGTCTCACACCGAAAATTTCCTTCTTTTAACCTGCCCCTACATGAGTACCAAGCTTCGTCTCATTATCCTGAGCTTTTTACAGTTTTTTATCTGGGGTTCGTGGCTGATAACCATCGGGGCGTACTGGTTTCAGACCAAGCAATGGTCGGGGGCGCAGTTCGGGGCCATTTTCTCGACGATGGGCATTGCCTCCATCTTCATGCCTTCCATTATGGGCATCATCGCCGATAAGTATGTGAATGCCGAGAAACTGTACGGCGGCCTGCACATCCTGGGCGGCATTGTGCTGTTCACGGTGCCCTTAGTGAATGACCCCGGCACCATGTTTTGGGTGATGCTGCTGAACATGATTTTCTACATGCCCACGCTGGCTTTGTCCATTGCCGTATCGTACTCGGTGCTCAAGCGCCAGGGCCTCGATGTAGTTAAGGATTACCCGCCCATCCGGGTGTGGGGCACCATCGGCTTCATTGTAGCCATGCAGGCAGTTAGCTTGCTGGGGTTTGAGAAGTCGGCCAACCAGTTTTACGTGGCTGCCGGCGCGGCCATCCTGCTGGGTTTGTACTCTTTCACGCTGCCCAAGTGCCCGCCCCTTGCCAAAGACACGCCCAGCCGCTCACTAGTTGATGTACTGGGCCTGAAGTCCTTCGCGTTGCTGCGCGACACCAAGATGCTCACGTTCTTCCTGTTCGCTCTGTTGCTGGGCGCGGCCTTGCAGCTCACCAACGCCTACGGTGACACCTTCCTGCACGACTTCGATAAGGTACCGGCCTACCAGGACACGTTCACGGTACAGCATCCAGCTATCATCCTGTCCATCTCGCAGATTTCCGAAACGCTGTTTATTCTGGCTATTCCTTTCTTTCTGCGCCGCTTCGGCATCAAGCAAGTCATGTTATTCAGCATGGTGGCCTGGGTGCTGCGCTTCGGGCTGCTCGCCTACAGCAACCCCATCGACGGGCTGTGGATGATTATCCTCTCGTGCATCGTGTACGGTATGGCCTTCGACTTCTTCAATATTTCCGGCTCACTATTCGTCGAGACACAGACCGCCCCGTCTATCCGGGCCAGTGCGCAGGGCTTATTTATGATGATGACTAACGGCTTCGGCGCCGTTTTCGGCAGTCTGGTGAGCGGCCTCGTTATCGAAAAGTATTTCACTGCCCCCGACGGCATTACTAAGAACTGGCAAGGCATCTGGCTGTCTTTTGCCGGCTACGCCCTGGTCGTCGCTGTGCTGTTTCTCATCCTGTTCAGGCACAAGCACAACCCGATGGCTGAAGAAGAAGTGGAGCAATCTGGGCCGTTACTTGCCGCCAGCGAGTTGTAATCGGGAGCGAATCTTCCCTAAAGTATAAAAACGGTATAAAAATAGTCTATTCTTAGTATAATTAAAAACCCGCTCTGCGCGATGCAGAGCGGGTTTTTTGTTGTCATTCCGAGTGAAGCGAGTAATCTGAGTTAAAATCGTCAGGACTCTTCATGCAGAGTCCTTGCTTCGCTCAGTACGACAGAAGCTTAGAACTGCTCGTCGGCGCTGAAATAGAAGTCGCCTTCAATCTGTGCGTTCTCGTCGGAGTCGGAGCCGTGCACGGCGTTGGCCTCGATGCTCTTGGCGTACTTCTTCCGGATGGTGCCTTCTTCGGCCTGGGCTGGGTTAGTAGCACCAATCAGCGTGCGAAAATCGGCAACGGCGTTGTCTTTCTCCAGAATAGCCGCCACGATGGGGCCCGACGACATGTATTTTACCAGATCCTGGTAGAAGGGGCGCTCCTTATGAACTTCGTAGAATTTGCCGGCGCGCTCAGGCGTCAGGCGTACTTTCTTGAGCGAAACGATGCGGAAGCCACCCTCTTCGATCATGTGCAGGATGCCACCAATGTGGTTTTCCTGCACCGCGTCGGGCTTAATCATCGTGAATGTGCGGTTAGTGGCCATTCTATTATTTATGGTAAAGTGATGTTGGGAAATGTGGAATGCTTGCGATGCGCAAATCGTTAGGCGAATGCGGCGGCAAAAGTAGCCTAAAGTTGGTAGGGTTGGGTAGTAAGAAGCTGGTAAGGCGCAAACAACACGAAAAAAGCCCCCCGACTGCTTAAGACTATCATGTAGAGACTGTCATGTAGAGCGCAGCGAAGCATCTCGCGTGCAGTCGTTGTGGCGCTATTTTCATGCTGAGGAATCGCAGCATCTCTACCGCTCGTTGAAAAAGCCCTGGTTACTACTCGGAGAGGTGCTTGGATTCCTCAGCATAAGATTCTATGTCACTCTTGCGTGGCGCTCTGCTATTCTCTTTTCTTCCACCACTTTACTACCTCCTACCCACTTACCGAACCTAATCCCAAGCGGCCGTTGTTAGAGCAAAAATTATTTGCGGATTATTTCCGAATTTTGCCGCCTTGCTTCCGGCCTAAACCACCGAATTTCAGCCACCTATCAGTAGGCAATGTCCACAATCTCCGCTCTGAAGGAGCTGCTCGCGCAGCCCCGGCAGATTTTTATCACCACCCACCACAAACCCGACGCCGACGCGCTTGGCTCCTCCTTGGGGCTGGCCGGTTACCTCCGCAAAAAAGGGCACCACGTAACCGTCGTCACGCCCTCCGATTATCCCGACTTTTTGGCCTGGATGCCAGGCAATGAGGATGTTATCGTATACGATTCGCGCCGCAATGATGCGCAGGTACGTGAGATAATTGGTACGGCTGAAGTTATTTTCTGCCTCGATTTCAGCTGTCTGGGCCGCATCAATGAGCTCGGCACCTACATCCGCAACGCCCCCGGCACCAAGGTACTTATCGACCACCATCTGGAGCCCGAGAACTTTGCTGATCTCGATTTCTCCAATCCCAAAGCCGCCGCTACGGCCGAGCTGGTGTTTGAGGTAATCCGCGATTTGGGCGACCAGGACATGATTGACGTGGGCATTGGCGAGAGCCTCTACGCGGGCATCATGACCGATACGGGCTCGTTTCGCCACCCCAGCACCTCGCGCAACGTGCACCTGATCATTGCCGAATTGCTCGACGCCGGCATTGACCTGAGCTCCGTGCACCGCCGCATCTACGACTCGCACTCCGAAATGCGCCTGCGCTTTCTGGGCTTCGTGCTGAAGGATAAACTGGTGGTGCTGCCCGAATACAACACGGCTTATATCGCCATTACCCAGGACGAGCTGCGCCAATACCAGTCCAAGACCGGCGACACGGAAGGTCTCGTTAATTTTGCCTTAAGCATTGAAGGCGTGGTCTTTGCGGCCGTATTGATTGACCGTGGATCAGCGGTTAAAATATCTTTCCGCTCGGTGGGGGACTTTTCGGTGAACGAATTTGCCCGCCAGAACTTTCAGGGCGGCGGCCACCTCAACGCATCAGGTGGCATTAGCTACGAACCTTTGGATGCGACCGTGCAACGCTTCCTAAGTTTATTGCCTCAGTATCAGACACAGCTCGTGACGGCCCCGCTAGCGGTTGCGCCGCCCGCGGCGTAACTTGCCCCGAATTTATCCTCACCTTCTTTTCCTTTTCATGCTTTTTCAACGCAATTTCCTGAGCTTGGCGCTTGCCGCCGGCATTTTGGGCCTCGCTTCCTGCAACAAGGGCGGCGGTGATTTCACAAAGGCCAAATCCGGCTTTGAGTACAAACTTTTCAAGAGCGAAGGTGGCAAGTACACCGAGCGGGAAGTAGCCCCCACCGGCGACCCGACTTATAAGGACCGCTTGGGCAAGATTCTGGCCCTCAACGTAGAATATCGCACCGCGAAAGACTCTATCCTGTTCAACTCGCGCAAGGCCCAGATGGGCGTTCCAATGCGCATCAAGCTGGAAGAGCTGAAAACCAAAGGTGGCCTGGAAGAAGCGCTTTCTATGCTTCAGCCCGGCGACAGCGCCGTATTCCGCTTCAACGTGGATACCATTTTTGCTAAATCCTTCCGCGCGCCGGTGCCGCCTTTCATGAAGAAAGCCGGCAACACGATGACCATGTTCGTGAAGGCCGATAAGCTCCAAAGCGAGCAGGAGGCTATGGCCGACCAGCAGAAGATGATGGAGGAGCAGCAGAAAAAGATGATGGCTTACGCCGAAGTGCAGATTAAGAAAGATGATGTCATCCTGCAGGACTACATCAAGAAAAATAACCTGAAAGCGGAGAAATCTCCTTCCGGCATCTACTACGTAGTAAATAAGGCTGGCACCGGCGCGAAGCCCAAGCAGGGTCAGACCGTGGCCGTGACCTACAAAGGCTCGCTGCTCGATGGTAAAGTATTCGACTCGTCGGAGAAGCAAGGTGGTAAGCCGATTGAGTTTCCGTTGGGCGTAGGCCAGGTGATTCCGGGTTGGGATCAGGGCATTGCCCTGCTCAACAAGGGCAGCCAGGCGACGCTGCTTATTCCTTCCACGCTCGGCTATGGCCAGCGTGGTGCTGGTGCCGACATTCCGGCCGATGCCGTGCTCCGCTTCGATGTGGAACTGGTTGACGTAAAGTAAAAAAGCCCCCCAGCCGTCGTGCGCGGGCCTGCGGGCCGGCCACGACGGCTTTTTTTATCTTCTATTTTTTGCCTTCCATGATTCAGTTGCTCAAACGCTCTATCCTCTCCCGATTAGCCGTTTTTCTATTAGCCAGTGTGCCATTGCTCACGGCCTGCGAAAAAGAAACAGACTATGTAAAGAAGGATGAAAAAATCATCCAGGAATACATAGCGCAGAATACTATCGTTGGCGCTCAGCGCCAGGAGTCCGGGCTCTACTATGTGCCGACAGTGGAAGGCACGGGCGCAAAGGCCAAGCCCGGCCAGACGGTGTCCGTGCACTACGTAGGCACCTTGCTCAATGGACAGGAGTTTGACAACTCCGTAAAGCGCGGCAAGCCAATCGAATTTCAACTGGGTGTACGGCAGGTTATTGCTGGCTGGGACGAAGGCATTGCCTTGATGAACCAGGGAGGCAAAGCGACGCTGCTGATTCCATCGTCGCTGGGCTATGGTGCCAACGGTGCCGGAGGAGTTATTCCACCCAATGCCGTGCTCCGCTTCGATGTGGAGCTGGTAAGCGTTAAATAATCAGGCGCGGTACTACGTTATAAGCCTGACGGGCTTATCCTACAAACAAGGTGATACGATGATGAAGACTTTTTTTACATACCCTTTGCTCAACCGCTTCTTCTTGCTGTTGTTGGCTATTGGCCCCTTTCTGGCAGCCTGCGGCGACACGACAACGGAGAAATTCGCCAAAGAACTGCGTAAGAAGGAAGACGAATATAAAGTAATCGACGAGACTAAGATTCAGGCTTACCTCGTCAAAAACAACATTACGGAGTTCACCCGCCTGCCTTCGGGCCTGTTTATGGTGCCCATCGTAAATGGCACCGGCCCGCAGGTAAAGGCGGGTAACCGGGTTGCGGTGAAGTATCGGGGCACGCTTCTGGAAAATGGCGTCGTGTTCGACAGCTCCTTCGACCGCCGTATTCAATGTGACTGCGGCGAGTTTCTGATCGGGAGTGGTGAGGTAATTAAAGGTTGGGATCAGGCTTTTGTGGAGATGAAGAAAGGTGACCGCAAAACACTGATTATCCCGTCGTATCTGGCTTATGGACCAACTGGCAAACCTAATGCAGCTGGCTCGTATGACATTTTGCCTAATCAAGTGCTTATTTTCGACGTCGAAATCACCGATATCCGGTGAAAAAGCCCCCCGGACACTTTCGTTGGTGGCGAATTGTGCTGCTTGTGCTGCTTATTGCCGGAGCTGGCCGCAGCCAGGCACAAAGCCTGACCGACACCATTCGTACTACCTCGGGCGTGCGCTATTACATTCATCAGCCTGGCAAGGGTGCTACAGCTAGTGCCGGCGACCGGGTAACAGTTCATTATACCGGCTTTCTGCCCAATGGCAAGCTTTTCGACTCTTCGGCTACGGATGGCCGCCCGTTGCGCTGCCGCGTAGGTCGTGGCGAGGTGATTAAGGGCTGGGACGAAGTATTGCAGCTATTGCCCGCTGGTAGTCGGGCCCGCGTCTGGATACCGGCCGCGCTGGCCTACGGGGCCAAAGGTGCCCGCAACCCCGACGATGATAACCGCTACATTGTTCCACCGAAGACCGATCTGATATTTGAATTGGAAATGGTGAAAGTGCATAAATAAAAAAGTCCCCCAGCGACGCTGGGGGACTTTTTTGTGAAAAAACCTGATGCTATTCTCCCAGTACCTCCGAAAGCACGGCCAGCGACCGAATGTCGCCGAGCTTTTCGATGTGGAGCTGATAATAGCGAATGAGCACAGCCAACAGCTCGCGGCGGACGCGGCCATTGGGCACGGTAGCCGTAGCAGGGTCGCGGAGCAGCTCATCGAAGTAGTGGTCGAACTCGCGGAAGCGCAGTATCGTGGGGGCGCTGCTGCTGCTGGCGGGGTTGCTGGCCTCGCCCGCGAAGGCAACCTGGGTTGTTACCTGCTCACCCGACAGAATACCGAAGCCCAGATAGGCTGCCAGCTGAAGCAGAAAAACGAGCGCGAAGTTTTCGTAGCCAGCAGTTTGCTTGTCGAAAGCCAGAATAGAATCGTGCAGAAACGTGAACAGAGGCTCGTTTTCTTCTTCCTCAAACACAGTCCGGCTCACGACTTCCGACAAAAACAGCACGACGCTGCCCTTGCGCACATCGTAGGGAATGCTGGCAAACTGCTCGGCGCACCGAAACTCCGATAAGCGCGTGATACCGCCCGTGCGCGAGGTGTACGCCACCAGATCGAGCAGCGTGAAGGGTTGAAATAACGCAATGCGTCCCGGTGGCTTGGCCTTGCGCACCCCGTTCACGATATAGGTTTGCAGGCCCAACCGCTCGGTATACACCCGCGCAATGATGCTGGTTTCGCGGTACTTAATGTAGCTCAGAACCAAGCCACGCGTTTTTACAAGCATTAGGATGTATTGGTTTTTGCTACTCTTCTGGGTGGATAGACGAGCTACGAATAATAAATGGTCAGGCAGCTTTTTAACACCGAAACACGGCAATAAATCACCGCGCTACCACCGCTATTTTGCTGATACAGGCGTTTTTGCCATCAGCATCGGAGGAGAGAACCATGTACACGCCTGACTGCACTTTGCGGCCGTTGTAGTCGGCTAGGTTCCAGGTGAGGGTGCCGCCGTTGGCGCGGGTCTGATACACGAGCTTGCCCGTCACATCTGTGATTTTGACGACCGCGTTATTCGCCAGACCCGAAATACCCACCTGCCCCGTAAAATCGGTGCGCACGGGATTGGGGAATACTTTAGCGCAGGCAGGCTTGCCTTCCGTAACGGTAGCTGAGCCACGGTAAGACACGACTCCAGCGTCGGTTACGACGAATACTTCGCCGGTACGGTCGTTCACGGCCACATCCAGAATGCGGTTGGAGGGCAGGGGGCTATTATCAGTGGTGAAATTGAACAGGGCTTCATCGACACTTTCGCTGAACAGCCACAGACCGCGGTCAGTACCGAACCACTTGCGGTTGGCTCCATCCACGGCCACGGCGCGCACTACATCGCTACTCAGTGCCGGAAAACCCCGACTAGTTGGTGGACCACGCAGAATAAAAGGTTTTTGAAACACCGCCTCAGAACTGGGCGCGAAGGTCTGGCCAGGGTCGGTGAGGAAGGCCACGCCGGCGCTGGTCGCTACCCAGATACTGCCCTGGCGGTCCTTCACCATATCATAGATGTCATTGGAGGGCAGGCCGTTGGCCGTAGAGAAATAGCGGGGCGTGCGCGTCGTTTCGTCGTAGGCGATAACGCCGTTGCCCGTGGGCTGGCGCGACGTGGACAGCCAAACGTAGCCATTATCATCGAGCACAATGCCGTTGAGGTTCTCAACTCCGGCGAAATAAGGCAATGAGCGCCAAGTGGTCGCTACGGGGTTGAAGACGTGCACGCCGGGCACACCAGCAAACTCATGCCGGTTCACCACCCACACATTTCCCTCAGCATCAGTCGTCAGGTCGGTGATGCGGGTGTAGTTAGGGTCGAAGTTGGAAAACTTAGGCGGTGCCAGGGCCGTCTTCAGCGGATTGTTGCCGCTGCCATCGGTGAAGAGCCGGAAGCTGCCAGGCCCCTTCCACTCCAGCACGCCATTACCGTAGCTGCCAATGTAGAGTGTGCCATCGGGGGTGCGTACGCCGTGGCTGGGGTCCTGAAAATTGGGATATTGGGTGCGGTCGGGCAGGGTCTGGGGGGTAATATTGGTCCACTGCCCTTCCTTGTACTCATAAAAACCGCCAAAAGAGCCGTTTTGCATAAACCGGTCAGAAAAGCCACCACTGAATACGTCTGTGATACCCGTGCGCGCGTCGCTGTACACACTGAAAGCACGGGCGCTAGCTGGCGCGTTCGTTACAAAGTTCTCAAACTGTTGGCCATCGGTTGTTTTCACTAAGCCATTTTGAAAATCAGCCACGTAGAACGCACCATCACGGGAGCGAACCGCCGCCCGCGTATCACGTAGCAGTGCATTACGATAGGTGCGAATCGTGCCGCCCGGCTTGTCGAGCACAGACAGGTTATCCAGCCCAACTACCAGTAAACCAGCTCGCGAGGGCGTGAGCTGCCGAAATTGCCCCCCAGCGAAGCCTGCCACCGGCTGCCAGCCCCGACCAGCCCCACTGCCCCCCCTGAAACGGTAGAGCTGGTCGCCATTAGCGCCAGCATACACCTGCCCGGCCTGGGTGGCCAGTGTGCGAAACGGATTCCCGGTTCGAGCGGGCAGATCGGTGGTCCAGTTGCGGAAGTTGGCGAGGTTATCCGTAAGCCGCCCCCGCAGCAGGCCCGCCGAGGTAGCGGCATACACTGAGTCGCGGAGCACAGCGCTGGCGTACACCTGCACCGCCTGCCCGGCCGGCCCGATATTGACGTAGGTATCACGCACTTCCAGGCGCGTCATATCAAATACAACTAAGCCAAAACTACACGCCAGATAGGCCCGAGGCCCGCTGAAATTGATATGATTGACGGTTTTAGCCTGGGTAATCTCGGCCCGCAGAATATCGGTCACATTCTGAATGGAGCCGTTGGCGCGCAGTACGTCCAGGTTGCCGTTGTTGTAAGCCACAAGCAGCTGCTGGCTGACCGAATCGTAGGCCACGGTGCTGACGCCCACATCATTGAGGCCGTCGCGGCGGGAAAGCAGGCGGGTGGTGTTTAGCTCTTTATCGAAATAGAAAAAAGAGTTTTCGGTGGCTACGTATACCCGCTTGTCCGCATCGGCCAGGGCTTTGGCCTGGTTAGTGGGCAAATGCAGCTGCCAGTCGCCAAAACCTACAGGCCCCTGTGCGACGGCCGAGGGTAGGCTGAAAAGCCAGACAGCAACAAGGCCGAACCAACGGCAGGTACGCAGCAGATAAGTCATGGGCGAAAATAGAGTTAACACCGAGCTGGAGCCTGGTGCTACAGGGTCTCGTGCCGCGCCGCAACCCGCGCCGGGGGGCTTTTTTCCTTCATGCCCTCTATAAAGCAAGGGCGGCAACGCGCCTCATACGAGTCGGTTTCACCCAGCAAAATCTTGTCCTCGGAGGCAGCGATACGGAAGGAATACGAAGCCAATTCGCCGCAGCACACGCACACCGCGTGCACTTTGGTAACATATTCGGCCACCGCCATCAGGGCGGGGACGGGGCCGAAGGGCTTGCCGGCATAATCCATATCGAGGCCAGCCACGATGACGCGGGTGCCGCGGTTGGCGAGCTGCACGCACACTTCTATCAGCGACTCATCAAAAAACTGGGCTTCGTCGATGCCGACTACGTCGCAGCCGCTGGTCATGAGCAGAATCTCCTGGGCCAACGCCACGGGCGTCGAGCGAATGCTGTTCGCGTTGTGCGATACGACATCGTGGGCGTGGTAGCGGGTATCGAGGGCGGGCTTGAAGATTTCGACCCGCTGCCGGGCAATGGTGGCCCGGTTGAGGCGGCGAATAAGCTCTTCGGTTTTGCCTGAAAACATGGAGCCGCACACCACTTCAATCCAGCCCCGGCGGGGGGCCTCGCGGTTGGTGCCGACGCGGGGTTCTAGAAACATAGGGCCTGCTGTGAGTAGCCAGTGAGGGGTGGCTTGACTTTACTTTAAACCTCTAAAGTAAGGGTTTCGGCGGGGAGCTTCAAGAACCGCGACGGGGAAATCTGTTCCGCGCAGTGCTATACGCCTGTCTGGCACTAAGTTCACTCTTCCGCTCATTACAGAACAGAATTAAGCACTAATCAGAGCTATAAATTACGTGCGGCAGTTTGGTGGCTTCGGGCACGCGGGCTATAAGTTCGCCCTGAGGCAAGCGGGTTTGACATGTGAGTCGCTCGTGGGGCAGCAGGCGGCCGGCGCGGCGGTAACGCAATTCTGCCTCTGTATCGGGCGTTAGGTTTTCCGCGCCGCTAAGCACCTCCAAACGGCAGGTGGTGCAGCGGCCTTTGCCCCCACAGGCGTGCATCCAGTCGTGGCCGGCGGCGTGCAGCGCAGCCAGCAGGGTAGAGCCGGCGGGCACCTCCAGTATGGCTCCCGGCAAGTTTCGCACGGTCAGACTAGGCATCTTTCCTTAAATTGCCGATTGAATCAGGATTTGAAATGAAGGACAAATATAGCCACGCCAAGCGCGAACACTACGGCCGCCGGCTGGCCGCTCACCTCTGCGACCAGCATTTTGGCCCCCAGCCCACCGCTACCCTCGATGGCCCTGCGGTGCTGCGCTTCACACCTATCCGGCAGGTAAACCTGTTGGTGGTGCAGCAATTGCTGGCGCAATGGACGGCCGAAATGGCCCGTCTGCGCAGCCCTTACTTCGATTTTGAGGCCCCCGACGTGCGGCAGGCGCTCACCCAGTTTATGAACACGCTTTCCCGACGTATTCGGTTGAACCGGGGGGCTTTTGAGCCTCTGCTGGCCCGCGCCGTCGCCGATACGCTCGGCGTGGTGGCCGACCCGGTGCTGACGTTTGAGGAGAAGCTCCTCGGCGGGCAGCCTACCGCCACGGCTGCCCAGCTGCGGGATGCGCTGCGCTATCTGGACCTTAATAAGGACCTGTTCGCGGAGTTTATCGACAGTTTATCACCAGATGCGCCATTGGAGCGCGACTTTCTGCTGGAACGCTTCCGGCTGCACCAGGAGGCTACGTATAAAAGCCATCAGCTCATGGAACGGCTGGTGGCGGAGTTCAGCGCTTTGCTCCCACTCACGGAGGCTGATTTGTGGGCCGATGGTCCTGTGCGTGCGCCTGCGGCACCCATTGCGGAAGCGCCCCGCCCGGTTCAGCCGCAGCCTGCGCGTGAGCCAGAACCTGCACGAGTTGCTGAGCCTGCGCGCACTGCCGAGCCGGCAAACACTACGGAGCCAGTAGTTGCTCCAGCTGCAGTAGCCCCGACACCCACTCCTGTTCAAAATGCCCCCCAGCCATCGGTAGCTACGCCTACTTTCGTGGCCACACCAGCTTTCGTGCCTACGCCAACACTAGAACCGTCGCCGGAACCCAAGCCGGCCCATGAACCAATAGTCGCGCCTCGCCGTCCGCTCACAGAAGCAGGCCCGACCAGCGTACCTCTCTACGAAAAGCTAAAAGCGGACCGCCCTGCTGCCACTTCGCTAAGTGAAACACTTCGCCCGGAAAAAGCGGGGGCCACGCTGGCCGAAAAGCCCCCCAGAGTGGAATCGTTGCGCGAGGCTATTTCTATTAATCAGCGTTTTGGCTTTATCAATGAGCTGTTTAACGGAGAAAATATGGAGTATCATACTGCTATTCAGCACCTCGACACGTTCAATGATCCTGAATCGGCCAAACGTTACGTGACTCAGGACTTAGCGTCTAAATACGACTGGACGCGCAAGGAGGAGCATGTGGGCAAGCTATTGAAGCTCATCGACCGGAAGTTTGCTTAGAGAAGACATAAAAAAAACCCCCAGCAATTCTTCGAAAATTACTGGGGGGTTTTTTTATGTCTTCAGCTGCCTTTTACAAGGCTACTCCTGGCCTATATCAGCGCACTAGATCCTGCTTGCGGTAGGCGTCAATTGCCAGCATTATAAACAGCAGAATGGTAAACGACCAGAGCGAGGAGCCGCCGTAGCTGAACAGCGGCAGCGGGATGCCCACCACCGGTGCCAGGCCAATGGTCATGCCTACATTGACGGCGAAGTGGAAGAAGAAAATACTGGCCACGCAGTAGCCATACGTGCGCCCAAATACTGATTTCTGACGCTCGGCCACATACACCAGGCGCATCAGCAGGGCCATAAACAGGATGATAACTACCAGGCTGCCCATCCAGCCCCACTCTTCGCCTACGGTGCAGAAGATGAAGTCGGTGCTTTGCTCGGGCACGAAGTCGAACTTGGTTTGGGTGCCTTCCAGGAAACCTTTGCCCATCAAACCACCTGAGCCGATGGCAATCTTGGATTGGGTCACGTTCCAGCCCACGCCCAGAGGATCGGCCGATGGGTTGATAAGGACTTCAATACGCTTACGCTGGTGGGGCTGAAGCACGTTATTAAAAAAGAAATCGACTCCAAACACCATTCCGACCACCACCGCCCACACGCTCAGGGCCAACGGCAAGTGGTGGCGCATCACCCGCGAATTGACCAGAAAAATGCCCCCCAGAATGAGGGTAATCCCGCCGATGAGCCAGAGCTTGGGAATTAGCAAAGCTAGAATCAAAATGATGCCCGCGGCGGCGAGTACAATGAGGATGAGGGGCGACATGCCCTCGCGGAAGTAGGCCAGCAGAAACGCGCCAAACACGAGCGCCTGGCCGGTCTCGTTGGAGGCAATAATAAGCAGCGGCGGCAGCAGCGTGAGGCCCGCCAGCACCGCCTGGTCGCGCCAGTTCTGATGGCGCAGGTTGATGCCGGCCATGTAGCGCGACACGGCCAGTGCGGTGGCAAACTTGGCAAACTCCGCTGGTTGCAGGCGCACCGGCCCCAGCTCCAGCCACGACCGCGACCCCGCAATAGGTCGGGCCACGAAGAGCGTGACTAGCAGCAACACGACCACAATGGCGTAAAAGCCGTAGGCAAACGTGTCGTAGGCCTTATAATCGACCACTACCAGAATAACCATCAGCACTACGGCCGTCCCGATCCAGATAATCTGCTTAAACCAGTTGAAGGCCATCAGCTCCTGAAAGCTCTGCCCAGCGAAGCCAACGGATGGTGCGTCAGGCGAGTAGCTGGCCGCGTACACACTCAGCCAGCCCAGGCCCACCATCAAAGCATAGATGCCGATGGTTACCCAATCAAGACTGCGACTGTATCTGGCGGGTGAAGAAGGCACTGGTGAGGGGTGTTATAAGTTGAGGCTGGCTAATAGCACGTCAGGCTGACGACAGGAAGCATCTCGCTTGCTTCGTTAGATTAATAATTGAGAGTCAACACGCGAGATGCTTCCTGTCGTCAACGTGACCGCCTTTTTGGCATAAAGCTCAATGCTTTTTCTTAATAAACTTGGAGGCATCGCCCTGTAACCAGGTTTCCCATTGCGTGCGCTCCACTTTGCGGCGCAGGTATTTCTCGATCATCAGCGAAGCCATGGGAGCCGCGGAGGTGCCACCGAAACCGGCATTTTCGATAAACACGGCAATGGCGATTTGGGGATCTTCGGCGGGAGCAAAGGCGGCGAAAGTCGCGTGGTCGGGGCCGTGGGCATTTTGCACGGTGCCGGTTTTGCCGGCCACCGAAATCCCGAACTGGGCCAGACTAGCCAAATTACCCGTTCCCCCACGGCCGTCTACCACGGCTTGCATACCCGGAATAATAGCATCAAAGTGCTGAGGGACAATATTGGTATGATGCCGCTGCTGATACTCAGGCAAGGGGCCGCTCTGACCAATGCCACGCACGAAATGAGGCGTGTAATAATAGCCACGGTTGGCAATAGTAGCCATGATATTAGCCATTTGCAGGCCCGTAATGCCTATTTCTCCTTGACCAATGCTCAAGGAGTAGATCGTGCGGAAGTTCCAGCCGTGGCGGCCGTACATCTTGTCATACAGCTCCGGCGATGGAATGGAGCCCTTGCGCTCCGAACCCAGATCCACCCCTAGCTGTTGCCCTAGCCCAAACGACATGACCTGCCGCCGCCACTCAGCCAGGCCCAGGCGGGCGTCTTCCTTAGGGTTGCTGGAGCGGCCGCGCATGATGGTCGTACGCATTACCTGGTAGAAATACGGGTTGCAGCTCTGCTTAATGGCGATGCCCACATTAGTCGGTGCCTCGTGGCGGTGAGTGCATTTCACTAACCGTTGGTTGCAGGGAAAACTAGTGTAAGGCGTCACTACACCCATTTGGAGAGCTACCAGCTCGTTTACCAGCTTAAATACTGAGCCCGGCGGATAAGTTGCCATCAGCGGCCGGTTGAACAGGGGCCGCTCGGGGTTGTTGAGCAGGTCCATGTAGCGGTTGCCCATGCCTTTGCCACTGAGCCGCGCTGGCTCGAAGTAGGGAGCTGACACGAAAGCAAGGATTTCACCCGTTTTGGGGTCGAGAGCTACGATGGAGCCGCGCTTGTTGGCCATGAGCAGTTCGCCGTAGGCTTGCAATTCGCTGTCGATACTGGTGTGCAAATCCAGCCCAGCCACGGAAAGCGTGTCGAATTCGCCGCCCCGAAAAGCGCCTTTCTCAATGCCCCGCACGTTCACCATGCGATACTGCACCCCGCGCTGGCCCATCAGGACCTTCTCATAGAAGGACTCTAACCCCGTGATTCCCAGATTATCACCCGCTATGTACTTGGCGTATTTGGGGCTTTCCAGCAGTTTAGGCGTAATGGCTCCTACGTAGCCCAAAGCATGCGCCAGATTTTCGGTTTTGTAGGAGCGGGCCATGTGGGCCTTGATGCTGAATCCCGGAAAATCAATCAGGTTATCCTGAATAGCGGCCAGCTCGGGCGTGCTTAGGTTTTGAATCAGAGGTGAGGCCTTGACCCGCGAATAATTCTTCGCGGCCGTCATAGCAAGGCGAAACTCCTCAATGGGCAGCTGAAGAAGCTGGCAGAAGTAGGCAGTATCCAGCTGTTTTACCTCGCGCGGTATCACCATCAAGTCATACACCGGCGTGTTTTGCACCATCAGCTGCCCGTTGCGGTCGTATACCAACCCACGATAAGGCACCTGTACGATGCGCTGCAAGGTATTGCGGTCAGCAGCCAGTTTGTAGCTGCCGTCGAGCACCTGAATGTAAAATAAGCGCGCCGCAAACAGTAGGGCTACGACCACGAAAATGGTCTGTATCACATACTTACGACCTTCAAGGTATTGCAAAGCGAAAGAAACTGGATAAAATGCCCCCCAGCCTACTATCTGGGTTTGCAAAGGTACACAACACAGAGGCTCACTGTCCAGCCTATCTATTAGACAAGTGGCCCACCCCACAACCTACCTATTGCTTCGTCGCGATGGAAAAAACAGCAGCTGCACAATCAGCAGCGTGATGCTCGTGAATAAGGTGCTCACTGCCACTTTTATCAGCGCAACACCAATAATCTGAAAACTGCCCAGTTCAAGTAGAAAAAAAGCGAGGTGATGAATACTTACCAGCAAAGCCATGTACACGAAGAACCACTGCCACCCCATCTGGTGCACGTTCACCGCGTCGGCGGCATCGTAGCCATCGCGGGGCGTAAGCAGACGCAATACCCAGGGACGCAGGTACATAAGCAGTACCGCAGCGGCAGCATGTACTCCGCCGGTATCGTAGAAGATATCCATAGTAATGCCCACCCCAAAACCCAGGAGCAGTTGCACTACAATGGGCGTAGTGATGGGCAAAAACAACAAAAAGCCCAGGTAAAAAAAGCACCAGCCCAGATCAAATAGCACCAGCTTGCTGGCCACCAGCACATGCAGCAGCACGTACAGAACCAGCAAAATCAGGTGTAGTACAAATCCGCCGGCTGCTCTCATGGCTTCTGAATCTCCTCTTCTTCCTCTGGTTTGGCCCCCGCCCGGACTTGCAGCGTGTCGCGCTCCGCTTTGGAGCGGCTATTCACCACGTACACGTAGGTCAGGCGCGAAAAATCCACGGCCAGACGCACCCGTATGGTCCAGAAATCCTTGTCTGGCTCTTTGCTGAACGCGTCGATCGTACCAATCATTACCCCTTCCGGAAAGACAGCGTTGTAGCCGGAAGTCAGGATGGTGTCGCCCCGCACTAGCTCATTCTGCCGCGGAATCTGGTCTAGAAGTACGTGGGCCGCGTCGTCGCCTAGCCACTTAATGCCGCCTTCCGTACCGTCGCGCTTTATTTTGGCTGAAATAACCGTTTTGGAATGTAGCACTGACGTGGCCGTGGCATAATGCTCACTGGCAACTTTGACCCGGCCTACTACGCCATCGGCGGAAAGAAGACCCATCCCCGGCCGCACACCGTCGCGGGTGCCGGCGTTGATAGTCAGATAGTTATCAATCCGTCGGCGGGTGTTGCTTATCACACGCGCCGGGATGAGCGGGTAATCAGGGTCGGTGGCGAGCAATTGGCGCAAACCCAGCAAGATGGAGTCGCGGCGGGCCGGGCGCAGGGGCTCAGCGGGTGCGAGGCTATCGGGCAGGCGGCCCGCCAGGTCGGGGCGGTAAAGCTGCTGGCGCAAGGCCGCATTCTCAGCTACCAAGCCCCGATTCACGTCAACTAACCGAAAATAATCCAGCACCTGGGTGCGCATTTCCAGTACTCGCCCTGCGTAGGCATTGGCTGAATTGAAGAAAGCGGCCCGCTGGTACGAGCTGTTTCGGATCAGTAGATATAAACTCAACACCTCCAATAGCCCGAACACCAGGATGCCCCGGTAGCGGAAGATGAAGGTGAAAAGATTACGCACGAGAAAAGAAGCGAATAATTAAATGGTTGAGCTTACAGTAGCAAAAGGCTGGAGACTAAATGACTTGCTGTTCAAAAAGCAGAACAAGCAACCACTTAACCTCCAGCCATTTACTTATTTAGCTACTTACGAGAGCAGAACACTACGGAAGCCTTGTAGATTCTTAATCGTAGCGCCCGTACCGCGCACCACGGCGCGCAATGGGTCTTCGGCAATGTGAATCGCGAGCTTGGTTTTAGCCGCCAGGCGTTTATCCAAGCCACGGAGCAGTGCGCCGCCACCTGTCAGGTGAATGCCGTTATCGTAAATGTCGGCAGACAGCTCCGGGGGGCTTATTTCCAAAGCTTTAAGTACCGCTTCCTCAATTTTGGCCACCGACTTATCCAAGGCAATAGCGATTTCGGAAGAAGTCACTTTAATCACCTTCGGAATACCCGTCATCAGGTCACGGCCCCGGATTTCGTAGTCGGGAGGCGTAACGTCCAACTCGGTGAGGGCGGCACCTACTTCGATTTTAATTTTCTCGGCGGAGCGCTCACCAATCAGCAGATTATGCTGACGGCGCATATAGTCCAGAATATCCTGATTGAATACGTCACCGGCCGTCTTGATGGACTGGTCGCAGACGATGCCCGACAGGGCAATAACCGCGATTTCGGTCGTGCCGCCACCGATGTCAATGATCATGGAACCAACGGGCTGCTCCACGTCGATACCAATACCGATAGCGGCCGCCATTGGCTCCTGAATCATCCAGACTTCTTTAGCACCGGCGTGCTCGGCGGAGTCACGTACGGCACGTTTTTCTACTTCTGTAATACCCGAGGGAATGCAGATAACCATGCGGTGCGAGGGCTGAAACAGACGATTGCGCGTGTCAATCATCTTAATCATGCCCTTAATCATTTCCTCAGCGGCGTGAAAGTCAGCAATTACGCCGTCCTTCAAAGGCCGAATGGTGCGAATGTTGTCGTGGGTCTTTTCGTGCATTTGCTGCGCTTGCCGGCCCACGGCAATTACTTTATTGGTTGTGCGGTCTTTGGCGATGATGCTCGGCTCATCCACCACGATTTTGTCGTTGTGAATGATGAGGGTATTGGCCGTTCCCAGGTCAATGGCGATATCGCTGGTGAGGAAGTTAAAAAAACCCATTGATTTTTACGGCAATTAGAAGATAATGCGCGGGTTGCGCCACGCAAATAGGGGGCAAAAGTACGTAAGTTTGACGGAAGCGCTACCAGTAAAAATTACGACACTCCGTAGTTAAACAGGCCCTCTAACGAAAAAAGAGCGTAAGAATTGTGGCAAAAATGCCCCCCAGCATTACTAATAGTATAGTGATGCCTAATTAGACTGTCACGCAGAAAATGCTGCGTGACAGTCTATATTTCAAGGCTTTAATGCTTAAAATGCCGCACGCCCGTCATGACCATGGCCAGGCCGAGTTGGTCGCAGGCGGCAATGCTGTCCTGATCTTTGATGGAGCCACCGGGCTGCACCACGGCCCGAATGCCCGCCTGGCCAGCAATTTCCACGCAGTCAGGGAAGGGGAAGAAGGCGTCAGAGGCCATGACCGCGCCGTGCAGGTCGAAGCCAAAAGCTTTGGCCTTCTCGATGGCCTGTTTGAGGGCGTCTACCCGCGACGTTTGGCCCACGCCGGAAGCCAGCAACTGGCCCGGCCGCGCCAGCACGATGGTATTGCTCTTGGTGTGCTTGCAGACTTTGGCCGCGAATACCAACGCCTCTGTTTCTTCGGCCGTCGGGGCTGATTTGGTAACGACCTTGAAGTCAGCAGCCGTTTCCGTCTGGCGGTCAAAATCCTGCTCCACGATGCCGTTGAGGAGAGTTTTGATTTGCTTAGGGGGCAAATTTACTGGTTTCTGGCGCAGCAGAATGCGGTTTTTCTTGCTTTGCAGGATGGGCAGCGCGGCCTCGCCAAACTCGGGCGCAATGAGCACCTCGAAGAACAGCTTATTCAACTCATCAGCCGTGGCTTCGTCAACAGGCTTATTCACAATAATAACGCCCCCAAAGGCCGACACCGGGTCGCAGGCTAAGGCCTGCACATAGGCATCGTGGGGCGTGTCGGCCTGGGCTACGCCGCAGGCATTGGTGTGCTTGAGAATAGCGCAGGCGGGCTGGCCATCTTCAAATTCAGCCATGAGGGCCACGGCGGCATCAACGTCTACTAAGTTGTTGTAGCTAAGCTGCTTGCCATGCAGTTGATCAAAAAGAGCCGACAGGTCGCCGTAGAAGGTGCCCGTCTGGTGCGGGTTTTCGCCGTAGCGCAGGGGCGTGGCCGGCTGCTGACTTACGCGCAAAGATTTGCCCGGCAGGTCGGTTCCTTGGCTCACGTAATTGAAAATCTGGGTGTCGCAGTGCGAGGTGGTGGCAAAGGCGGCAGCGGCGTATTGGCGACGGTCTGCCAGATCGGTAGCGCCGTTTTTCTCAGTGAGCAGCTCCGTTACGGCTTCGTACTGGTCGCGGCCGCTGACCACCAGCACGTCGCGGAAGTTTTTGGCAGCGGCCCGAAGCAGGGAAATGCCCCCTATGTCAATCTTCTCAATCACGTCGGCCTCCGGCGCGCCCGAGTTCACGGTTTCCTCAAACGGGTACAGGTCCACTACTACCAGATCGATGGGCGGAATTTCGTGCTGCTCGGCTTCCTGGGTATCACCAGCCTCGTGGCGACGCTGCAAAATACCGCCGAACACTTTCGGATGCAGGGTTTTGACGCGGCCACCGAACACGGCCGGAAACCCGGTCAAGCTTTCTACGGGCGTTACCTCAGCGCCTTGTTCCTCCAAAAACTGCTGTGTTCCGCCCGTAGAATACAGCTTCACGCCGTGCTGCTTCAGCACCGCTACCAAGGGCTCCAAACGGTCTTTGTAATAAACAGAAATAAGCGCGGAGCGAATGGGTTGGAGCGACATGGCAGAAAGAGTTTGGGGCTGAAAGAATGGTGGGACGAAGGTAGTACCCGAACCGCGCCTAAGCTAGCCGGCCGCCATTCTGTTCCGGTTTTGTGGGCGCTGCCTGCGGTAAAAGCCTGCCTGGTTTCTGGCTGAATGTGCCTAGCTTGCCGGTTGAATTCCTACCCAATTATATGTTCAGCCTACCGAAACACGCTACCCTTTTTTGCCTGCTTTTTCTGCTTTGCCAGCAGCGGGGTTTGGCCCAAAGCACGAACCGCTTACAGCCCGGCTACATCATTCCCCTGCGGGGCGATACCGTGCGCGGTTTCGTGGAGCCGCTCGCCAAGTTTGTGTCGGCGCAGGGTATCGGCTTTCGGGCCGCAGTCGGCGCGCCCAGCCAGCGGTATCAGCCCGAGCAACTGCGAGGCTTCGGCTTGGTGGGGGCAAAACCTACGTGAGCAGGCCTGTACTGTTAGGTACCCGCGACACCCTCCGCGTTTTTCTGGAGCACCTTATTACTGGCGGTGCCAACTTATACCGCCTCGATTATGAGTTACTGCGCACCCCCGATCCGCTTAGCATGCAGCGCTACATCACGGCTTTCTACTACATTGATCTGCATGGCACCATGCCGCTCTTGGGGGTTGCTAAAAAACGTATTCAGCGCCTGTCCGGCCGTCAGCGCCAAGACCATCACGCGCTTCGATGAAGCGCATTTGGTGGAGGCCGTGCTACGCTACAATCAGCAGTGCCAGACGAGCCGGCCAGCGCAGGATCTGCGCCCCGCGGTGAAGGAGGATGATCGGAGCCGGGTGGTGATGAGCCTGCGAGTAGGAGCCGGGCTGAATACGGTTTCCTACGACCAGAACGCCCGGCTCAACGAGCAGCAGGCACAAGCTACGTCCGGCCTGGCAGCCGCCCTACAGGTGCGCCTAGCTACCAAGCGCGCAATATCCTTGGAATCGGGCCTGCAATATGCCCACAAAAAGAGCACCTTTTCGCAGACCAGTACTGTGCCGAATGGGTTTCGGAACGCGGGCGAGCAGCTCCCCCTGGCCTCTACGATAGAGTTTACGTCCATTCAGGCCCCGCTGGTGCTGCGCTATACCGTGGGGCAGGGTCGCTTGCAGCCCTACCTGTTCGGGGGCGCGCTAGTAGGCGGGCATCTAGCCCGAGAAACCCTGCTCGGCCTGCCAGCCACCGTGTATACGCCTCCTATGGGCACCGAGCCGGGCGTCATCGACCAGCGGCAGAAAAGCCAATCGGTGGCGGGCCGAAGCTTCGCGGTATCCCTTGGCGGGCATTTTGGGGCCGGTGTTCTACTGAGCAAAGGTCGGCGGGCGCCCCTACTGGAAGTATACTACGATAGTGGACGCGAGATCTTCGAGACTCCTTATATGGGGGCCGTGCACTATCGTACGCTGGGTGCCATGCTGGGCATGGAGTTTTGAGTGAAGCCTATTTGGGGGGCTTTTTTCAGTACCAAGCCGCTGATTTCCGGCAAAAGCAGGTTTAACCTGAACACATTGCCACCAATTATAGTAGAGTTTATTCAACTACTATACACATGGCTATTTCATTTCCTCCGCTGCTTACCATATCTGTCGCTTCGGCCGACACACTAACGATTTACACTGGTACTTCGGCCGAAGCCAGTGAGGAAGCGGCAGCCCAGCTAGCGCCCCGCCTGGCGGCGCAGGCGCCGGCATCGGACCAGGAAGGCGGGTTTCCAGTGGCAGAATTTGAGTGGCTGCGCGATGCGGGCCTGCTCACGGCACCTCTAAGCAAAGCGCTGGGCGGCACCGATTTGCACCTGCCCGCCCACACGCTGACGCTGCTTCGAACCCTTAAACACATCGGGCGCGGCAACTTAGCGGTTGGTCGGGTGTACGAAGGCCACGTCAATGCCTTGCAGCTGATGCAGCGCTACGCCCGACCCAAACAGACCACCCGCTGGGCAGCTGATGCCCACGCCGGCCACCTATTCGGCGTCTGGAATACGCAGGCCGACGACGGCGTGCGTTTGGAGCCGCTAGCTGGGGGGCGTTTTCGGCTGATGGGCAGCAAAACGTTTGGCTCGGGAGCCGGTCACGTAACGCGCCCCCTTATCACGGGCGCTTTGCCCGACGGCGGCTGGCAGATGTTTATTTTACCTGCCGATGAACTGTCCCCCACGCTCGACGCCAGCTTCTGGCAGCCGCTGGGCATGCGGGCTACGGCCAGCTTTCGGATCGATTTGACGGGGCTGGAAATCAGCGCCGAGGAATTCGTAGGCAAGCCCGGCGACTACTACCGCCAGCCCGATTTCAGCGGGGGTGCTATCCGGTTTGCGGCGGTGCAGCTGGGCGCGGCGGAGGCCGTTTTCAATGAAACCAGACGTTTTCTGCAACAGCTTAACCGCACCGACGACCCTTATCAGCAAATGCGCCTGGGTGAGCTGGCGGGGCTTGTAGAAAGCGGCAACCTGTGGCTGCGCGGCGCGGCCGACCACGCCTCGCGCCCCACGGCCGCTTCGGAGGCCACGGCCACCGTGGCGTATGCCAACCTGGTGCGCACGGCTATGGAGGATATCTGCCTGCGCGTGCTGCAAATAGCGGAGCGTTGCGTAGGGGCCCGCGGCCTGCTCCGGCCCGAGCCATTCGAACGCCTCCACCGCGACCTGACCCACTACCTGCGCCAGCCCGCCCCCGATGCGGCCATAGCTGACGCCGGCCGATTTGCATTAACTCAAACGGAGCCCGCTCACCAGCTCTGGCACCGCTAACTCAAGCCGCGTCGGGTATGTTAGAAACCTCACCGTTCTCTTTTGTTAAGCTGCCGCTGCGCCCGGCCGAATTTGCCCCCCAGCTCGGCCCGACGGTAGTTATTGCTCCCCACCCCGATGATGAATCCCTCGGTTGTGGCGGCTTGCTTGCCCTTTTGTGCCAAGCACGAGTGCCAGTTATGGCCATTCTGGTAACTGATGGCACTATGTCGCACCCTAATTCGCAGAAATACCCGCCAGCGGCTCGTCGGCATTTGCGGGAGGCGGAGTTTGAAGCGGCATTAGTTGCCTTGGGCATACTAAAGGCCCCGCACTACCTGGGCTTGCCCGATGGCAACGTACCAACTGCGGGCGCAGCAGGCTTTGAAGAGGCTGCGGAGCAGTTGCGGATATATATCAGTCAATTCTCCCCTACTACAATAGTAGCTCCCTGGCGGCGCGACCCGCATCCCGACCATCGCGCTACCAGTCAGCTCGTGCGCGCCGCATTAGCCCAACTAGCCGCCCCACCTCGCCTCTTAGAATACGTAGTGTGGGCATGGGAGCGGGCCGCGCCCCCCGATTTGCCTCAACCCGGCGAGGTGGAAGGCTGGTGCCTGGATATCACTTCGGTTCTGGATCAAAAACAGCAAGCCATTGCTGCCCATCGCTCCCAGCTTACCAATCTGATTGACGACGACCCCACTGGTTTTCAACTTTCGCCGG
Source organism: Hymenobacter roseosalivarius DSM 11622 (assembly GCF_900176135.1). Lineage (GTDB taxonomy): Bacteria > Bacteroidota > Bacteroidia > Cytophagales > Hymenobacteraceae > Hymenobacter > Hymenobacter roseosalivarius. The sequence continues at coordinate 27,840 of NZ_FWWW01000048.1, read as the reverse complement.
CTATGCTGGCGCACTTTGCCCAGCCGTTTGAAGTATACCTCGAAGTGAAATCAGAGAGTAATTCTGCCTTGTTATGAACCCAAATCAACCCAACAGCTTGCCTCCGACTTACTTCGACGATGTGTATCGGGCCAACGAAGACCCGTGGGGATTTGAAACCAGCGACTACGAGCGGGAAAAATACGCCACGACCCTGGCCGCTCTGCCCCAGTCTCAGTATGCGCGGGCCTTCGAAATTGGCTGCTCCCTGGGTGTACTCACTGAGCAGTTGGCGGCCCGGTGTGAGCACTTATTGGCGGTAGATGTCGCGGAAGCGCCTTTGCAGCGTGCCCGCCAACGGTGCGCGCACTTGCCGCGGGTAGAGTTCCAGCTGCTGCGCGTGCCCGAAGAATTTCCGGTGCCAGCCGCGTTCAATTTGATTGTAGTATCTGAAGTCGGCTACTACTGGTCGCCGGCCGATTTGGCGCGGGCCACTGACCAAATCGTGGCGGGCCTAGCGGCTGGGGGGCAATTATTGCTCGTGCATTGGACCCCGCCGGTGCATGACTACCCGCTCACCGGCGACGAGGTGCATACTTTTTTTCTACAAAAAACTCTGGCTAACGGCCCCTTACGCCATCTGCACGGCCAACGCTATGAGCAGTACCGGCTGGACTTGCTGGAGAAAATTTAGCCCCCCAGCTGCCGCACCAGCTGGCGTAGCTCAGCGCGGGCCTGGCTCAAAGGCACCAGTGGCCAATGGCGCACCCACCGCGTGGTTTTGTGTTGCTGCGTCTGTACCCATTCCCACAGCTCGCCGAAGGTGGAGAGGCGGTAAAACGCTTTAATCAGCCCGACTACCGGCACATGCAGCGTAGCGGCCAACTCATTACTAAAGCCATGATTTCCAATGGCCGCGGGCAGACTAGTGCGGCTAGCCTGCCAATGGGTGCGCAATGTTTGGCGGGCCTGCCATAAAGCAACCAAGCACGGGCCGCTTTCTACCAGAGGCTCCTGCTGCTCTTCGCCCATCGTTGCCCACAAGCGTAGCTGCCACGAAAGCCCCACAGCCACCCTACCTTGCTGCCGATCGGAGGTGAGCACGCGCACCTGCGGACTGTGGCGCACGCTGATATCATGGCGGCGCAGGGCCCGCACGAGGGCTTCATCTTCCAGAAAGCTGACGGCCGGCAGTCCGCCCACGCGCCGGTAAGCACGAGCCGTAAGCGCCAGGCTCGCGCCAAAGTGTTGGTGGTGACGTGGCCAGGGGTCGGCCGCATCAGGATCGAGCAGATCTTCTAACTGGGCGCGTAATAGCTGATAAGCAGCATCGCGCAGGTGGTAGCGACGTACCGGGGAGCCAGAGCTTACGGATGAGGTGGTCAGAATGCGGCCCCCAACCGCCTCCACCCCGGCGGCGGCTTCAGCCATAATAGCCGCGAGCCAAGTCGTACCGACCTGCGTATCGGCGTCGGTGCTGGCAATCAGGCCCATCGGCTGCCCCACGGCCTCCAGCCGCTGGCAAGCTTCGTCCATGAGCAAGCGGCGGGCACCGCCTACATGCGCCTCGGCGGGGGGCAGCATGACGGTAGCTACGTGCAGGATAAGCTGGGGATGAAGTCGGGCAAATGCGCGCGCCACGGCTGCGGTCTGGTCATGGCAGTTATTGGCCAGCACGATCACCTCATAGCTGCACGCTGATAGTGGCCGGCCCTGCAAGTCGGTTTGGGCAGCCAAAGCAGCCAAAGCGAAAGGCAGGTTTTCTGCTTCATCTTTGGCAGGAATTATAACCGAGATAAGCAGTTCGGCGGCGGGCGGCACCGCTACTAGCCGGATAAGTGGAGGAGCAGCCGTGGCCTCCTGGGCGGCGTGAAAAAGGGCGGGTGAGCTATACTCCATCCGTCGGACTTACGAGCCAGACAAGATGCGGTTTTTTATGCGTAGTCTGAAAAACATTTTTTCAACCTATTTCACTGATATTCAGACGTATAAATTACACGAAAGTACCATAATCCGGTTTCTTGGTCAGGTAGCTTAAAATGCTTCGCCGATGCTGAAGTAGAAGCCGGAAGAGCCGCCCCCTCCGACCCCATAATCGAAGCGGACGTTGAGGCGGTCCTGGCGGTTGAATTGAAAGCGCAGTCCAGCGCCACCCGTCACCTTTAGTCCACCTTCGTCGAACGAGGAAATCGTATTTCCGACCTGCCCCACGCCGCCGAACACTACGCCGTTGAAGCGCCAAAACAGATGGCGGCGCACCTCCGCCTGCAAAGCTACCAGTTGCCGGTCGCGGTAGCGGCCTTCGTAATAGCCCCGCAATATCTTGTCGCCCCCCAAGTTGGCCAGTTCGCGGAAAGGCACGCGGCCCGCGTGAAACTGGCCCACGAGCTGGGTGGCTAGAATGGTTTTGTTGTCCTTGGTAAGGGACTGAAAGTGGCGGGCATCGAGCAGGAAGCGGCTGAAGCGAAAATCGCTACCCAGCACGCCGCCGTTGAAATAGCTGCTCAACTCCAGGTAGTTGCCCCGAAACGTGCTGAGCACGTTGTCGCGGCCGTCGTAGAGGACGGATGGGCCCAGGCCGGAAATCAGCGTATTTTGCCGCTCGCGGGCGTCGCGCTCATACAGGCGACTGGGGCGCTCCTCTGTGGGGCTACCCTCGTTGATATCAGCATTTACCTGCACGTCGCGCAGGTCGGTGAGGCGGTATTGAAAGCCAGCAAACAGATTTGGGGCTATTTTCTTGAGTACCCGCTGATTGAAGATCAGCACTTTATACTCAATCACCGACTCATCATCAATATCCGTACTCGGGCCGAAGCCGTAGTAATTGATGGGGAATTTGTAGTAATAACTCAGCTCACCACTGAGCAAAAACCGCTCGCCGGGCGTAAAAATGGTGTGCGAGAGCTGCACTAGGCTCTGCTTTTTCTGGGTGCGCCAGGCAATGAGGCGGGCGTTGGACTTGCGCACCGTGGTATCGGTGCCGAAGCGCCACACCGGCAGCACGGCCGCGCCGTAGCCCAAGCCGGTTTCGGGCTGGGAGAAAACGATGGGAAAGGGTATAAAGCTGGGCTTGTCGCGCTTGGGCTGGGGGGCTTTTTCAGCGGTAACTACAACAGAATCAGGAGTTGCTGGTGTGGTTTGGGCGGTGGCGGAACTAGCAACCAGACCGGCCAACAGACAGAGGTAGAAAAAGCGCATATCCAGAGCAAAAAAACGGCCAGAGCAAGCCGTAGTGCCGGAAGATACGCGTTGCACGATGAAGTTGGATTTCGCACCGCAACTTCCTGGCGGTTGCATTTTACTGCCTAGCGGTAGTTTGCTTTCATTTGAATTACACTGAAGCAAAAGCCCCCCAGCCGTCGAGCAGTTGGGGGGCTTTTTTCAATAGCTGATCGGAGCATTTAGCCTAAAATGCCTCTCCCACCGCGAAATAAATGCTAGGTGCCGTATCAGTGCCACCGGCGTAGTCGAGGCGGACGTTGAGGCGGTCGCGACGGTTGAAGCGGAAGCGCAGGCCGCCGCCCCCAGCGAACTTGGTACCATCGAAGGTATAATCAGAAAGCTTGTAGCCTACCTGCCCGGCGCTCAGGAAAGCCGCGGCATCGATGCGCCAGAACAGTTTCTGGCGAACTTCGGCCTGGAAGGTCATCATCTGCCGGTCGCGGAATCGCGTTTCGTAGAGGCCACGCATCAGGCCGGCGTTGTTGTAGATAGCACCGCCCAAATTGGCCCCCAGACCGCCCAATTCCCGAAACGGCACGTCGCCGGTATGCAGCTGGGTGAGGTATTGCAGGGCCAAAATCGTGTTATTGGAGCCGAACAAAGGCTGGAAGTGGCGGGCATCCAGCTGGTAGCGCGTAAATTTAAAGTCGCTGCCCAGCGCGCTACCATTCACCAGCACATGGGCATCCACAAAATTGCCGCTATAGGTAGCCAGCACGTTGTCGCGACCGTCATAAAGCAGCGAGGGGCCGATGCCGGAAATTAAGGTGTTTTGTCGTTCGCGGGGGTCGATGCGCGGGTCGCGCAGGAAGTAATTAGCGCCACCATCTTCGGCGTTATTAGAGGCCGTGATGTCGGTGAGGCTGGTGAGGCGGTAGCGCAGGCCCACAAACAGGTTCGGCGCGATGCGCGGCATTACTTTCTCGTCAAACACAATCAGCTTAAACGCCAGATCCGACTCGGCCTGCTCGCGGTTGTCGTTACCCACGCCGTAGTAAAACAGCTTTTGATCGTAGCGGCTGAGTTCACCGGATAAAAACAGCTTCTCGCCGGGCGTAAAAATGGTGTGCGTGAGCTGAATGGTGCTCTGCTTTTCCTGAGAATACCAGGCAATAAGGCGGGCGTTGGATTTGCGCACCGTGGTATCAGTGCCAAAGCGCCACACAGGCAAAATGGCAGCCCCCGCCGCAAAGCCCGTTTCCTGCTGATAAAACGCAATGGGCACCGGAATAAAGCTGGGCTTGTCGCTGGCTAATTTGCGCGGCTGGCTAAGGCCGGGTGCCGGAGAACTGGTGGTTGAGTCGGGCGTGGGGGTTACTTGGGCGAAGGCGCCGGGGGCTACCAACACACTTAGAGTCAGCAGCGAATAGAGGAAGCGCATAAAATGGCTTGGTAGAAAATATGGATAAACCGAGCTTCAGCACAAACCCACTTAAAAGGTAGTAAATGTCATTCAGTTTTCATCGCTAACGGCTTAGCCTACTAAACTGTTTTAGTTGCCGCCCGCTCCCCATAGCATAGAAAGCACACCCGCGAGCATAATCCACTTACACCAAGCACTTAGCGTCGTAAAATGCAGCCTTCTATCGGCGCGTACCAGACGCCATGCCAGCCCCAGCAGTGGCACCCAGACGGTCAGCAATAACCATAAGCCCAGCCCGCGGGCCTGTCCCAAAAACAAGGCCTGCACACTGGCAGCTCCTGTCAGCACCAGTAGGTTGAGCAGGAAAAACCCGGCGACCCATTTGGTGCGCACTACTCCCCACACAATGGGAAGTGTGAGGCATTTGTGGGCGGCATCACCGCGCATATCTTCCACGTCCTTAATAATTTCGCGCACTACCGTGAGCAGAAAAGCAGCCAGGGCGTACACCCACACCACCGTATGGCCAGTACGCAGTTGTAGTTCGGGCAGCAGCACCAAAGCGCCCGTAAGCGTGGCGATGCTCACATTGCCCACCAGCGGCAATCGCTTAAAGCGGGCCGAATAGCCCCACAGCAGCAGCGCCGAGCCCAAGTACACCAGCCCCAGCAGCGGCGACAAAGCTCCCGCTATCAACACGCCTATACCCGTTAGCACCAGGTGCGCCATCATCGCATGGCGACGGTTGATAACGCGCCCGACTACCAAGAGTCCAGGCCGGTTAATACTGTCAATCTTGACGTCGTAGTAATCGTTGATGATATAGCCAGCAGCGGCTACGCACAGCGAAGCCAGAATCAGCAGGCCAAACGAGACGGTGAACAGTGGTTGAGGCGACTGCAATAGACAGGCCCTTACCAGCAGCAGACACAACCCCATGAGCAGCAGGTTGGGCAGGCGCACCAGCCGTAGTATCGGACGCCACCCCCGCGGCTCGGTGGGCCCTGGTGCGGATGTAAATGCGGCGGACACGACGGGAGACTGCATAGATAGAAAACCAGAGGACCCCGATAAAAATGCCCCCCATGGAGTAAGCTGGCAAATATCTTCCCCAAACACGCAAAAAGAAAGCCTCTCCAAGGAGGGAGAGGCTTTCTGAAAAGTAAAATTCAGGTAGAAAAACCTACACGCGCTTTACATTTACCGCGTTTACTCCTTTGCGGCCTTCCTGCGTTTCGAACTCTACGCGGTCGTTTTGCTGGACTTGGCCCCCGTTAAGGCCGGTAATGTGCACGAAGAAATCCTCCTTCGTATTGTCATCTGTAATGAAGCCGTAGCCCTTCGACTCATTAAAGAATTTTACGGTTCCTGTTTTCATGAAAAAATAAAAAAATGGGTTGAATGGATGATGGAGTAAATATAAATGGATTTTGGAAAAACACAACTCGCCCCAGACCCTAGCCCAAATTAATGAACCACCCGCTCACTCAACCGTAACGCCTGCATTACTAGACACTACCAGGTTTGTTGTGCCCGCATTACCGCTTCAATCAACTCCCGGACGGCACCGTGGCCGCCGGGCAGCCCCGACACGTAGTTGCTGATTTCGCGCACGTCGGCGGCGGCGTCGGCGGGGCAGGCGGCTATGGCGCACCGACGCATTACTTCCACGTCGGGACGGTCGTCGCCCATGTAGGCAATGTGGGCCGGGTCGAGGCGGTGCAGATTGATGTAGGTGTTAAAAATCTTCATCTTATCATCCACGCCTAAATATATGTCTTGGACGTCCAACGACTCCAGGCGCTTACGAACGCCTCCCTCCTCTCTGCCCGAAATAACCACGATACGGTAGCCTTTGGTCAGTGCGTACCGAATGGCATAACCGTCGCGGATGTGAAAAGCCCGCGCTTGCTCGCCCGAGTTCAGGGCTAGTAGGGTGCCATCGGTAAGCACGCCGTCTACGTCGAGGATAAAGGCCCGAATAGCAAGCAGATCAAACGGAGTAATGGTTGTATCCATTGTGGAAATAAAAATGGCTAAATGGCTGGAGGTTAAATGGCTGCTTGTTTAACGAGTTGCTAAAACAAGAACAAGCAGCTATTTAACCTCCAGCCATCTAACCATACAAGTATCTATTGATTATCACGCCACTCGTATACCCACTTGGCCTGAATCTGCTCCAAGTGGCCTTCGTTGGCCTGTTCGCGGGTGCCCTCGAAGTTAGGCAATGTGAGCACCCATTCCAGCAATTCGGTGAAGCGGATGCGGTAGATTTTTGCTTCCGAAAAATCATCGCCAAACTTTTCATAGAGAGCAATAGCAATGTCTTCGTGGTCGCTCCACTGAATGGGGGGCTCGAAATGATTCATATGTGGGCGTTGGAAAGTTCAGAAAGTGGATGGGCGAAAGGTTGCGAACTGAGAAGATAAGAAGCTAGTTATAATTGACTTAACGCAGTTTTTAACTTGCTGGCGCTTTGATTTCCAGCTTCCAACCCAGGCCTTAGTGACCCAGAAAATCCTGGGGAGGCATAAGGACGACCAGATCGTTGCCCCCGGCCTGCACGACGCACTGGCAGGCCAGCCGGGAGTTGATGCGCGGGTTTACGGCGCGGTCGATGAAGTCCTCTTCCTTATCAGAAATTTCAGGCAATTCATCGTCGCCTTGCAGTACGTATATATGGCAGGTGCTGCAACCGCACACACCGCCGCAGTTGTGCTGAAGCTGAATGTCGTTGTTGAGGGCCACGTCCAGCACCGACTCGCCCTCGGCTGCCACATGAGTCTGCGCGGGCTGGCCATCCTGAAACTGGAAGGTGATGTTAATGGTATTCACAAAGTAGGGTTCGTGGGGGGCAAATTGCGGGCACGAAGGTACGCACCACCGGTCCCGAATCAAAGCTACAACCCTGCCTCGTTGTTTGGCGCGGCGGGGGGCAATTGCTGCTGTATACTGTCGCTCAGCGCCTTATACAAAGTTAACCAAGTGGGGTGAGCAGTTAGCTCCGCCTGGTGACGAGCCAGCGTTGGCGCGTCGCGGCGGGCGGCGGGCCCGGTTTGCACGCTGAAAGGCGGCGCGGCCAGCGCTTTTTCTACGGTTTCGCGCAGTAAGGGCGCTAGTAGCTCAAAAGGTAGGTTTACCTCAGCTAGCAAGGTGTGACTTATGCCCAACAGGTGATTGGTGAAGTTGCCGGCAAATACGGCCGCTACGTGCAGACGCTGACGCTGAAGCGTAGCCACCGGCCGCACCAGATCGCTCAGACTGTGTGCCAGGGCCATCAACACTGCTTGCCCGGCTTCATCGGCAGCTTCAACGCAGAGCGGCACGGCGGCCCACTCGATCAGGCGGCCAGGACTGAAGGTTTGCAGCGGATAAAAAACGCCCCCCCGCACGTTAGGATAAGCTTCAAAAAGAGCCAACGGCAAAGCGCCAGCAGTGTGCACCACCAAGGACCCAGCCGGAAAGTTAGCAGCGGCTAATACCTCTGGCACCGCCGCATCAGGCACTGATAGCAGATAAATATCTGCGAGCGGCTGGGAGGAAAAATCGAGGCTGGGACTGATAATAGCGCTAGGCAGCTGGGCGGCTAAGCGTTGGGCGCTGGCTGTGGTCCGGCTCCAAACCGAGACAACCTGGTGGCCGGCTTGCACCAGCGCAGGGCCTAATTGGGTAGCCACACGGCCCGCGCCAAGCAAGGCGACACGCTGGGGAGCAAATGTTGGCTGAAGGGTACTCATCGGGCGTAAGAAAGTGGTTATTGACTTTACAAAAAAGCCCCCCAGACAAAATCTGAGGGGGTTTCTGTTTATTCAAATATTGTCTTACGCTACCGATTCCGCGCGACGCGGCGCGGGAGTCTTCTTAATAGTGCTTGCGCCTGCGGGAGCAGACTGGGGGGCTTTTTCGCGCAGCTCGCGGCGGCGCTTCACGAAGGCCATCCCAAAACCGATAGTCATGAGCAAGGTGCCGCTCCAGAGTAAGTTAATAAAGGGCTTTTCCACGGCTTTCAGGATAATATAGTCCTTGGCCGTGGTGCTCACGCCGAAGGTGAACTTGCCCTTCTCAGGATCAACATTCACAAACGACAGACGCAAACCCAGGTCTTCGACCTCATCGGGCACGCGGCCGATGAGCCGGTTGCGCACCACGAACATGGGGTGCACATGGTATTGCTTCTTCTCGCCGTACACGATAAAGTCGCCCTGAATGGCCAAGTCACCGGGCTTCAGGCCCAAACCAGCTGTTTGATGAGCAGGCTCAATGGCGCGGAGCACAGCAAAGTAGTCATTCAGGAAAATGGTGTCGCCTACGGTAATTTCGTGTTCTTTTACCTCGGTCCAGTCTTTTTCCTTGCTTGGGTCGGGCACGGTGCTGATGTGGGAATAGATATCGTGGTCGACGAACTGCTTGAGCGCCGGTGAGGCCAATAAGCCCATCTCCTCATTCACCTGCGCCCGCGGATAAAGCGTAAAAGCCTCCTGCGTTTCGCGGTCCTTGTACTCGACGCGGTAGTAAGTGTTCTCGGGCCGGATTTCGAGCGTATCGCCGGTCTTGTAATAGGTCTTGCCGTTGCCCTTTATGTCGCCCCGCGCAATGACCTTATACTCATCGTCGGTGCGATAAATAAGCTCCTTATTGACGTAATCAGGCAGGCCGGGCACTTCAAAGTACTGGCCGGTATAGCTCACATCGTACTTGCCCATGGGCGCTACTTCGTTGCGCCAGAGAAGCACGTTGTCGCGGTTTATCTCCTCCGGAAATTCCCGCGAGTACACCAAGCCCGACACGTTCGCGGAGATGATATTGGAGTAGCCGGCCGAGGCCAGAATGCCGAGCAACATCAGCGCCACGCCAATATGGGCCACACCTCCACCCGATATGCTTACGCGCCGCATGATCAGGCTGAGCACCATGCCCAGGTTGGCCAACACCCCAAACAGCGCCGCCGTGAGCAGCAGAATATAGGTGGGCTCCATCTGCAGCTTATTGTAGCGCACCAGCAAAATAACCAGCGCTGCGCCTAACAAGGTCAGGATACCGGGCACGGCCAGCGAGTTCGTCAGGCTTTGCTTGTCATTTTTCTGCCACCACATCACCTGCGCCAAACCCGAGAGCAAGGCTACGCCTACGCCGATGTAGAGCTGAATCTTGGTGTAGTGGGCAATCTGGTCGGCGGGTAGGGCCAGGTTGGATTTAATACCCAGGAAGCCCAGGAAAGAATTATAAACGGGAATACTGGTAGTCACCAGCACCTGGAAAGCCCCGAGGCACAACACCGTAGCTCCTACAAATACCCACAGCTCAGCATTGTAGGTAGTCAGCTCTTTCTCTGAAATCGGGATGCTTTTCCAGCGCCACACCAGCATGCTGATGGCCACCACGAAAAAGAAGCCCATATAAATCAGCAGCTGGCCAGATAGGCCCAGGTCGGTGAAGGAGTGTACAGATGCGTTGCCTAATACACCGCTGCGGGTGAGGAAGGTAGCGTACAGGATGAGCAGGAAAGAGGCAATAACGAGCACGAAAGAGGTACGCAAGCCCAAACGGCTGCGCTTCCACAGAATCATACCGTGGATGGAAGCCACCAGCACTAACCAGGGAATGTACACGGCATTTTCAACCGGGTCCCAGTTCCAGTAGCCGCCAAAGTTCAGGGTTTCGTAGGCCCAGTACGCGCCCATCATCACACCCACGCCCAGCACCAGCGCACCGAGCAAGGTCCAGGGCAAGGCGGGCTTTACCCACTTGCTTAGCTCACCTTTCCACAGGCCAGCAATGGCAAAAGCGAACGGCACGAGGGTAAGCGCAAAACCTAAGAAAAGCGTTGGAGGGTGAATCACCATCCAGTAGTTCTGGAGCAATGGATTCAGGCCGGTACCGTCTTTCGGGATGAAGTTGGGGTCGGTTTTCCAGACGGGTAGATCGACGAGGAAGTCCCGGAGCAGAATAAACGGCGACGAGCCGATTTTCAGCTCCCCGATTACCACGCCCAGAATCATAGACGTCAGGAAGAGCTGCACGCCGGCAAACACGGTCATCACGGGGGCTTCCCACTTTCTGTTGAAGCGAATGATGGCCAGGCCCAGCACTACTTGCCAGAATATCCAGAGCAGGAAACTCCCCTCCTGCCCTTCCCAGAAGCAGGAAATCATGTAGTATACCGGCAAATGGTTGCTGGAGTGACTCCACACGTAATAATACTCGTAGCGGTGGCCGTAGATCAGGCTGAACAAGCAGCCAATGATGGACAGTACCGCCGCGCCGTGCACCAAAAAAGCCCCCCGGCCCAGGCGTCGCCAGGCAACGTCGTCCTCGCCCAAGGGGCGACGGCTGGTTGCCATGTAATAGGCATACGCCGCTACAATGGCAGCCACAAACGCTATGATGACACTTAGGTGTCCGAGGTCGCCGATGAAGGTATTAATCATGTTTATCGAATATAATGTATAGGCGGCTGACAAAAATTACCTGATCAGAGCCCAATCGTTAGTTTGCTTTGCGGCGTGCGTTGATGAGCTTCTGCATTCTTGCCTGATGCCTTCGCCGCTCAGCACTTATGCGGCCAGGAGTAGCCTTCGCCGCCGATGACTGTAAGGCTTGTGCAATGGTTTCGTAGGCGTTGTCTTTCGCCGCCGCTCCCAGCCACGTCACCCAACGGCTGCTCACTATCACCGGCGGCTGCCCATCGGTGGCGGCGGTTATTACCTGGTAATGGTAGCGGCCGGGGCCGGGCAACGTATCGGTAATGGCATAATCGGCCTGCTGACCGCCATACACGGTGCGTACCACGGGTTGCTCACCCACAGCCGTAGCCTGTGTCTGGTGCGCTTCGCGCCGCAGAATATGGCTTCGGGTAGTAGAAATCGAATCGGGTAGGGTCCAGCTCACGGTTACGAGTTGCGTCGGAGTGAAAACTGCCTCAGCATCTGTTGGTTCAGCCACCGGCAAACCTTTTGGTACCCTGCTCACGGTGAGGGCAAAGGAGCAAAAGTCGTTCAGGTAGCCATCCACGTTCAGCAAGTAGCGCTGACCGGCTTTTAGACCAGACAGAGTTAAAAACACATCGTCCTGGGTTCCCAGAGAGGTGCAGGATATTACCTCATACGTGCTAGGCTGACATGGCTCACCAGTTAAGACAACCAGCTGCAGCCCACGCGTATCGCGGCATTTTTGCCCCCCAATGTTTACGAAATAGCGTCCGGCAGCTTTCGGGGTAAACTCAAACCACTGATCGTTGTGGTACTTAATGCGTTTGCCCGTCAGCGCCTCATTCACGCAAGCCCACTGCACGGTGCAGTCGGTGGTGTTGGAGGTCAAGGTTTGCTCAGCTTCCAGCATAAGGCGCTGCTCAATGTCATCGTTGACGACTTGCGCTTTGGCAGTTAACAATAGGCAGTGAGCAATGAGCAATTGGATGACGAAAACGCGCAACCAGAAGCACAAATGCGTTTTTCTTAACTGCCGCCCTAATTGCTCATTGCTCATTAGTAATTGTTAATTGACGGCAGCTGTCGCGCCTTTCACTTCGGTCTCCACATATTTAGAGGGGCACTTGAGCAAAATCTTGTCGGCCACGAAGATGTCGTTGCGCATGGCGCCGGTAATCACTACCTGCTCCGACTTGTCAAAATCCTGGGGCTTTGGATTGAAGTAGATGACCCGCTGCGCAATCCGATTCGTATCTACCAGCGTGAAGGCAAAGTAGTTAGGATCGAGCGTAGGGTTATACTCCAGGCCCATAATGTTCTTCTGATTATCGCGGGGCAGGCGGCCCACTACGTGTACTTTGGTTCTGTTGCCCTCAGCGGCCCGCTCACGAGCCTCTTTGAAGGATACATACACGCTGGCATCGCCGGCCGCGCTCATAATAATACCAATAGCGATGGCAATTACGGCGATGGCGAGAATGTGAGTTTTTTTCATGTTGCGAAAGAGGCGGGGTCAGTTAATCTGAACAACTAAAGCCGGGTGAAAAATCCTTGGGAGCAATTTTAGATAAGTATTTTTTCTAGCGAATCTCCTTCTCCAGCCGGCTCACTTTGCGGTCGAGGGAAATGAGGTAGCCGATCAGCCCGATAACAACAATCAGAATCACGGCTACAACCACGTAGATTTTGCCATTTTGGCGCAACGTATCCGCCATTTCGGGCGTGTCAGCGGTTTGTGCGGCGGCTCGCAGGGCAGAGGCAAGCAGCGTCAGCAGGAGCAAAAAGGCATTACGCCAGCTGTTTTTCATAGATCTTCTGTTTAAGAAATTCGAGGCGGCTGCTCACTTGGGTAATCCAAAAGCCAATGAGCGTCCAGCCAATGACGGCGGGATAGAATACCATGCGCATGTTGCTATCCAGGTCATAGTTGCTGAAGCCAGGGTTGCCGCCCGCGCCGGGATGCAGCGAATTGGTAAGGCGCGGCAGTACGAAAAGCAGCGGAATGGCCGCCGCGAACGCAAAGATATTGTACACGGCGCTGATGCGTGCCCGCTGCTGCTCATCAGTAAAAGAAGAGCGCAATACAATATAAGCTCCGTAGATAAGCATCGCAATAGCGGCCCCATTCAGGCGCGGATCGGAGGTCCACCAGGCACCCCAAGTGTAGCGGGCCCACAAGCTGCCCGTAGCCAGACCCAGCAACCCCATCACAATACCAGTCTTAGCTGACTCGTGCGCCAGCGTGTCCAGGCGGGCCGTGGGCGTGTGCAGGTAGCGGATAGAATAGACGACCGAAGTGGTCAGAATGATGGTCATGCCGAACCACATCGGCACATGGAAATAAAGGTTGCGAATGCTTTCATTCAGGATATCCAGCCGCGGCACGGGAGCCAGCAACCCTGCTACTACTGTGTACAGCACCAACACCACGGCCAGCACTTTCCACCAGTTTCTTTTTATAGACATGAGAGGTAAAACCTGAGGAATTTAGAAGCGAGAGGTGAGACAAGAGAAGTGAGTGGTTGGAGCCAACTCTGTGCTAACAAGCTGACCTAATGGTTTGTGACGATTTCAGGGGACAATTTTCTAACTTCTCCTATCTCACCTCTCACTTCAAAAAATCAGCCGCGCCACAAAAAAGGAAACAGCAGGTAAGACACGGCCGTCACAATCAGATTAAGAGCTAACAGCGTGAGCAGCGAGCCGCTGCTAGCCTCAAACTCCATCCCATCGAGGGCATTTTTGGAAACTTTGATGAGTAGCAGCAGCATCGGAATCATGATGGGGAAGCCGAGTACGGCCATTAGAGTGCTGCTATTCGTGGCTTTAGCCGCGATACCCGACACCAGCGTAAGCGTAGTAGCAAAGCCTACCGCGCCGAGCCCAACGTTACCTACGAAGAGCAGCATATCCTGCACCGGATTGCCCAGCACTACGGCATATAGCATAAAGCCAACCAGCGCTAAGCCCAGCAGCAACACCGCGTTGTAGGCGATTTTGGCCAGAATCACGGCCTGGGGCCGCACCAGCGTATAGTAGTAAAGCAGACGGCCCCGACTTTCCTGCAGGAAGCCTTTAGCGGCCGCGTTCACCGCCGTAAAAAGCAGGATGATCCAAAACAGCGCGTTCCAGGCCGGAGCCGGTAATTGCCCCCCACGCAGCGCAAAGCTGAGGTAACACACAAATACGGTGCTGCCTACGTAAAGCAGCATGCCATTCAGCGCCGCCCGCTGCCGCCATTCCAGACGAAAATCCTTCTGCATTAAATACCAAATCTCACGAAGGAGCAACACGGCCACGGGACTAGTGAATGGGACCACAAAGATAGTCGCTGGCTGTTGGTTTTTACTGCTTCGGGCTTGATGTTTAGGGAGTAGGCCATGCGGGCAGCTAAATAATGAAGGGCCAAAAAAAGCCCCCCAGATTATTTCCGGGGGGCTTTTTGCAATGTATTTTAGCTTAAAAACGAGGTTTCCAGCCTTCAACTTTAGAAGTCGTAGCCGAGCGTAAAGTACAGCTTAGGTCCCAGTTGATTAAAGTCTTCCTGACCCCAGGCGATATCTCCTTTTCCGTAAAAGCCTAGTAAGGTGGTCCGAATACCGAAGCCGTAGCCCACGAGCAAAGGATTGCGGAAGTTGACGACGGTAGCCGAGAAGGCGTTGCCATTGCCGCCCACTATCTGGGTGTTGAAGGAATTGTTTTCGTTGAACGGGTTCGGGCCGGAGTAAGCCGAGCCGGCATCAGCAAAAGCGGTCAACTGTAAGTTGCGGAAGAACCCTGACTCAACGGGTTTGCGTGTGATGTATTGAATGATGGGCACCCGCAGCTCAGAGTTGAACAGCACATACTTCGGACCTACGCGCTTGCTGTAGCCAAAACCGCGCAGATTGGTCACAAACTGCTGGTAAAACATCTGCGTGGGGTCATAGGTAGAGGGCAGAATGCGCTGGTCGTCCTGGTAATCGCTGTTCAGCCAGTTATCCATGCCGCCGAGGCGGAACTGCTGCCGCGTGTCGCCGAAGAATTGGCCGTAGCTGGCGCGGTTGGCCCAGATAATCTGCCGGTGAATCTTCTGGTAATGACGCAGATCCACGTAGATCTTGCCGAAGTTCTGCGTTTGGTCGTCCAGGTTATTCAGCTTCATGATGCCCACCTTCATGCGCGTGCCTTGCAGCATATTGACGCCGGTGGCAATGGCATTATCATACACCAACTCGCCGGTCGCGCCCAGATAATTACGGTTTACATCCAGCGAGTCATCAAACACGTTGATCAGCGTCCGGTTCACGTTCACGAAGCGCGGCCCGCCCCGTACGCTCAGGTTGTGCGTAAGCGGGTAAGCAATAGTAGGCGCTACCTCATGACGGCCGTAGCGGGTGCGGCCCAGACCAGTAAGATCGAAGAAGTAAGCCTGTTTCTGGTAGCGTATGCTCCAGTCGTAGCGGCGGCGCAGGTCGGTGTACTCCGCGTATATATTACTGGTCTTCAGATCAGTAAGACCGAAGATACCCGCCTGAATACGCTGATTTTCAAATAGGTCCGTCATATTAGCCTGCCCGATCAGGCCAAAGCCCAGCAACGGATCTACATACACCGACGACACGACATTGTCGATACTAAACTGTGGGCTGTAACGGTAAGGACCAGTCAGAGCGAAGGCATCGGCCGGGGGCGCCGTGGGCAGGTTGGCGGCCGTGGCCGAGCGCCGTCGCGCATTGGTCCGAGTGGGCGCGTCCTCATCAAACTCGTAGTTGCTGGTGTTGATGGGCTCTTCCGCCTTCTGGGCAACCTGCGGTTGTGGCGGCGTAGCCGTCGAATCAGCAGGAATTTGCCCCCCAGGCTGGCCGGCAATAGTGGAAGAGGTTGAATCCGGCAGCGGCGCGGGTACGGGCGTGGGAGCCGGGGCGGGTGGCGGCGGAGCCGACCGCCCTTCCAGAATTTCCTGACGAGCTGTTTTGGCCAACGTCATATTCTCCGGCAAGGCATACGCGGAGTACACATACACCATGTCGCGGGCACGGTCGGCGGCTACGAAGCCCAGCGCGCCCGTACCAGCGTTGAAGTCGAAGTCCTTGAGGTTGGTCGAGAAGTTACTCGCGGCCGTCCGCTGGCGGGTGGTAAGCGAGAAGCGGTAAAGGCTACGCACCCCGCTTTCTTCGCCCAGATACAGAATCTCGGTATCAGACACTGCTCGGGGCCGACCTTCATTGGAAATCGTGCTCACCAATGACTCAACCGGCTGCTCGCGCCCATCGAGGTGATACAGGAACAGGTCGTAGTTATTGACGACGCTGGCAAAGTTACCTTCGGCCGATCCATCGGCCCAGCGGTTGGAGCTGAACACGATACCTGCGCCATTGGGCAGGAAGATGGGCTGCACGTCGTCGAACAAATCGTTGGTGATACGCTCGGGCGTGCGGTTGCCGGCCCGCAACAGATACAAGTCATTTTGCCCCCCACGCGTACCGCTGAACACCAACGACTTGCCATCGGGCGAATACGCCAAATCGAGCACCTGGGAGAAGGGCTGAAAAATGGACGAGCCTCCTTTGTTGAAAGGCAGGGCCTCCCGCAAATTGGCTACCACGCTACTTAGCACACCCGCGTCGGCAGGGCGCAGGCGCAGCGACATGTAGCCTTTGTCCATCTCAGCCATGGCTACCTGGCCGTTGCCGCGCCAGGCCAGCACCGGCAGCCGGGTTTCTACCTGCTGGTCAGGCGTTTTATAGCCTCCACGGTGAATAGCTTTCCGCCCGGAGCCATTGCGATTAACAGTGAACACCCGGTAGCGACCCCGGTCATTAGCCACGTACGCCAGCCGCTGCCCATTGGGGCTCAGCACCGGCTGCGAATAGAGCACCGCTTTCCGGTTATTGCTTACGATCTGGTTTTTCTCATCGGGCAGCACGAGCGGAACCACTGGCTGAGCATTCAGCTGGCGGTAGTAAGCCAGCCAATCACGCAAAAAGACCTTATAAGGTACATTCAGCGAGCTGCTGATACCGACCTCCACGTCGCGGGTAATGCGCGTGAGGTTCAGAATATTCTGAATGGTGGTGTAGCCGTAGCGCTCCGCGATATAATTCCAGACGCTCTGGCCCGCCAGCTGCGGATTGCGCAGGAAGAAGGGAGCTGTTTTGGTGCCCTCGTACTGCTGCGTCATATCGCGCATGTAGTCGTCCATCTCCACGCTCCAGCCCTCGGCGGCGTACGACGATGCTCCGGCAATAAACCACTCAGGCAGCTGTAATAAGTAGGTGCTCTGAATAACTTCCTTCAGCGAGCCGCCATACATCATGTCGTTGAGCAGGACCCGCGTAATCTGGGAGCTAACATCGCGCTTAAACAACGTTTGCTGGCCCTGGAAGGCGATTTGCACCTTATTCATGCGCAGCAGCGAGGTCTCGCCACCGGTTTGATATTTGTCGCTATCCAAGCCAATATTGCTCTGCCGCAGGTCGCCCACGGAGTTATAGAGCATGAGCGTGGTCTTGGAATACGGGTAGTAGCCGATAAGGGAAGAAACGCGCTGCAGCTCCTTTTCGGCGTACTCGGCGGCCCGGCGAGCGGTGGTTTCGCCGCCGGCGTAGTAGTAGATATTGAAGTTCTGGGTGCTGAACAGCTGCCAGTCAAAACTCTTGTACTGGATGCGCACGCGCCCGAACTGCTCCTGGGCGGTTTGGGCCTGCGCCTCGCCAGCTTCCAGCAGTACGCCCAGCAGCAGTGCCCCAACTACCCAAAATCGGCGCATTATAGAAAAGGATAGGTGCTTCATATAGAAAGCAAAAGGGCAGAAAATCAGGAAGAAACGCCGACCTCAGTAGGTACGGAAATATACAACGAATGATACCGCGAAATATTGACCTCGGGCCAAAGCGCTTCGGTGCCTTCCAGCACGTTGGCAAAATGGGTTGCCAGCCGCGGGGCCAGCATTACGCCTTTGGAGCCGAAGCCATTAAATATACTCAAAACCGGCCAGGCTGGATGCCTGCCCAGCAAGGGTTTTCGGTCGCGCACGGCGGGCCGTATGCCCGCCCGCTGATCAACTACTTGAAAAGGCTGATCAGACATCTCCGCGAAGCGCTGCCGAAGCTCCGTCCGGGCTTCTTCGGTGATGCCCAAGGGAAAGGGAAAAGGCGGCCAGCGGTACGTAGCGCCTACCCGAAACTGCCCAGCGCCGAGCGGCACCACGTAGCCGCCTTTATTCAGCACCTGTTCCATCGACAACCCCTGGCATTGCACGTCCAGAACCTCTCCTTGGGTGGCTATAATTGGTAGCCAACTAAAGTACGGATTCCGCATAGCGGCAGCGCCTTCGCAACAAACCAAATGACGCGCCTGTATCGCGCCTTTGTAAGTCACGCCGGCCGGGTCGACAACAAGCTCATTCCAGGTAAAAGTTTCGTGCCGCAGCCAACCGTTCTGCAATCCGGCGGCGGCAAGAGCTGCCAGCATTTCGCGCACGGCTACGTAACCGCAGCGGCGAATAAAAATGCCCCCCAGACCCGTTTTCACCCCAGGTATGAGCGGTAAATCCGTGCTTATTTTCTCGACAAATGCCCCCCAGGGCTGATCGGCGCTGCGGGCCAGAATGGCGTTCTGCTCCTTAACGGAGGAAAACAACTTGAGAATGGGCGTTTCGAAGAAGAACTGCTGCTTAAATTCAGCCTCCAGCTTTCGGTAAAAAACAGCCGCCGCGGGTAGCAATTCGTCGGCTAGCCAAGTGAGAGCAAAACGCTGGCCGGTTACAGGGTTCATCAGCCCAGCGGCTACGTTGGAGGCTGAATCGGGCCGGGGTTCGTCGAGCACCAATACCGCGTGGCCACGCTGCCGCAGCTCGTAGGCCAGGGTGGCACCGGCCAGGCCGTGACCGAGGATAAGATAGTCGTAAGGAGTCATTGGGGGGTAGAAATAGGCAGTAGCCCATTTAATTATAGCAGTACTTTCAATACTGAAGATTTGTGTTAGTGTTGAGCTAGCAACTATTTAACGGCACTACTTTAATAGGCAGCAACTACTCTTGCATAGGAGTCACTAACTAACCATACTCAATTAAGCTTTGTGCATGTATGAAAACATTTTTCAAGGTTATGCTGGCTATAGCCCTGTCCTTGGCAGTATCGTCTTTGCTGGCCAGTCGTGTTAATACTTCTGCGGTTTACTCTGAAGCAGTTTATATATTTTTTAATATGATATTATATCATTGGTGGATCTATTTCCCATTTGTCGGGATACACTTTATATCTTTTCGCTGCTCTAAACCCCACACATGGTGGTTATCAATGGTACTAGGAACCTTGCTCGCGGTAATTATCACATTAGGGTTAGTGAGCAGCTCCGATCCCATCATAAATTTGTCTGGCGAGGCTAACAAATTTATGACTGCTATCAGCTTCGGGGTTGGGGGCAGCTTATACGGCTTGCTCTATTATTTCTGGTTAGATAAGCCACCCCATACCAAATTGTGGTGAAAAACAGATCAGGGACCATGGCGTGAATGAAAATTGATGGGTAAGGTCTGCTTTTCGCTCAACTTCAAAACAAGTGAAGCCTGAGCAATCTATTCAGACCTCACTTGTTTTAATGCCCTCCGCCTACGTCCACCGCAACTTCGCGCCGCGTCTCGTAACTTACCCTCCCAAGTACATTCGGCCCGCGCCGGTTCCCATTTAGTAGCTCTATGATCGTATCTGGTTTCACGTTCAACGCTTTTTCCGAAAACACCTACCTGCTGCATGATGCGACCAAGCAATGCGTCGTCATCGACCCTGGCTGTTACGAAAAGGCCGAGCAACAAGCATTGAAAGCCTTTATTGAATCCGAGGGCTTGCAGGTTGTATTGCTACTGAACACCCATTGCCACATCGATCATGTATTTGGCAATCAATTTATTATCGACACCTTTCAGGTTTCTTTTCTTATTCACGAAGCCGACCTAAGCGTTCTGCGGGCCGTGCCTACCTACGCGCCCAGCTATGGCTTTCCGCACTATAACCCGGCTGAGCCTACTGGGTTTTTAACGCCCGGTGAACCTATCACCTTCGGCGAAACCACCCTGGAGGTGCGCTTCGCCCCTGGCCACGCGCCCGGCCACGTCGTGTTTTATCACGAGCCAACGCAAGTCGTTATTGGCGGCGACGTGCTATTTCAGGGCAGCATCGGCCGCACCGATTTGCCGGGGGGAAATTATGATACGCTCATCGAAAGCATTCGCACCCAACTCCTTACTCTACCTGATTCGGTAACGGTCTACCCTGGGCATGGGCCGGCTACTACTATTGGGACCGAACGGCGTTCCAATCCATTCTTGCGCTAACGTCGTTTCTTTGCTTCGCATGAAGAATCATTTGCCCAACGCTATTACTTGTCTCAATCTATTTGCGGGCTGTCTGGCGCTTTGCAGCGTCTTTGCCGGCCATTTGGAGCTGGCCGCTTATTTGGTGGGCCTGGCCGCCGTTTTTGATTTCGCCGATGGCTTAGTGGCCCGCGCGCTGCACGCCAGCTCGCCCATTGGTAAAGACCTCGATTCGTTGGCCGATATGGTTTCGTTTGGCGTGGTGCCGGGCGCTATGCTGTATTATCTGTTGGGCCGGGGGGCAAATTTACTGCCCGAGTGGCTGCCCTACGCCGGCTTCATCCTGACGGTATTCTCAGCCTTACGCCTAGCGAAGTTCAACAACGACACCCGCCAGACTACCTCTTTCATTGGCTTGCCCACACCAGCCTGCACGCTGGTGGTGGCTTCTCTACCCCTTATTCTGACCTACGACACCTACCATCTGACACCGCTTATCCTGAATCCGTGGGGGCTGCTTGGCCTGACGCTGCTGTTGTCAGGCTTGCTGGTAGCGGAGCTGCCACTGTTCGCGTTGAAGTTTAAGAACCTGCGCTGGCAGGACAACTCGGTGCGTTTCCTGTTTCTAATCATATCGATGATTCTGCTGGTAGTTTTGCAGGCAGCGGCCATCCCGCTTATCATTCTGCTGTATGTGCTGCTGTCCTTGTTCCGACCTTCTTTTGGATGATTTGCTGGCGTGAAACTGCTTATCACAATATTTGTACCTGCTGGTAGTTATGTAGTTGGCCGGCTCGCCCACGGTTTTTATTTCCCGCTTATCCGCTTTCTATCGCTTTACACGTTTATGCGCTTTTTTCGGCTACTGCTGCTCATTTGGGGGTTGGCGGGCTTTGCGAAGACTGCGCAGGCCCAGGCCACCGAGCAGACAGTGCAAGCCACCGTGGAGTGGCAGGGCTCCGAGACCGTGTACACGCGGGCCGGGCAAGCCAGCCGCACACCTTCTTTTCGGGGTGCCACCTATACCCCTACCGACCGCGTCGGTACGTACACGCTACGCCTTATTGGTCGGGTAGCTAGCGGCCAGCTTCGCCGTGCCGTTTACGAACCTTTTCCTGCCGCCGACGCTGCCCTTCTGACGGCGGCAAATTTGCCCCCCGAGCCTACCCTAAGCTTACGGACCACGACGGAGCTGCGCGCTACCGTGAGTTTTCTTACGCTTCAGCCCGTGCGGCGCAACGCCCAGACCGGGCAGGCAGAGCGGCTAATCTCTTTCGAGTACGCTTACGTGACGGCCCCCGCTACCGCCGCTCGGGGCGGCCGGTCGCACCCCACCGCCTCGGTATTGCGGCAGGGTGAATGGTTTAAGATCGGTGTACCGGCCAGCGGCATGTATAAGTTGGATAAAGCTGCCTTAGCCGCCATGGGCCTCAATCCGCAGACGCTGGACCCGCGCCGCCTCCAGCTTTACGGCAACGCTACAGGCATGCTCCCACAGCCCAACAGTACCTATCGGCCCGACGACCTGGTTGAAAACGCCATTTTTGTGGCCAACGACAACAACGACGCCACCTTCAATGACAACGAGTACGTGCTGTTCTACGCCCGTGGCCCGCACACCTGGGAGCGGGAAGCACCAACCGTTAACCGCTTCCGCCATTCCTACCATCTGTACACCGATACTGCCTACTATTTTGTAACCGTTGGCTCGGTGGCAGGCAAGCGGGTAGCTGCAGCTCCGCTCGTAACAGCTGCACCAACGGCCACCATCACGACCTTCGCGGAGCGGAAGTTTCACGAAATTGATCTGATTAACCTACTTAAATCGGGGCGGCAATGGCTGGGCGAGAAGTTTGAGTCAGGTGGGCGCCAGGAAATTCCGTTTACCATTCCCGACCTCGTACCTGGCTCGTCCGTACAGCTGACTTCTTCGGTAGCGGCCGCGTCAAACAGCGCTTCCAGCTTCCAGATCAGCATTGGGGGGCAAAATGTAACTTCGCAGTCGGTAGCCGGCTACAGTTCCAATTTCTTTCCTGAAATAGCGAACACCAGTTTGCTCACGGCGGCCGCGCCAGCGCCGGGCACCGCTGATTTGCGGGTATCTCTGACTTATAATGCCAACAGCCCCTCCGCCGCCGGCTACCTGGATTATTTGGAGCTGAACGCCCAGCGGCAGCTGCGCTTCGTAGCGCCCCAGCTCGAATTTCGCTCGTTTGAGAATATCGCTGTGGGGGCAGTCAGTCGCTTTACGCTTGCGAATGCAACTGCCGCTACGGTGTGGGATGTCACCAACCCGCGCCGCCCGATAGCTCGCCCACTTGATGCCAGTGGCACTCTTGTGGCCCCTACCGATTCTCTGCGCGAGTTCGTGGCCTTCTCGGGCAGCAGCTTTGAAGTGCCGCGCAGCTTTGGCCGGGTAGCGCCCCAAAACCTGCACGCCCTAAACCTCGACGGGCGACTAGACTTTATCATCGTCACGCACCCGCTGTTTTTGGCGGAAGCCGAGCGCTTGGCCGAATATCGGCGTAACCCCGCCCGATCAGCCGATAAGCTGAATGTAGCCGTGGTAATTACTGAGCAGATCTACAACGAATTCAGCTCCGGCGGTCAGGATGTAACGGCCATCCGCGACTTTATGAAGATGATTTATGACCGAACGCCGACTGGCAAGCGCGCCATGCTCCTGCTTTTCGGCGACGCTTCATATGACTATAAATCAGACCCTACTAACGATCTGACCAAAGTTCCTACTTGGTGGAAACAGCGGCGCCTATCTGAAAGTGGTTCGCCAGGCATCGACAGAATCAATCAGAACTTCGTGCCGGTGTATGAGTCGCGCGAGTCATTCAACCTCGTTTTTCCTCGCCCCGGCGCACCTGCCCTTTCCTACTCCTCCGACGATTATTTCGGCCTGTTAGATGACGATGAGGGCCGGTGGGATGAAGGCGGCCGCCCCATCAGCGAAGGACTGGACATTGGTATTGGACGCCTGCCCGTGCGCACGCCCGCCGATCAGCCTCGCTCTACTGCTCAGGCCAAGCTGGTGGTGGATAAGCTTATTACCTACGACTCGCCGGCCGCGTATGGCAAGTGGCGCAACCGCCTCACCTTTGTTGCCGATGATGGCGACGCCAATGAGCACGTATTGTCATCTACCGAGCCGTTGGCTAATGACTTGCTGACGCGCCGCCCGGCCTACAACGTGCACAAGGTTTACCTCGATATGTACCCGCAGGTAGCCGGTGCCGGGGGGCAAAATTCGCCTGGTGCCAGCCGCGCCATCGAGGAAGCCATTGAGCAAGGGTCGCTTCTTGTTAATTATGCGGGCCACGGAGGAATAACGGGATGGGCTGACGAGCAGATACTAACCAAATCGGGCGTTTTAAATTTAAAAAACGTGACGCGCCCTACCTTTATGCTCACCGCTACCTGCGACTTTGGCACCTATGATAACCCCGAATTTGATTCGGCTGGGGAGGTTGCGCTCACCAATGTGATGGGTGGTGCTATTGGCTTGCTGACGACTACCCGCGTAGTTATCTCTACGTTCAATCGCTTTTTAAATGAGCGCTTCTTTGCCGTCGTGTTTGCGCCTGTCAACGGTCGTATACCCCGCTTGGGAGATGTCATGGCGCTCACCAAAAACGGTAGCCAGGCCGGCGACAATAATCGAAATTTTTCCCTTCTCGGTGATCCTTCGGCGCGCTTAGCTTATCCAGAGCAGTCGGCGGCTATTCGGCAGTTGAATGGGAAGCTAATCAATGCGACGGATACACTCCGCGCCCTCTCACGCGTAGAGTTGGCTGGCGATGTAACAACAGCTGCTGGCACCATCGATGCTGGTTTCATAGGCAAAGTACAGGTAACCGTGTTTGATAAGCCAGCAGCCGTTACCTTACTTGGCAATGAAATAAATGATGGCCGGCCTACGATAGCGGTGCAGCGCGATATCATCTACGATGGGCAGGCCAGCGTGCGCAACGGTGAGTTCAAGCTCACCTTCGTTGTGCCCAAGGATATTAATTACAGCTTCGGCCAGGGTAAAATAAGCCTTTATGCCGCCGACACCATTCGGCGAACCGATGCCAGCGGCGCTACCAACTTAGTTGTGGGGGGCGTTTTAGACAAAGCTGCTACCGACACGATACCACCAGACATTCGTTTGTTCATGGACACGGAATCGTTCGTATTTGGCGGGCTTACCGGCACATCTACCACGCTTATCAGTCGTTTGCGCGACGAGAACGGCATTAACACGGCGGGCTCTGGTATTGGCCACGAAATAACGGCCACGCTGGATAATGATGTGAGCCAACTCGTCGTTCTAAACGATTATTATACAGCCGAGGTTGATAGCTTTCAGGTCGGGCGAGTTCGTTATCTATTTAAAGACTTAACCCCCGGTCCCCATCTGTTGCGCGTGAAGGCTTGGGATACCTTTAATAACTCCGCCGAAAAAGAAATTGAGTTTATTGCGGCCCGCACCGAGAAGTTGGCGCTCAATCATGTACTTAACTACCCCAATCCATTCTCTGGCTCCACTGCCTTTCATTTTGATCACAACCGTACCGGCGACGATTTAGATATTCAGGTACAGATCTTTACGGTATCGGGTAAATTGGTTCGCACTTTGCGCATGACAGCCATCGGTAGCAGTTCGCACCTTGGCGATGTCACCTGGGATGGACGAGATGAGTTTAATGATCAGTTAGCTCGTGGTGTGTACATCTTCCGGGTCAGCGTCCGTTCTCCGCGTGATGGCTCTACTGCTTCCAAATACGAAAAACTAGTTCTTCTGAATTAACTTACTGGCCTCACGTTTATCTTTCAGCCCATCTTTTCCCGATTATATGCTCTTGTCGAAGCTGCCACTGCGCTATGCGCTTCTCCCCGGTTTGCTGGGTTTGTCCTTTGTGGCCACGGCCCAAATTACTAACTCGAAAGTCATTACCACCGCAGTTCCAGTTCTCACGATCAGCCCTGACTCACGGGGCGCTGCTCTTGGCGAGGCTGGCGTAGCAACTTCCCCCGACGCTAACTCAGCTTATTACAATGCAGGCAAGTTAGGCTTCGTACCGAATCAATACAGCGTATCGCCCTCGTACACGCCGTGGTTACGCTCCATCACTGATGATATGGGTTTAGCTTATTTATCCGGCTATTCTAAACTCAACCAGCGCGCCGCTATTTCCGCCTCCCTCCTGTACTTCGATTTAGGAAGCATTGCCCTACGCTCGGCTGCTAACCAGCCAGAAGGAGAGTTTAACCCAAAGGAGTACGCTTTTGCTTTATCCTACGGGCAAAAGCTCAGCGAGTATCTGGGGGTGGGCGTGACTGCACGCTATATTCGCTCCAACCTTGTTGGGCCCACTAGCGGTGGTGATTCCAAGCCTGGAAATGCTCTGGCTGTCGACTTGGGCACCTATTATACCCGTGACCTGAGCATCGGTGGTGGAGCCTATAACCTGGCGCTGGGTGCCTCGATTGCCAACATCGGTAACAAAATGACTTATACCGATGCTAACCAGGCTGACTTTCTACCTATGAACATAAAGCTGGGAACGGCCATCACCCGCGAACTTGATCCTTATAATAAGCTTACCCTAACCCTCGATGGTACTAAACTATTAGTGCCTAGCCCTTACTATGAGGATAATGTACCTACAGACAATGCTAGTCAGCAAGCCTATCTACTACGCCGCGACGCAGAAAATGAAAAAAGAAGACAGCAAGGCGTTGTTAGTGCGATTACCACTTCCTTTGGCGACGCACCAGGTGGCTTTTCAGAAGAGCTACAAGAAATCAACCTTTCCACTGGTCTCGAGTACACGTACAAGGATTTGTTGATGGCCCGTGTAGGGTATTTTTATGAAAACCCTGATAAAGGCGACCGACGCTACCTTAGCTTAGGTTTAGGGGGGCGCTTCCAGGTATTCGGAATTGATGGTGCTTATCTAGTACCAAACTCCCGCGCGAATCCATTGGCCCAAACTATTCGGGTATCGTTACACTTTAACTTTAATAAGCTGGAAGAAGCTTTCGGCAACGACGCCTCCCCTACCAACTAACCATTTCTATGCTCGACCGTCAAGTCGCTCCTCCCGTTCAGCCGCTGGCCAGTGTAATACTGCCCGCGGCTGACGTGCTTTCACTCCCTAATGGCGCTCGTCTGCACATATTGCGCAACGATGCGCAACCCGTCATCCGGCTACAGATAGTGTTTCCGGCTGGTAAATGGTATGAACCACAACTCGGTGTATCACTTCTTGCTGCGCGCATGCTTCTCGAGGGCACTAGCAGCCGCACAGCCCGCCAAATTGCCGATACCGTAGCTTTTTATGGCGCTTCACTTGAGTGTGAACAAGGCTTTGATCGTACTGCCCTTACTCTGTATTGTCTTACTCGCCATATTGAAGTCCTCTTACCACTTGTGCAAGATGTTGCTACAGAGGCAACTTTTCCGACTACCGAGTTTGAGTTACTAAAATCACGTACTGTTCAAAATGTGCGAATTGAGCGGCAAAAAACCAGTTACTTGGCTGCCGAACGTTTCTCTCATAATCTATTTGGCAATAGCTATCCCTATGGCGTAACCTTCGATGAAAATTCATTTAAGAAGCTTACCCCCGACATAGTCAAGGCATTTTATCGTACATTTTATCAAATAGGCTCTGCAGAAATATTCCTCTGCGGTGACATTTCAGACCGGCACGAACAACTCGTTGCCCGAGCCTTCGGCCAGGGTTCTGCTGATCATCAAGAATCAGCAGAGCAAGATGAACCTCATATCTTAACAGTTGCACAACACGATTATGTCACTGTGGAGCAAAGCCTACAAGCATCGCTACGAATCGGACGCTTGTGGCCAAGCCCTACCCACCCTGACGCACATCATTTACAAGTATTAGTCAAGGTATTGGGGGGCTACTTTGGGTCTCGTTTAATGAAAAATATTAGGGAGGACAAAGGGTTTACTTATGGCATCTATTCAAGTATAGCTCCTCGTGAACATGCAAGCATGTTTGTCATTGGTACTGACGTCAATGCAGCCAGTGCTGAAGCAGCAATCGAAGAGGTGCATAATGAATTACGCCGATTGCAAGACGAGTCTATTCCTATTGAGGAATTACAAACCGTAAAAACCTATATGGCGGGAAAGTTCGCTAATGAGCTCAGCACAGTCTTCGAGCAATGCGATAAGTATAAAACAGTTGTGTTACTTGGACTACCAAACACTCACTATTCTGACTTTTTAAGACAAATTAATTTGGTGAGTTCAGATGAACTACAGCAATTAGCCCAGACATACTTATCACCTGAGAACATGATAGAGGTAGTTGCTGGACCAGTTAAATGAAGTTTGGCTTCAAAGCTCCTAAACCTATACCATCATCAGTTCCCAGTTGTTGTAATAAGAGCCCCGACACGTTACGCTGCCGGGGCTCTTATTACATATGACTATACATTCGCTTATTTGAGTAATATGAAGGGTAATACTAAATAAGATTGCTAGATATCCTGCCCGAGCATCTTCAATGCGAGCCCAAAAC
>NZ_FWWW01000073.1 GCF_900176135.1 Hymenobacter roseosalivarius DSM 11622 | reverse complement strand
GGNGGGGGCTTTTTTAGGTAATAGGGTTAAACTGACAACCTACAAGCCATTCAGCTTTACTGTCGTTCTGGGTCATTATCGCGGCCGGCATTGCGGCGCGGCATAGTGCCGTAGTCGCTGTTGTCAGCGGTACGCGGGGGCACCGGGGCCTGATTGTCTTCGGCGCGGCTAGATTCCTCGGCCGATGCGCCACCGGTGTTTTTATTGGCGTTGACGTCGTTGTAGGAGCCACCGCGCGACCCAATACCTTCCGCGGCATCACCGCTTTGGCTACGCTCTCCATCCGACTCCACGTACCCGGTACGGGATGCAGAGCCAGTGTCAGCCGTATCTGGCTCACCAGCCGGACCGGGCTCATCGCGGCCACCCAGCTCGGTGGTGCGCGGCTCCGTTGCTACTGGCCGGAAAGCCAGGCCATCACTGTCATGGCCATCCTGCGAGGGTCGGTAGTCTTCGGTCTGGTTGCGTTGGTTGGGAGGCAAATTAGCGCCCGCCGTTGACGAGGCACTGCCTGCTCCGCCACCCAGTGACGTACGACCATAATCCTCGCTAAACCCGGTCCCACTTCGGGGCGAATCGTTGTCGTTCTGGTAATGGCTATCCACTGTGGTAGCGCTACGGGGCGTGCCGGGCTCGGTACCAAACGTGCTGCCTTCCGCATGATCAGGAAGCGGTGCACTGGAATATTGCGCGTCGGTTGGGGCCGTATTATTTTCTGGTTTGCCCCCCGCGTAGCCGCCTCTGGTTGTTTGCTGGGTGCCCAGTTTTCCACCGTACACCTCATCGGCGCGGTACTGGTCGCCGTAGCCGCCTTGCGTAGAGCCAGCATCCTGAGCCCCAAACTCGCCCCGACCGGGCCCGCTCAACTGGTTTTCCCGCCGATCATCATCGTGAAAAACGGGCTGGGTGCTATTGCCAAAATTGCCGCCGTATGGCACTTCTATAGTCGGGTTGCTGGCGAGGTCAATGTATGGGGTGGCCAATGCGGGCCGGTCATCAATATTCTCGGGGCTTGCGGCCGCAGCCGGGGCCGTTTTGGGAAGCGAAGCCCCGGTAGACGAATGACCCGTCATGCCCGGCGTTTCGGGCTGCGTGCTACTATTCGCCAGCGGATTGCCCGCTTCAGGATCAAGCTTAGTGTTTTGTTCGGGCTGTTCGTTTTCCATAAGTTCAGGTAGCAAGTGGCGATGAGCCGCTCAGGCCATAGCCCCGCCTTCTTGGCAGTTTAGTTGGTCCGGTTGCCCGAGAGTCGTTCTCTGTCCGGGTTTTGCCCCATCACTACGGGGTTGGCCTCTTTGTTTACTTCCTTCCCTTCTTCGCCCGTTACGGCGCCTTTTCCTACGCTCATTTCCGAAGCAGCCAGCGACTCGCTCGACGCGGCGGCGTGCGAATCAGTATGCAGCCCTTCTGGCATAGTATTCTCGTTCTGATTTATGGGTTCGTTTTTCATGAGGCGGACTATTTAGGATGAAAAAACAAGGATGATACTGCTAAACTATACGCGCGCTCCGGCGCAGAGTTGATTATCAAGAGCGGGTGCTAAACCCCGCCGGCGCTACCCTATTGCGTGATAAAAACAGGCGGTTTAACGCATCATTAGTAGCCATATACCCCCCAAACAAGCTTTTAAAGCGCCTTGCTTTCGGGTATTTATCAACTCAACTAGTGACAGGGATAAGAAAATAGCCTTAATTTTGGTCATTATTTAACCCCCAACCTTAGTTAGCAGCAGTCAATGAAAACGGGCAAAGTAAAATTCTTTAATGAGTCTAAAGGCTTCGGCTTTATCGTTCAGGATGAGGACGATCAGGAAATATTCGTGCACCAGACGGGCCTTATTCATGAGATTCGCGAAAATGATCGGGTATCGTTTGATGTAATTGAGGGCAAAAAGGGGCTGAATGCTGTGAAGGTTGAGCGTATCTAGCCCCAACTGAACAGTAAATTTCCAGAATACTTTTTTAGTTGGAGTTAACGTAAAACGCTGTTTTACTTACTTCTGGGCCGCATTTTTTCTCATTTGAAAGCTGTTCACGCTCCGGTTTTACCACGCTTTTCCAGCTTCCAACTAATGTTGCAGCTGAGGCTGACTTCCATAAACCGGAATTAGCGCTATCTTTACCCCATTCTTCACCACATTTCATTTATCATGAGCACCGGTATCGTAAAATTTTTCAATGAAACCAAAGGATTTGGCTTCATCACACCCGACGGCGGGGGCGAGGACATCTTCGTTCACGCTACCGGCCTCATGCAGCCTGTCCGCGATACTGACCGCGTAGAGTTTGAGGTTCAGCAAGGCAAAAAAGGCCTGAACGCCGTAAACGTGCGCATCGTACAATAGTCCTTTCGGACAGCTAGCGCTGCACTCTGAATCCCGTCTTAGCTCTTGCTGAGACGGGATTTTTTTTGTGGATTATCGTCGCAAGTAAAGCTTACTCTAGCAGTAGCAATTCATCTTAGCCTTGTTGCATTTCCACAAAAAAGCCCCCCAGCACATGGCTGGGGGCTTTTTTGAACACGTATGCTTTACTTATTCACAGCCTTCGCTACACGCACTCCCACAGCCATAACGCCGGATAGCTGATCCTGGCGCATGTATTGCTCCAGCACGATTTTGTATGTGCCAAGCTGGTGGAACTGCTGGTTACGCAAAGCCAAAAACTGGTGGTCATAAATATCACCGGTGCCTTTGCCGCGGGGCTCGCCCGTCAGCGGGTCCATCAGGATCATTTGGTGAAGCAGCGTAGTAATTGGCTTGCCATCGGGCCCGAATAGCTGGTGCTTTACATACAGATTATAGTAGCCATACATGGAAGCATTGCGGACATTGAAGCTAATGTCGTAGTGCTGGGTAGTATCCTGAATCTCAAACTCAAACGTGGGCTTTTCCTGTATGGTCCAGGTATAGTTGTCGAAGTCAGCGTTCTTTTCGAACACTTGATTTGGGTCGCAGGCGGCCAGCAGTAATAAGGAGAGCACCGGCCAAAGTCGGAGTAACGCGCGCATACTTAGGAAGCTGGGGGGGTAGGTGAAATACCTGCATTGCCTTCGCCTCCTGCTGGCCGTGGTGGTCGTGCGCCGCGCCGTGGGGGGCGATTTTCGCGGCCGCCTCGGCTGGCACCAGCCTCCCGATTGGCATTGACATCACCGGCTGGCCGGACGCCACCCTCGCGCGCGGGGCGATTTTCACTGCGTGGGGGGCGCGGGGGGGCTACGCTGTCTTCGGGCCGGGGAGTGTCCGGGCGCTTGTTTTCGGAGCGGGCTTCGCCTGAGCGGCCACCTTCGGAACGGGAGCGGTTGTTACGCCGATTGAGGGGCCGCGCCGCCGCGCCCCTGGGCCGACGAACCTCGTCGGAGGGAGTAGCCGCGGGCACTTCTATGCCACTGGTAGTATCAGGATTCGACTTTGATACGGCCGTACGAGCTGGTGCGGCGGCAGAAGGCGCACTGCCTTCGGTGCCCTCTTTCTTCTTCCGGCGCTTGGGACGCTTGTTGCCGCCTTTTATCTTGTCGTCGAGACGGTCGAGGTTGCCTTCGACGTGAGCCGAAACCTCGGGCGCGCGCTCCTCTTCCCGAACGGGAGGCAGCAGGCTCTCGGGCTTTTCGCCGCGCTTATTCATGTCCTGAATTTCGCGTACGCGCTCCGTGTCCAGCATTACCCAGTTATTGTCGCCACGTAAGGCAAACCACATCTTCTTTTTGAAAATATCGGTTTTCTGCAAAAAAGCCTCTCCTTTCTCCGTCAGCAAGGGGCGCTGTACCTGCGGAATATCCTTGAGAGCATCGAGATAGGTATCCAGCTCGTAGTTGAGGCAGCACTTGAGACGACCGCACTGGCCCGAGAGCTTGGCTGGGTTCAGGCTTAGGTTCTGGTAACGGGCGGCCGTCGTGCTCACGCTCTTAAAGTCGGTGAGCCAGGTGGAGCAGCACAGCTCGCGGCCGCAGGAGCCAATGCCCCCCAGACGGCCGGCTTCATGGCGTAATGAGATCTGACGCATATCAACTCGCACCCGAAACTCATCGGCCAGGCGACGAATAAGGTCGCGGAAATCGACGCGGTCTTCGGCGGAGTAAAAGAAGGTAGCGCGGGTGCGGTCGGCCTGGTATTCCACGTCCGACAGCTTCATTTTGAGGCGCAGCTCTTCCACTACCGAGCGCGCCCGAAACATGGTACCCGTTTCGAGGTCGCGCACAGCTTGCCAGCGCTCCTCGTCCTGCTCGGTAGCTACCCGCAGGATGTTGCGCATGTCTTTAGCATCTACCTCCGCCTTTTTCTTGCGCATTTGCAGGCGTACCAATTCGCCCTTCAGCGATACATGGCCCAGATGCCAGCCATTGCCGGCAGCTTCTACTACTACCGCGTCACCCGTGACTAAAGGCAATCGGGTTTTATTGCGGTAAAACTCTTTGCGGCCGCCTTTGAAGCGGATTTCCACAATGTCGAATTCTTTAAAGTCGCTGGGCAGGGCTACGTCCTGAAGCCAGTCGAATACGTTGAGACGGGTACAGCCGGAGCTACAGCTGCCCTTCGAGCCGCAGCCCTTAGCAGTTGTAGAACAGCCTCCACCGGAGGAACATGAAGTGCAAGCCACGGCTTGGAGTATATATATAGTGAGGCGGCAGTAATATCCGCGCGAAAACCATTATGAACAAAGATAGGCATTTAGCAGGCGTGCTTCCGGGCCTTTCATTAAGCTTACCTTAGAAGCAACTAACCTATCTGATGTCGGCGGCCTTACTAATACAAGGGCTCTGTTTTATTCCTATCAGCTAGAAGAAATGGCTGCCTTACCCAAGCCTCCAGCCATCAGATGCTATGGTAAGAACGGCAGAAGCCATCAAACTACTGTTCAGCTTTAATCTACTAGGCAGCTGGCTTTACCATTTGCCCCAGCAACGGCTTAGCTGGAAGATAGCTTTTTATACTTCTGATACTTTTTTTATAAAATAATCTTACAGATTATCAGACACATAGAATAGAAGGATGAATATTTTCGACTTTTTTTTATTTGGATCATCACTTTATTTATATATCTTCGTAAAACCACCCAGAATTAGATTATTCTGATTCTACTCCGCCCCGCTAATCCGCACCTTTCCGGCAACAGTACCATCGAGTGAAACTCCTCGCCCGATATGAAGGTGTGCTATGGGCCCTGTTTTATTTACTGCATCTGCTAACCGCTCCGCCCCAGTTCGGCTGAGTCGCACGTGCATTGTCTGTTCAACTTGCCTACCGCTTAGGCTGCAAGTGAATCTTGCTCTTTGGCGCGAAGGCCAACTTCGCCCCCTAGTACCTCCCCTTCCAGCTTTTCCTGCTTGTATGATGCTGGCAGCCGTTGCTTAGGCACCGTCTGGCCATACTTCTTCCTTGGCTATAGCCTTTACTGGGCTACCTAGCCATTCCTTATTCCGGCTTTCAAACGTGTTTTTCCTTTTGCGGAAAGCAGCCAGGGATTTCTATGTAAAGTTCTAACCTGACCCTTTTGAGTTTTTAGAATATTTTCCGCATATCGCATCCGTTCATTTTCCACCCATTCTCACCCCCAAACCAAATCAATTCTGTATGAAAATCCAAAATTACCTCACTTCGCTTACCCTGCTTGCCTGCTCGGTATTAGCCCTTTCTTCCTGCCAAAAAGAAGATGGTAACCAAGTAGTCGCTAAAAATGAAATTTCGGCGGAGGCCATCAGCAAAATCCAGGCACTAGGCCTGAGCACGCAGAACGCGCAGCGCGTGAATGACGGCTACCTAGTAGAAGGCGACATTCTGCTATCGGATGCCGACCTGAACAGCAAGCCCGACTATAAAATGCTTCGTGTAGGTGAAGAAGAGCAGTATCGCACCAATAATCTGGTGAGCGTAGGCTCGGGTCGCACGATTGGTATAGCCGTTTCGACCAGCCTGCCCTCTACTTATATAGCATCCGTTGACGAAGCTATTCGTCGCTATAACGCGGAAGGGCTATTGATTCACTTTCAGCGCGTGTCGTCCAACTATGGCATTCTGCTGACGGCCGCGCCCAGCGGCTCTACTTACTTGGCGTCGGCTGGCTTCCCTTCAGGTGGCAACCCTTATAATACTGTGCAAGTAAACGTAGGAGCCATTGGCTCGGCCCCAAACACGAACTACCTGGCTACCATTTTGGCCCACGAAGTTGGTCATTGCATCGGTTTCCGCCACACCGACTATATGGACAGGAGCTATAGCTGCGGTGGTCAGTACACCAACGAAGGAGCCAGCACGGTGGGGGCAATTCTTATCCCCGGCACGCCAAGCAGCGCCGATCCAAACTCTTGGATGCTGGCTTGCATCGGCACTGGTGCTAACCGCTATTTCAATACTAACGACCGTACGGCGCTTAGATACTTGTACTAGCCTGTCTCACCCGCTGGCCTAGCACCGATGCCCGTGCGCATCAAGAGTTAAACGTAACCTGAACGGATGCTAACAAGAAGCCCCAACTCCAGCGGAGTTGGGGCTTCTTGCCTTTAAGAGCTTCGCGGGTTGCGGCATTTTTATAGCACCATAATGCGTTGCGTAATCATGGGGCCACTTTCGGGCGTCACTCGCACGAGATAGGTGCCGCCGCGCAGGCCGCTCGTGTCGAGGGGGTTGATGGCGCCAGTAGCGGTGGCCTCACGCACCAAGCGCCCTAACAGGTCATACAGCTCGATATGGACGGAGCCCGTGGAGCCCGTGATAAGTTGGAGGGGCTCACCCGCCTGCACCGGATTGGGATAGGCAAGCAACTCCCGCGTGCGCGCGTACTGCACGTCTTCAATCGAACTATAGAAAATTTGCCCCCCCGTTGTATTAAACTGAACGCGGTAGTGATTGAGGCCGGAATAGGGCGTCAGATCAGTGAGGGCAAATTGCAAGTCCCGCACGGGCGCAATAGTCTGGACAGTTTCGTAGCTACCATTGGGGGCTTGCCGCTCCAGATGCATGCTCGCCAGGCCGTAGGCGGTACCGATTTCAAGGTCGAGCAAAACCGTATCCGTTACGACCTGACGCGGAATAAAAGAACGCACGTAGCAGCCTGTACCCTGCTGACTATATTCTATACTCGGGCTTCGCGCCCCTATTTTGCCCCCCAGCAAGGGTTCTACAGTAAAATAACGCAACGGCAATTCAGTTGCTGAAAGAATAGCTACCGTATCTGGGGTGCGACGTAGGGGCTCCAGACCGATAGCGCCTAGCCCATACAGCTGGTATTCGGTAGCGCCGGGCACAGCCGGCCAATGCAGCAGCGCTTCCTCCGGACAGGCATAGCCGACCTGTAGGCTCAGCGGCGCATGAATTACGAACGTTTCAGAGGGATAAACACTTGTTGGTGTTACCATTCGCAGCTGTGCGGCGGTAGCGATAGTGGGTATTGTCCAGGTAGCAGATCCTGCTTTTAGCTCTACCGCTGGCTTAACTACCTGCCAAGTGGGACTGCCAGCAGGCCGATATTCGAGGCGTGCCGTAGTGGCAGCACCCACCCACTGCCAGCGCAGTTCCTGAGCAGTACCTGGGCTAAAGGCCGACCCTACGAGCGGATTAAGCCAACCAAACCCTATCTCTCCAAACTCATAGGCAACACTGAACGCCTGTGGCCCCTGGGGTACCCGAAAACCCCGTACGCGCAGCTCATATATCCCGGGCGCGGGCACAGCCACGGTGATTTGCTCAATATTGTTGAGGTGGTCGGGGCGGCGACGGGCGGGCTGGGCCAGGGAATCAAGATGGGGGTAAGTATTTAATACCCACGGCTGCCAGCGCTGTCCCGTGGAAAGCCGAACCAGTTCCAGATCCAAGTCATTTACCAGCGCCTGGGCCGCGTCGGGGGCAGCGGCAGGATCATGCCAGACCAGCGTAACCTTGAGCTCAGGACTGTCAGCCGGCACTGAGATTGTAAATACCTGCTCAGCATTCTGAATAGTGAAATTGGTGAAAAAACGTTTTTCATCCACCGTCTGTACGGCTCCCAGCGCGTCAGCCTGGCCATAGCCACTTTCAAAATCTATGGCCGGGCGGCCGGTGTCGTTGGCGCTATTGAGCAGCACGGCCTTTACGAGCGCTGCGGGGGGCAAAATGCCCCCTAGCTGTTCTTTGTAGGCTTGTTGTACCAGTAGGCTCACCCCCGAAACCAAGGCTGCCGCATCGGAAGAGCCATCAGCGCCGTACGCTACCAGCTCTGGCTTTACGCGCCCATCGTAGGCCGGGCCACGCGAACTGAGGGGCGCGACCTGCCCACGGTTATCGGTGGCCCCTACACTCAGGGTATTTTTCGACATTTTGAACTGTCCAGTCAGGTTAGCGACGCCCTGCAAGCCAGCATAGCGCCCACTCGGGCTGGTTTTATTCCCATCATTGCCGGAGGAAAAAACGTGTACCAGCTGCGGATACTGCGTGGCGTGGGCATCGTAAGCGCGGCTTTCCAGACCATAATAGTTCTCGATATCGACACCATAGGAATGGTTTTGAACCGACACGCCCGTTTGTGTTAGGCGGGCACCATCGTCAGGCATCAGCTCACTGAAGTCGGCGGTAATTAGCCGGGCTTGCCAGGCGGTACCTTTCCCGGATGGTGCCGAGTTGCCGCCGCCCGCGATGAGCGTAGCCATCGCCGTGGCGTGTGCTGAGGCAGTTCTCGCTGCTCCTTCAGGGGCCACCACTCTACCACGAAAGTCAATATCATTGACATCAAAGGGCCTCTCCTTTACCGATACCGTCATTCCCTGACCGGCCAGCCCAGGAAAGCGGGCGTGAAGCGGGGAGATAGTATTGGTGATTAAATCGGAGTTGTCCAGAGGGCGTTCTTCGCGGGCCTGACGGCTGCCCACATCCACGAAAGTTACCCAGGGACAAGTAAGCAGCTTGCCTAAGCGGGGGGCATTTACGCCACTTAGTGTGTATACACCAACGGACGCAGCATGCCAACTGACACGCATAGAAGGCAGCTCCCGGCGCATCCAGGCGTTAAACTCAGTGGCAGATTGCACACTGACACGGTAAGAGTTAGTAGCCGGCCGTGCGGCAGCAACTCGTAGCGGTGGGGCTAGCTTCAAGTGCGCTGCCGACTGAGCCAGCGAGTGGTCTTGCCCCCAGCTTACGCCCGGCACGCAGAGCAGCCATAACAGTAACAGCCCGCTTTTTCTTACCAATCCGTGCGTGCTAGACCCGTAGTTATTACTCATGCACCGAACGTATAGATTGGCAGCGGGCGCAGCCCGATTTAAGTTAATGTTCCTGACCAAATATAAGCAGAATCCTGCCTACGCTGTAGTGTTCTACTTTCCTTATAAAGCTGGCCTTCGCAGGCTCCTACTTTCATAAAAGAAGCACCCATCATTGGTGATGGGCGCTTCTTTTATGAGGGAAAAACCTACTCAATTATGGCTTGAGCACCACCTTCACGCAGTTATCTTTCTTATTGCGAAAGATGTCGTAACCATGAGCTGCTTCGCTCAGGGGCAGGCTATGCGTGATGATATCATCGAGCTGTACTTTACCATCGACTACGTACTTAAGCAGCTTGTCGATGTGCTTATGAGCCGGTGCTTGGCCGCCGCGTAGCGTAATGCCTTTATCGAAGAACTGATGCACGGGAAAGTTGTCGTAAGGAGTGCCGTATACACCTAGAACGGTTACGATACCACCCCGACGCACGGCACTCATACAGGCTTCCAGTACCTTAATAGAGCCTTTTTCAAAGTTGATTACCGCCTTAGCCCGGTCGGCCAGACTGCGCACGGGCTCAAAGCCAACAGCCTCCACGCACACATCAGCGCCTCGGCCGCCGGTCAGGTCGCGGATGACCTCCACTACCTGCTTATGGTCATGCCATACCAACGCTTCACAGTGGGCCGTTTGCTGAGCTTTATCCAAGCGATACTCCAGCGGATCAACAATTAGTACGCGTGCCGCACCGCGCAGCCACGCCGATTTAGCGGCCATAATGCCTACCGGGCCTGCGCCAAAAATGACGACAAACTCGCCACCTTTCACTTCGCCCCAGTCAATACCGGAATAACCCGTGGGGAAAATATCCGTCAGAAACAGGGCCTGCTCATCGGTCAGGCTATCTGGGATGATGCGGGGGCCAAAATCGGCGTAAGGCACGCGCACATATTCAGCCTGGCCGCCGTTGTAGCCGCCATATAAATCGGTGTAGCCAAACAGAGCACCGCCTTTTTGAGTAGCTACGCCTCCCTCGGGGCCATAATGCTCGGGGTTAGAGTTTTCGCAGTGGCCGGGTAGCTCGTGGTTACAGAAAAAGCAGGTACCGCACGCAATCGGAAAGGGTACCACCACCCGGTCGCCGCGCTTGAGGTTGCCCACGCCCTTGCCTACCTCCTCCACAATACCCATAAACTCATGGCCCAGTACCATAGGCCGGGGTTGGGGAATGCCGCCGTTATAAATATGAAGATCGGAGCCGCAAATGGCGGTACTAGTTACGCGGATAATGGCGTCGCGAGCCTCTTCGATCTGGGGATCATCCACGTTATCAACGCGAACATCTTTCATCCCGTGAAACACGAGTGCTTTCATAGTGATAGGGTTGGTTTTGGATAAAAGGAAAAAGAGCGGAAGCGCCGCGAAGCGCCTGGGTATTAGAAGGCTTAACGGGGAGGCTCTGGCTGAGGTTACTTTGGGCGGACCTGCGAATCGTAAAGGAATGACACAAAAAAAAACCTTTCCGTGCAGGGCGGAAAGGTTGAAGGGCTCTAGCTTCTCAGCTAATAGCGTTGCAGCTTGTAGAGACGCGTAGTCTTATCTATTCTTTGAATTGAACCCGCTTCTGTCATCCTAACGAAGGGAGGACCTTCTCACGCCTGAATATTGCTTGAAACTGTTATAAATCCTTCGTGCCCCAGGATGACAGAGACAAATAGGGAATGACAGGATAAACAACATCAGTAACGGCAAGACGCGAATACGCATCTCTACAGCCTTTGCTTGGCAAGCAGTTAAAGTTTGTATACCATCACAGCCGTCGGCGTCAGCAAATACGCAAACTGCTCCCCCATCAACACCTGATTGATGCCGCCTTCCACGGCAGGAAGGGACTGTGCGCGCTCAGCGAGGGTATAAAGCTGAAAGAAATGCAGTATTCCATCTGTTAGATAATATAGCTCGTCGCCGCGAAAACCTACCGTAGTCAGGCCCACAAAGGGTAGCTTCTTCCGATAGTTGCCGAGGTTATCAAACACATAAATTCCGCTGTTGCGGTCTACGAGATACAGGTTGTTTTGATATTGCCGCAGAAAGCGAAAATCGGGTTTGCTACGGCCAATTATCAAATCCAGGGGCGTAGTTTGTCCGAGGCGCTGGGGCGTGGGGTCGAACTGGCGCAGGGTCAGGTCGCTTTCGTCGAGCAGCCAGAGCTTATCGTCGGGCGCCAGGGTAGCCACCCGGACGAGGCCATCGAAATAGTCGCTGAGTCGAATCTGCGTGATGGGAGCCAAAAACCGATCGAGCAGACGTATTTCCTGGCGGTCATCGTAGAAAGCCATGATTTTGGACACGTTCCAGGCTTCCAGCTGGGCGGTGTGCCCCGGCAGGGGCGGCGAGTACACGTTAAGCGGCTGGCCGTCGGGTCCGTACTGATGAATATTATCCTGGGCGTCGGCTACGTAGAGGTTGCCGCGCCGATCCAGAGAAGCCGCACCGGGCTGGCGCAGCCTTATAGTACGCACCAGTGTCCAGCCGTTGTTAGTGGAAGCTACTGCGCTCTGGGGGGCAATTTTCCCTTTGTTCACAGAGTCGGGCGCGGTGCGGGCGGGCGGCACGACAGAGCCGGCACGAGGCGCCGTTGTCTGCGCTTGCAACGGATTTACAAACAGTAATACCGCGAGAAGAGCCAGAAATTTACCTCCCAGCAAGCGTCTATTGCTCAAAATGCCGCAAAGCCAGATAGTGTCCGTCATACACTGCATAGGAGCAATAATTGACCCACTCGCCCAGGTTAAGATAGCGGCTGCCGGGCGCCACGGGCACATTGAGAGGGAGATGGCGGTGGCCAAAAACGTAGTAGTCGTGGTGGTGGCGCTGCTCCAGCTCGCGGCAGTAGACCAGCAGCCATTCATCTTCGCCAAAGTACTTTTCATCGGCGGCCGCGTTCTGGATTCGGCTGCGGCGACTCCACTTATTAGCTAACCCGATTCCGAAATTAGGATGCAGACGTGCAAACAGCCACTGCGACAGCGGGCTCGCAAATACGCGTTTTAGTGCCTTATAGGTGTAGTCTTTTGGACCTAGCCCGTCGCCGTGGCCGATATGAAACAGCTGATTGCCAATGCGCTGGCTTACCGGGTGGCGCAGAATGGGTATGTTCAGCTCTTTAGTAAAATAGTCGAACATCCACATATCGTGGTTGCCGGTGAAAAAGGTGACGGGCAGGCCCGCGTCGGTTAGCTCAGCCAGCTTGCCCTGCAGGCGAATAAACCCGCGCGGCACCGCGTGGCGGTACTCAAACCAGAAGTCAAAAATGTCTCCCAGCAGATAAATAGCGCCCGCATCCTGGGCCACCGTGTCGAGCCAACGCACAATGCGGCGCTCCCGCGCGGCGGAGCTGGCGGCGTCGGGGGCGCCGAGATGAAAGTCGGAGGCGAAGTACACCTTGCGGCCGGGCGGCAGCGTGAGGTCAGGTAGTTGCAAGGGGCGCGTCATCCAACAAAAACAACACGAGACTGCGCGGGCCATGCGCCCCGAGTACCAACGTTTTTTCGATATCAGCCGTGCGGCTGGGACCCGTAGTCAGCGAAATCATGGAAGGCAGCCGGTCGCCGTAGCGGGCCGTAACTACTGCCAGCCCGTCGCTGATGTCGGGCACAATTTGAGAGGTGCGGGCCAGTACCAGGTGCTGATCGGGGTAGATGCTCAGGCGGCGGCCCGCGGCCGAAGCGGCACTTACCAGTATGCTGCCCGTGCGGGCGACCAGCGCTTCGCAAGTCGTCAGGCCAGCATCGGCTTTTTTGATAAAGTTGGCTTCGTCGCCGCTAAACGCAACGCCGCCCTCGTGCAGCATCTTTTTCAACTCCGGCTCCCACACGAATAGATTATCCAGTTGCTTGTCTTTTTTGTAGACAAATAGCTGATCGAAGAAATGCTCCTCTGACTCGCAGTAGTAAAAAGCCCCCCCGACCCGCGCGAAGCTCTGGGCGAAGTGAATAGCCAGATCATCGGTCAGCGGAGGATGCAGCGGGGCAGAAAAATCGGGGGCAGCTGGCTGGGGCGCCGGTTGCAGCAGCGCCTCACGAATGCGGCGCAGCATACGGTCGCGGGAGGTATCAGACATGATAGGCAAAGGTAGCAGAGTCAAACCAAGCAACGCTCCATTCGCTGTAGGACAAGTGGCGATTATTTTATATATTGATTACCAGTTATATATCATCATTCGTCAATTCGCTACCCTGTATTATCCAAGGCAAAAACGCTCTTTATCTAGCCAAATGTTATGGCTCTCTCTACCAATCGTGCGCGACGAAGCCCCTCTGTAGCTGGTAGCAGCTGGCGGCGGTATGCCCTTTTCTTTTGGCTGCTACTGCTCTTTTCATTTGCCCCCCCGCCCGCGAAAAAGGGCCTGCGTACCAAAAACGTCATCATTATAGTCATCGATGGCCCCCGATATTCCGAAACCTGGGGGGCCACGCCCGGCATCATTCCTCAGATGGCTACGCGGCTGAAGCCCCGCGGTGTATTCTTTTCCAACTTTTACAATAACGGCTTCACCTATACCAACTCCGGCCATACGGCCCTGACCACGGGCCTCAATCAGCCTATCGACAACTTTGAGGCAGAATTACCGCAGCAGCCCTCCATCTTCCAAATCTGGCGCAAAGCTACCGGCAAGCCTGCTACTGCCGCCTGGCTAGTTACCAGCAAAGACAAGCTGCACATTCTGGCCAATACCCAAAATCCGGAATGGAAAGACCAGTTTCAGCCCTCGGTCGACTGTGGAGTGAGTGGCCCCGGCAGTGGCTACCGCGCCGATTCGCTCACGTTGGTAGCTGTCAAGCGCATACTGATCCAGCACAAGCCCAATCTGGTGCTCATCAACTTTATGGAACCCGATGGCTTCGCGCACGCCGGAAATTGGAATAATTACCTCCGGGGCATAGCCCGCGATGACAAATATGTGGGCGAGCTTTACGATTTCTTGCAGAAGAATAAAGCCTACAGAAACACTACGACTTTACTTATTACCAACGACCACGGCCGTCATCTCGACGGCATCGGCTCCGGCTTCGTGGACCACGGCGACGACTGCGAAGGCTGCCGACACATTAGCCTGCTGGCCCTCGGGCCGGACTTCAAAAGAGGCCTGACTATAACTGAAACTTACACCCTGCCGGATGTCCCATCTACCGTGGCCTTTTTGCTAGGGTTCCCGCTGGAGCAAAGCCAGGGAAAGGTGATTGAAAGCTTGTTTAAACGCTGATAATTAACTACTTTCGAAGTACTCTGAAGCGAAAAAGCAGTTCCCATACGGCTGTTTACTGCTTGATTAGGCTGACTGTTTAAATCCTTTGCTGTAAGATGGCATTTCGCTGTGATAGTCCGGATTCTATCGGTTTTAGCAAGCCTGAGCCTGCTGATTTACCAGCCGCCAACTGCCCCGGCCGGTAACCAGGAAAAGCTATCTGCCACCACCAGCGACAATCCTTTTTTTTCCCGAGACGAAGTAGTAGAGCTTACGCTCGCGCTGCCCTTGGAGAACATTTTGAAAGACCGGGGAGCTACTCCTGGCTTCCATCCGGCTGTCCTTACTTATCGGGATACCGCTGCTGCCCTAAAAACGGTGGCCGTGCAGGTGAAGGTGCGGGGCAACCGACGCAAAGACCCTACGGTATGTGGCTTTCCGCCGCTGCTGGTGAGCTTTCCGCCGGACATATTGGGGTCTCCTTTTGGCAAAGTTGAAGAGCTGAAACTCATAACCCATTGCCTGGATGACACCTATACCTTACGGGAATATTTGGTGTATAAAGTCTACAATATTCTGACAGACAAGAGTTTTCGGGTGAGGCTCTGCCGCATCACCTATCAGGATAACGGCCGTAAAGGCAGAGCAGACGTGCACTACGCTTTTTTTCTGGAGGATGCAAAGGCCATGGCGGCGCGCAACGATGCGACCCTAGTTCCAAAGCAATTCTTCATCGGCATGGAGCACATGAATCAGAAAGACATGGCTATGCTCGCGCTCTTCCAATACATGATAGGCAATACGGACTGGTCGGTTCCTTATCGGCACAACATCCGAATGCTGAGTATAAACGAGCAAGCCAAGCCGGTCCCCGTAGCCTATGATTTCGATTACAGCGGGCTCGTAATGGCGCCTTATGCCGTACCTCCTGAGCAACTTGGCATCACTTCCGTGCGGCAACGCCTCTTCCGGGGCTACGACTTCCCTCCTGAAATTTACGCGGAGGTTCGGGCTTTATATAATGCCCGACGAGCAGCTATTTATAAGGTCTACTTATCGTGTCCTTATCTTAGTCAGGAAGAGAAGCTGTTTGCGACCAGGTATCTGGATGGGTTTTATAAAACGTTGAACAACTCCAAGGAATTTGAGCGCGATATCGTCCGTGCGGGACTCAGAAATGGAAAAAGCTATACCAACGTAAAAGGATTGAAGTAGAACTGGCGCACCCGTAAACCAACAGGCACAAAAAAGCCCC
Source organism: Hymenobacter roseosalivarius DSM 11622 (assembly GCF_900176135.1). GTDB lineage: Bacteria > Bacteroidota > Bacteroidia > Cytophagales > Hymenobacteraceae > Hymenobacter > Hymenobacter roseosalivarius. Next base: position 36,952 of record NZ_FWWW01000073.1, on the reverse strand, counting down.
CCAGCAGCGCTGGAGGGCTTTTTTGTGCCTGTTATTCTTATAGAGTCGTGCCTACCGGGGTATCCTGACGGCCTTCGGTGCCACCGTCGGTGCCGAAGTCGAGGCCAGGCAGGTTGCTTTCGGGTAGGTCGTCGCTGAGCGGAATGGGGTGCTCGTTTTTACGCTCGCTTAGCGTTTCGCTGCGGTCGGTGCCAGCCATGTGCGCCTGGTAGCTGGTTTGAGTGTCGTAAGGGCGCTTGCCTACTAAGCGCTCTAAATCGTCTTGCAGCAAAACTTCCTTTTCCAGCAACTCTTTGGCTACGATTTCCAACTCATGACGACGGTCGGTGAGCAGCGCTTTCGTGCGCTCGTAGGCATCGGAAATGATGGTGCGCACTTCCTCGTCAATCATCTGGGAGGTAGCTTCCGAATACGGCTTGCTGAAGCCATACTCATTCTGACCTTTCGAGTCATAGAAGGAAATGTTACCCAGCTTCTCATTCATGCCATACATGGTCACGATGCTGTACGCCATCTTGGTAATGCGCTCCAAGTCACTTAAGGCACCCGTTGAGATTTTACCGAACACTAAGTCCTCGGCAGCACGACCGCCCAGGGCCATGCACATCTCGTCGGTGAGCTGCTCCGTGTTGTACAGGAACTGCTCGCGGGGCAGATATTGGGCGTAACCTAATGCGGCTACACCACGCGGAACAATACTCACTTTTACCAACGGATCGGCGTGCTCTAGGAACCAGCCCGCAATAGCGTGGCCAGCCTCGTGGTAAGCAACAATACGCTTTTCGTTGGGCGAAATGATCTTGTTCTTCTTCTCCAGGCCACCAATCACACGGTCAACAGCGTCGGTGAAGTCCTGCATAGTCACCATCTTCTTGTCGCGGCGGGCGGCGATAAGCGCGGCTTCGTTGCAGACGTTAGCTATTTCAGCACCGGCAAAACCAGGCGTTTGAGCAGCCAGCTTACGAGCATCTACATCAGGACCCAGCGTCAAGGGCTTCAAGTGCACCTGAAAAATCTGGGTGCGGCCGTTGATGTCGGGCTTATCGATGCTGATCTGACGGTCGAAGCGACCGGGACGCAGCAACGCGGAGTCGAGGGTATCGGGGCGGTTGGTAGCAGCAAGGATGATAACGCCGGAATCCGTTCCGAAGCCGTCCATCTCTACCAGCAGGGAGTTCAGGGTGTTCTCACGCTCGTCGTTGCCGCCGGGCATCTTACCGCTGCTACGGCTACGGCCAATGGCGTCAATTTCGTCGATGAAGATAATGCAGGGCGCTTTGGCTTTGGCTTGCTTAAACAAGTCACGTACCCGAGCAGCACCTACGCCCACGAACATCTCTACGAAGTCAGAACCCGACAGCGAGAAGAAAGGAACGTCGGCTTCCCCAGCCACGGCTTTAGCCATCAGGGTTTTACCCGTGCCGGGAGGGCCTACAAGCAACGCGCCTTTCGGAATTTTGCCCCCCAGAACCGTAAACTTCGAAGGGTTGCGGAGAAATTCTACGATTTCCTCTACTTCTTCTTTGGCTTCTTCCAAACCGGCTACGTCCTTAAAGGTGATCTTCACCTTGTCGCCGCCCTCAAACAGAGCGGCGCGCGACTTGCCAATGTTGAAAATTTGCCCCCCAGGTCCGCCCGACCCGCTCATGCGGCGCATCAGGAACCAGAAACCCACCATCAGCAGGATAATCAGGCCCCAACTCGACAGCAGACCGTAGCCATCCTGACGCTGGTCGATGTTCAGGCCTACTTGCTGCTCGCGCGGCAGGTTTGTCTGAATCTTATCGAGGTCTTCTTTAAACGTTTTACCATCCACGACCCGGAAGGCAAATTGCGGTCCTTGCTCGAGGGTGAGCGGTCCGCGGCGGGACAGTTCATCGTTATATTTGGCGCTCTTGGCAGCCTCAGGCTTTAGCGTCACCTCTACGGCCCGGTCGTTCACGAGGGTTACGTCGCGGACGTCACCAGCCAGCAGCATTTGTTCAAATTTCTGCTGGTTAATGTCGGTCGTGGAGTTGCTGCGGTTGAAGTAGAACATCGCGAAGATGAACAGTACCAACCCGCCCAGCACCAAAAGCTGCATACTTGGCCGAGGCGTGGGCGTCGGCAGCATGGGCTTTTTCTTTTTGGGTGTTGTATTTGGCATAAATAAGATAAGTCAGGGAAAGTCAAAGGCGGAACACGCCGCCCACGCTATTTGTTGGGTCCCACTGCGTTAGGAACGACGACGTTTTCCTCCTCTAAATACTTTATATCGGCATCGCCCCATAGCTCTTCCAAAGCGTAAAACTGACGACGGTCGCGCAGAAAAACGTGTACTACTACATCTACATAGTCCAGCAACACCCACTCGCGGTTCGTGCGCCCTTCCGTTTGCCAGGGGTTTTGGCCAGTTACCTTCTCTACTTCCTCTTCTACTGAACGGGCAATGGCATCAAGCTGGGTGTCGGAGGAAGCAGAGCAGATAACGAAGTAATCGGCAACGGCATTCTTAAGTTCCTTTAGGTTCAGCACTACAATGTCAACTGCCTTTTTCTCCTGCATGCCGCGCACTACTACGTCTGCCAAACTGTCCGAATCTTGCCGAACCAGGGTACTTTTCATAGGGTATTATTAGGTTTGAAATCACAAAGTAAGAAAATCAGGCGGTGGTTATTTCCCCCCAAACCCTCTTCACGGGCCAACAGCTAATCTGGTTGCCCGAATGTACCTCTACAAATACGGAGGCACAGCGTTTAAATGGCCAAAACCGCGCCACCGACGGCTGCGTAGTCATTACCGACAAACAGACCGCCGGCCGCGGCCAACGTGGCAACCGCTGGGAAGCCCAGCCCGGCGAAAACCTGACGCTATCAGTCGTCTGGCGTCCCACGTTCCTGCCTGCCCCCGATCAGTTTCAACTCAGCCAGGCCGTAGCCTTAGCCGTGCATGATTGGGCTAGTGGCCTGCTCGGTCCCGACCCCGCGCTTCGGGTGAAGTGGCCGAACGATATTTTTTTCGGAGAACAAAAGCTGGGGGGCATTTTAATCGAAAACACCTTAAGCGGTCCTAAAATTCAATCAAGTATCGTTGGTTTGGGCTTAAATATAAATCAGCGCGAATTTGGTGTTGCTACCGCAACCTCGCTGGCTTGCCTCACCGGTCGGCAATACGAGCTTCCCACGCTGGCTGCCCGCCTGCTTGAGTGCTTGGAGAAGCGCTACCTGCAACTGCGTGCTGGGCAAGTAGCGACCCTGCGTCAGACTTATTTACAAGTGCTCTACCGATATCGAGAACCCTGCCCATATGAAGTAGATGGGCAAACAGTAACAGGACGGATCATGGGGGTAGATGAGGCCGGCCAACTGCTTGTTGAGATTGATGGGCAGCAGCGGCATTTTGGTTTACAACAAATAAAATATCTACCCACTGCCTCCTAATACGAAAGTCAAAGTCGATGATTAGTAGGGTTTCATGCAGTTAGAACCGGAATCTATCTATAAAAGATAGTAACATCCTACTTTTTGATTACATTCAAATAATTTAATGGAACAATAAACCTTCCTGCAACCTTTGCATCTAAGGTGGTATCTGTTTGCCAGACCGATACCAGTTACCTGAAGCAGGCATGGTGCTTGTTTTAGTTACCAGTGCCACGTCTGGGGCTTTTTCAAATTAACCCCACCGCTTGGCTGCCATCCGGCCCCGATCTCATTCTAGCTACCCAACATGATCATCTCTACTCGTTTGTTATTGGTGCTGACGCTAGTTCTGGCGCAGCTTTCGGCGGTTGCCACTACGGTGCATCCGCCCCAATATCCTCCACCCGGCAACAGCGACGCTAGCCCAAAGCAGTACCAAATGGGACTAGGCAGCCGTTCGGCCCGCCTGACCACGCCTCGGCGCACAGAATTTTCTACCAATACCTTTCGGAATACGCCTTTCAGCAACTTGCCAGCGTCTACCATTTTTGCGTTTCGCAGCCCATTTTCGGGCCTTGAGGGGCAATCTGCTGCAAAATCTGTAAGTATTGCGGCAACTCCAGTGCAGGATGCGCGACTCAATCTGCCTACGTTGAGCGTGTATCCTAACCCGGCGCGTGGCATGGTGGTGGTCAGCCTTTCGCAGGCTCCTGGCCCCAACTACAAATTCCGCCTTAGCAACATCATTGGCCGCGAGGTTCGTACTCTCCCCCTGCGCCCCGATTTGGCTAGCACCGGCATCGCCATGAATCTCTCGGATTTGCCGGCCGGCATGTATTTCTACAGCCTGCTCGTAAACGATAAAGTGGTAAGCACGAAGCGTCTGGTATTACAGAACTAGATTAAATAGCTCGTCATGCCGCTCCTCGCCTGACGGTTTTTTACAGCATATCCCGCATTCTAAAAAGCAGCCGAACCAATCGGCTGCTTTTTTTACGCGCTGAAAACCAGTCAGAAATGAACTGGGGGGCAAATCTGCGGTACGGCCGGATTTATTATCTACTTTTGGCCCTTCTTTGAACAAGCAAGTATGCACCGTTATAAAAGTCTGAATAACCTGATTGGCTGGCTCGTGTTCGCCATTGCCACTCTTACTTACCTGATTACCCTGGAGCCCACCGCCAGCTACTGGGACTGTGGCGAGTTCATTGCCTGCTCCTACAAGCTGCTGGTACCGCATCCTCCGGGGGCTCCAACTTTCCTATTACTTGGCCGAATATTCTCGCTGTTTTCCTTCGGCGACGTGACCAAGGTGGCGGTGCTAGTGAATGCTCTATCAGCACTTAGCAGCTCCTTTACGGTGCTCTTTCTTTTCTGGACGATCACCATGTTGGCCAAGAAACTGGTGTTGCATCGTGCTGTACCGAATCTGGAACCCAACCTGGAGCCAACTTTTGGCCAAACGCTGCTGATTTTGGGTGCTGGTGCCGTGGGCGCACTGGCTTTTGCCTTCTCCGATTCGTTTTGGTTTAATGCCGTGGAAGGCGAGGTATACGCCATGTCGTCGCTGTGCACGGCGGTGGTTGTCTGGATTATGCTGAAGTGGGAAAACCGCGCCCATAAGGCCGATTCCGATAAGTGGCTGATTCTGATTGCCTACATCATTGGCCTTTCTATTGGCGTCCACTTGCTCAATTTGCTGGCGCTGCCGGCCCTGGGCTTTATTTATTACTACCGGCGCACTGCCAATCCTACGCTGCTGGGGGGCATTTTGACGCTGGTAGTGAGCATGATTATCGTGGGGTCAATCTTGGCGGGCATCATCCCCGGCCTTCCAACCATTGCCGGTGGCTTCGAGGTGTTTTTCGTGAACAGCGTGGGCCTGCCTTTCAACTGGGGCGTGATCATCTTCGTGCTGTTGCTGCTGGCCATCATTTATTTCGGCTTCCGCTACTCTTACCGCAAAGGCAGCCAGCTCGTAAATACCGGCATGCTGGTGTTCGTGTTTATTCTAATCGGCTATTCTTCTTACCTGATTGTACCGATTCGCTCGGGCTTCAACCCGACCATCGACGAAAACAAGCCCGATGATGTGCTCTCCTTTGTGAGCTACCTCAAGCGCGAACAGTACGGCGACCGGCCTTTGCTTTATGGTCCGCAGTTCAACGCTCAGCCTGTCGACCAACTTGAGGGTGCGCCGCGCTACGTGCGCGAAGGCGACAAGTATGTTATCGCGGAGCGTCGTCTCGAAACTATTTATCGGGACGAAGACAAAATGCTCCTGCCACGCCTCTACAGCCCGCAGCCCGACCATATTCGCTACTACCAGAAATGGGTGGATGTGCAGAAAGACGTGAAGCCAACGATGGGTCAGAATCTGAGCTTCCTGTTTCGGTATCAGATGGGGCACATGTACTGGCGCTATTTCCTCTGGAACTTTGTGGGCCGCGAAAGCGACGTGCAACAAGCCGGTGTGGTGTGGCTTGCCAGCGCAAGTACAAGTGAGCTACCGGTACGAATCGGGGGCAGCAAAGCCCACAACAATTTCTTAGCTATCCCATTGATTCTGGGCTTGGTAGGCTTGTTTTTTCATTCTCAACGCGACGGCCGTAACGCTTTCATCGTGGGCCTTTTATTCCTGTTTACCGGCTTAGCCATTGTGCTTTACCTGAATCAGCCGCCCATTGAGCCGCGGGAGCGAGACTACACCTTTACGGGCTCTACCTATGCCTTCGCCATCTGGATTGGTTTGGGCGTCATTGGTTTGGCAGAGTTACTTCGCAGCGTGCTCAAAGCCGATACAGTACGGGCTGGCGTAGCGCTGGCACTTGGCTTGCTGGCTCCCGGCATTATGGCCGCGCAGGGCTGGGACGACCACGACCGCTCCGACCGCTACAGCTCCGTGGATTCGGCTAAGAACCTGTTGAACTCGCTGGCCCCGAACGCCATCCTATTTACCAACGGCGACAATGACACCTTCCCGCTTTGGTATGCTCAGGAAGTGGAAGGCGTACGCACTGATGTGCGAGTAGCCGTACTCAGCTATCTGAATACCGATTGGTACATCGAGCAGATGCGTCGCCGGGCGTACAAGTCGCAGCCGCTGCCTATTTCGATGAAGCCGCAGAACTACGTGCAGGGCACCAATGATTATCTGCCTTTCGTGGAGAATCCGGCCGTGCAGCAGGTCAATCTGAAGGAGTTTGTGCAGCTTGTTGATGAAAATAGCCCCCTACTGCAGGTGCAGACGCAGAGTGGACGGTCGCTGCTGTCATTCCCTACCAAGAAGTTTTTCCTGCCCGTAGATACGGCCGCTGTTATGCGCTCCGGCATCATTCCGGCCGAGCGCCGCAAGCAGCTGGTGCCCCGCATGGAGTGGGACATGGGCGGTGGCGCTATCGAGAAGAAAAACCTGGTAATTCTGGACATGCTGGCGAGCAATAACTGGCAGCGGCCCATTTACTTCTCCAGCACCGTCGTGCCTTCCGACATGATGAACTTGCAGCCCTACTTCCAGCTCGAAGGCATGGCGTATCGCATCCTGCCCGCCCGCGACCCCAATTACGACCCGCGCGGCAATGAGGGCTACGTGGCCAAGGACCTCATGTTTGAGAACATGATGAAGAAGTTTGCCTTCCGCAACCTCAACGACCCCAACGTGTATTACGACGAGAACAGCCTGCGTTTCCCGGCCAATTATCGTGAGAAGTTTGCCCGCCTAACGGAGGCTTACCTGGCTGCCGGCGACAAAGTAAAAGCCAAGCAGGTAATGGATAAGGCTTTCACCGTCATGCCCGACGCGTCCATTCCGTACGACTACTACACGCCTCAGTTTGTGGGGCCGCTAGTGGCAGTAGGCGAACGGAAGAAAGCCACCGACATTCTGGACACGATGACCAACCGCGCCCAACAGGCGCTGGCGTATTATTCAACAACGAATGGCAGCCTGTTTGAGATGGAAATTCAAACCAACCTGCTTACCCTGCAAAGCGTGTATCAGGCCGCCGAGCAGATCAAGGACCAAGCCCGCGCTGCCAAGGCGGTGGAGTTGCTGAATCAGTATTATCCTCGTCAGTAATACATCTACTAACCTGATTTCTGGAATCAGACAGGTACTTCCTTTATAAAAAGCCCCCCAGCTTTAACCTGGGGGGCTTTTTTAGTATCCATCAATTAAAATAAAGATAAGTCGTTACCTAGTTGCTGGCCATTCACATTCAGTAAAATCCGTTCAAGGCTGCATACGCTGTAATCCATGACCAAACGCCCCATCCTGCTACTCCTCTGCTTTTTGGTTTGCCTGATAGCTAGTAGGCCCGCCGCCACCCGCCGCGACTTTGCCGGCCAATACAGCTTGGCGCGCCGTGTTATGGTTGATACTCGTCGGGAGGCCGATAGTCTGCGCTTGTATGTGCGCTTTCCTAATGGGAGTGTAGTTGGGTCGGGACAGCCACTACGCATGTCTGTGTGGTCAAGCTACGATGCCCAACAACCCGTGTGGCAAGACACGATAAGTCAAATTTTTAAGCACACAAAGCGCGTAGGTACGGCAGCGCTGGTTGAGTTCTGTGTGCCCTTGGCCCGGCTGCGGGCAGGGCAAGTACTAAGTCTGCAACCTGGTCCCAACGCCGCAGACACTGGCGACGAAGCCTGGCTCCTACTAACCACCGAGCGACTGGCTCGCCCCTTTATCCTAGTCGATTCAGTCGGTGTTCCTCTACTGCGCCGTTATGTGCACGCAAGCGAACCGTTTGAAGTAAGCGCTTTCGGCCTGAATCAGCCCTTACTGCTGCGGCGCTACGAAAGCAATTTCACGGCAGCTTTGCCCCCCATGACCAATCCGGCCGCCCAGCCGCCGGCTCCGCGCACCTTGGGCGTCCAAGATTCCATCACCTTTCAGGCTGGGCAATTGGTGGCGCTGCAACGCGCTGGTTTGTACTTACTGAACAATGGTTGTGGCGGCCCGGCCAGCAGTTTATTAGTGGAGGAAAACAACTTCCCAGAGCTAACAACTGCTGCCGACCTTATCCAGCCGCTTATTTACCTTACCTCCTCCGTCGAGCGGAAAAAGCTGTACGACGCTCCTTCCCCGAAGAAGGCAGTCGACCAATTTTGGCTTAATGCGGCTAATGGCCAGCAGGCCGGAGCTCGCCAGCTCATTCGTACGTACTACGGCCGGGTGGCAGCGGCTAACCAGCTTTTCTCCGCTTACAAAGCCGGCTGGATGACCGATCGAGGCATGCTTTACGTGGTCATGGGGCCACCCGATGTGGTGTACCGCACGGCTGCGGAGGAGCGTTGGATCTACCGCCAGCCCGACGTGGGCAATAGCACCTATGTGTTCCGCGCCAAACCCAGTACCTTTGCCCCCGAACACTATGAATTGGTGCGCCGACCCGAGCACGAAATGCTTTGGTATGCCGCCGTGGAGCAATGGAGAAAAGCCCTGACGACCGCCCGTCCCGCCCGCTGAACGAGCAGCGCCGTACTTTTTACGATGAAAACGGCACGCGCCACGAGCCCCGTCGCGACCGTGACCGGCCCGAAGCCGGCCGGGGGGATAACTCGGGCCGCTCTGAGTATAAGCCGCGCTATCCCCATCGGCCAGCCGCTGACCGCAGCATCGATATGCTTTTTGGTCTGCGTCCTATCTTGGAAGCCCTGAGTGCTGGCCGGACGCTGGAGAAAATTTACCTACTACGCGGCACCAAAAACAGCATTACCCAGGAGATAACCGAGATGGCCAAAGCCGCGACTATCCCCGTGTCGCTGGTGCCGCTGGAGAAGCTCAACGACCTGACCCGCAAGAACCACCAGGGTGCAGTAGCCTTCGTTTCGCCCATCGATTACGCTCCCCTGGACAGTATTCTGGCGAGCTTGTTTGAGGCGGGCAAAACGCCCTTGCTCCTCCTGCTCGATCGGATAACGGATGTGCGCAATTTCGGAGCTATCGCCCGCAACGCTGAGTGTATGGGCGCACATGCCATCGTCGTTCCCAGCCGTGGCGTGGCTCAAATCAATGGCGATGCACTCAAAACCTCTGCCGGCGCGCTCAACCTAATTCCGGTGTGCCGGGAGTCCAACCTCAAGGACACTATCACTTTCCTGCAGCAATCAGGCGTGCAGGTGGTAGCGTGTACGGAAAAGGCCGACACCAGCCTTGAAACAGCTAGTGTAGACTTCACTGGCCCCGTAGCAGTGCTCATGGGCAGCGAAGAAGACGGTATCTCACCTGAATATCTAAGACTTGCTGATCACAAAGTTCGCATTCCGATGGCTGGGCAGATTAGCTCGCTGAATGTATCGGTAGCCAGCGGAATCATGTTGTTTGAGGTACTGCGCCAACGGCTGTTGAATCAATAAATAATCATCAATAAGTAAGGTCGCTTGTTGAAGTTTAGGAACAGCAAAAAGCCGGACAATTCGAGTCCGGCTTTTTCATTTCAATTCTATGTTGAGCAAGAGCTGACTATTAATTATTCCTTGATTTTTTAATTATAGCCGTTACCCTTTTTGGCGCGCACATCGGCCACAAATTCCTTTACTCGCTGCTCTTCCGTACGCTTGCAAATGAGCAGCACGTTATCGTACTCCGCCACGATGTAGCCTTCCAAGCCCTGTACCACTACCAGGCGCTCTGAGGGAGTCTTGATTACGCACTCGCGGGTGTCATAGAGGATAGCGTCACCGTCAATCACGTTGCCATTCTCGTCGCCGCGCCCGATACGATGCAGCGAGTCCCAGGTACCCAGGTCGCTCCAGCCAAAATCGGCGGGCAGAACGTATACGTTGTCAGCCTTTTCCATGATGCCGTAATCGATGCTGATATTGCGGCAGCGGGAATACGCATCGGTAATAAAGTCGGTTTCCTGCGCTGTTCCGAGCTGGTCAAGGCCTTCGTCAAAGACCTCGGCGATGTCGCCTAAGTATTGGTGGAAGGCCTGCATAATCACCTCGGCCCGCCAGATGAATAGGCCGGAATTCCACAGAAAGTCGCCGCTGTCCATGAACATTTTTGCCAGCTCCAGATTCGGCTTCTCAGTGAACGTTTTCACTTTCCGCAGGCTGCCGAACAGCCCGTTCTGGTCGCCGTCGATAAACTGAATGTAGCCGTATCCGGTATCGGGGCGGGAAGGCTGGATACCAAGCGTAATGAGAATATCCTGGGTGCGGGCGCTGTCTACGGCCTGGCTGATAATGTCGCGGAACTCATCCTCACGTTGCACGGCGTGGTCGGCGGGCGTCACGATGATAACCGCCTTAGGGTCGCGCTGTGCGATGCGGTAGCTGGCATAGGCAATGCACGGAGCCGTATTACGACCAATTGGCTCACCCAAAATCTGGTCGGGGGGCAACTTGGGTAGGTGTTGCTGCACCAGCGCGGTGTAGTCGCGGTTAGTTACAACAAAAACATTCTCCGGGGGGCAAATTCCAGCAAAGCGGTCCACCGTGAGTTGCAGCATCGACCGGCCAACGCCCATCACATCATGAAACTGCTTGGGATGATTCGTGCGGCTAAAGGGCCAGAAGCGGCTACCAATGCCGCCCGCCATCACAACGAGGTAGGTGTTTTGAGTCATAGAATAGGCTTAACCAAAACCAGGTTAAAGTTAAATCGGGGCAAAGGTCCGAAATATTTCAGGGTTGTGCCCCCTCTGCACGAATCCGGCCAAAATGTACTACCAAAGCGCCCCTTCCCTCAATGCAAATTTTGCCTCTATACTAAGCCTTCACGCAGCAAATCATGCAGATGAATAAAGCCGCTGAATCGGCCGGCATCCGTCACGATGAGCTGGGTAATATTGCGCTGCTGCATGCGAGCCAGCGCTTCAGCAGCGAAGTCATCTATGTCGATGGTAATAGGCAATGGTGTGAGAATGTTGTGGGCCCGAACGTCTTCTAGGTTAGTATAGTTGGTAAGCATCCGACGCAGGTCACCATCGGTGATGATTCCTAACAGGCGATTATCATCTTCACTAAGAACAGCCGTAGCACCCAAGCGCTTGCCCGATATTTCCAGGATAATCTCGCGCAGGGGGGCATTTTCCAGCACTTGCGGCGCCTGATTCTGCCGGCTTAAGTCCCCGACTTTCAAGTAAAGCTTCTTGCCCAAAGTACCACCCGGATGCAGGCGGGCAAAGTCGGCGGAAGTAAAATCGCGCGACTCGAGCAGGCATACGGCCAGCGCGTCACCGAGCGCCAGCGCGGCCGTCGTACTGGTGGTGGGGGCCAGATTGTGCGGACAGGCCTCGCGGGTAATGGGCGCGTGCAGCACGTAGTTGGCCTGTACAGCCAAGTAGGAATCGGCATTGGCAACCAAAGCGGCCAGGGGCACCCCTTTCCGCTTCAGTAAGGGAACCAATACTTTTATTTCCGGCGTGTCACCACTTTTACTGATGGCAATGACAAAATCTTCTGGCTGAATCATGCCTAAGTCGCCGTGAATAGCGTCGGCGGCGTGCATAAACAGGGCTGGAGTACCCGTAGAGTTCAGCGTAGCCACTATTTTGGCCGCGATGTGGGCACTTTTGCCAATGCCCGTCACCACTACTCTACCCCGCAAAGATAGTATTGCTTCTACGCATTGTGCAAAATCTAACGTTCTATCCAATGCCTCTGCTACACACTGAATGGCGCTTGCCTCTTCATGAAGCACTTTTTTTGCAATTGCGTTGAGTTCGTTCTGCGGTTTCAATCTAAATTTGATAGTCGGAACTGAGTAGTCGGTACCGAGTAGTTGGTTGTTCATCCCGTCGTTGGTTTCAAGTCTTGGACCTATGGCTGTTAGTTGTGTTGCTGTTTTGGTGGTGTATACCGGTGCTTTAACACTGTATTTAAATGGTTAGCAACCAACTACTGTTTCGTAAATACCAAAAAACCATTAGATTGAGAGTGCAACATGCGTGTTTGCACTCCCGTTCGCAATCCATAACCGAGTAAGTGAGAGAGACCATGCCAGCCCTAAAACAAGTGACAGCGCCAACGGCTGATCTGAAAGGCAAGTTAAAGGAAGTTTTTGGGTACGGCCAGTTCCGCGGCACCCAGGAAGCCGTCATCCGAAACGTCATCGACGGTCATAATACCTTCGTAATCATGCCTACCGGGGCGGGCAAGTCGCTCTGTTATCAGCTGCCGGCGCTGGTGCTGCCGGGCACGGCCATCGTGATTTCGCCCCTGATTGCTTTGATGAAAAATCAGGTAGATCAGCTGAATGCTTTTGGTGTGAACGCGCAGTTTCTGAACTCGACGTTGTCGAAATCAGAGATTAATCGGGTGAAGAAAGACGTGATCAGTGGCGAGGTACGCCTGCTGTACGTTGCTCCGGAGTCACTTACGAAAGACGAAACCATCGAATTTCTGCAAAAGGCCACTATTTCATTCGTGGCCATTGACGAAGCACACTGCATTTCGGAATGGGGCCACGATTTCCGGCCGGAGTACCGCAAGATTCGCGGCATCATCGATAATCTGGGAGCCAACGTACCTATCATCGCCCTCACGGCCACGGCCACACCCAAAGTGCAGCTGGATATCCAGAAAAACCTGCAGATGGACGATGCTTCGGTGTTCAAAACTTCATTTAACCGCACCAATCTTTATTACGAAGTCCGGCCCAAGCACAACACCAAAAAACAGCTGATTCAGTACGTAAAGCACCACAAAGGCAAGGCTGGCATCGTGTATTGTCTTTCGCGCAAGAAGGTGGAGGAAATTGCGGAGCTGCTGCGCGTAAACGACGTGAAGGCCCTCCCCTACCACGCCGGCCTCGACCCGCAGGTGCGCATGGCAAATCAGGATGCTTTTTTAAATGAAGAAGCCGACGTTATTGTAGCCACCATCGCCTTTGGTATGGGCATCGATAAGCCCGACGTGCGGTTCGTGATTCACTACGATACGCCCAAGAGCATTGAGGGCTACTACCAGGAAACCGGCCGCGGCGGCCGCGACGGTCTGGAGGGCAATTGCCTGATGTTTTACAGCTACGATGATATCGTGAAGCTGGAGAAGTTCAATAAGGACAAGCCCGTCACGGAGCGCGACAATGGCAAGCTGCTCTTGCAGGAGATGGCCAACTACGCCGATTCGGCCGTGTGTCGGCGTAAGCAGCTACTGCATTATTTCGGCGAGGCGTTCGAGAAAGACTGTGGCTTCTGCGACAACTGCAAGCACCCAAAGGGGCGTTTTGAAGCGAAAGAAGAAGTATTAATGGCCTTGAAAGCCGTGGTGCTAACCAATGAGCGTTTTGGCCTGGAGCACATTGGCACTGTACTGATGGGCATGAATAATGCCCACGTAGAAAGCTACGGCCATAATAAGCTGGAAGTGTACGGGCAAGGTAAAGATCATGATGCCGCATTCTGGCATTCGGTGCTCCGGCAAGTACTGCTCAATGGCTTCCTGGAAAAGGATATTGAAAATTTTGGGGTCGTAAAAATGAGTTCTAAAGGTCAAGAATTCATCGAAAATCCTCATTCAATCAAGTTCACCAAGGACCACAACTACGACGAGGAGGTGCAGCAGGAGCAGCAGCAGGAAGAGGTGCAGCAGGCCGCCGGCCACGACGAAGCGTTGTTTGAAATGCTGAAGTCTCTGCGTAAGAAGATGGCGAAGGATAAAAACTTGCCTCCTTACGTCCTATTCCAAGACCCGTCGTTGAAGGAAATGGCCACCACCTTCCCCGTGAAGATGGACGACCTCGCCCATGTGGGCGGCGTGGGCCAGGGTAAGGCCAGTAAGTTTGGGGCGCCTTTCCTGCAGCTAATTCAGAAGTACGTCGAGGATAACGACATAATGACGGCCGCCGATGTAGTTGTGAAATCGGCCGTCAATAAGTCAAAAATCAAGATTTACATTATTCAGCAAATTGATAAGAAGATGGATTTGGAGGAAATAGCTTCCTCTAAAGGCATTGATATGCGCGAATTGATGGAGGAGATTGAGCACATCTGCTACGCCGGCACCAAGCTTAACCTAAACTACTATATCGATGGCATCCTGGACCACGACCGTCAAGCCGAAATCACGGATTATTTCCTGCAGTCGAATACCGACAATATTGCCGTGGCTCTGAAAGAACTTGGCCCCGACGAATACACAGAGGAAGATTTGCGCCTTATGCGCATCAAGTTCCTGAGCGAGTACGCCAACTAAGGATCACGGATTTTTCGGATTACACAGATCAGATTTAGCTGATTGATTCCGTTTAGCAAAAAGCCCCCCAGAAAGGTTCTGGGGGGCTTTTTTGTTGCTCTAGTCAGTGATCGAAAAATCCGTGTAATCCGGTTAAATCCGTGATCTAGCAATACTCTTCAAATGCGCCTTGCAGGTTGTTCACGATACGCATCGTGTCGCTGCCTTCAATATGGTACCGCTCAATCATATGGACCAGTTCACCATCTTTGAACAGGGCGATGCTGGGGGATGAGGGAGGATAGGGTAGCATGTGCTGACGTGCTTTGTCGACGGCTTCTGTTTCCATGCCGGCAAATACGGTCACCAGCTTAGCAGGCTTTTTGTCGGCGCTGGCCAGGGCCATTTTTAGGGCGGGGCGGGCTTTAGCGGCGGCGCAGCCACATACCGAGTTGACGGCTACTAGCACAGTGCCACTCTGCTCGTTCAGTACTGCATCAACTTCTTCGGGGGTCATAAGTTGCTCAAAGCCCGCCGACGTAAGGTCTTGGCGGATGGGAGCTACCATGTATTCGGGGTAAGTTGCCATGAGTGAGATAGGCTAAGATGAAAAATCGAATGATGAGCCCGTAGGCGACGCAAAAATACGCAAACTTCGGGGCTGCCTGCACAACCATCATTAAGTGGAGCAGGTTGCGTGGCGCAGATGTTAAATATAAAATAGCCTGAGTATAAGGTCAACCTAAAAAAACAGAGAGTGCAAAGATTATATAATCAGCATAAATTTTATTGATTAAACACAATTAAACAAACAAATACAGCACTTTAAAGACCTTATTCAACAAATAAAATTATATTTAACACCTAGAAATCACTTATATAGAATACTATGCTACGAATCTATATTCTGGCTATTTCCTTGGGCTTTACAATCGGTGCCAAAGCTCAGGTAGACACGGTGCGCGCCACTACACTGCCGCCCGCCCAGCTAGCTGAGAAGATGTACAACAGTGGCGTAACGAAGTATAACAGCAAAAGCTACCAAGCTGCCCTTCAGGATTTTGATAAAGCACTGGCTGCTCGGCCCGACTTCGCCAAAGCATACTACAATCGTGCTACCACCCGTTATGAGCTGAAAGATTATCCGCAGGCCGTGCAGGATTATGATGCTGCCATCCGACTGGAGCCAACGGGTTATACTTCCTATTTTGGGCGTGGCCAGGCCCGTGAAGCACTGGGTCAGCGGACCGAAGCAGAGCAGGACTATACGAAAGCCACCGAAACCAAAGCTGATTTCGCTCCGGCCTGGTATTATCGGGGAGCGTTGCGTTTCGAAAAAGGCGACTATCAAGCGGCCAAGGCTGATTTCGATCAGGCCCTGAAAGCCGACCCAAACTATGCCTACGCCTACCACGACCGGGCCAGTGCACAGCGCCAGCTTGGCAACTTCGCGGCGGCCATCCAAGACTATTCGAAAGCCCTGACCTTACAACCAGAGTTGCTTCCGGCGCTGCTGAACCGGGCAGCGACTCGCCGCCGCGCGGGTGACTTAAAAGGTGCTATAGCTGACCATAATGAGTATCTGGCGAAGAAAACGGATAATGCCATTGCCTACAGCAACCGGGGCAGCGCCCGCTACGAGGCCGCTGACTACCACGGAGCGGCCGAAGATTTTGGCAAGGCGCTCAGCCTCGACGCTTCCTATGCATTTGCCTGGAATAACCGTGCGGCAGCTTATCTAAAACTGGAAGACTATAAAAAGGCCGCCGCCGATGCAGGAAAAGCTATCGGTCTCAACCCGCAATACGCGGAAGCCTACCTCAACCGGGGTCACGCCCGCGAAATGCTCCGCGACACGCCGGGCGCTTGCCAAGACTGGCGCAAAGCCGCCGAGCTTGGCTTGGAAGCAGGCAGCAGCTACGCCGCCAACTCCGGTTGCGGCAGCGAATAAAGCAAAATTATAGACACCGGCGAGCTGCCCGACGACAAATGCCTAATGCTTCCTAGGGCAAATAAGCTCAGGAAAAACACGTCAGAACAACACAGCGAGATGATGTATAAACTATTTCTATTCACCATTCTGCTCTTCGCACAAGCGGCCCACGCGCAGAGCGTCGAGTTTAGCAAGGACCATTTTGGTAATGATAAAGAGGGCTTAAAAGCTGCTTTGCGCGAGATAAAAGAGGGCGACGGCAGCTACGATACGGACCCGCCGCGCTATGAGCAGGCCTTGCCTCACTATCTGGCAGCCCAAAAGCTCAATCCGGATAATGCTGAACTAAATTTGAAGATTGGCGACTGTTATCTGCATTCCGGTTTCAAGCCGCGAGCGCTCAGCTATTTGCAGAAGTCGTATAAGTTGACCCCCGATGCTGATCCGCGCATTCATTACCTATTGGGCCGTGGCCTGCACCTGAATGGGAAGTGGCAGGAAGCCATTGCTGAATACAAAGCCGCTCAGCCTGCGACGGGGGGCAAAAATACCGCTCCCCTTTTGGCTGATATTCGCAAGAAGATAACCGAATGTGAGAACGGCCAGAAAATGAGCAAAAAGCCCGTACGGGCTTTTATTGATAACGCCGGCCCAACCGTCAACTCGCCCTATGCCGATTACAGCCCGGTTATTTCGGCCGATGAATCGGTGCTGATGTTCACCTCTCGGCGCGAAAATTCTACTGGGGGGCAGACTGACCCTGAAACGGGCGGCTTCTTCGAAGATATTTATCAAAGCACGCGCATAGGCCAAAAATGGACCGATGCCCGCAATTTAAACGCTCCCGTAAACACCGATGGCCACGATGCCACCGTTGGCCTCTCCCCTGATGGACAGCGCATGCTGGTATACGTAGAAGACAATGGCGGCGACCTGCACGAAGCTAATCTACGCGGGGCCGAGTGGCGCAAGCCCCAGCGCCTGGGCGCGCGCATTAACAGTAAAGGCCACGAGTCGTCGGCCGCTTACACGCCGGATGGCCGCAGCCTGTACTTTGTGAGCGATAAGGAAGGAGGACTTGGCAGCCGTGACATTTATAAAGTAGAGCTGGAGGGTCGCGGCCCGGCCCAAAACCTGGGATCTACTGTTAATACCCCTTACGGCGAGGAGGGTGTGTTTCTGCACCCCGACGGTAAAACGATGTATTTCAGTTCGGAGGGCCACAACTCGATGGGTGGCTACGACATTTTTAAATCGGTGCTTGAAAACGGGAAGTGGAGCACGCCCGAAAACCTTGGCTGGCCCATTAACACCCCCGACGACGATGTATTCTTTGTGATTTCGGCTTCCAGTCGCCACGGCTACTATTCGAGTTTCCGCGAAGAAGGACTGGGGGGCAAAGACATATATCAGATCACTTTTCTCGGCTCAGAAAAGCTCCCCATGCTTTCCCAGGAGGATCAGTTGCTGGCTAGTCGGGCCCAACCAGTGAAGGAAACGTTACTGGCTCCGCCCGTGCCCATCGCCACGGCTCAGGTAACTATCCTGAAAGGTGTAGTGACCGATGACCTCACGAAGCAACCGCTGGAAGCTACCATTGAAGTAATTGATAACCAACGGAATGAGGTAATTGCTTCCTTTTTGGCGAATGCTCAGTCGGGTCGTTATCTAGTGTCACTGCCCTCGGGGGTTAACTACGGAATCGTGGTGCGTCAGGAGGGATATTTGTTCCACTCCGAAAACTTCGATTTGCCCGCCGGCGCTGCCTACGCGGAAGTGGTAAAAGACGTCGGGCTCAAAAAGCTCGATGTCGGAGTCAAAGTGGTGCTCAACAATATTTTCTTTGACTTCGATAAAGCCACCTTGCGCCGCGAAAGCACCAGCGAGCTGGGGCGCTTGCAAAAACTACTAACTGAGGCTCCAGCCCTGCGCCTCGAAATCAGCGGCCACACCGATAATGTAGGCCAAGGCACTTATAACAAAGATTTATCGCAGCGCCGGGCCAAGGCGGTAGTTGATTATTTGGTGAGTAAAGGCACCGATAAAGCTCGCCTCAGCTTCGCTGGCTACGGGGATGCGCAGCCCGTGGTGCCTAACACCACGAAGGCCGGCCGGCAGCTCAACCGTCGTACGGAGTTTAAAGTAACTGCCAAATAGCCTGGCTACGGGCATAAAAAAGCCCCTCAATGGTATGTTGGGGGCTTTTTTATGCCCGTAGCCAGGCATTTATCGTTCATGCGCTGCCTCTTCGGTAGCTCTGGCCTCTGCATTTACCCGCAGGATATTGAGCGTTAATTCCCATAAATCCTCATATGGAATGATTTCGCTTTCCGCATAAGCGTCACCTGGTTGTGGAGCCTCCCGCAAACGGTTCAGCAAAGTCTGACCTTTCTTTTCGCAGGCCTGGGGGGCAAAATCCTCTCGCACCATTAGCAGCAACAGCCGAAAGAATAGCTGGCTTCGCAAAGTAGCAGGGTCACGCAAGTGGTTCTGCTCATACTTACGCAGCCCTTCCAGGCGGGTAAGCAAGGCATCCAAGTTGCCCTGCCGCAGATAATACAGAAACTGCAATACCAGAATAGCCACGTTATAACCTTGCTTGTCCCGGCTATAGTCAGGCACGGTCTGAATAAACTGGCTGAACTGTAGACGCAAAGAAGAGTTCTCAGGCTGAATGAAGTGCAAATACACTTCGAACAGATCCCAACGCTGTATTGCCGCCGCCCGCTGCTTACTATAATATGGATTTTTGCGGGCTAAGCGCAAAATCTCATAGGCTTTGCTGTATTCCTTGGCGTGTAATGCCAACAGCATATAATGCTCAAGAAAGTAAAACCAATTATCAGAGGAAGGATGAAAATCTTTGATATAGTCTTCCGCAAGAATTAATCCTTTAACTACTTGTTTACTACGCAGGTGCGCCCATACACTCATAAATTTGTTGAAGCGAATATCGAAGCGTTTCTTATTGACTTTACCCTTATCAAATAAGACTGATGTTGTGCCTGTTATCTCAATAATTTCCTCAAAGTTACCCAATAACTCCTCTCGCATTAAGCGCATTCGATATAAATATTCGAACGCACTATATGTATTAGCCTTCCGATGCAGGCTTTCCATTGTAGTTATGTGGGCCGATAATTCATTCAGTAAGAAGCGTCGCGACCGCACGGTTTGGGTTTGCTCCATTCGAACATCTAAGTATAGCTGTCGTGCTTCTTCTTCTGTCTTGGCTATTTCCTGGTAGTGCTTAAGTTGCTTGGAAATAGCGCGGTAATGCTTCGGCTTCCTCAGTTGAGCATATAGATGACGAAGAAATCCTAAACTCATAACTACATACTGAGTAAATTCTCCGTCCAGAGCTAAGCGTAGACATTTGCGTGCCAGCCTCTCAGCCAGTTCACTTTCGCTTTCCTTGAACAGGATACTGGCTTGGTGATACAGTTCTAAGCACTGTAATTCATAGCGCTTCGAAATAAATTGACGCGGATCAGTATGATCAAGAAAATATAAATGGTTCAGCAGCTTCTTCTGTACCCTCGACTTGAGTTTGCGAAGAGCAGCCTGATTCGTTGTATTCGCTTTCCCATACAATACTTTAGTTACTTGGAGTTGAGTAGCTTGTTGTTCGCTACTCAGTATTTGTAGTAACTCGATTTCTTTGTTTGAAGACGACTTGGCGCTAAAATCAATTAGAGGAGGAACGCCAACCCGTCTATCTACAACTATTTTAGCCAGATTACTTATATCTTCCATAGATAGAGTACCATTTTATGAATGCACATACTTCCATTAATACTTTCATTGGTAGGAAAGGCAAATATCAGTGATTTATGCTCCCCAGTAAGTACCCTACATATATATAATCGATTCAAAACTGAGTAATTTCATAATTATACTATATCTCTTTTTTATACTAAAGCTGCTTAAGGGCTCTGTAGTATAGCACTATCATAATAAGAAAATTTATGTAATCGAGCATATATTTATCTTCTTCAATAATATACAGCCAAATTAATATTTATAATATCCTAGTCATATTTAGCAGACAATCTTCCTTTGTTATGGCTCTCTAACACCTCACATTTGTATGGTTCATCGCTCGAACTACACACAACTAACGACAACATGCTACAATTACTTGCTCTCGCACTTCTCCAATTTACCACTTTAGCTTCGTCTCCTACCACTACTGCTAAAGGCGGCAGCAGCGGCTGGAACGATGGTAACCTGACGACTCAAAGTGCTGGCGGCAGCAGCGGCTGGAACGATGGTAACCTGACGACCCAAAGTGTCGGGGGCAGCAGCGGCTGGAACGATGGTAACGCTCGCTAGGCTCGACAAGTACTAGAAACGCTCGGTAGATACCTATTGTATTTACCTCTTTATAAAATAATCCGGGCAAGTTAGCTGAGATTCATCTCCACCAGTTGGGGAATCTTAGCTAACTTGCCCGGAGCCGTTTCTACGCGGTTGTTAGCTTATGCGGCGACTACTTTGGGGGCTGTGGCTCTATACATTTCTTGGTTTGCTGTCCGCCTGCAATCCACAGTCATCCACTTCTGATGCTGTGCGAGTGCGGTGGGTGCGTGACCCCGAGTCCTTAAATCCGCTTACAATTCCTAATGATATTGCCAACCAAGCTGTTGGATTATTATACCAAAACTTATTAACCGTAGACAACCAGAAACAGGAATATGTACCATGGCTGGCCGAAAAGCTGCCTATGGTACAACACCAGGACTCGTTGACCTTACTTACCTACCGGCTCCGAAGCGCTGCCACTTGGGATAATGGCCAGCCCATAGTCGCTCAGGATGTGGCCTTTACCTTGAAGGTGATGAACTCTCCGGGTTTGCCGAATGAAGAAGCACGAGCCCGCTTCAGCTTTATCCAAGACGTGCGGTTAGACTCAACCGACGCGCGTCAATTCACGCTCGTATGCCAGGGCCGCGCCCCGGAGTATGCATACGTCTCCGGCGAGTATCCTATTCTACCCGAGTACGCCTTGGACCCGCAGCGGCAGTTGCGTACTATCCCCTTGGCAGCTTTAACTCAGCCGACGCCCGTTTCCTTGAGTAAATATCCTGTGCTAGCGGCTTTCGTGCAACGCTATAACGCGGCCAATCTGGATAAGAGCCCAATGAATCTCCCCGGCTCGGGGCCTTATCAGTTGACAGCTTGGCGTAATGGGCAGGCACTAACCTTTCGCCGTAAAACAAACTGGTGGGCCGACCGATTGCCGGTACAGCAGCCCCAGTTGCTAGCACGGCCAAAACAGATTGATTTCCAGATAATTCCTGATAACGCCACGGCATTGCTCGCGTTGCGGCGAGGCGATATAGACATTTACCCAATGGTGCCTGCGAACGAATTCAACCGTCTTCGTAAGTCGGAGAGTGGCAGGCAGGCGTTGCGCTTTTACACGGCCGACTCGTACGAAATGGTTCTGGCAGGCTTTAACAGCAGCCGCGTGCCGCTTGACGACCGGCTGACACGCCAGGCGTTAAGCTACCTATTTAATATACCAGCACTCATTAAAGCTACCCAAAATGGCATGGCTTATCCGAGTGTCGGGCTTATTAATCCACAGGAAAAAGCAGTGTATAATGACAGCCTGCCTCTGCTCACTTATGCCCCCCAACAGGCAGAAGTGCTATTAAGGCAAGCAGGTTGGGCACGGCAAAGCACAGGCAACTGGACACGACGCCTAGCAGGAGGCCAAACCCAGGCTTTGGAGTTGAGTATAACCTATCGGGCCGGCGATGCGGCCTTCGAAACTATTGCTTTACAGCTGCGCAACGCCGCGGCGCGGTTGGGCATCCCCATTCAGCTACGACCCACCGAATCGACCTTACTGCTTGGTAAGTTGCGCGCGGGCAACTTTGATATATACCTGCGTACGCTATCAGGCAATCCTTTCGCCTACGATTTCAGCCCCCTACTTCACTCTGCGAGTACTGGTATCAGCAACTTTACTCGGTTTGGGACGCCCACGAGCGATAGGCTGATAAAAGCTATTGTGCGCGAGGAGGACCTGGGCCGAAAAGCACAGCTGCTGCGGAAGTTTCAGGTGATCTTGCGCACAGAAAGCCCCCTAGTCGTTCTGTTCTTTTATCGCTACCGCCTAGTTGCCAACCGACGGCTTACCAATCTGCGCGTATCGGGGCTACGGCCGGGCTACGAGGTTATGGCGATCGAACCCTTGCCGGAAGGCTAGATCAGCATGGGGCGTTTTCTTCTGTACCGACTTTTACGCACTATTCCGGCTACCTGGGCCATTGTTTCGTTTGTTTTTCTGCTTAGCCGCGCGCTTCCTACCAATGATTTATTAGGTCAGGCCTTAAGTGATGATAGCGTAGGAAATCGGGGCCTTACCGCAGCCGAGCGTGAGGCCGCGCTTCTAAGAATCCAAGAACGGCTAGGTCTTACGGGGCCTGTTTTCTATTTTTCCTGCACTCATTCGACTACTGGCGCGGTGTGGCAGTGGCACGGCAGTGATAATCAGTACCATAAGTGGCTCAAAAAAGCGGTAAAAGGCGATTTGGGTCAATCATATCGTAGCGGCCAGCCGGTTACAGCCGTATTAGGTGAGGCCTTGCGGTTTACGTTGCCGCTAACTACTAGCGCTGCTCTATTGGCTACTGTTCTCTCCGTGGTTCTGGCGTTGTGGCTGGTGTGCGGTGGCCCGGCATTCTTGCTCAGCATGTTGTATGCAATAGATGCCTTGCCGCTATTTGTAGTGGCATTGGGCCTGCTACTACTGCTTGCCAATCCCGATATTCTTCCACTTTTTCCGGCCTATGGTATGGGCCAACAAACCGCCGACAACGCTCCCTGGCACGTTCAAATCAGTACTTATCTTTATTACAGTACTCTCCCGCTGGCTAGTTTGGTTTTGGTGAAGCTGCCATCCTTGGTGGTTCAGCTTTATGATGCCCTTCGTCATGAACTGGGAGCCAATTACGCAACCACTGCTCGTGCTAAAGGCCTATCTGCTTATCAGGTGGCTACGCGGCACGCCCTACGCAATGCGCTGCTGCCTGTAATAGCCCTGCTTACCGACTTGCTACCCGCGCTTGTGGCGGGAGCAGTGGTAGTAGAGGTCATTTTTGCGCTGCCTGGTATGGGCCGACTAATGGCCGAGGCAGCCGCAACGCATGATTTTCCGGTTCTCGTGGGGGGCGTTTTGCTGATGGCAATCATGCGCTTGATTGGGCTAGTAGTGGCTGATACGCTGTATTTTCTGACGGATCCACGAATTCGTTTGCAGGCATGAGGCCTCGAAAAAAAGGCGCTGCGCAGCACGCAATTGCGGTCGGGTGGCTGGTACTGATAGTCAGTGCCGCGCTACTGGCACCTTGGTTGCCCTTACCCTTTCCCGCCGATTCCGTCGATCTGAATCATATAGCTCAGCCCCCATTTTTGCCCCCCAGCGTCCCCGATACTTCTCGGCATTGGCTGGGAACCGATGGGTTTGGCCGCGACGTGTTGACAGCTTTAGTATACGGCGCACGCACAGCTTTACTGGTGAGCCTGCCTGCGGCCTTATTTGCAACCGTAGTAGGCACTTTTTTGGGCAGTGCAGCCGGTTTTTGGGGCAATTCTGGTCTTCGTATTTCCATTGTCTATTGGCTGATGGGGGGCCTCTTACTAGTGGGAGCAGTAGAAATTGTATCTACTGCTCCTTCGGCTTGGTGGCTCCTGCTCTTGAGCTTAGCGGCAGCTGTTATCATAGGCAAATCGCTGATGCGTGTGCCTATGCTACGTCGCTCCTGGCCCTTTCCCACCGATCGGCTCGTGCTGGGGGCAGCCTCTCTATTATCGTCAGTACCTCGCTTGGTCCTTATTCTCGCGTTAGCTGCCGTGCAGGATGCTTCCTTGCCAGGGATTTTCCTACTGCTAACCCTCACCCACTGGCCCGAGCCGGCTCACCTCGTCCGGGCTGAGCTTTTGAGGGTGCGTACGCTGCCTTACATCGAATCGGCTAGAGCTATTGGCTTATCTGGGGGGCAAATTTTATGGCGTCATGCTCTACCAAATGCCTGGCGCACTGCACGTACGGCTTTTCCACTCAGTCTTAGCGCCCTTATTGGTTTAGAAACTACCCTTTCCTTTCTTGGTGTTGGCCTTCCACCCGAAATACCTAGTTGGGGCCGGACATTAGCCGCAGCAAGGCTCGACCCTACCGCTTGGTGGCTTGCTCTTTTTCCTGCCCTAGCACTAGCTGCAACCACCTTAGCGCTCCGCCAACTCACCACCAACAAAATTTCTGCTTAATATATATTTTTCTATATGTCACAAATACAAGCAAATTATTCCTTTTGGGCAGATATATAGGTGAATGGGATTTGGTGGCAGTTAAATTCTATTTTGAAGCCTGGAATTCATTAAAACCTCATAAAAAGGCTTATATCCCTATTAACCCTTAATAGTTAATGTTTAGATAAAGAGGAATAATTAAAAAATGTTAGAATAATTCAAGTCACAAAAGCAGGTTTATCTTCCTTTCCACAAGGCCTATTGTGGTTGTACTATTGTAACGAAGATCGGGTAGCGCCTAGAAGTGCTGCTGATTTTCACTCCGCTTGCCTGTTCTACCCTCCTATGTCCTCTTTACTCTTCAAACGTCGTCAGGGGTACGCTTTGCGTTACTTATTGATAGAAATGGCGCGGCAATCGGCCCCCCAGATGTCAGATTTTGAAACCATTGATGGAGACTTGATTCCCTATGCTGTGGCTCAAGCTGCTCTACGCAGTGGCCGGGCAGTGATGGTTGGTAATCTGCTGGTAGGCATGGTTGCCTCAGCAACGGATGGTACTTGGTAAATTTTAAAATAAATGGTTTCGGCACGCGGCATTTGCTCGCGACGCTGTCGAAACAATAAAGGTTGTTGCAATAGGTGTGTTAAAAAACCCGCAGGTTCTGCCCGCGGGTTTTTTGCGTTTATGCTTCCTCAGTCTGGCGCGCCAACAAGGCAATTCCTTCCTGAAAAGTATGAGGCTTATACCCTAAGTCGCGTTGGGCTTTGGTAATGATGAAGCCAGTGCGGGGAGGACGCTTGGCGGGCTGCGTGAACGTGCTGCCGTCGGCTTTCACAATTAGCGATTTATCGAGCGCAAAGTAGTCGGCCACCTGCAGCGCCATCTGATAAGGCGTCAGTAGCTCGCTACTGCTAATGTTGTAAACTCCAGTCGCATCTTGCCGCGCCACCAGCCAACATCCCTGCGCCAAATCTTCTGCCAGGGTAGGGGTGCGAAACTGGTCGTCTACAACGTTGATCTGCTTGCCGGCTCGCAGCGAATCGCGCACCCAGAGTACGATGTTGGTGCGGCCATAGTCATGCACGATACCATACACCAGCACCGTTCGCACAATAGCCCAGGAGCCTTTACTGGCTTGCACCGCCTGCTCGGCAGCCAGCTTGCTTTCGCCATAGAAATTTATGGGAGCTGGCACTTCTTCCTCGGTCAGGGGGCCTTTTTTGCCGCTGAATATGAAGTCAGTGCTCACATGCGTGAGGTGAGCCTGATGCTGCTCGCAGGCCGCCACGAGGTGCTCTACGGCCGTCACATTCTGAAGCCAGCAGGGCTCCCGATTCAGCTCGCACTCATCCACATTGGTCATAGCGGCCGTGTGGATAACGTGCGTAGGCTTTTCGGTGCCTAGCACCAGCTGTACCTGAGCGCGGTCCGTTACATCCAGCGGCACAAAGCGCAGATCAGGATAGTGAGCAGCTAGCTTGTTAGCGCCGCGCGAAGTAGCAATGATTTCGACGCCTTGTTGCTGCCGGAGCAGTTCAACTAGCTTCTGGCCTAATAATCCATTAGACCCGGTGAGCAGAATACGCATAGTGTGTTATTGGATGGGTGAGTGAGTGAGCGGGGAGCGCTCTTGCGAGCTTTATACCCCCCTCCATTCACGCATGGATTAATACTGGTACCCGTACAGCTCCGTGATTTTCTTTTTTTTCAGCTTATCCACTTTCACTGTCATCTTCACATCGGTAATGGGCCGGTCGCGGGGGCCGGTGGGCTGGGCCGCGATTTTATCGATTACATCCAGCCCACTAATTACTTGCCCGAATACCGTATAGGCCCCATCTAGGTGCTTGGTGCCCTGGTGATTCTGGACAACATAAAACTGCGACGCGCTGCTGGCGCGGGTGGGGTTCACGTAGTCGCCCTGACGAGCGGCGGCTACGGCACCAAACTTATGTTGTAGCTCTGGCCGAATTTCGGCGGGGATGGGAGTGGCGTCGGGCTGACCAGCACCATCGTTGTCAGGGTCGGCGTCTTTGGTATTAGGATCGCCGCCCTGAATCATAAAATTCTGAATGACACGGTGAAAGGTTGTGCCATCGTAGAACCCGCTTTGGGCCAGCTTCAAAAAGTTAGCCTTATGCTCAGGTGTCTGGTCGAAGAGAATCAGCTTCATTTCGCCCAGGTTGGTACTGAGTGTTACCACTTCATCCTTTTTGCTTTTGCGGGGGGCTTTTTCAGCCTGAACAACAAGTGTGAGAGACAACAAAAAGACCAAATTCAGCGCCCAAACGCGGGAAATAGTATTCATGATACGAAAAGCTAGTGCAGTAATTGGTTTTGGATCAAGTGGGTTTAACGCCAGTAGAATCTGGATTTCAGGCTTGTTCAGCTTAAAACGTACTCGAGTCCGACTCCCTGTGGCCGCGGATTTCAGCCAATATTTGCTTGCCACCACGGCTAAGCACGCTTTCAGCTAAACTGAAGCCCATATTCTCTGCTTGATCTACGTCGGTGACGGCGCTGATTTCCTCTACGTACTGCTGCCCATCGAGGCTGATCAGGCCGCCGTGGAGCTGTAGCAAGCCCTCATCGGTGTAAGTGGCCAGGGCAAAGGATGGGATGCTGCAGCCGCCCTCCATAGTGCGCAGAAACGCCCGCTCAGCGCGTAGGCAGGCATGAGTATCCGTGTGGTCCAGAATTCCTTGGAGCGCTATTTTACGCCCTAAGTCCAGATTCTTGGCGCACTCTATAGCAATGCTTCCCTGGCCGGCCGCTGGCACGAATTGCGTTTCGGGCAGCATGTGCGTAATCAGGTGGTCGTACTCCATGCGGTGCACGCCGGCAAAGGCCAGCACCAGCGCATCGTATTGTCCTTCTTCCAGCTTGCGCAACCGGGTTTGCAGGTTGCCACGAGATTCCGCCGTGATAATATCAGGGTAGTAGCGCTTGAGCATGGACCGCCGCCGCGTGCTGCTGGTGCCGAGCACAATGCTCGGCTGTTGCAGGGAAAAGGCGGGGTCAAAGCTGACAATTACATCGTTCACTTTTTCGCGCTCCATAAAAGCCAGCAGTTCCAGATCATCCGGGATAGTACTCTGCACGTCTTTGGCGCTGTGTACGGCAATATCGATCGTGCCATTGCGTAGGCTTTCTTCCAGCTCTTCCGTGAACACGCCTTTGGCCCCAATTTTATCGAGAGAGCGGTCGAGCACCACGTCACCTTTGGTGGTGATAATGACGATTTCGGTTTGGAATAGCTCCCGCTCCAAGCAGGCTGCTACGTGGTTAGCCTGCCACAGCGCCAACCGGCTACCACGGGTACCTATACGGATAGAACGATCAAAAAGCGTGGTTTTCAACTAACTATTTTAAGGTAAGACAACTAATTAAAGCTCGCTGGGGGGCTTTTTTTAACCCATCCCATTTTGGCAAGCCCGGCATGAGGGGTCTTAGATTACTTTTATCGGTCCCTTTCGTGTCGTTGTGCAAAGCTACAAATGCCTTTAGCAATGACATGACTATAGCTTGTTTAGCAGCTGCTATAGCTAATTAGCAAAGTGTATTTTGTAGTTTAATAGCCTCTAAACAGGGATTTTCAGCAATTCCGCTACCCGCAAAGAGGTATCCACGAAGACCATGCGCGGATTGGCATTGCGCTCCACATGGTAGTGAGCATCGTTCAGCTCAGTGGTAATCGACTCAGCATTGCCCGGATGCACGAAGCGGCTGAAGCGACTCACGAACTGTTGCTCGGCGGCCGGCAGATGCGGGATTAATTGTGCGTCGAGGCCGTAAAGCAATACTTTGCGGAGCAATCCGAGGGCGTAATGTAAAAACTCCTTCTGATTTTCACGCCCCATTTTCTGAAACTCGTCGCTTTTTTCGAGCACTTTGGCGAAGTTGTCCTGAAAGCATAAACGCATCCACTCGGTGAAAAAGGTGAAATAGTCGTTGTCGGGGGCGGTGCGAGCGGCTAGGGCAGCACCGAGGTTACCATCGGCTATCTGAGCGAGTTGGCGAGCTTTGGCCTCGGGTATGTGCTGCTCATCGTGCAGATAAGCCGTCAACTCATCTTCGGTGAAAGGTCGCACTACCACGGGCTGCACGCGGCTGATAATGGTGGGCAGCAGTTGCTCAGGCGCGTGGCTGACCAACAAAAAAATAGTGGCGGACGGCGGCTCTTCCAGCAGCTTCAGCACCGCATTGGAGGCGGCAGGGTGCATCAGCTCGGGCAGCCAGATTAGCACGATTTTGAAGCGCCCCTCAAATGCTTTCAGTGATACCAGCTTTAATAATTGTAAGCTTTCCTCCTTGGAAATACTGCCCTGCTTGTTCTCAGCGCCAATGTGCTGCATCCAGTCATTAAGTCCTTGGTAAGGATTCTCCAGCACAAACGTGCGCCAGTCGGCGGCAAACTTGCTGCTTACCGCATCCTTCGGCACTTGCTTGGTGCTGGTGACGGGCACTATAAAATTCAAGTCCGGATGAACGAGCTTATCCAGCTTCTGACAAGCCGGGCAGTGCCCGCAAGAATCCCCGTCAGTTGAGGTGCGGCCCTCGCAATTCAGAAACGTAGCATAGGCTAGTGCCAGTCCTAAAGCGGCCGAGCCTTCAGCACCCCGAAAAAGCTGCGCGTGCGCCACATGCCGCCGCTGCACCGACTGCACCAGCAACTGCTTGACTTTGGTTTGATCAGGAATTTCAGCAAAGCGCATTCGGGGGACAATTATCAATGAGCAATTTGCTATCTGGCTATTCTGTTGAATCGCTCACTGTTCATTGCTCATTGATAATTCTTTTTTCCCAAACTCTATCCTTGGCCGTGG
This sequence comes from Hymenobacter roseosalivarius DSM 11622, assembly GCF_900176135.1. Lineage (GTDB taxonomy): Bacteria > Bacteroidota > Bacteroidia > Cytophagales > Hymenobacteraceae > Hymenobacter > Hymenobacter roseosalivarius. The sequence goes on along the minus strand of NZ_FWWW01000073.1, from coordinate 7,397 downwards.
CCTCAAATACGTGCTGCATAATTGCTTGCTCTTTGGCATCATATTCCAGCTGGCGCCGAGCCATTACGCGCTCGGCCACTTCGGCTACTTTGGGCAGCTTAAAGGTTTCGAAGCCGGCTGAGCCACCCCAGCTGAAGCTCGGGATAAACGTGCGCGGAAAGCCGGCGCCAAAAATATTGGCCCCCACGCCCACCACCGTACCCGTGTTGAACATCGTATTGATGCCGCACTTGCTGTGGTCGCCCATCATGAGGCCACAAAACTGCTGACCCGTATTCACGAAACGACCCGCCGCGTGGCTCCAGATTTTAACCGGCGCGTAGTTATTCTTGAGGTTGGAGGTATTGGTATCGGCGCCGAGGTTGCACCATTCTCCTATTACAGAGTTGCCCAGGTAGCCATCGTGGCCTTTGTTGGCGTAGCCAAAAAAGATAGAGTTGCCGACCTCACCGCCCACTTTGCAGTAGGGGCCCACAGTATTATCGCCGCGCATTTTGGCACCTGGGTTGATGTGGGAGCCTTCGCACAAAGCCAGGGGGCCTTTTATGATAGCACCTTCGTGAACTCGGGAGTTTCTGCCCAGATAAATCGGGCCATCTTCCGCATTCAAAATAGCCGCTCGAATTTTCACTCCGGGCTCAATAAAGATGTTTTCGGCTCCGTACACGATGGTATGTGCATCGCCAATGGGCTCCGACTGCCGACCACGGGTGAGGAGAGCGAAATCCTGGCGAATTTCGGCCCCATTGCGCAAAAACAGGTGCCACAATTCACTGATTACTGTGACGGGTTCTGCCACTTCGGTGGTGCTGGCTAGGCCATCCTGAATTAGCTCAGCTACTTTGCTGGCGTCGGGTAGATGGGCAGCTACCAGCAGGTCGCCATCGACAAGGGCTTGGCCGGGGGTCAAATTTTGCACCTGTCGCGCCAACAAGTCATCGGGCAGCACGGCACCGTTGATTACCAGGGCCGGACCGCTGACGGCACCGGCCGGAAATTTTGCTTGCAGGTAAGTCTGAGCCAGGTAAAATACGTCTTGTCCTAAGCGATACTGCCACTTTTCGGCGATAGTCAGGATGCCGCAACGCAAGGCAGCCACGGGCCGGGTAAACGTAAAGGGCAACAGGTGCGGCCGAATAGCAGGGTCGTCGAAGAGCAGGACGTGCATAGCTTTTTGGTGACAGACGTCACGAATCGGTTGTCAGGACTGGAGGGCAATTTGGCTCCTAGATGTATTCGGCGGCAAGTTGGCATAAATAAAAACTCCCACCAGACAAGCCAGCGGGAGTTTCAATACTACTTTCTCTACGTCGCCACCAAGGACGACATGGAACGGATAACAGAATGACTACTTCTTCTGGTAGCGGTTGCGGAACTTCTCCACGCGGCCAGCAGTGTCAATAAATACGTTTTTGCCAGTATAAAAAGGGTGCGAAGCACTGCTAACTTCCACTTTTACAACTGGATAAGTCTTACCATCCTCCATCGTGATGGTCTCCGTAGAGTTCATCGTGGAGCGAGTGATAAACTTGAAGTCGCTGGAGGTGTCCTGAAACACGACTTCGCGATACTCGGGGTGAATGTCTTTTCTCATGGTCGGAAATACCGTTAAAGCCTTCTTAGCCTGCCGATTTTGCGGAAGGGATTGCAAAAGTACGCGTTCCATTCGAAATTAAAAACTTACGGGCGGCATTTCACACTCCTTACGCCTTATAGTGAGCACACTAGCGGTTTTTGACTAGTTTTGAACACTATCCTTATTGCGTTTTCCACTACTGATTTATGGTGTCTTCGGCTGATTTCCTCTTGTTTATGGTTGCTTCACAGCTTCGCTTTTCCACTTTGCCACCAGCTGGTTCGATTTACTCTTATACTCAGTATGCAGCGAGTACGACTCCGCCCTTGCCCTTTGCTGCGAATGTGTTGGCGTATCAGTTTCTTGCCCAAAAAGTAGCGCCTGAGTTTGGCCGTGAACTCTATTTGCCCAGTGGAACAACCGACTCCAGCGCTTTGCGTGCGGAAGCCACGCGGTTGTCCGGTTATCAGCAACAGCCAAGCACTCAGGATAGCTTTCTTCAGTTCTGGGATTCGGTTTCCGATGGGTTGGAACGGGCTTGGCGCAGTATCAGAGTTCTGCTTCGGTAATCAGTACCAGACGGGCTTGCAGCTATTTAACCCTATTTTAGACATCGTCTCAGCTGGTTTTTGCACCTTACTTTAATTGAGTCACATGCGTATCTGCTTTGCCACGAATAACGAGCACAAGCTTACCGAAGTTAGAGCCCTACTGCCATCAACGATTGAGTTGGTGAGCTTGCAGGATATTGGCTGCCACGAAGAGCTGCCCGAAACTCAGGATACGCTATCGGGCAACGCCCGGCAGAAGGCCGAATACGTGTGGGAGCACTACCACACCTCGTGCTTCGCCGACGACACCGGCCTGGAAGTAGATGCGCTGGACGGCGCGCCCGGCGTGTACTCGGCGCGCTACGCCGGCCCCCAGCGCGCCGCCGCCGACAACATGGCCAAACTGCTCCAGAATTTGCCCCCCAGCACCGACCGCAGTGCCCGGTTTCGCACCGTCATTGCGCTGGTGCTCCCCGATGGGGAGTGGCAGGAGTTCAATGGCGTAGTGCAAGGCCGCATCATCGAGGAGGTGCGCGGGCAGGCGGGCTTTGGCTACGACCCGATTTTCGAGCCCGCCGGCCATCATCAAACCTTCGCTGAAATGACGCCTGAGCAGAAGAATAGTCTCAGTCATCGGGGTCGGGCAGTAGCGCAGCTGGTAGCGTTTCTGGCTGGAAGGGAAGGTTAGGAAGGACCGTTATTTTCTGTGAAAAAAGCCCCCCAGCGCGACTATTCGCTGCGCGCTGGCTGTTGGCAAATGCCTGTTTAAACCTGTTCTATACAATGAAGTAGTGGGCTTAGCTAGACCACGTTTTTTCAAAGAAGCGTAACGCTGGCGTCATTTTGCTTAATTTTGCACGGTTGGCCCTGTTGGTACGGGCCGCTTTCCCACCCCATGCAACATCCTTTCATCGTCGGTATTACGGGTGGCAGCGCCTCTGGCAAAACCACGTTTCTGCGCCGTTTGCTCGCTTCCTTTCCCGAAGACGATATCTGTCTGATATCTCAGGACAACTATTACCACCCGCGTGAAAGCCAGTTGGTTGACCCCAACGGCGTCACCAATTTCGATTTACCTTCCTCTATTGACTCAGCGGCTTACGCGGCCGACGTGCTGCGCATAAGTCAAGGGCTGGAGGTTCGGCGCCCGGAGTACACGTTTAATAACCCGAATGTTCAGCCCAAAGAGCTGGTGTTTCGCCCTTCCCCGATTGTAGTGGTGGAGGGCATTTTTGTTTTTTACTTCGAGGAAGTCGCTCGCCTGCTCGACCTGAAGGTGTACATCGACGCCCGCGAGCATGTGAAGCTGCAACGCCGCATTGCGCGCGATCGGGACGAGCGGGGCTACGATTTGGAAGATGTACTGTACCGCTACACGAACCACGTAGCACCTACTTACGAGAAATATATCAAGCCCTTTAAGCAGGACGCCGACATTGTGATTCCAAACAATCGGCACTTTGATAAAGGCCTGGAAGTGCTCGTATCGTTTCTGCGCAGCAAAGTAGCGGCTGCTCACCAGGAGTAGTCTTTTTCATAGGGATGTCAACCCAAAGAGCGCGGCTGCCTGGACGCGCTCTTTGGGTTTAGAATGGCTCTAAAGAAGTGTTTGACAACGTATCCTTTGAATTAATGAGCGGCGGTGGCAGTTGCATTTAGCGGTTAAAAATTCGCGTGCGTCCTGGCTCTGTTGGGCCGCGCAGCCCAAATGGCTATATTTGCAGCGTTTAGTTTGCTCATGGTCTCAGCGCGCCTCACTGTTTTAGCTTATTTACGTTTCGTGCTGCTCGCGGCGACGTTGCTGTTTGTGCTGGGACTGAACCACCGGGCAGTAGCTACCCTGCGGGTTGCTGGGGGGCAAATGGCGCGTATTGGCGCCGCCCCGAAGGCAGCAGTAGTAAAGCAGAAAGTAACCCTGGAAGCCACGGGTAGCGTGGCCGTGTGGCTTGTTCCCGCCGCTGACGCCTGGTTTCCGGCATCGGTGCCGCTTACCTGGCCTCGCCTGCTGGCGCATACCTTGAAATTTGCCCCCCAACCCGGCGCTCTGCCGGATTTTTTCCGCGCCCGCCTGCTGCTGGCCGCGCTCTCGCCGCAGGCTCCCTAGCTGATTTGCTGCTTTCTACTGAATAAAAAGCTGATGCGCCGCTAGTGCCGGGTGCTTATCGCTTTCGCCAATCCGCTTCAGTAGAGAAGAATCAGCATTTAGAGTACTCAGCACAATAGCACAGTAACAAAACAACTTATTAGTATGCGTAATAAAGGACTTATTATCGCCCTCACCCTTATCGTATCGGTGTTGTGCATTTACTTCCTGTCGTTCACCATGGTGTCGCGCCGGGTGCAGCAGCAGGCCGAAACCTATGCCACCCGCAATGGGCAGGTAAACCAGCTGAAGCGTCAGCGCTACCTCGACTCGGTATGGCGCGCACCCGTGATAAACGTACTGGGTGTAGACTACACCTATAAAGACGTGCGCCAGAGCGAGCTGGGCCTTGGCCTTGACTTGAAGGGTGGCATGCACGTAACGCTGGAAGTATCACCGGTTGAGATTGTGCGGGCGATGTCCGGCAACTCCAAAGATCCGGCCTTCACCAAAGCGCTCACCCAAGCCCAGGAACTGCAAAAAACCAACTCGGGCACGCCATTCACGTCCTTGTTTGCGCAGGCTTACCGCTCAGTTGCGCCTGAGGGCAAGCTGGCTCGCATTTTCGCCAACACCACCAACAAAAGCCGTGGTATCGACATTAACTCCACGAATGCCCAGATTGTCGGGGCTATTGACCGGGAAGTAGAAGAAGCTATTGACCGCTCTTTCAACATCCTGCGCACCCGCGTTGATAAGTTCGGGGTAAATCAGCCCAACATTCAGCGGGTAAAAGGCACGGGCCGCATTCAGATTGAGCTGCCCGGCGTGGATAACCCGGAGCGCGTGCGTAAGCTGTTGCAGGGCCAGGCCAAGCTGGAGTTCTGGGAAGTATGGCGCAACGACGAATTTGCTCCCTATCTCAATCAGCTCAATGAAGTACTGGTAGCAAAAGATGCTACCACCAAGCCTGCGGTAGCTCAGGCTACCGCTACTGACACTGCTGCTACCGCCACCACCGGCGACTCTACTTCTCTGGCCAGCCAGCTGGCCAAGAAAAACGCCGCCGCTCCCACCGATTCGGCCAACCTACAGCAGAGCAGCCTGCTGGCTCGCCTGTTTACGATGCCGGGCGCGTTGGGCTCCAATGTGCGCGATACAGCCCGCGTAAACGACCTGCTGGCCAGCGCGGAGGCCCGCGCCGTATTGCCTCCTAACCTAGTATTCCTATGGGATGTGAAGCCTACCGTAGTGGACAAGCAGGAATACTTGCAGCTCTATGCCATTCGTAAGACGCGCGATGCCATAGCACCGCTAGGTGGCGAGGTAGTAAGCGACGCCCGCCAGGACTACGACCAAGGTGGCCGGCCTGAGGTATCAATGCAAATGAACCCCACCGGGGGCCGCAAGTGGCAGAAGCTGACCGCCGCCAACGTGGGCCGTCAGGTGGCCATCGTGCTGGACGACAACGTGTATTCGGCACCCGTAGTGCAGGCCGAAATTTCGGGGGGCAATTCCAGCATCTCCGGCAATTTTACCATTGAGGAAGCTCAGGATTTATCCAACGTACTGAAAGCCGGCAAGCTGCCTGCCCCTACGCGTATCGTGGAAGAAGCGGTAGTTGGTCCGTCGCTGGGCCAGGAAGCTATCAATCAGGGCTTGTATTCTTCACTCGCCGGCCTGGTCATCATCATGATTTTCATGGCGATTTACTACGGCAAAGCTGGTTTAGTGGCCGACTTGGCCCTGATTTTCAACATCTTCCTAGTATTGGGCGTACTGGCCCAGTTCGGCACGGCGCTTACGCTGCCGGGTATTGCTGGTCTGGTGCTCACCTTCGGTATGGCAGTAGATGCCAACGTACTGATTTTTGAACGGGTTCGGGAGGAATTAGCGCAAGGGCTCACCCTCAAGGACGCCATCAATAAAGGATACAGTCGTGCTTTCTCGGCCATCTTCGACTCCAACATTACGACCCTGCTTATCGCCGTTATTCTGGGCTTCTTCGGTACGGGTCCGGTACAAAGCTTTGCCATCACGCTCGGCATCGGGGTACTTACCTCCTTCCTGACGGCGGTGTACTTGTCGCACCTGATCATTGAGTGGATCACGAAAGACAAGTCGAACATGACGTTCACCACGCCTCTTTCGCTCAACTTGTTCAAGAATGTCAACTATGACATCGTGGGCAAGCGCAAAATAGCTTACGTCTTCTCCACAGCTATCATTGTTCTTGGTTTTGTATTAATGGCCGTGCAAGACGGGCCAAACCTGGGGGTTGACTTCCGGGGTGGCCGCAGCTACACCGTTGATTTCAACAAAGACATGGTGGCTTCGGACGTGCGCGCCGCGCTAACCGATGATTTGCAGAACTCCGGCATTGAGGTAAAAACCTTCGGTGCTTCTAACCGTCTGCGCATCACGACCAGCTACCTCGCCAACGACGAAAGCACCGAAGCGGATCAGAAGGTAGAGCAAGCGGTAAAAACAGGCTTGCAGCAATATGCGGTTAGCAACCCAACGATAGTAAGCACGTCGAAAGTGGGTGCAACCATTGCCGACGATATCAAGCAAGCCTCCGCCGTGAGTTTGCTGCTTTCTATCCTGGGTATCTTCGTGTACGTGCTGTTCCGCTTCGAAAAGTGGCAGTTCTCGCTGGCCGCTGTTATCGCACTGTTGCACGACGTGCTGATTGTGATAGCCGCCTTCCCCATTGCTCGTCTGTTCGGACTCACGTTTGAGATGGACCAGGTATTCGTGGCCGCTATCCTCACTGTTCTTGGTTTCTCCATCAACGATACGGTAGTTATCTACGACCGAATTCGGGAGTATTTGACAGAGAACCCACACCTGACTTTTAAGCAGGTGGCCAATCCGGCCCTGAACAGCACGTTCTCCCGTACTATCATCACCGCTACCACGGTATTGCTGGTGGTAGTTGTACTGTACATCTTCGGTGGCGAAACGCTTCGCTCGTTCTCGTTCGCGATGATTATTGGGGTAATTTTCGGCACGTACTCGTCGCTGTTTATCGCCACACCAATCATTTTGGACACGTACGGCGACAAGGAAATCCGTCAGGCTACGGTAGCCACCGATACGCCCGATGCCGACGCGCCGCGCATCTCGACGGCCGTGCGCTAGGTAGTTGCAGCCTAGCTGCCAATATAAAAAAGCCCNCCACATA
>NZ_FWWW01000022.1 GCF_900176135.1 Hymenobacter roseosalivarius DSM 11622 | reverse complement strand
GCAAAAAAGGAGAATTTGGTATATTTACAATACTAATAACAAAGATGATATAGGTGAATATCTGGGCCAACCCAGTTGGTATAGCAAAGAGGGCTATGTTGCTCCTTTAGCTGTCGAAGAAGAATTAAGCAAGATGGGGCCTAAGGTTTCTCGTCATAAGATACATTATCAGCATATCATCTTGTTTGAGGTAAAGCCCAACCTATGAGTTCGGTAACTACATAATTTATTTTGTAATGAAGCTGTTTAGGAAGTCGAGAGAACGTCATGCTGAGCTTGTCGAAGCATCTCTGCCGCTTCATTAGGACTGTTCAACGAAGCGGCAGAGATGCTTCGACAAGCTCAGCATGACGTTTTGGAGGGTTCTGGATGACTTCCTAAACAGCTTCAGAATATGTAATAGTTATTGACCCCAAGTCTATTAAAAGTTTGGATGTATTTGTGAGTAGCTATGTATTTTCTCAACCACTATTCATTACGCACGTAGGTGTTGCTTTCGCAAATAACTTCATCCTATTGCATAAGCACATACAGGCGCGGTAATAGTGAATAGTTACTTATGATAGCACTTACTCCTGTTAGCATTAAAAATACAATAATCTAGCATCTTATTATAACAATATATATAATTTTTATCCTCTCAGTTGCTATTTCTACGGGATCCTGTTGTATCTTTTAATTATATATTATAATTTTAATACCATGAATCAAAAGTTTCCTATAAACTGGGATACTATCAAAGTAGTGATTTTTGACATAGATGGTACGTTATATACTCAGTCCCGTCTACGCAAAAAGATGGCTTATGCCTTGCTAAGCCACTATTCAGTGCGTCCATGGCGCTTACAGGATATACTGATTCTGCGACATTTCCGGGCGGAGCGCGAGAAGCGTACAGGCCACGCTGGTTACGATTTAGAGAACGCGCAATACATATGGTGTGCTGAAAAGGGAAATTATCTTATCGATCGGGTGAAAAAAGTAGTGGATCAATGGATGTTCACTTTTCCCAATCAATATCTGGCGACCTGCACCTATCCGGGTACGAAAAGCTTTTTTAACAAGCTTCGGAGCGTGGACATTAAGATTGCAATCTATTCCGACTATAAAGCCCATGATAAGCTCAAAGCAATGGATTTGGAGGCGGATATGATTGTCAGTTCAACCGATCCTGAGATAGATAGGTTAAAGCCAGACCCGAAGGGCCTACTATATATTGCGAACAAGCTTGAAGTGTCGCCCCAAGAATGTTTGTTCATCGGCGACCGGCAGGAACTGGACGGTGAATGTGCCATAAATGCTAATATGCCTTATTTAATAGTAGACAAAAAGCCCTTCAGTTCCTTCGATTTTTATAAACAACTCGAGAATACCCTCACTCCTGTCCTCACCGCCTTAGAGCCTGTTAAAAATTAGCATTGGCTAATGCTTCCGACCCCGAAACAAGCCAAAAACGACATATTTGTGGTTGGGTCAGCACAGGGTTGAAGCCTTGAAAGCGCCTAAAACGGTGTTTTTGAATGTCGAAAACATAGAGTTCGCCTAATTTTTAACAGGCTCTAAGCACACCCTCATGAATAATACTTTATTTATGCCGCAGGATGAAAATGTTGCACAAATGCAAGTTAGCATTCCCGCTGGCCTGAAGGATTACATTGCAATAGCCCGCCCAGACAACTGGGCTAAAAACGTCTTCATGGTGCCGGGGATGCTATTTGCAATTATTGTGTATGATACTTCTTTTACTCCGGACATACTACTTAAAGTTATAATGGGAGTAGTCAGTACTTGCCTGATAGCCTCCGCCAACTACGTTATCAACGAATATCTTGATGCTGAATTTGACAAATTTCACCCTTTAAAGAAGAAGCGCACATCCGTCTTGCGGGTAGTAAATCCCGTCATAGTATATTCCGAATGGCTTTTATTAGCCGTAGTCGGATTGACGTTGGGGTCTTTTATTTCTCTGCAATTCGTAATAGTCTCTGCCTTTCTGCTTTTTATGGGCGTTATGTACAATGTACGACCATTTCGCACAAAGGAGCGGGTGTATCTGGACGTACTATCAGAATCAGTTAATAACCCTATTCGATTAGTATTGGGGTGGTTTATTTTTGCCCCTGCCTTAGCGCTTAGCGCTCTAAGTGCTACTTCCTTTTTCGAAGTATTGCCCCCCACAAGTATAATTACTGCCTACTGGATGGGTGGTGCTTACCTAATGGCGACGAAGCGATTTGCTGAGTACCGCCTAATAAATAATCCAGAATTAGCTGGTTTATATCGTAAATCCTTTAAATTTTATACAGAACACAGTTTACTTATTTCGATGTTTTTTTACGCTCTTACCTCCGCTTTTTTTCTGGGAATTTTCTTGGTTAAAAATAGGGTAGAGCTACTCGTGAGCTTTCCATTTTTTGCTTTACTGTTTTCCTGGTACTTGAGAATCGGCTTATTAAAAGACTCGCCCGTTCAAGGCTCCGAGAAGCTTTATACCCGCAAGTGGTTTATGCTCTATGTATTACTGTTTTGTATCCTGCTTACGGGTTTGATGTTCTTGGATATTCCTTGGTTACACCAGCTTTTACAGGATCATTACAACCTCAACAACCGATAGATACCCTTCTCCGGTTTAGCCTTGCCTGATGTCGCGTATTCATTTAGAGCCTGTTAAAAATTAGGCGAACTCTATGTTTTCGACATTCAAAAACACCGTTTTAGGCGCTTTCAAGGCTTCAACCCTGTGCTGACCCAACCACAAATATGTCGTTTTTGGCTTGTTTCGGGGTCGGAAGCATTAGCCAATGCTAATTTTTAACAGGCTCTTAGTAGAGTAAACCTTTATTTTAAATCATAAAAACACCTAAAATACAAAAAACCTCACTAGCCGCATAAATCATGAATAAGTACAGAATAAATGCCGTGTCTTTGGTTAAAGAATATTACAAGCCTGCAATAGTATATACTGCGTGGTTTGGATTAGTGCTCTTTCTTATGCCTCGGCAAAGCCATTTTTTGGATATGCCTACTTTCGCTCGATGGGCGGTGTATAGCTTTGAATGCGGGCTGGGCAATATTTATCAGTTGGAAGAAGTAAACTATCTTCCTTTCTATCCTTATCTTCTTCATCTCTATGGTCAGTTAGCCGGGAGCGTTGCGGTTATATATAGTAAGATTTATTGGCTAAAAGCCATAACCTTACTTTTTGATTTTATTGGTGCTATAGTTGCCGTGTCTTTTGTGCAAGGCACCAAAAAACAATTTGCTCTCTCGTTCTGGTTGTTACTAAATATTGCTTATCTGTATAATACCCTGATTTGGGGACAAGTTGATAGTATTTATACATGCTTTACTTTTATTGCCGCGGCCCTGGCCTTGCGCAAACAGCCAATTGGGAGCTTAGTATTCTACGTATTGGCTTTAAATACCAAAACTCAGGCTATTGTTTTTTTACCCGTTCTGCTGTTGCTATGGCTACCGCTGTGGCTACAATCAGCCAGAGTATTACCACTAGCTTTACTAGCGGCCGTAGGGCTGCAATTTGTTCTATTGATTCCGTTTATATGGCTTGGAGAGCAAAATTATTTGATGACAATGTTGAGTAATCATACAAGTACTCTCTTTTATTTTGATGTTATATCCTGGGATTCCTATAACTTCTGGCATTTACTTGCTGAAAATCACCCGGCAACGCACAGAAACGATATGCTGATGGTTGCTGGGCTTACCTACAGAAGCTGGGGGTTGCTTTTGTTTTGTTTGTCCTCGGCCGTGGTATTATTGCCTTTATTCATACTTACGGTGCGTAATCTGTTTTTTCGTGTTCAAGCGTTGCGCGTTGAGCCTTCCTTGGTATTTCTGACCTGCGCTCTGGTTACTATTTGTCTGTGTTATTTCAAAACCGAAATGCATAGCCGGTATTGGCATCCCGCCATCTTATTTCTGGCAGCCTATGGCTTTGTTAGTAAAAGGTATGCGTTGCTTTTTATTTGCTCGGTAGCGTACACGCTTAACTTAGAAGCGGCCATGCAGTTTCTAAGGAAAGATTTGAATATCTTTTTGGAATGGAACCCGCAGTTTAATTCCAGGTTTATAGCCAGCATCTATACATTGCTGCTGGTGCTGGCAGTCCGGGAGTTATATAGCCAATTTAACTTCAAAGAATATCTGCCGCGGCGAGTTTAGCAGACGTGCGCAATAAAGATATTTGAGCTTAAACGTTAATCGGCACAGCCGAGCGACTGCGCGGAAATAGTATTATTATGCAAAATTATTGCCTATCATTAGAATTTAACATATTAATTAAATCAAACAGTTGCCTTGATCTTCCATTAAACTGGAATTCGCAACCAACTATCGATTATAGCGGTTTCGCATCTGGTGTACCCCTATCAGTTGGGTTGTAGGTGGTAGCCACAGTGGCCAAACCAGTTCTGCGCATCGCACTGGTAATCCAGTCCACGGCCGCCACGAGGGCCTCTTCCAGCGCCTGCCGGGTGCGGGCCTGGGCCGTGCGCAAGCCCGTCTTGAGCTTGCTCCAGGCCTGCTCGACGGGCGTCAGGTCCGGGGACTAAGGCGGCAGAAACAGCCCTTCCACGCCCCGCTCCGCTAGCCACTCGACTACGCCGTCGAGCTTGTGCACGGCCAGGTTATCCAGGACCAGTACGTCCCCCGCTCGTAGCGTGGGAGCCAAACAGTGGGTCACGTAGAAAGCAAAGCTGCGCTGGTTCAACGCCCCGTGGAGCAGTTGCACGGCCCCCAACCCGTTCACCGACAAGGCCCCAATCAGCGTCAGCGAGCGGCCCCGCGTCAGCGGGACGGCCTCCCCCACGCGCTGGCCGCCCACCGCCCGCCCGTAGCGCCGGCAGTAGTCCAGGCGCAGGCCCGTCTCATCCAGAAAGTGGAAGCGGGCCACATCCGGGCGCGCACAGACCGTGGCCGCATGCCGGGTCCGCGCTTCGAGGACGCGGGGCGTGGCGCGTTCAGTGGCGTGTCGGCTTTTTTTTACGCCGCAGCGCGTGTTCGTCCAGTACCCGCCAGAGGCAGGTCTGCCCCACGCGCCGGCCGCTGTGCGCCTGCCAGGCCTGATTCAGCTCGGCCAGCGTCGCGTCCGCGTGCTGGCCCACATAGGCCACCAGCCAGGCCTGGTCCTCGGCCGACAGGGCGCGGGCAGGGCCACCGTTGACGGGCTTGGCCGCTAGCGCGCCGGTGTGCCGCTCGCGCCGCAACAGCTTTTTGCTAAAGGACACGCTCACGCCGAAGCGCTGCGCGACCTGTGCTTGGCGGGAGCCGGCCGCATGGCAGGCGGCGGCCACGCGGGTACGTAAATCCAGGGAGTAGGCTTGCATTCCTGGCCTTGGTTAAAAGTTTGGTCCAAAGGTTAAGCGGATTGCCTCCCAGGACGGCACTCACACTTCCAAACAGTGCTTTCAGAGGTCATTAGGGCAGATTTGTTCACTGAAACGACACTATAACTGTATAACCCCGCCGACTGCTTGGTATTGAGCACATGGGATGGAAAACAGGCCAATTCGGCACAGAAAACTTGTTCAGCAATCAAAGTATAATCAACCCGTCTACCGCGACGGGAAACCTGTACTTTTACTCTGAAAATGGTCACCTGACGCTGCTAAATGCTTGGTTTTATCGCGGGAACGCTTTACCAATCCTATGATAGTGAGGCTATTGATAAGCTCGCCAATTAACCTTTGGACCAAACTTTTAACCAAGGCCTACCCGGGCTTTCGGCAGGTGGGCGAAAAAAGCTCCAGCAACTTCTGGCTGTTGGTGCAGCATGCCGACGCTCACCCTGACTTCCAGCGCCGTGCGCTCCAGCTGATGCTACCGGAACTAAACGACTATGGACTTACAGTCCATAGGTTTGATGGCGAATGAAATTCGGCGGTTTCGGCTAAAGCCGACTGAAAGAAACCACTGAAAGTGGGCTACTCCAGAATGAAATTCTCTTCCCCGTTGGGCTGGTCTTTGTGGTGATTTAAATACGCCTCTATTAGGCCTTCTTATAGCAG
>NZ_FWWW01000050.1 GCF_900176135.1 Hymenobacter roseosalivarius DSM 11622 | reverse complement strand
AACCGACCGTAAAATCAGATTCAGTAGAGTCTATAATGAATCCAGTGTGTGAAATAACAGGTTTTAGCAGCTTCTCCAAACCTGATTTCATTCCTGATTCACACAAGTGATTATTTGTTTCACCAACTTCCAAAGCACAGGTCTGACTATTCAGGAGATTAATTGAATCAGCTATATACCTGTTAAAAGCTATTTGCCTAGAAGAAGTATCCTTAAGCTCTTCTAGTTCTTTTTTCGCACTTAATTCTTCAACTATAGAGCCCGGAAATTTTGTAACGTAAAAAGTTCTAACTGATAATATAAAAAGGTATATAAGAACACTAAGACCTAATATCCATTGAAAAACAGTGCTGTTTATATTATTAGAGGCTACACCAATAATTACAACCAATATTGCTTCAAAAACAGTTATGCCAACGATTGCCGTATTTATAATACGAAGCCACTCACTCAATTTACTCAGAAGTGATTTATAGTCAGCCATATAAGATTGCTTTACCCTTAACAAATATACTATTAATCTTTAACGTAGCAGCTTAGCCAAGAACGCTCTTTTTCTATACCTTCCCGCGTCCTTTCAAGCTCCTCCCTAGCCATGTTGCCCCTCCCCTTTTCTCGCCTGCCGCTGCTGGTGCTGCTGGCGTTGCTGTGCGCTTGCTCCAAGCCCAGCACCGACAACGATACAGCTGACGGCGAGGAGGTTAGCCCCTACCAAAACCTGGTGTTTCAGCTGGATGCGGCGGTGGCGGCGGAAGACCAGCTCAACCGCTGGGACACGACCCAGTACGTGCGCTTCGAGCCGGCGGTGCGGGGCAAGTTTAAGTGGACCGGCGAGCGGGAGCTGACGTTTTCGCCTCTGGAGCCGTTTCGGCCGACTACGGCGTTTACGGCCACGCTGCAACCCCAGTATTTGCCCCCCAGTCAGCAAAAAAGCCCCCCAGCCCTGGACCGGACGCGGTTTCATACGCCCTACCTGGAACTGCGGGAGGCGCAGGCGTATTGGGGGCAGAGTCGGCGGGCGGCGGGCACGGCGGAAATGCGCGCTACCCTGCGCTTCAACTACCTGGTGCAGCCGGGCGAGGTGAAGCCTCTGCTGCGGGTGAGCCAGGAGGGGCAGCCGGTGGCGTTTGAGATTACCGCCACCCAACCCGACAGCACCGTGGGCGTGACCCTGACCCAGAGCGTGCGGCCGGGCAGTCCGCTACAGCTGGAAATAGCGCCGGGCCTGCGGGCCGTGGGCGGCGACCAGTCCACCCAAAAACCACTCACGGCCCAGGCCGCCGTGCCCAGTCAGGAAACCCTGCTGGTACGCGAAGCCGTGGGCGTGCTGGTGGAGGGCGAGCCGGTCATTACGGTGCTGACCAGTCAGCCGGTGGTGGCGAGCGAGGTGGAGCGCCTGCTGACGGTGCAGCCCGCGGCCAGCTATTCGGTGGAGGCGCTGGAAAGCGGGTTTAAATTGAAAGGCAACTTTGACGTTGATAAAACCTACCAGCTCGGGCTTGGTACCGGTATTCGGGGGGCGCTGGGCGGACAGCTGGAAGAGGCGTTTTCGCAGTCGGTTTCCTTTGTGGATGAGCGGCCTAGTCTGGCATTTGCCCACGGCGATAAGGCCATGTACCTCAATGCGCTGGGGGCCCGCAACCTGGGTTTGCGGGTGTCGGAAGTAGAAAAAGTGAAGGTGAGCATTGCCAAGGTGTACGCCAATAATATTCAGCATTTGTTGCGCAGCGGCCGGCAGTACGGCTACGGCGGCGGGGAAGATGACTACGAAGGTGGCGGCGAGGGCGAAGAAGGCGAATACGAAGACCGTTCCTACAACTATTACGACACCGAAACGCTGGGCAATGTGCTCACCGAGCGCACTTATACGGTAGCCGGCCTGCCCAAGCAGGGCGGTTTGCGGCTGCTGAATCTGAGTCTCAAGGACCTGGAGTTTTCGGGGCCGCTGAAGGGGCTGTATGTGGTGCGGGTGCAGGATACGGAGCGGCAGTGGCTGCAAGTGAGCAAGCTGGTGGCCGTGTCGGATATCGGGCTAATTGTGAAGCAGGGACTGAAGGGGCGCACACTGGTTTTTGCCAATTCTATCCGGTCGGCGGAGCCGCTGGGGGGCGTTTCGGTGCGCTTTGTGAGCAGCAATAACCAGGTAATCAGCACGGGCACCACCAACGGCGACGGGGTGGCGGTGTTTGACAGCACGGCGGCCACTTCACGGTTTCGGCTGAGCCTGATCACGGCCCAAAAAGACGCCGATTTCACCTTTCTGAATTTACCCCAAAGCCGGGTCGAAACCTCGCGCTTCGACGTGGGCGGACTGCAAAGCAACGCCGCCCGCTACCAAGCCTTCCTCTACGGCGACCGGGACCTCTATCGCCCCGGCGACACGGTGCGCACCAACACTATTGTACGCACCGAAACCTGGCAGGCGCCGCCCGCGAATCTGCCGGTGAAGCTGCGCCTGCTGCTGCCCACGGGCAAGGAGTACGCGAGTCTGCGCCAGAAGCTGTCGGCCGATGGGGCGTTTGAGTCGCGCTTCATTTTGCCCCCCGCCATCATGACCGGCCTCTACACCCTGGAGGTGCTCACCGGCAACGACGTGCTGCTGGCTTCGCGCCAGATCAGCGTAGAAGAATTCATTCCCGACCGTCTGAAAGTGACCGTGCAGGCTACGCCCACCGTGGCCACGCCCGGCCAGCCCGTGCAGGCCCAGATTACGGCCCTCAACCTGTTCGGTCCGCCCGCCGACCGTAAATTTGAGGTGGAATTTTCGCTTAAGGAAAAACCCTTTAAACCGAAGAATTTCCCCAACTACACCTTCCAGATCAGCAGCGGTGAGCGGCGGCGGCGCTCCGGCGCGGGCTACCAGGAAGCCACGCCCATCTCCGACCGCTTCGAGAAAACTACCCGCGAAGGCACCACCGATGCCGCCGGCCGCGGTACCGCCACCTACGAAGTGCCCGACTACACCGACCTGGGCACCCTAGAAGGCGCGGCCTTCACCACCGTATTCGACGAGTCGGGCAGGCCGGTGAACCGCTTGGCGACCTTTGAAGTGCAAACCCAGTCGGTGCTGTTCGGTATCCAGAATCTGCCCGAGCTGGTGAGCACCCGCCAAGCCGTGACGACCCAACTGGTGGCCCTCACGCCCTAGGGCCAGCCGACGAGCGCCGCCGCCGAAGTGCGCGTGGTGCGCCTGCTCTGGGAAACGGTGATTGAGCGCCAGGGAGGCCGGTATATCTATAACTCGCAGAAGCGGGAAGAAGTAATAAGCACCCAAAAACGCACCGTAGGGGGCAATTCGGGCGTAGCAACGGCCTTCAGCTTCACCCCTACTTACTCCGGCGAGTACGAGGTGCGCGTGGCCCGGCCGGGGGCCGCTACCTACGTAGCCAGCCGCTTTTACGCCTACGGTTTTGGCGACACCCAGAGCAATTCCTTTGAGGTAAACAACGAGGGCGAAGTCACGATTGAGGCCGATAAAGCCAAATACCAACCCGGCGAAACGGCCAGCTTGCTGCTCAAAACGCCCTTCCCCGGCCGCGTGCTCATCACCGTGGAGCGGGACCGGGTGCTGAATCATTTCTACGTCAACACCGACCAGAAATCGGCGCGGGTGCGCATTCCGATTAGCGCCGGCCATGTGCCCAACGTGTACGTGACGGCCACGGCCATTCGCGCCATCACCGACAACCGGCTGCCACTCACGGTGGCGCGGGGCTTCGTGCCCTTGGCTGTGGAAAAGCCCGGCACCAAGCTGCCCGTCGCCATAAAAGCCCCCCAGCAGAGCCGTTCGCAAACCTGGCAGACCATTGAGGTGAGCACCGCGCCCCGCGCCGCCGTCACTCTGGCCGTGGTGGATGAGGGCATTTTGCAGATGAAGGACTATCGCACGCCCGACCCCTACGGCTACTTCTATCAGAAGCGCGCCTTGGAAGTGCAGGCCTACGACGTGTACCCGTTCCTGCTGCCCGAGTTGGGGGGCAATTCCAGCACCGGCGGCGACGGCTACGACCTCGGCCGCCGTACCACGCCCGTGCCCTCGCGCCGGGTGCAGCTGGTAGCCAAATGGAGCGGCATTCTCCGCGCCGACGCCCAGGGCAAAGTGCGCTACCGGGTACGCGTGCCGCAGTTTTCGGGCGCCCTGCGCGTGATGGCCGTGGCCTACAAAGGCGAAGCGTTCGGGGCCGCCGAGCACACCATGCGCGTCGCCGACCCGGTGGTCATTAGCACCAGCCTCCCCCGTTTCTTAAGCCCCGGCGACACGATTGACGTGCCAGTGACACTGACGAATACGACAAAGGAGACAATCAGTGGTGTAATGCTTTATCGATTAGAAAGAGGAAATGAAACGGCGAAGGTCATTCCGTTAAACTTCGACTCTCCAGCACCTACAGTATCACTGCCACCTAATGCAGAACGCAGAGAAGTATTTCATTTAGTAGCCGAGAAACTTGGTAATGCCAAAATAGAAGTTGCTTTCTCATTAAATAAGAAAGTGGATGGCAGTACCATTTTTGGCGAAACTATCGAACTCCCCGTCCGTCCCGCGTCGCCGCTGCAGAAGCGTACGGGCTCCGGGGTAGTAGCTGGGGGGCAAATGCAGAGTCTGAATCTGCAAACCGACTTCCTGCCGGCTTCCCTGCGGAGCCAGTTGGTAGTTAGCCGCTCACCCATGACGGAGTTTGCCAAGGACCTGCGCTACCTGCTGCAATACCCCTACGGCTGCCTGGAGCAAATCGTGTCGGCGGCGTTTCCCCAGCTTTATTACGGCGACCTGGCCGCCACGCTCAGCCAGCAGAAAGGCCAGCCAGCCAAAGCCGCGGGCTACAATCCGAACTATCACGTCCAAGAAGCCATCCGCAAAATAGAGGCCCAGCAGCTCTACAACGGCTCGCTCAGCTACTGGCCCGGCGGCGACTACGACAACTGGTGGGCCACCGCCTACGCCGTTCATTTCCTGCTCGAAGCCCAGCAAGCCGGCTTTCAAGTAAACAAAACCGTGCTCGACAAAACCCTGGCTTACCTGCAATTCCGCCTCCGTAAGCGCGAAACTGAGCCTTACAACTACCTCGACGCCCAGAACGCGATTCACCTCCGCACCATCGCCAAAAAGGAAATTGCCTACTCGCTTTACGTGCTGGCCGTGGCCGGCCGCCAGGATGCCGTGGCCCTGAACTACTACAAAGCCAACCGCCAGCTTCTCTCCCAGGATTCGCGCGTGCTATTGGCCGCCACCTACGCCCTGAACGGCGACCAGCACAGCTTCCAGGCCGTGCTGCCTACCCGCCTCGGCACCGAAACCGCCGCCCGCCGCCAGTTCGACGGCAGCTTCTCCTCGCCCTTGCGCGACCAGGCCCTCACCCTCAACGCCCTGCTCGCCGCCGACCCCAACAACCCCCAAATTGTCCCCCAGGCCCGCCAGCTCAGCCGCTAGGTAAAGCAGGCCCAGTGGCTCAACACCCAGGAGCGGGCTTTTGCGCTGTTGGCATTGGGCAAACTGGCCCGCCAGAACGCCAAAGGCACCGCCACGGCTACGCTGCTAGCCGAAGGCAAGAAACTAGGCGAATTCTCAGGGAAAGACCTCACGGTAAACAACGTGGCCAACCGTGCGCTTACCCTGCGCACCAGCGGCACCGGCAGCCTCTTTTACTTCTGGGAAATGGAAGGAATCAGCGCTGGGGGGCAAATCCGGGAGGAAGACTCCTACCTGCGCGTGCGCCGCCAGTACCTGAACCGCGCCGGCCAGCCTATCGGCAACACCTTCCGCCAGAATGATCTGGTAGTCGTCAAAATTACCCTGCAAGCTCCCGACGCGGCCGGCGACATTCCCAACGTGGCCATCACCGACCTGCTGCCCGCCGGCCTGGAAATCGAGAACCCACGCATCGGCGCCATCCGCGACATCACCTGGGCCACCGACGCTGCACAACCCGACTACCTCGACCTCCGCGACGACCGCATCAACCTGTTCACCACCGCCACCGCCGAGCCCAAGTCGTTCTACTACGTAGCCCGCGCCGTATCGAAAGGCACCTTCCGCCTAGGCCCCGTAAGCGCCGACGCGATGTATAACGCGGAGTATCACAGCTATAATGGGTCGGGTATGGTGCGGGTGCGGTAGAGGCGCAATATTTTGCGTCTCGTCGTTGAACGGCCCGTACGCAGGAATTTTTGCAAACAATTAAACACCGCATCCCAACGACGAGACGCAAAATATTGCGTCTCTACATCCTCTTTCATCATCAGAATCAACGAATTTTATAGCTGGATGCAACGGATTACAGTACCAAAAAAAGCCCCAGCAGAGTGCGTGGGGCTTTTTTATTGGTGTTACTCGTGCAGATCTTACTGAAGCACCAACCGCTTCGTAGATACTCCTTCGCTGGTTTTTATTTTATACAAGTACGTTCCGCGCGACAAGTTGCCAGCCTCAAACTTCACCTGGTGGCTGCCGGCCGCTTCCGTGCCCGATACTAGGGTCTGCACTTTGCGACCCAGGGTGTTGTACACTTCCACGCTCACTGGACCTTCATTAACCATGTAGTAATTGATGGTAGTCGTACCGGAGAAAGGGTTTGGATACGCTACCGTTTCGCGGGTGGCGGCATCCTTGCTGACAGTGGCGGCGCTGGTAGAAGCAGCGGCGGTTGGCTGGGTCAGGGCGTTATACTGCGGGAAAGTACGGGTAGCGATGACCGCGAAATCAGCACGGGTAACGGTTTGGGCGGGCTTGAAGGTAGCCTGAATCGTGGGCTGCAAATCATAGGGGCCCTGCTTTACGGTATAGAAAGCATTGATCAGGTTCAGCTCCAGGGCCACGCTCACGTAACCTTCCAAACCAGCCGGAATTTTTGAAGCGTCATCCACCGGAATGCTTTGACCATTTACAGATACCGTAACGGGCTTACCGTTGCGCTCCAGGGCGAATTGCTGGAAGCCCAGGCCCTGCACCAGGGAATACGCCAGGTCGGCCCGGCTAACGGTGCCGGCAGGGGAGAAAGTACCCGTCGCGGCAGGCCGCATTACCCCGTTGAACTGATGAAACCGGTCGCGCTGGGCTGCGCCCTTGGCGGCTACGGCTTCCGTCAGCAGAATGTCGTTGGCCGTGGAAACATCAGAGAAAGTACGCGCGCCCGTGACGGGCAGGAACTGGCGGATGCCCTGGCCCATGAGCAGGTAATCGGCCAGTTGAATGCGGGTCAGATTCGCATCGGGCTGAAAGCCAGTGGTCAGGCCGTCCACGAGGCGGCTGGTAACGGCCATCTTGATGGCACCTTCCGCCGGGTGACCTACGATGTCGGTCAGGTTGGTAGTACCGCTGGGGCTCAGCAGCACGATTTTACCCTTCACGGTTTCGGGAGCGGCCACGCCGCGCACGCCTTCTACCTGTACCGTCCAGGTACCTGGGATGGGGGAGGAAACGGCTACGCTCCGATCGGTGGTGAGTGTGAAGGTAACAGGCGTACCAGAGCTACGGCGCACGCCGTTAGGATCGAGCAGCACCAAGTTGGTCAGGTTGCCGGTTTCGCCCAGGATACCGGGTGACGAGATCTTCACTTCTATGCTGTTGGTGCCGGGGCTTACGGGGAACGTAACCTTGTTGCCGGTGGTGATAACCGGGTTGAAGTTGATCGTGAACGGAATGTTGGTGGTCTGAGCGTTCACGCTGCTGTTGAAGCGGCGGGTAGCATTTACCGTCGAGCCGAAGGCAGGCGAGCGGAAGGCCTGATCCACGGCGGCAAAAGCGTTAACGTAGCCGGCACCTACTTCCCACGACTCACGGCCGGGCATGTTGGTGGCGGTCCGCTGCAAAATCTCCTTCACCTGGGCCGGCGACAACGACGGCTTGGCTTCCAGGATAAGCGCTACGATGCCCGCAACGTGGGGCGTAGCCATGGAAGTACCACTGCTATGCGTATAGAAAGGAACCTGGCCAGGAGTCAGTACGGCCACGTCGGTAGGAGTGCCGAGAGCAGCAACGGGCGCGATGGCGCGGGTTGAGACCACATCAACGCCAGGGGCTACGATAACTGGCTCATTCTTAAAGGTCCAGGTTTCGCCGTCTACCATGAAAGTACCCTGCTCACCCTTTACGCCACGCGAAGAAAAGCCAGCCAGCAGGCCGTTACGGTCGCCGGCACCTACCGAGATTGTCCATGGAGCAATGGCATAAGGGTTGTGCGTATCAGCGCCCGGACCCGAGTTGCCAGCCGCGAAAACGACCACCATACCCCGGTCGTAGCACTTCTTGGTAACCACGTTAATCGGATGGTTTACATTGAAAGCGCCACTGCTACCAAACGAATTACTGATAACCCGGATGTTGTACTGGGCCTGATGAGTAAGCGCATAGTCAAACCCGCCGATAGCATCAAGCACCAGCAGCGCTGCACCCGAGCCGTAGCCCAGCAATGAAGCACCAGGTGCTACCCCTTCATATTTGCCCCCCGACTTCGCGCCGTTGCCGCCCACGGTGCCCGCGCAGTGCGTGCCGTGGCCGGAGTTAGTGTCCGTATTCGGCACGCCCTCCACGTACGTTACGGGTAGCATACCATCTACCGAGTTCAGGTTGGTAGAACCCAAGGTGTTCTGCACCAGGTGGGGACCAAATTTGATGTCGTCGTGGGTGCCATCGACGCCGCTGTCGTTGATCAAAACGCCGATGCCGCGACCGGAAACGGGCGTACCGTTGTTGCGTGCGGTTGTTTCCTTATCAGTGCGCAGGCGCTTTACACCCGTCAGGTTGGTATCGTCGAAGTTGTAGTACTCAAGCTCTACGTTGCTGTAAAGCGACCTTACCTGGGGGTTCTGCGCGAGGGCCTCTACCTGTGCAGCCGTGGCCAATACCCCAGCCACCGGCACTGCCCGGAAGGTAATGCCTTTGGTAATGCCGAGCTGCTGTAGGATGCTCAGCTGCGCGGGCTGCGGGGCGCCATTGCCGTTGAAGGTGACGACCACTTGGGCCACTGGGCTTTCTGCAAAAGCTGCTTTCAAGGCCGGATCAACGGTTGCCTGCCCGAAGGAAGCGCTAACCTTCACGCCTAGCAGAAGAAGGGTTACTAAGAATTTGCCTTTCATGTAGTGGTATGAAAATAAGGAGTGGGGTTGGTGAAAAAAGACGCTAAGTAGGTGGCTTAGCAAGTAAAGAATTTACTAAAATGCTCTGCGTACTCGAGGTGAAAAATCGCTTCTTGTACCGATTATTATTCAATCCGTAGTATATACGTATAAAGTTTTATCGGCAGTTTTACTCGTATGAAAATTATTTTTCAAAAATTCTATACTATTTTATTTAATTATTTTATTTTTTTGAAACCTTTAATAAAAATCCTCGTATGGCGGCTTCCAATTAAAATATCAACAGTTATCTTGAGGTGTTGCCATTAATCAATTCATGGTCAATTATTTGATTTAACTTGTTCAAACAGCTAAAAATCAACCAATTAAGAATAATATAGACTGCAAAAGCATTGTAGACCTCTTATTGTCGATACAATATTAATCCTCTTGTGCACCTGCAAAAAGGAATTCAAACCTGCTTTTGTGACATAAAGGATGGCAAATGTCTTTTATTTGCCAGTGATAAGACCCCACACTTAATTCGGCAAAAATCACCCTGGCTGCTTTACTGCAAGTTTTCGCAGAAAGCTGCTACGAGCCTGGGCCTCTGCTTGGATTCAAGGAGTTGCTAAAATCTAAGCGTATTCCAGGAAAAATCAGAGTTATTTGTGACATATAGATTTCTATATTTATCATCTATGCCTTGGACATACATGCTTGCAGCTAACTTCCTGTTTAAATGGCTTCTGTTTTTGGAGGTTCAGTGCTCAATCCATTGTTAAGTCTTTAGCTGTAAAGCATAAAGAGAAAATGCGTTCTATACTGCCTTAACTGCTTGGTAGGGGAGCTAGTCCACGGTATCTTTAACTATGACTCGGCGAACTGTACTGCAGCTTTTTGGGCCTCTACTCATCGGGTTGCCAGTGCTGCTAGGCCTTGATCGGGCATTCCCTTTACCGCCAGCTCCGCAATACTCGCCCATCGTGCTGGCCGCCGATGGCTCGGTGCTACACGCCTACCTGAACCCGACGCAGAAGTGGCGAATAAAAACCGAGCTATGTGAAATAACGCCCGTTTTGCGCGCTGCTATTATCGAGAAGGAAGACCGCTACTTCTACTATCACTTCGGCATCAATCCGCTGGCAATTGCTAAGGCCGCAACGCGAAATGTTTTTAAAGAAGGCCGCACAACGGGCGCCAGCACTATTACCATGCAGGTGGCGCGTCTGCTTGAGCCCAAAGAGCGCACGGTAGCGAATAAGCTGTTGGAAATGCTGCGCGCCCTGCAGCTGGAGGCGCATTACAATAAAGATGAAATCCTGCAGCTGTACCTGAACCTGATACCCTACGGTGGCAACGTGGAGGGCGTGAAATCGGCAGCACTGCTTTACTTTCAGCAGCCGCCTGATTATCTGTCACTGGCTCAAACCGTCACCCTGGCTATTATTCCGAACTGGCCTACGGGTTTAGTGTTGGGCAAGCATAACGCGGCTATTCTGGCAGAACGAAATCGGTGGCTGCGGCGCTTTGGGGGGCAAAATCTATTTCCTAAGCAGGATATAGCCGACGCTTTGCTGGAGCCACTGGACGTGCGGCGCCACGCGGCACCTGCCCTAGCTCCGCACTTAGCGCGACGGTTGGTGCAGCGGTTTCCAGGTCAGGCTGTTATTCACTCCACGTTGCAGCGCGGCAAGCAAACCAAAGCCGAAGACCTAACGCGCAATTATGTGCGTCGCTTGCACGCCCTGGGCATTACGAACACGGCCGTGCTGGTGGTGAACAACCATACCCGCGCCGTGGAGGCTTACGTGGGTTCCGCCGACTTCGGCGACGCCGCTAATCAGGGACAAAATGATGGAGTGCAGGCTGTTCGCTCGCCGGGCAGTACGCTCAAGCCCTTACTCTACGCCTTGGCCCTCGACCGTGGCCTGCTCACGCCCAAGCAGCTTTTGCCCGATGTACCGACCAACTTCCACGGCTACCGCCCCGAAAACTTCGACAAGCGCTGCCACGGGGAAGTGACGGTAGAACGAGCCTTGGCTTATTCGCTCAACATTCCGGCCGTAAGTGTGCTGGCCGAGCTGGGCGTTCCCACCTTCACCGACAAGCTCAGCCAAGCCGGCTTTCGGCGCGTAGCCCGCGATGCGCCGCATCTGGGTCTGAGCACGATTCTGGGCGGCTGCGGGGCGACACTGGAGGAACTGACGAACCTGTACGTGGCGCTGGCGAATGGCGGCCAGTATGCAGGGCTGAAGTGGACGACTTTGCCCCGCGCAATGACAACCCCACCCCCTAGCCCCCTCCCCGGTGGGGTGGGGGAACTAGCTTTAAAAACTAATAACCTAGAGAAAAAAGCTAGGCTAGTTCCTCCTCTCCCCTTGGAGAGGGGGCTAGGGGGTGAGGTCACCGTTGGGGGGCAAATTTCCCTATTCTCGGAATCGGCCGCCTTTCTCACCACCGATATTCTCGCCCAGCTCACGCGCCCGGACTTGCCCGTCGGCTACGAAACCAGCCGCCGACTACCCAAAATCGCCTGGAAAACTGGGACCAGCTACGGTCGCCGCGATGCCTGGAGCATCGGGTATAACCGGGAGTATACTATTGGGGTGTGGGTGGGCAACTTCAGCGGGCACGGCGCGCCGACGCTTACCGGCTCGGAGGTGGCCACTCCCCTGCTGTTCGACTTGTTTAATGCGCTAGCCTACAACTCGCCTAACAACTGGTTTTTGCCCCCCGGCAGCCTGGATTTCCGGTTGGTATGCGCCGAGAGTGGCCGACCACCGGGTGAGCATTGCCCCAATCAACTTATTGACTATTTCCTGCCGGGCATCTCGTCGGCGCAGCGCTGCCAGCACCAGCGCGAGGTGTTACTAGCCGCCGATGGCGCCACGGTGTATTGCCGGACCTGTGCGCCGGCGGCCGGTTTTCGGCGCGAGCTATACCCGAATTTGCCCCCCGGCGTGGCTGCTTTCCGCGAAGCCCAGGGTTTGCCGTACCGGCGGCTACCGCCCCACAATCCGGCTTGCCAGCTCGTGCGCGGCGGCCCCGAAATGGCCCCCAGCATCGTTTCCCCGCTGGCGGGCACCGACTATGTGCTCAACCGGGGCGAGGGCCAACAGTTGTTGCTCAGCTGCACTACTGATAGTGAAGTCCGGCAAGTGTACTGGTACGTGAATGATAGGTTTTTGCGCGCCGCGCGGGCTACTGAGCGCGTTTTTTTTCGTCCACGGGCGGGCCAGATGAAAATATCCTGCGCCGATGATCACGGCCGCAATACAGATATTCAGATCACGGTGATGGAGTTGTAGAACGCCTTGATTCCCGCTGACTGTTTTCTTCGTTTCTCTTTTATTAAAACAGCTTTTTCTACCCAGAGGCTAATAGCAGGTTTCTACTTGAAACGGATCTAATTAACCACTTTATCTTGCTTTTATTTTAAATTTTATAACCCTTTTTGCACTCTACTTCGTTAAGTACTTCATCAACAGTTGAGCTGTTGTGGCACGGAGCTTGTATTTACCTGCTAAGAATTTGTATAACATTTCCCAACCAAAAAACTTAGGTCATGAAAAAGCTCAGTTATATCACCACTCTGATTCTGCTGCTCACTCTGACGTTTGGCAGCTCCGCCCAGGCGCAGGAGAGAAAGCCCTGGAGTCCGCAGGCTAAAGGTGCCGTAATTGGTGGCGTGGGCGGCGCGGCCGCTGGGGCCATTATTAACAAGCGCAACCGCCCGGTGGGCGGCGTAGTAGGCGGGGTGGCCGGTGCCGGTGTAGGCTATGCCATCGGTAAGCGCACCGACAACAGGCGCAAGGAAGCTGCCCGCGTAGCCGCTGCCAACCGCGCCGCTGCTAATCGTGCCGCGGCCAGCCGCGCCGAGCACACCGCCCTGGCCCGTCGCGTAGAGACTGCTGAAAAGAAGGCCACCGTAGCTAAAACCCAGCAACAGCAATATCCTATGATGGCCAATGGCTTCGCGGCTACTGCTCCCATGATGCTGGTAGGAACCGACGGCGCGCCAATGGCTTCCAACGCTGCTTATCTACCCAACGATTCGTATGGCGACCGTAATACGCCTTATCCTTCTTCGGAAGTGCGTAGAAAGAGCTGGTAACTCCGGAATTTTCCTACTTTCGCCGATTCCAGCCTTGTGCCGGGGCCGGCGATTTTCTTTACACTCCTCACTCTAATCCCCCATTTTATGAAATCCTTGCTTTGGATTTTATCCGCTACGGCGCTTCTGACGGCGTCTTGCACCAAAACCGACGAGAAAGCCGGCGATGTAACCGCGCAAACTCTTAATCAGCAATTCATCAGTGCTTGGAACAGCAAAAATGCCATTCAGCTGGATACGCTGTTTGCCGATGATGTGCATTTCCTGCAAGGCGAGGCCCATTTTCAGGGCAAGTCAGAAGTTGCTAACCGCTGGGTGCGCGAAACGATGGGCACCATTTCCAACCTGCGCACGAACGTCGTAAGCTCGGGTGCTGATGCCCAAACAGCTTATGAGGCGGGCACTTATTCGGTGGACGTGGAGCCATCAGCTCCGGGCACTCCCATGGGCGAGGGCGAAGGCAACTTCATTTTGCTATGGAAGAAGAATCCAAAAGGCAGCTGGAAACTGAGCTATGCCCAGCTGGAAGGCCTGCCCGTGCGAGTGAAGTAAGTGGGATAGGGATGGAGACACATACTTGTGTCTCACGTTGAACGATCAACCCGGCAACGTGTAGGTAAACAATGATTTCAACGACGAGACACAAATATGTATCTCTACGCCCTACAGAAAAAAGCCCCCCAGACAAGTTCTGGGGGGCTTTTTTTAACAGATATGCATTTATCTATTCTCTCTCCGCCGTGCGGGCCAGGTACTCTTCCCCGTCCAGCACTGGCTCCATGTGCTTCGATTCTTCTTCCGTAAAAAGCCGGGAGCGTATCAGAAAGCGCACGCCCAGCGGAATTTCGAGCGAGAAGCTGGCCCCGCGCCCCTTCGTGACATCAACCGTGAGCTGCGTGTGCTGCCAGTATTCAAACTGGCTGGCGCTCATAAAGAAGTCGCAGCCGTGAATAGTACCCAGCCATACGTCGCTGCCACCCACCCGAAATTCGCCCGCCGCGAAGCACATGGGCGAGGAACCATCGCAACAGCCGCCACTTTGGTGGAACATCAGCGGGCCGTGCTCATCACGGAGTAAATCAATGGTGGCTTCGGCAGCCGGAGTAACAAGGACGCGGAGGGTGGACATCAGTAAATGGGTGAATGAACGATAGCGGTACTACGACGGAAAAAGTCGTAGTACCACCTCCCTCAATGCTTAAAAGAAGCCCAGCTTCTGCTGGCTGTAGGAGATGAGCATATTCTTGGTCTGGCGGTAGTGTGCAAGCATCATCTTGTGGTTTTCGCGGCCAAAACCTGATGCCTTATAGCCACCGAAAGGGGCACCAGCGGGGTAATCGTGGTAGCAGTTGACCCACACGCGGCCGGCCTGAATGGCGCGGGGCATTTTGTACAGTTCGTGGGCGTCGCGGCTCCAGAGGCCGGCACCGAGGCCGTAGAGCGTGTCATTAGCCAGCTCAATGGCTTCGTCGTTATCCTTGAAGGTGGTTACCGACAGCACCGGGCCGAAGATTTCCTCCTGGAAGATGCGCATCTTATTGTGGCCCCGGAAGATGGTGGGCTGGATGTAATAGCCCTCGGTCAGCTCGTCGTGCTCCTGGGTGTAGGCTTCGCCGCCCACCAGCACCTCGGCTCCTTCGGCCTTGCCGATTTCGAGGTAGCTCAGAATTTTCTCATACTGATCGTTCGAGGCTTGGGCGCCCATCATGGTGTCGGGGTCGAGCGGGTGGCCGAGCTTGATGGCTTTCACGCGCTCAATCAGGCGGGGCATAAACTCGTCGTAAATGTCCTCGTGGATAAGCAGGCGCGACGGGCAGGTGCAGATCTCGCCTTGGTTCAAGGCAAACATGGCTGCGCCTTCCAGGCACTTATCGAGGAAGTCATCGTCGTGGTCCATCACCGATTTGCAGAAGATGTTCGGCGATTTGCCCCCTAGCTCCATCATGACGGGAATAATATTCTCGGCGGCGTATTGCAGGATGAGGCGACCCGTAGTGGTTTCGCCCGTGAAGGCCACTTTTTGCACGCGCTTATTGCTGGCTAGTGGCTTGCCGGCTTCCAGTCCGAAGCCGTTCACGACGTTCAGCACCCCAGCGGGCACTACGTCCTGAATCAACTCCATGAGCACCATAATGGAAGCGGGGGTCTGCTCGGCGGGCTTTACGACCACGCAGCAGCCGGCGGCCAGCGCAGGAGCAATTTTCCAGGTGGCCATCAGCAGCGGGAAGTTCCAGGGAATAATCTGGCCCACCACGCCGAGCGGCTCCTGAATGACGAGGGAAAGGGTGGTTTCATTCAGCTCCGTGGCGGAGCCTTCTTCGGCCCGAATCACGCCCGCGAAGTAGCGGAAGTGGTCGATGGCCAGGGGCAGGTCGGCAGCCATGGTTTCGCGGATGGATTTGCCATTCTCCACCGTCTCTACGGCCGCCAGGTGCGCCAGATTCGCTTCCATGATGTCGGCAACCTTGAGCAACACGTTGCTGCGCGTGGTGGGCGAGGCTTTCCCCCAGGTTTTGAACGCTTCGTGGGCCGCATCCAACGCCAGCTCAATGTCTTCCTTGGTGGAGCGGGCTACTTTACAAAACGCCTTACCGTCAATGGGTGACGGGTTCTCAAAGTACTGGCCTTTCACCGGGGCCACCCACTTACCGCCAATAAAGTTGTCGTAGTGGGATTTGAATTGGGGGCGAGCAATGAGAGTGGTGGAATTTTCTAACGTTTCCATGCGGTGGGAGTTATGGATGAAATACTTAGCCCGAGTTAGCTTTCGTTATTGCTTAAAAGTGTGTAGTATTCTCTCAGTCTTCCCGCCTATAGTCGCAAGTTTTTCTGCCCTTCAGTCTGCCCGTCATGTCCCAAGCCTGTCTGCCCACGCCCGTTGCGCTGCGCCACCCCGATCAGCTCCACGCGCTGGTGGAAAACCGCACGGTGTATTCCCTGGATGCCTTTGAGCTGAACATTTTCGAGACGCGCCAGACGGCCAGCAAAGTGCCGCTGAGCATGGGCAATCTGGTGCTGACCACTATGCTGCGGGGCAAGAAAGTGATGCATCTGGCCGGCCGACCAGCCTTTGAATACCTGCCTGGCGAGTCGGTAATCGTAGGTGAGCAGCAGCTCATGGAAATTGATTTTCCTGAAGCCAGCGCCACTAACCCTACTTAGTGTCTGGCCCTGGCCATTCCCGCCGACACCATTCGACGAACGGTTGATTTACTCAATGAGCGGCTGCCTTTGGTCGAAGAAAAAGCCCCCTGGAGCCTGGCAATGGCTGATAATGCCCACCTTACCAACACGCCCGAGCTAACCGGCACGCTAGAGCGCCTCATTCATCTTTCGCAGGAAACGCACGCCAGCAAAGACGTATTAGCTTCTTTCACTCTGCAGGAATTACTTATTCGCCTGATGCAAACCCAGGCCCGTCAGCTCATCTTTCATAACTACGCCCAGCACCTGAGCACCCACCGCTTTGCCCATGTGGTGCAGTACATCAAGCACCACCTTACGGAGCAGATAACCGTGGAAAAGCTCAGCGAGCTGGCCTGCATGAGCAAGGCCACGTTCTTCCGCCTATTCAAGCGCGAGTTTGGCCTAACGCCGGTAGAATATGTTATTCAGGAGCGCCTGGCCGAAGCCAAACGCCTGTTGCGCAACCCCCTCACCACCGTGGCCGACGTGTGCTTTCGGGCTGGCTTTAACAACACGAATTACTTCCAGTCGCTTATCAAGAAGTACGAGGGCATCACGCCGGGCCTTTATAAGAAGCGTTGTTGGTAAGGGAATAACACGCTATATATCCATACATAGAATAGCTGGCAGCTTTCTAACATAGTCGTTTCCACAGTCTTCGTAGACGCTCCAGTTTTTGGTACCACTGCAGCAGCGGAACAGATTCTATGTATAAATCCCCTAGCCACCGCACATTGGCCATAGCCTGTATTCTGGTAACGGCGGCAGGATTTCCTTGCAAGGCAACTGCTAATAGGTCACGTAAGTCTTGTGCTATAACGGTATGGCCATTATAAAGCAAATCGCCTACTATTTCCTGTGTAATAGCCTCCGCGGCTTGTTGGTTTTGGGTCATCTATATTTTTTCACCAATGCTTCTTGCAAGAAGGATATCTAGGCTGATTAATCTCATACATGGTCAACGGCTATATACTGCCTTCAACGTTTGTTTCTGATCGGTTCAAACCTAGTTTCGCGGGGTTGCTTTTCGCTTAAGTATCGCCAGTAACGCAGCGGAATGTGGCGCCGATGCAGCTTCAGGTTGCGGCGCTCCGGAATGTTGGCGTGGTCGAAATACGTTTGCCAGAGCAGGCGAAACAGCGGCTCCCGCTCGTCCAGCACCGTGGCCGATACGTCGGTGGCGCGCTGGGGGGCTTTTTCCTCAAACTGCACAATGTCGGTGCGGTGCAGATCGTAGTAGAGGCCGTAGCCGCGGCGACGGTCAAATATCAGCCAGCGCTGGTCGGCGTAGCGCTTGGTGAAGTGGGGCGCGATGAGCGGCAGCACATCAAAATCGGGCTCGATGGTAGCGTGAAAAAGCTCGTCCTGCGTTTTCTCGAAGCGCACGAAGGCTTCCATGCGATGCTTTTCGCGGAATAGTTGCTTGTCGATGTCGGCCACGAGGCGCACGCTGTCATTGGTATAGTTTTCCGAAATATCCACCCGGCCCTTCGCCTCCACGGCCAGCCGCACGTAGCGACAGATGATGATTTCGCGGTCGGGCCGCTCCGATAGGAACACATGGTAGAGGCGGGCACGGGCCTCTTTATCCATGTATTTCAGCAGGCCCTGCCACACGCGGGCGGCTTTTTCCTCGTTGGTGGCAATGGGTACCGTGGCCGTAAAAAGCCCTCCTTGCGCCACTTCGGCCGACTGAATGCTGTTGGGGAGCGTTTTTCGCTCATACATTTCCAGCAACACCGTTAGCAAGCCATCAAAAGAGCCGTCGTAGGTATAATCGTGCATGAGGCGAATGAGGAAGCGGCGTAGTGCCAGTTAGCTGATTCAACTAAGTAGCGGGTGAAAAGGAGATTTGAGTTGCCATTCCGAGCCCCGCGAGGAATCTGGCTTGGTTGCCTGGCGGGAACATCCAGATTCCTCGCGGGGCTCGGAATGACAACTCAGGTAATTAGCCTTGCACGGGTTGCAGCTGGCGAGCCGCGTCGCTGAGAGCCTGAGCCAGCTAGTGGAGCTGATCGATAAAGTTGGGCGTGGCACCGTCTACTACGCTATTGATGTGTTCGGCCAAAGTCAGAAGCAGGCTGCTGATCTGGGCCGCGTCGCCCGTATTGATAACTCCTTCCAGACTTTGCAGATCGGCAGCGATTGTTGCATAAGCCGGGTCATCGCCCGTTCTCAGGAACTGGCTCCAGCCATTGATGTTGCCAATAGCGGGGGTTTTACCATTAGCGATATCTCCCTTAAGGATGTCGAGAGAAGCACCTAAGTGAGTAGCGGCAGCAGATTGGGAAATGCTCATAAAGCGGCAGAGTTTAAGAGTGAATAGGACCCTTTCTTACTGCATCCGACGCTCTGAGGTTAAGTAATTTATCCGCTTCCCCTCAACTCTCCCCTACTTTATTGCCCTCCCGCTTCAGGTGTCTGGCCGAAGAACCGCACTAGCAGTTCGTTTACGGTCCCTGCCTCTTCGTGCTGCACCCAGTGCGTCGCTTTGTCAAAGTAGGTGAGCCGACCTGCCTCGCACCAGGCTAGGCTTTCCTGGGCCATGTTGGGATTA
>NZ_FWWW01000020.1 GCF_900176135.1 Hymenobacter roseosalivarius DSM 11622 | reverse complement strand
TGGCTGTTGCAGAACCAATTACCCCATTCGCGTTTAGGCGCGTAGAGAGAGGATGCAAGGCAGGAAACACTTCACGGATAAAGTCGTGACCCGCTTTCGGCTCTCCGAACGGGTCCCCGCGCATAACTTCTATCGGCAGTTAGCCGAGCTGATAGACTGGCGTTTTCTCTATGAGGAGACCCAGGCGCATTACAGCCATACCGGGCAGCCTTCCCTGGACCCGGTCGTGTTCTTCAAGCTCGTGCTCGTGGGCCGATTGGAGAACCTGGTCAGTGACCGGCGCCTGGTCGAGCACTGTGCCATGCGCTTAGACATCCTCTACTTCCTCGGCTACGAGGTGGACGAGGCGTTGCCCTGGCATTCCACCATCAGCCGCACCCGGCAGCTGTATCCCGCCCAGGTCTTCGAGCACCTGTTCGACCACGTGTTTGCCCAGTGTGTGGCCCAGGGCCTGGTGGCCGGTGATACGCAAGCCGTGGATTCGGCGCCCGTCAAGGCCAATGCCTCGCTGCACCGGCTCTGCGAAAAGCAGCCCCCGGAGGCGGCGGTACCGAGTATGCGACTAGCTGGGGGGCCGGATCGGGAGGCCCTGTCCCAGCCGGCAGCGGCCGTGTCAACCACACCCGCGCATGTGCTGCGCCGGGTGGCCAATCGGCAACGGCAAGTCCAGCAGCAGACGGGGCACCTAGGGGCCCGGCGCCCGCACGCGCGCTTGGTGAGCAACAAAACGCATTATAGCCCCACCGATCCGGAAGCGCGCATCTCTATCAAGCCCGGCAAAGTGCGGGCGCTAAACTACCTCTGTAGCCTGGCCGTGGACACGGCCCAGGGCGTCATCAGCCACGTGCAAGCCGATTTGGCGGACAGCCGCGACAGTGTGCACTTACCGGAGGTAGTGGCGCACTTGCACCACCGCTTGCTGGGGCATGGGTTGCCCCTGCAGGATCTGGTGGCGGATACCAACTACTCTAGTGGTCTGAACTACGCCTTGCTCGAACGACAAGGGATTACCCCCTGGATTCCGGTATTCGGGAAGTACAAGCCCGCAATTGAGGGCTTTGCCTATGATGCCGCGGCGGACTGTTTCACGTGCCCAGCGGGCAAGCAACTCCCCTTCAAGGGCTATGACAAGAATTTGGACGGTAGCCTCTTGAAGCTGTATCGCGCCTCCACCCGCGATTGCCGACTATGCCGGCTGAAAGCCACCTGCGCGCCGAAGAGCAACAAGCGCAAGATCACGCACACGGCCTATGACCCGCACTACCGCCGGGCCTTGCATCGGCAGCAGAGCCCGCAGGGGCAACGCATGCGGCTCCTACGCCAGAGCACGGTGGAACCCGTGTTTGAAAGTTTGCTCCAGCACTACGGCCTGCGGCGGGTGAACACGCGCGGCCGTGCCAGTGCGCATAAGACGATGCTGCTCGCCGCCATGGCCTATAATCTCAAGAAGCTGCGCAAGCATCAACCACCGAAATGCCGCACGATTGCCCTGGCGTTACCCCCACCTCCGCCTGTAACGCCGCTTTTTGAGCTGCGAACACGACGAATGGTGGCTAGCAGAAAACGAACGAAGAAGGCAGCCCCTAAGAAGACCTGAGTTCTGCAACAGCCACTATGGCTTTCGGACCCTAACTCGGGCAGCCAGGACTTCTAACAGGACCTGCCTTCCAGCTCTATCATCATGGTATTAGGCGCGCTCAGCCACCCTAGGCATTTCTTGCGGTTACGATCTGCTAATGCCGCCCGTAGCGGTCTCAACGGGGCCCAGCAGCGTAGTCGTCCGGCCCAGCAGGACGTTCGTTCCCCAGGACCTCCATGACCTTGGGTAAAAGGTGGGTCCAACAGGTCGTCGAGCACCTTGCGCCCGGCTACTTTTTGCGTCGGTTACTGCCGCGCAACGCTCTGCTAGCCCGGCGTTGCTTCTACCGGCTTGGCGGGTAAGCGGAGCAGATTAGGTTATGGTAATGTATTAAGTATTCTTTGCATTATCCGTAACGCTAGCCGTCTCCTGCAATGCCCAAACCCCTACTTCTCGTCCTTGCTGTAATATTGATAGTATGCATAGACTTCAGGCTCTACGGGCAGAAAATTGATACCACGTATAATAGGAAGATTAAGGAATATACCACCGATGCCAAATTCCTGCCGGCATCGGTACTGGATCTGGTGGAGGATGGCCGGGTTCCGTCGCCCCTGAAACATTTTGGAACCATCATTGGCGCCCCCGGCGTCATGCACCGCACCGCGGAAATATATGGCTACTATAAAAAGCTGGCCGAAACATCGCCCTTAATCTCGATCAAGCAGGTGGGCACCACCGAATAAGGACGCGCCATCAACCTGGTCACGATCGGCAGTGAAGAGGCACTCAAAAAGCTGGACCAGTATAAAGCCCAGTTAGCACTGTTAGCCGATCCCCGGAAAGTAGGAACCCGGGATGTCAATCAAATCATCAACCAGGCCAAACCGGTATTTTACTTGAACGCGGGCTTGCACTCCACGGAAATGGGTTCGCCGGAAATGCTCATGGAGCTGGCCTACCGGCTCGTCACCGGCAATACGGAGGAGATCCGGAAAATCCGGGAGAATATTATTGTCACCATCAACCCGGTATCCGAGCCGGATGGGCGCGACAAACAGGTGGACTGGTACTACCGCTACACCAAAGCCAAAACCAGCTACGATGACGGTTTCCGCGCGTCGCCGCCCTACTGGGGCAAGTATGTCTTTCATGATAACAACCGCGACGGCATTCAGGTATCGCAGCAGCTGACCAAAGCCATCTTTGCTATTTATTACGACTGGCATCCCACGGTCATGCTTGATCTGCACGAGTCAGTGCCCCTGATTTATATGTCGACGGGGACCGGGCCGTACAACGACACGGTGGACCCGATCACCATCGGGGAGTGGCAGGTGATGGCCAACCACGACGTGACCGCCTTGGCCGCACAGGGCTTACCCGGCGCGTTTACCTGGGCCTTCTACGACGGCTGGCACCCGGGCTATGCCCTGTGGATTGCCAATAACCACAACTCGATCGGCCGCTTTTACGAAACCTTCGGCAATGCCGGCGGCAACACATTCCTGCGGGATCTGTCGGAAGCAAAATTTGCCGGTGATGCCGTCACCAGCCGCGAATGGTACCGGCCGGATCCCGCGACCCAGCAGGTGTACTGGTCCTCCCGCAACAACATCAACTACATGGAAGCGGGGGTGCTGGCTTCGCTCGCCTACACCGCCGATAACGGCAAAGTCCTGCTGCGCAATTTCTACCAGAAAGGCCTGAATAACATCCGCAAAGGACAGCAGGACAAGCCCCGGGCTTTTATTATTCCGGCCAAGCAGCACGACCCGGCAATGGCGGCTTTTCTGGTGAACCAGCTGCGTAAGCAGAACATTGAGGTACACCGGGCCGCGAAGGGCGACAACCAAAGCGACTACGTGGTCTTGTTGGATCAGCCGTACCGGAATCTGGCCGTAACCCTGTTAACCAAACAGAATTTCCCGAAGGAAGCGAAGTTTCCGCCGTACGATGATATTGCCTGGACCCTGGGCTATCTGTATGGCGTGGAGGTACGGGCGGAGGACAGCGTCAAGTATACCCCAGCCACGCTTTCCCTACTGACTAAGGATGTACAATACGAAGGGCAAATAAAGGGCGACGGGCAAGCGTATGTGCTCAGCTACAAAGCCCAGAACAGGGTACTGCCGGCCTTGTATTGGCTACGATCAGAAAACAAGCAGGCCACCGCCGCGGTGTTAGAAGCCAAAACGGTCCTGGAGGGAACAAACGATACGCTGGCGGCGGGTTCGATAGTCTTCCGAAAACTTACCCCGCCGCAGGCCACCAAGCTGGCGGCTCGGTTTGGCCTGGATCTACAGGCCACGAAAACGGCCCCGGCCACCCGGCAGCACCCGGTGGAGCTGCCCCGGGTGGCTATTTATCACACCTGGACCGACACCCAGGATGAAGGGTGGGCCCGGTATACCTTCGAGCAGGCGGGAATTCCCTACACCTCGATCAGTAAGGACGATTTAAAAAAGGGCGGTTTACGCAAACGGTTTGATGTCATCCTCATTCCGCGCACGCGGGGCTCCGCCAGCGACTTTATCAATGAGGTAGACAAAAAATTGGGCCCCATGCCGTATACCAAAACGGCCGAATTCCCGTCCCACGGCTATCCTGATGCCACCCCAGACATGACCGGCGGCCCGGGCTTTGCCGGCCTGGAACAGTTGAAACGATTTGCCGATACCGGGGGCGTACTTATCAGCCTGGATAACTCCTCCCACATCCTGGCCACGGCGGGTATTGGCCGGGAGTTGCAGCCGGTGGAGGCCGCGGGGCTTTTTCATCCGGGCTCCGTCGTGAACGTCAAAGTTCGCCAAGCGGATCATTGCGTGCTGTACGGATTTCCCGAGGTGTTCCCGATTTTCCGGGGTAACGGCCCGCTGCTGCAGGTGCGCAAGCACCAGCGGGAAATGCTGTTGCTGCAGTATGGCACAAAGCCGTTGAAGGACGAGGAAAAATACACCGGACCCATTCTGGGAATGCCCGCGAAGAAAGAAGGGCCAGCGGCCAAAGAAACGCCCAAAAAGGAAACGCCCTACGTACTGTCGGGCATGGTCCGCAATGAGCAGACCATCATCGGCCAAGGAGCCATCTTTACCGTCCCCGTCGGCACGGGACGGGTGGTAGCCTTTACGTTTGACCCCTTACACCGGTATTTGAATCTGCACGATGCCCCCTTGGTGTGGAATATTCTGATCAACTGGGCGTATCTCAAGCAGCAACCCCTGGCGCACCAGTAAGCGCCGCCTGTGGACGGCGGCTTGCCAACGGGCCTGTTGCAGAAAACGACAACCTCTTCCGCTCCGACAGGAATGGCCTTGGTTAAAAGTGTGGTCCAAATATTACATGGCCCTGCGCACCACGTGGATGTAGAGGCATGAGGCACGAAAACGGGTGTTCTCGGATAGCGCCAGAGCAGTATCCCATTTACCCCCTCCACAGCAAGAAAAGTGGTGCCCGCAACAGGTCACTAACCTTTGGACCACACTTTTAACCGAGGCCATATTTCTTGTGGGTGGCGGGCAAGCCGCCAAGATTCGGTTTCTCGGTCATGGGCAGTGGAAGATAAGGCTTCACACTGCCCGTTTTAGCTAGACCACCTCATTCATAGTTCTTATTTATGTATCGTATTTTCTTGTTTATATACCTTATTCATGTATCTTCCTTCAAGGAACCTAAACTGAATTTTATGATGAGAAAGCTACTCTCAGTTTTTCTGTTCTTAGGCGTCTGCCGGATGGCACTAGCCCAGGACAAAGACATTACAGGCAAAGTTGTTTCCCAGGAAGACAACTCACCTATGCCGGGCGTCACGCTGGTGATCGAAGGCACCACCAGAGGCACCCAAACAGACGTGGGGGGCAAATTTAGTTTGCAGGCCCCCGAGGGCTCCACTCTGATTGTTTCCTTCATTGGCTTCCTGACGCAGAAAATCCCCGTCACAAATCAGAGCGTGTACAACATCTCCATTGCGCAGGACTCGAAGCTGCTCGAGGAAGTTGTGGTTACCTCCTTCGGTATTGAACGGGACAAGAAATCGCTGGGGTATGGGGTGAGTGGGGTCAGCTCCGAGCAGATCACCAAGGCCCCCGTGGCCGATGTGACCAATGCCTTGGCGGGCAAAGTGGCCGGGGTGCAGATATCCGGTACCGGTGGGGGGCTTGCCAGTTCCAACATCACGATCAGGGGCTTCTCCAGTATCACGGGCAGCAATCAGCCCTTGTTCGTGATAGATGGAGTGCCGATTGATAACAGCGGGGGCGGCAACAGTGTGAACTCAGGAGTAGCTACCTCCAACAGGGCGGCGGATATCAATCCGGACGATGTAGAAAGCATCAGTGTGCTGAAAGGCGCCGCGGCCACCGTTCTATACGGGTCGAGGGCGGCTTCCGGCGTTATCCTCATCACCACCAAAAAAGGCAGGGCGGGCACTAAGAACCTGATTAACTTCTCCTCTAACTACGCCGTAGGGGAGATAAACCGGTTTCCTGACTTCCAGAATGAGTATGCCCAGGGCAACAACGGCACTTACGCCAGCAATGCCCCAGGCTCGTGGGGACCGCGCATAAACGGGCAGACCGTAACCAACTGGTTTGGCGAACAGGAGGTGCTGCAAGCCTACCCGAACAATGTGCGCGACATTCTGCAGAGCTCTGCCTTTCTACAAAATAACCTGAGCTTCTCCGGTGCTACCGATAAAAGCAACTACCGGATATCCTACGGCAACACCTATGAAACGGGGCTGGTACCGGGCAATAAGCTGAACAGAAATTCTTTCAACATCAATCTCGGTACCAGCTTAACGGACAAGCTGACGGTCAACACCTCCATCAACTACATTAACAACCGCTCAGAGAGAACACAGGCCGGCAACCAGGGCTCCAATCCGCTCTGGAGGGGCATCTATACGCCCAGAAGCTATAACCTGTCGGGTTTGCCCTACCAGGATGGGTTGGGCAACCAGCTCTGGTTTGCCGCCGAGGACCATCCCTACTGGGCCATCGAGCACGTGACCTTCTCTGACGAGACGAACAGAGTATTTGGTAACCTGAACCTGGCTTATGACTTTACGGACTGGCTGCGGGCCGACTTCCGAATTGGGGGCGACGTGTTTTCTACGCTTAGCAAAGGGTTTGATGACAAAGGCATCAGAAGCAACGGCAACACCAACTCGGCCGGCGCAGGAGGCTTACGAGACGGCGAGCTCTTTTCCCGCGACATTAACTCCTATCTAACGGTAACGGGCAACAGGAACATCGGGGATAACTTCCGAATCACGGCCACCTTAGGCAACGAGGTGATATCCAACTACAGCCGTACTCTAAATGCCGTAGGTTTGGGTATAGTGGTGCCCGGGTTCGACAACCTGAAGAACTTCCTGGCTTATAACCCTTCCGGCAGCATTACGGAGCGGAGGTTGATGGGTTTCTTCGGCGACTTTATTGTGGATTACAAAAGCTTCCTAACCCTGAACATCAAAGGCAGAAACGACTTTTCTTCGACCCTGACCAAGGGCAACCGGTCTATCTTCTATCCGGCGGTAGCGGTGAGCTTTGTGCCGACCGATGCATTTCCCCAATTGAAAGGGAATATCTTATCTTCTGCTAAGATTCGGGCTAACGTAGGAGAAGTAGGCAAGGGGGCCGCCGTATACAGCACCAACACCTACTGGGGCCAAGCGAATGCCGCCGATGGCTGGGGCTCCACCACAGTTAACTTTCCCTTTAATGGCTTAGCTGGTTATACGTACAACAACTCCGCCGGCAATCCGAACCTCAAGCCTGAGTTTACGCGGGAGATAGAGCTAGGCACCGAGCTCAGCTTCTTCAAGGACCGCTTTTACATCGATGCATCGGTTTACAGGAGAGACACCAGAAACCTGATCTTTGCGGTTCCGGTTCCGGCTACCTCCGGCTTTACCAGTTCTATCACAAATGCCGGCAAGCTATCTACCAAAGGGCTGGAGTTACTGCTGTCGGGAAGTCCTGTCAAAACAGCGAATTTCCGATGGGAGTCTATTCTAAACTTTACCACCTTCCGAACCATTGTAGAAGAGCTGGCGCCGGGCGTGGAAAGACTTACCATTGGTGGCTTTACCTCACCTAACACCCAGGCCGTTGCCGGCAAGCAGTACGGCCTGATCTACTCTACCGACTACCTCAAGGACGAGCAGGGAAGACTCAGGATCGGGGCAAACGGGCTGCCGCTCACTGCCCCAGGCGTATCGGCAACGGGTAACCCAAATCCGCGGTTTACCATGGGCCTGACCAATAACTTCACCTACAAAGCCTTTAACCTGTCCTTCCTGCTAGACTGGAAGTATAAGGGCGATATTCTCTCCCGAACTGTTGGCGATTTAAGAATTCAGGGAGTGGCGGCTGAAACGGCCGAGTTCCCACGCTTTAACGCAGATGGCACCCCGAACAAGCCGTACCTGTTCGAAGGGGTTTTGGCTGATGGTCGACCTAACGATGTGTATGTGACAGCGCAGGACTACTGGGGCCTGAGAGGCAAGTATGTCGCCTGGGCCGGCTATGTACACGATGCATCGTTTGTGAAGCTGCGCGAGGCGAACCTGAGCTATAGCCTGCCTAAGCAGTTGCTTTCCAGAGTTGGCTTTATCAACGCGCTCCAGGTATCGCTTTATGGCCGCAACCTGTTCGTGCATGCGCCTAACTATCCGCACCTCGATCCGGAGCAAAACCTGCAAGGAGTGAGCAACTCCCGCGGTCTGGAGTTTGGTATTCAGCCCGTAGCCAGAACAGTCGGTGCCAGTTTAAGGGCTACATTCTAACTTTTCCTTTATTGAAGTTAAAGCACACACATGAAGTACAATAAAATCCTATACATAGCGCTGGTGTCTGCCGGGTTGATTTTCCCCTCGTGTGACAGCTTTTTTGATGTTAACGATGACCCTAATAACATCACCGTAGCCCGTGCTACCGAGATCCTTCCGGCCGCCACTACCAACATTGGCTTCATGGGAGTAAGCGATTTGATGCGCTACAGCAACCTGATCATGCAGCAGTTCTCCGGGCATGGGCCGGTGCTGAATAACACCTTCACCAACTACGAGCGCTATTCCATCAGCGACTCGGATGTAAACAATACGTGGAACAATATTTTTGCTGGTATTCTCGCCGACCTGGAGCAGCTGATTAAAATATCAACGGAGAATGGCAGCCCCCACTACACCGGTGTTGCTAAAATCCTGAAGGCCTATACCTATCAGGTAACGGTTGATGCCTGGGGCGATGTGCCGTATGCCGAAGGGCTTAAATTTGGGGAGATACAATATCCTAAGTACGATGACGACGCCGCCATTTACCCGCAGCTGATTGCGCTCCTAGATGAAGGTATAGCGGATCTGAATGCGCCGGCCTCGCTGCTGGAGCCAAACAGCTTTACCACCATTTATGCGGCTTCTAGCTGGTCGGCGTCAAAAGTAAAATGGGAGCGGCTAGCCAATACGCTTAAGCTGAGGATGTTCCTGCACTACAGTGAGTCTAATCCGGCATTTGCCTCCCAGCAGATCACGGCCCTCATCAACAGTGGCGCGGAGTTCATGAAGTCAAATGACGATAACTTCCAGATGATGTTCCTGAACCAGCCCCAGCGGCAAAACCCGTTGGCGAGCATAGAGGGTGGCCAGTTCAGGAATCAGTTTTTCCCGAATCGCTTTCTGGTGGACCTGATGAACACCAAGGAAGACCCAAGACGGGCGGCCTACTTTATCCCATTCCCTTACAACTCCACTTCCTATAAGGGCTCTACCATTCTGGACCCCACGCCGTCGGCGCAGTATTCGCGGTTGCACAGCTACCTCAAAGGCACTGCATCTGCCGTAAACCCCGCTGGCGTTCTCCCGAACGGAAGTATAGAGGGCACGGCCATCACCTACGGCGGCGACGCGCCATCCCGGCTGCTGCTTTACTCGGAGTACAACTTTATCAGAGCCGAAGCCGCTTTACGCTTCGGTGCCCCCGGCGATGCAGAAACTTTCTTCCGCGAAGGGATACGGGCCTCCCTAAGTAGTGCCGGAACAGCACCGGCCGCCATCACGGCTTACTTGGCTGCGCATGGCACCCTGGCCGGCACGCCGGCGGCGAAGCTCGAGCAGCTCATCAACCAGAAATACATTGCCAATTTCGGCGTGGTGATGGAAAACTGGACTGACTGGAGAAGAACAGGCTACCCCAACATTAAGCCTATACCGACACCTATTGCCGTTTGGAATGGCGTTCCAAGGTCGCTGTTCTATCCGTTTAACGAAGTAAGCAGCAACCCCAATATCAAGCAAAAAGCAACCTTGCTGGAAAGAGTATTCTGGGACACGCGTCAATAGAAGGTCAGGAGCGCACCACTCTACAACCGGTTATGCGCTCCTGATTGCAACCCACCGTAAACGCACCGCTTTCTGGTTCTTCACAGCGAGTATCTACAGCTATTTCCTCAAGCCATTGGCCAGGTATGTATTTACGCGCGGCAGCTCGTTGCTGACGTGGTAGAATTTGCCCCCCAGCCGGTTGTGCAACGAGCCAACGCGCCGTGGCGCTTCGCTACCCAATTCAGAAATTGCTATAGGTTAGAAGTAAGCGCTGGAAACTAAAATGCTGACGTTGAAAACGAATACAGAAAGCTAACCTGAACATGATAACTATATCTGGTTTAAAGACTAAAAAATGAAAAGACTCTTTCCCTTATTACTTCTCCTATCAGTTGCCTTGACACCCGTAGCGGCGCAGAAGCTGGCCCTGAAACTGGACTCGACTGTACTCACCAAACACGAGGTGACGGTAAAGGGCAAACGTATTCCGTACACCGCCACCGCCGGCACCCAACCCGTCTGGGATGAGAAGGGCAAGCCGGTGGCCGGGCTATTCTACACCTACTACGAGCGCTCTGATGTGAAGGACAAGGCGAACCGGCCACTGGTCATTTCCTTCAACGGCGGCCCTGGTTCCGCCTCGGTTTGGATGCACATCGCCTATACAGGGCCCCGGCTGCTTAACATTGATAAGGAAGGATATCCATTGCAGCCGTACGGGATAAAGGAGAACCCACACTCCATTCTGGATGTAGCCGACATCGTGTATGTAAACCCGGTAAACACCGGGCTCTCCCGAGCGGTAGATACGCTTAAGGCAGAGGATGTCTCCAAACGGTTTTTTGGCGTAAATGCCGACATCAAGTACCTGGCCGGCTGGATAAACACCTTTGTCAGCCGCAAGAAACGGTGGGCTTCGCCGAAGTACCTGATCGGCGAGAGCTATGGTACCACCCGGGTCTCGGGGCTTGCCCTGGAGCTGCAGAATGCCCACTGGATGTATCTGAACGGGGTGATTCTGGTTTCGCCCACGGAGTTAGGCATCAAGCGCGAAGGCCCGGTAGCCGCCGCCAACATGTTGCCTTATTATGCAGCCACTGCCTGGCATCATAAGGTACTACAGTCCGATCTGCAACAGAAGGATTTGACGGCGATGCTGCCCGAAGTAGAGGAATTCACGATTAACGAGCTGATTCCGGCTATTACCAGAGGCTGGAGCCTCGGGGACCAGAAGAGAAAAGAAATTGCCGGCAAAATGGCACACTACTCCGGCTTATCAGAAGAGGTAATTCTACAGCAAAACCTGAGCGTGCCGCCGGCCTTTTTCTGGAAAGAGCTGCTGCGTAAGGAAGGCTACACCATTGGCCGGCTCGACTCCCGCTACATCGGAATCGATAAGCAGGAGATTGGCTTGCAGCCGGATTATGCGCCGGAGCTTACCTCGTGGCTGCACTCCTTTACCCCAGCCATTAACCTGTACATAAGAGAGGAGCTGAAATACAAGACCGACATAAAGTACAATATGTTCGGGCCGGTGCGCCCCTGGGACAACAGCGACGATAACACAGGTGACAACCTGCGGCAGGCCATGGCCCAGAACCCGAACCTGCATCTGATGGTACAGTCGGGCTACTACGATGGCGCCTGCGACTACTTCAATGCGAAATACAACATGTGGCAAATGGACCCAAGCGGTAAAATGCAGGACCGCATGAGCTTCAAAGGCTACCGCAGCGGGCACATGATGTACCTACGCAGCGAAGATCTGGCCACCTCCAACGAGGATATCCGGGAGTTTATCCGGGCTTCTTTGCCGAAGCCCGGCCAGCCGGCCCAGTATACCCGCAAGAAAGCGGATGCGGGTATGCCGACAGGCCA
This sequence comes from Hymenobacter roseosalivarius DSM 11622, assembly GCF_900176135.1. Taxonomy (GTDB): domain Bacteria; phylum Bacteroidota; class Bacteroidia; order Cytophagales; family Hymenobacteraceae; genus Hymenobacter; species Hymenobacter roseosalivarius. The sequence goes on along the minus strand of NZ_FWWW01000020.1, from coordinate 12,818 downwards.
AACGAACAGATAACAGGCTGCACGTTGCTCTACCTGTCCGTTTTGATTTACTCTAGTCAGAACCTTAGCCGCGCGATCACCACATTCAAAGCTCTGTCTCCGGTAGGAGACAGAGCTTTGTATTAAAAGCAACATCCGTATGAAGTCTCACAAAACACTTTTTCTGCTGCTGTGCCTGCTGGCTCAATTAAGGCTATACGCTCAGCCCGCGGCGGTGCCCAACCGGCAGGAGGGGGAAGGCCCGTGGCCGCAGCTCATCATCAGGGGGGTTATCCTGATCAACAGCACCGGTTCGCCGCCCCTGGGCCCGGTAGATATTGTGGTGGAAAACAACCGCATTACCGATGTCCGGGTGGTGGGCACAACGGCCCTGCCCATAGATGCCACCAAACGCCCCCCTCTGAAACCAGGCGGCAAGGAGCTGGACGCATCGGGTATGTACCTGTTGCCTGGCTTCGTGGATACCCATGCCCATATTGGCAACAACAATGGCTCCGATGCCAGCTATGTCTATAAGCTTTGGATGGCGCACGGCGTGACTACCATTCGGGAGCCCTCGGCAGGCAATGGCCTGGCCTGGACGCTGGAGCAGAAAAAGAAAAGTGCCCAGAACACGATTACCGCCCCACGCATACGAGCCTATACCCGGTTTGGCATGGGCAGCAAACAACCTATTGCCACGCCGCAGCAGGCCCGCGAATGGGTAAGGCAGAACGCCAAAGCCGGCGCAGATGGGATCAAGTTCTTTGGGGCCGCACCGGAAATCATGCAGGCGGCCGCCGAGGAAAACAAGAAGCTGGGCCTGAAATCGGCTATCCACCATTCCCAGACGGATGTAGGCCGCTGGAATGCGATGCACAGTGCCAAAGCCGGCATCAGCTCTTTGGAGCACTGGTATGGCCTGCCCGAAGCCATGTTTACTGACCGTACGGTGCAGCATTACTCCCTGGACTACAACTACACCAACGAACAGGACCGTTTCGAGGACGCCGGCACCTTGTGGAACCAAACCGCCGCGCCTTTCTCCGCTAAATGGAACAAGGTGATGAATGAGCTGATCGCGCTGAACTTTACCCTTTGCCCGACTTTTAATATTTACGAAGCCAACCGCGACCTGATGAGAGCCCGCACAGCAGAGTGGCACATGGACTACACCATGCCCGAACTCTGGAAGTTTTACACCCCCAGCTGGAATGCGCATGGCTCTTACTGGCACTCCTGGGGCACTGAGCAGGAGGTGCAGTGGAGAGAAAACTTCAGGTTGTGGATGGCTTTTATCAATGAATATAAAAACCGTGGTGGCAGGGTTACAGTGGGTACTGATTCGGGTTTTATTTACGAGCTTTTTGGTTTTGCTTATCCCCGCGAGATGGAACTGCTACGTGAGGCAGGATTTCACCCGCTGGAGGTTATAAAAGCTGCCACCTTGAACGGAGCGGAACTGTTAGGAATGGAAAAGGAAATTGGTAGTGTAGAGATTGGTAAGCTGGCTGATTTTGTGATTGTGGAGGAGAATCCTCTCAAGGACTTCAAAGTTTTATATGGTACCGGGGCCATCAGATTGGCAGAAAACAACCAAGTGAGTAGGGTAGGGGGAGTAAAGTATACCATCAAAGATGGCATCATATACGATGCAAAAGATTTACTTGCTCAGGTGAAAAAAATGGTTGAAGCAGAGAAAGCTAAAACAGGCTTTCAGATTACTCAACCCGGTGTAGCCCCTCACAAACACTAACCTGAATCAAGCCTTATTGGGTGTTATTAAACAAATAGGGCAAAACCTTCGAGTCCGTGGTCAAATGGGAGAGCATCAAAAAGTGTGGGGCAGTCGGGCTAGGCGGCCATTGGTAGGGTTTCCGCCGGCAGTGGCCGAAAGCCGGGATACTGCCGCCGAAAACACTCTTCCCACTCCTCATTGAGCACCTTGGTGCGGGCCTGCACGAGCAAATGCGCGCCTTTCTTGGTCCACTGCATCTGTTGCCGCTTGACTAAGCGCTTGGCCAGCACCTGATTCACCGCCGATTCGACAAAGCCGGTGGCAACGCGTTCGCCGTAGCGCTGGCGCTCCGAGTAGTCCACAATGGAAGCTCTATTTTGCTCCACATAGGTTTGAAAATCAGCAATTAGCCTGGCCAAAGGCTTCAACTTGGGGTGCTCTCAGAATTCGGAGAAGATAGCACGTTAAGGAAACCGGGTAGAAAAGTCCATCTTCAACTGTTCGCCACGGCTCGCTACTGACGGTCGGAACAGGACAGATTTCTCCTCCACTGGCCGGTCTTTGCTGAACGTTGATTGCTGAACCAGTTGATGGTACCCCTTTTAGCGACTCCTGTACGGATTCGATAGGGTTCCGGTGGTGGGGCCAGTTGTACAGTAAAAGGCACGTTTCAATAAGCCCTTGCCAGTGTGCAGCAGGCGGTTTTTAGAAGCTTAACGTGCTATATTTTCCGAATTCTGAGAGGGCCCCTACTAATGGTACTTACTCGGCGTCCAAGCGTTCAGGAAACTCTAAATCCCTTTGTGTGCTGCGAGAGACTGTCTAAACTAAAGCTTATTGGTCGCTATAGGGGCATACGAAATCATTATTTCACCTCCTGGGTGAATCCGAGCGCTTGTCACCTCTTTTGAAAGTTGGTTTGTAAAATGGGACAAGCGTTAAAACCCACACTTATTACTTCTTTTAAGGGATGTTTCCCATTCGTTATCCGACGTAGGAAGGAATGGTGCTCCCTCTACTTGGGGTAGCACGAGACTAGGAACAAAAACTATCGGTAAGGAGCATTGGAGCAGGGCCAACGCCTCAAAAAACGTCCCTTTTAACGCTACCAAGGCCGTTTTTAAGAAGCATCGGTTTCAACCAGGCTAATCTATTGCTTTCACTTATCTCACTTGTCAATGGCTCGTTATGGCCTCAAACACTGACTTGTTGAGACAAATCGGCTCGTTTTTCGGGTTCAAAAAGGCTTAGCGTTGTTTTCTGTTCTAACGCTAGTGGAACCCCTGTTACAGGGTTAGTTTCTGGTAGGAGGGATCTTGGTAATTACGTAAATAACTGATTTATAACTATTTATAAATAGTTATAAATCACAATTCTCATTTTCATTTGCGCAACCAGCAGATATAGAGCAGGTTATCCTGTTTTGATCCTTGTTTTTGTTGCATGCTTGGGCACAGCCCCACGACTCGCACAGGGGCAGGGGTGCAATTGCAGGGGAGCGGTCCCGCTATGTGAGGGTGGGGGAGGACATCTCCCGAAGGGCCAACGCAGGAAAGCGGGCGCGCTGCCTGCGCCGAGGGATCAGGCACCCAACCGGCCCGTCGTCGCTTCGTTTGCGCCTCCTTCCAGCCGTTTTCGGGGGTGCAATCGACCGCTTGACTGCGCAGGTAGTCTTCCGCCGCGTGGCGGGGCCTTCGGACTGCCAACTGACTACCCCATTCGCGATAATATTTTAGTAACTACCTGATAGATAGCAAAATAAGCCATTTTTTAGGTACTTCTACGGCCCCCTGTCCGTATGGACAGCACGTCACGCACTACCAGTAGGATGCAATTGCACCCCATTGAAGCGGATATCTGACGATGGAGGGGCTGGGATTCAGGCCGACGAGGGCATCCCCGTCCAACTGGGTAGGGCAGCATGAGTAGGCTTAACCCAGAGTGGAGGTAGGCAGGAGAAACCGGGAAGCGGCGGCCCTCTGCCCAGCGAAACGCTTAGACCAAGGGCTCGGGGAGCGCAAAGTCGACTAGTTCGCGCAACGGCATTTCCAAGCCTTCGGCCAGACACACCAACACATCCAGGGTAGGGGAGGTCTGTCCCGTTTCCAGGCGGTAAATCGTCTTTTTGGTCACATCGGCCACATCGGCCAGCACCTGCTGGCTCCAGCCCCGGGCCTTGCGCAGCCGGCGTAAATGAGCACCAAGGGCGAGGCTGCTGGCAGGTTTCTTCACCCGTGCAAGCTCAAGCCCTCGCCGTTTATTGTTGTGGACATATATGTCCACAAAGTCGATTATTTCGTACCTTTGGTCGTCCTCCTACCTTCACCCGGTACCTCACTACTCCTCCCTATCTGCCTGCCCCCTCATGCACGAGAATACGATTCTGGCTATCATCGACCGGGCCAATTAGCTGCCCTTACCAAACGTAACTATTCGTTCGTGCAAACGCCTGACTCCCTTCGTAGAGCTGGCTCAGGTCCGCGTCTGGCACCAACAGGCCACTGGGACTGGCATGGAGCGGATTAAACAGGACGCTACGATGTATTTGATTCGCACCGCCGACCAGACCTGCGTGGCCGGCCTTGTCTTTCAGCTCCCCGGTTTGTCCGTAGCCCGTAACGGAGAGATAAACGATGCTGGGATTGAGCTGCCTGGCGGCCTCAAACGAGAGGCCGCCAGGCAGCCATAGCCCCCGGCCGGAACTGCTCAATCAGCACGTCACAGTTCTTTATTTCTTCCTCGATTTGCTTCTTTCCTTCCGCGCGCTCATAATCGAGCAGCAGTGCTTTTTTGGAATGATTGAGGACGTGAACAAGCGAAGACACTTTTTCGATTTTGGGTTGAAATCCCCGCACGTAATCGGCGCGGTGGGGGCTTTCAATTTTGGTTATGCTAGCCCCTAAAGCACTGAGCAGGTGCGTGCCCAAAGGACCAGGAAGCAAACGGGTAAAATCCAATACCCGAATGCCTTCCAGTGGTTTGGTTTCAGTCATTACGCGGTTTTGGCGGCTTTCGCGGCCTTGGCCAAGTCGTGAAGCTCTTTGTAAATGCCCCGGGCAATCAGCAGCTTCATAATCTCGTTTGAACCCGCGTAGATGCGCGCTACGCGGCTGTCGGCATACATGCGGGCGATGGGGTAGTCCCACATATAGCCGTAGCCGCCAAACAGCTGCAGGCATTCATCGACTACTTTGCAGGTCATGTCCGTGGCCGAGAATTTCGCCATCGAAGCGCTTTCGGCGGTGAGCTGGTGCTCGGACATCAGGGTGGTGCACCGGTCAATAAACGCCTGGTGCAGCTGCAGCTGCGTCGCGCATTCGGCCAGCTTGAACTGCGTGTTCTGGAAACCGGCAATCGGCTGCTTAAAGGCGCTGCGGCTCATCGTGTATTCCACCGTTTTGTTGATGGCTCCTTCGGCATTGCCGACGGCGAAAATCGCCACGGTGAGCCGTTCCCGGGCCAGCTCGGTCATCATGATTTTAAAGCCCTGGCCTTCTTTGCCGAGCAGGTTTTCTTTGGGAACCTTCACGTTCTCAAAAAACAGCTCGCAGGTATCCTGGGCTTTCATCCCGATTTTTTTAAACGGCTTGCCCTTTTCGAAGCCTTTCATCGAGCTTTCCATCAGTAGTAGGGAAATGCCTTCGTTTTCCTTGCCCCGGTTGGTTCTGACCGCCACAATGGTCATGTCGCTCAGGTAGCCATTGGTGATAAAGGTTTTCTGGCCATTCACCACGTAATGGTCGCCCATGTCTTCGGCCGTCGTGCGCAGCGCCTGCAAATCACTGCCGCAGCCCGGCTCGGTCATCCCGATGGCGGTAATGATGTCGCCGGTGGCCATCAGCGGGAGGTATTGCTGCTTTTGGGCTTCCGTACCGTGTTTCAAAATATACGGCGCCACAATGTCGCTGTGCAGGCTAAAGCCCGGCCCGCTGATGTTTTCCTTGGCCAGCTCTTCCATGAAGAGGGCGGAGAAGCTGAAGTCCAAGCCCGCGCCGCCGTATTCCTGGGGCATATCGATGCAGAGCAAGCCCAACTCGCCGGCCCGCTTCCAGACCTCACGGCTTACCATTCCGCTGTTTTCCCATTCCTGCGTATGGCCGGCAACGTCGTTCTTGATGAAGTCTTTAATCATCGACCGCATCATATCGTGGTCTTCCGTCGCGTAGATTTCCCGCTTTATTAACACATTATTCAACATAAAAAAAGGCTTTTAGAGGTGGGGGAAAGTTAGTTTTTGTAGAAAATCCGGTTGTTTTCCGCTTTTGCAATTTTGTCTTTCAAGGACAGGGGCAGCCCAAACCGCTCACCGTGTTTTTCGGCCAGCCGGGCGGCGTATTCGCCAAATTCCCTGGCGCCCACGTAGTCGATGTACGACATGACGCCGCCCGTATAAACCGGGAAACCAAGGCCCAGGATAGACCCGACGTCGGCATCTTTCGGCTCGCGGATGACGCCGGAATCGAGGCACTTGTAGGCGTCAATCACCATGGCGAACAAGAGTCGTTTGCCCACTTCCTCTTCGTCGTAGCCGGCCTGCTGCGGATAGATGTTTTTCCATTCCGGCCACAGCGCCTTCTTGCCGCCCGCCGGATAATCGTAAAAGCCTTTGCCGCTTTTTCTGGAGCTTCGGCCGTGGGTATGCACAATCTCCTTCGCGAGGCGCTCGAACTCCCCTTCCTGGTCCGTCAGGGCGGGGTCCTGCGACATGACATCCAGTAGCAGATTAAGCGTTACCTCGTCCGAAACGGCGAGCGGGCCGACCGGCAGCCCTATTTTCTTCGCCACGTTTTCGATAACCGCCGGGGGCACGCCCTCGGCCAGCATCCGGATGCCTTCGTGCACAAACTTCCCGAACACGCGGGACGTGAAGAAGCCCCGGCCATCGTTGACCACAATCGGAACTTTCTGAATTCTGGTAACATAATCCACCGCGGCGGCCAGCGTTTCGTCGGAGGTTTCTTGTCCTACGATGATTTCTACCAGCGGCATTTTATCCACCGGCGAGAAAAAGTGCAGCCCGATAAACTTGTCGGCCCGGCCCGATGCCTTGGCCAGTTGGGTAATGGGAATGGTCGAGGTATTGGAAGCGTAGATGGATTGCGCGCCGATAACGGCTTCCGTTTCCCGGGTGATGGTGTTTTTCAGGTGCTCGTTTTCAAAAACGGCTTCGATAACCAGGTCGCAGTCTTTCAGGGCTTCGGCCTGGTCGGTGGCCTGAATCTTACCGAGCAGGTCATCAATTTTTTCCTGCGTGGTAAAGCCTTTTTTGAGCTTGCCGCTTTCCACCGTTTGCGCGTAAGACTTGCCTTTTTCCGCATTCTCCGCGCTGGTATCTTTCAGCACCACCTCCAGGCCGGCTTTCGCGCTTACGTAGGCAATGCCCGCGCCCATCATACCCGCGCCCAGAATACCCACTTTCTGGTAAGCCCTGGGCTCAAACCCTTTGGGCTTGGCTTTCCCTTTGGCGGCATCGCCGATAAAAACAAAGGAAGCGCGAATGATATTCCGGGTTTCCTTGGAAAACAGGGTATTCACAAAATAGCGGGCTTCCACGTCCAGCGCATTGTCCATATCGCAGGAAGCGCCGTGATAAATCGCGCTGAGCACGTTTTTTATGTGCGGCATATTTCCGTGCGTGGTCTTGTAGGCCATGGCGTTGGACACACTGAAAAATTCGGAAACGCCCGATACCTGACCAACTCCTACCGGGGTGCCGGGCACCACGAAGCCTTTCTTGTCCCAGGGCTGTTCGGCTTTTCCTTGCGCTAAAATCCAGGCTTTGGCCTTGGCGTTAAGGTCTTCACCGGGCGGGCAAAGCTCATCGACGAGGCCATCGGCCAGGGCCTCTTGGGGCGTCAGCCTTTTAGACTGCGTGATGTAGGCAATGGTTTTTTGCGGGCCCAGCATTCGGAGAAAACGCTGCGTGCCGCCCGCGCCGGGAAACAAACCCACCGAGCATTCCACCAGTCCGATTCTGTTCGTGGGGTCGGCAGCCATGATGCGGTGATGGCAGGCCAGGGCAATTTCGCAGCCGCCGCCCAGGGCCAGGCCATTGATGGCCGCCACAACGGGCTTGCCGCCTTTTTCCATGCCGCGCATGTACCGGTGGGTGCGCCGGAGCATCTCAAAGCAGGCTTCCCGGCTTTCATCATAGTTCAGAAACCACTTCAGGTCACCTCCGGCGATAAAATCCTTTTTGGCCGAATTGATGACGATGCCTTTCACGCGGGCATCCTGCACGGCTTGGTCTACGGCAGCAAAAAATTCGGCCAGGGTAGCCGGATTCATCACATTTACCGGAGAATTTTCCACATCCCAGGTGATAAAGGCGATGTTATCCGGGTCGATTTCAAACTTGATGTTGTTCATGTCTCGGAAATGGCTGGGCGTTTTGAAGACCTTAAATGCGTTCGATGATGGTGGCGATGCCCATGCCGCCGCCCACGCAAAGGGTGGCGAGGGCCGTGCTTTTATCCTGGCGCTCCAGCTCGTCGAGCGCCGTGCCCAAAATCATGCAACCGGTGGCCCCGAGCGGGTGGCCCATGGCAATGGCGCCGCCGTTTACGTTTACCCGGCTGTGGTCTACTTTCAGGTTTTCCATCAGGCGCAGGGGCACAATGGCAAACGCTTCATTTATTTCCCACAGGTCGATGTCGGAAGCCGTCATTCCGGCACTTTTCAGGGCTTTTTGCGAGGCGGGCGTTGGGCCTTCGAGCATGATGAGCGGCTCGGTGCCAACCACGGTTCCCATCCGGATAATGGCCCGGGGCTTTAGGCCCAGTTTTTCGCCCACTTCCTTATTGCCAATCAGCATCAGCGAAGCGCCATCCACCAGGCCCGAAGAATTGCCGGCGTGGTGCATATGCTGAATCTTTTCCACGTCCAGGTACCGGTTAAGCGCGGTTTGATCGAAAAGCATTTCGCCCATCATCTCGAAGGCAGGCGCAAGCTTGGCCAGCGTTTCTTTCGTGGTAGTGGCGCGGATGTATTCGTCTTCGGCGAGGTGCACAAAGCCGTTGACATCCTTTACCGGGACCATCGATTTGTTGAAATAGCCCTTATCGCGCGCCTGGGCCGCTCGTTGCTGCGAGCTGACGGCGAAACTGTCTAGGTCGTCCCGCGTGTAGCCGTATTTGGAAGCAATCAAATCGGCGGAAATCCCTTGCGGAACAGCATGCCCGAAGGCCGACTGTGGCTCCATAAACCAGGCAGCGCCGTCGATGCCCATGGGAACGCGCGACATGGATTCCACGCCCCCGGCAATCACCAGGCCCGACCAGCCGGAACGAATCCGGGCCGCCGCCTGATTGACCGCTTCCAACCCCGAAGCGCAATGCCGGTTTAAGCTCACGGCCGCCAACTGGTGGCCATAGTTGGCCACCTGCGCGGCAACTTTTGCCACGTTCCCGCCCTGCTCGCCGGCCTGCGTCACACAGCCGAGGATGATGTCTTCCACCAGCGAGGTGTCCAGGTTATTACGCTCTTTCAGCGCTTCCAGTAGCGTTGCGGTGAGTTGAACAGGGCTCACCTGCGCCAAAGCGCCTGATTTTTTGCCAATCCCCCTCGGGGTCCTCACGGCATCATAGATATAGGCTTCCATTGAAAGGCGGGCTGTGTTTTAAACGAACGGGTTCCGTTTGTGACCGAGTGGTAACAAATGTAGAGGCGGGTTTTCCCAACTCCAAAATATTTTTCAGGAACTTTCAGAACGACCAGTATCAGACGCTTAGGAGCGAACGTAACGCGCATGCAGCCCACGGGCCGTGCCTATCCGAGCGCGTGACCGACGACGGATGGACATTGCGGGAGCGAGAGCGCAGCCCAGCGGCTAAGGCCTTGCGCAACGCGGTGCGGGCCACGAAAGCCCGGCTTGCCGAGCCCAGCTCGGTGGTTTTTGCTTCGCGGACGCTGCAAAACCACCGGTGGGAAAACCTGTGTGCTTTCGGGGTGATTGTCGCGGTTCTTTCCAGAACGTTCTATCTTAGCGCATCATGAAAAGAGACCGGCAGGCGACTGAAAAGAGAATTTACGACGCATTTGTAAGCATTTTGCAAGAAAACGGCCCCCGCGGCGTCGGCATCAATGCCATTTCCAAAAAAGCAGGCGTTTCCAAGGAATTAATCTACCGTTATTACGACGGAATGAAAGGACTCTTGCTGGAATATGCGAAAAATGGGGATTTTTTCAGGAGCCTGCTGCTGATAAAAGACAACGAAGAAGAAACGGAAAACAGCCTTCAAAAATTTATGATGCAGGGCCTGGAAGAGCTGCGGAGTAATACGCTCACCCAGGAAATTCTGCGCTGGCAACTTCTTGAAAGCAACGAGCTTACCAAAGATTTATTCCGGTACACGAACCTGAAAGTAGGCCAGCTTTTTTCGCATTCGCGCGTTGATGTGGGCGCGATTCCAGAATTTCAGCTTATGATTGGCGGCTATGTGTATTTTATCTTGCTGTCGAAGTATAATAAGCACTTTATCAACATCGACCTTAGAAGCGAAAGCACCTGGGAAGCTTTTGGCGGAGCTATAAGAGCGTCATTAGATAAATCCTGAGGCCGTTTTGCAGAAGCTTTCTGAATTTTTGAGGTTTTTCTTGTTACGACTGGACTTCCAGCGCGAATTACCACCCACCCTAACGTGCTATATTTCCTGTTTTCTGAAAGGCTTCCTTTATAGTTTGGGGTGGTACGACTGTAACGGACAGCAAGGAAGGTTAATTCTGCTCTCCTGTTCAAATTGGTGGGGAGCGGTAGCCAAGAGCGGAATACCGGCGGTCGGGGTTGAAATAGAAATTGACACACTCCATCAGTAGTTACACCAACCCCAGCGGCCTAGCGCCAGCAGAGAGCTGACGCGATTGTGGCCAGTTTCGCTGCCAGGGGGCAGTATATCAACCCGCCCAGCGAATTTGATTTCTCCGACGATGTCCTTGACGCCGCCCTCCGGTTTGACTGCATGGACCTCTTCGCCTTCAAGTGGGGACCCACTTTCCCGTCTATTTAATTTTTGGACCAAACTTTTAACCAAGGCCAATCTTGTTTCCACCATTGAGGTAAATTATTGGTGCCAGGTGCTGAACTGTACTGAAACCCGGCTGCGCAACGCCGTGCTCGCCGTGGGTCCACAAGCAGCCGACGTGCGGGCTTACTTGCAGCGCTGAAATCCGTATCTTTGCCCTACAAAAAAGTATCCGCCACATCGGCTCTGCCAGTGATGTTTGGTTGGTACCGCAATGCGTTTCGGTCACAAGCTTCGGCTTGCTGTTTGACCAGAAGCCCACCCCACTGAGGGTGGGTTTTTTTGCCTACCGCTCTATGCCGCCCCGCTCCATCCGCCACTTCACCAAGCCCACTATTGACTTCACGCAGCAGCTGCAAAAGTTGCAGGCCCGGGGCCTAGTGGTAGCGGACCAGTCGCGGCCCCTGCGCTACCTGGCCAACATCAGCTATACCGGCTCAGTGGCTACTAGTGCAGCTTCTTGGTGCTTCACTAGCCGCTTTCAGGGGTAGTACAAGCAGCCGTTAGTTCTTGCGTGCGCGGCGCTTGGCCACCGAAACAACAGGTCTTTCCTCAAGTGCCGGCCGCAGCCGCTCATCAAATGCCAGTGCTGCAGTGGCCACAATGCGCACCTCCCTCATGCGGCGATGCAGGGGATTTATCAGAACATTGCGGGTCGGCGAGCCGGGCAGAATGACGGAAGGCACGGCGAAAGCCAACGCCGGATCATTGGGCTGCAGGCGGGGCCGCAGAAACTGCGGGGTAGCGTCGGGGTACGGGCGCTGGTCCCAGCCCGGCGGCAGGTCGGCCGCGGCTACCGTTTCCACGGCATCAGCCGGCAGCGCCAGAGTGAGCAGCACGAAGGGTGGCAGGTCGGCCAGCGGCGTTCCATCTAAATGCACGAAGGTTTCCAAAAACGCCAGCTCGGGCGAGGTGGAGGCGTAAATCAGGGGCACGTCCACCGGGTTCCAGCGCCCGCCGGTGCGGCGGGCCCCTTCGCCCGTCAGGGCCGTATCGAGGTGCTGCTGCTTTTGAATGCGGTACACGAGCAGCGGGGGCGTGGCGGGCATGCGCGGGGCTTAGCTGTAGACCCCGTATTCGATGCGGCCGAGCAGTTCGTCGACCACCTGAAAGCCGCTGGCCGTGTCCAGCAGCTCCAGCGGCGACTGGCCGCCCAGCAGGGCCAGCGGCCGGCGCAGCCAGCGGTTGAACTTGCCCTGGTCCTCGAACACGTCCACGCCGTGCTCGGCGAGCCGTTGCAGCAGCAGCAGCCGCTCCGATTCCATCTTGTTCAGCTCTCCCGGCTGGTCCAGCCGCCGGGCCAGGGTGCGCTCCGTGGTAGCCAGCAGTGGGGCTAGTTCCCGCACGGGCAGCGCGAGGCGCACGCCGATGGCGCGCAGCTGGCTGGTAGGCAACCCCGCCCGGGCCTGGTCAATGAGCGCAAAAATGGCCGCCGAGCTGCTGGTTTGCGGCACGATGTGGATGCTGGCCGGGGGGCTGGGGGGTACCACGACCTTTTCTTTACGGGTCCGCGCTGCCTGCGGCGGACGGTTGGCGGTTTTAACGGGGGCGCTCATGATAGGTCGGGATAGTTACTGCGCGGATGGCTTGCCATCTGGCAGTAATAATACTGCCAATTTACCAGAATAACGCCGGGCCTGGCGAAAAAGTTGTCGGGGGGAGCCGTCTATTTCCGTTGGTGTGCGAAGCGAAAAGAGACGCTATTGCCCGGTCCTTAGCTTTTTTCAGAACTTTGTGGCCCACTTTGCCGCTGAGCAAAGTCGATTCACCCTTGGCTTTGGTTAAAAGGTTGGTCTAAAAGTCGCATTTGGCACCTACCAGACTCGAATAGCGTACCGGAAAGCCATTAGCAGCGCCTTAACGGTAATTTGATTGGGCAAACCTATTTCGTATACCGCTCTTTTGCCCGTTGAGAGCTTGGGCTGGCGATAAGCTCGTTGGTACCGGAAAAAGGGCGTCTGTTTACCACCTACTTTCTGCTTCCAAAATAGTACCGATAACCAGGGGCTTATCAGTACCACGATACGGTCCGATAACGCTGCCCTTATCCCCCCTATCCGAAGGTGGAAAAGCAGTACCGG
>NZ_FWWW01000081.1 GCF_900176135.1 Hymenobacter roseosalivarius DSM 11622 | reverse complement strand
GTACCGCTGACACTTTGTTGATCTCGCCGGAAAAGAGTCGTACGGTTGGCTTTCCTTTTATTAGCTTAGCAGTATAGCGCACTTCTGTACCATCACTATGGTCCATGGCGAGTGTCAAGGGGCGAAATGCAGTGCCGTGGCCGAGTGGGAATGCTAAGCTAGTAGTGCCGCTCGCCGCTACCGCTCTGGTGAGTGGGCCAGCCACAAAGCTCTTCTCATTGGCTACAGTGACGGCGCCAGCGAGCAGTGTAAGCGTCCCGGCAGTAGTGTTTACAACGCCATTGGTCAGCGTTAACGCTTTGGCTATCTGCACCGGTGTTTGCAGGGTCACACCAGCTCCGTTATCAACTACTACCGTAATAAAACTACCAAATAGGACGGGTACTGGGGTAGCAGCCGCACTGGTAATAAGCTGACTGGTATTGCCTTTAAAAGTTACCGTAGAAGCTCCAGTAGTATTTGCTAAGCTACCGCCATTCAGTATCAGATTGCCCTGAAGTGTAACATTGGCTAGGTTAAGACGAACATTGCCCGTCGTAATAACCAAATCATCTAGGATTACCAATGGCAAACCGGTGGGGCTTACAGCAGCGCTGCCCCCTACGATAGCAGTGCTGGTAGTCGGTCGGTTATATTCAATATAACCGTAGGTACGACCGGGCAGCTGGGGGCCAGCCGCGGTTGACGTAACAGAGTAGATATATCGATTACCTTTTTCCAGAATAGCTACTGGGGCAGTAGGCAGGCTTGTGCCGAATGGCGCTCCCCCACCCCGATGATCATACAAAGAGCCGCTCCGGAAAACGACAGTACCACTTGACTCCGATTTATCATTAAACGGAGAGCCAGTAAATGTCTTATCGGCCCTAAAGGTGCTGCCCGCAACGAACTGAATGGTATTGAAGCCTTTTTTGAGGGAAATCAATTGATGGGGGTCATTGGTGAGTGATGCCGTACTGCTACTACCGAATATAAGTGTACCGGCAATAGTCGCTGTGCCCTCTGTGCCTAGGTAAAATCCCAGCCCAGCTGTGGATTTCACTCCATCCGGGCTTTTTATCTGCACTGAACTCCCAGCGGCAATATCCAAATTGGCACCCAGTAAAGCAGTAGCCATCGTCAATTGCCGGGCTGGTGGTGCTGCAGCTGCATCAGCATTGGGCTGCACCGTCAACACGACCACAATGTTGTTTATGAACCGCAACTGACTAATAATCTGCGGCGATGCAAAGTCGACGTATACGGTGGCCGCAGCCGTTCGGCTCCCGTCAAAAATTAGCACATCATCGTTAGCTGTAACGCGCGCCGGCTCCCAGTTATTGACGTTTGACCAATTATTATTTCCGCCTGTTCCTACCCAAGTATAAGTTGATGCGTAGGTTTTCGGTGCAAATAGCAAGCAGATAAGGAAGGTAGCTATTGAGAATAAAGCGGGTTGTGAGCATAAGCTAAACCTGAAAATTTTCATGCTTTGAATAAGGATAATAATATAAATAAATAAAGTTGGAGGCAAGCACAACTGGTTACCTTAAACCGTGCCATATTCATTTGGTTAATAAAAAAGCCCCCCAGAATCCGGAGGGCTTTTTTATTAATTTTTTGCTACGGGTTAGTTCTTCACAATTCGGCGGGTAACCTTCTTCGCTCCGTCGTTCACGGTCACCAGATAAGTGCCGTTACGTAAGGAGTTCATACTTACTTCACCGTTAGCAGCCAAGTTCTCAGTGCGCACTACTCGGCCGCTCAGGTCAGTAATGGTTACCTGAGCACCTGCTTTGCTGGTATAAGGCAAGCGAATATTGAGGACGCCTTGGGTTGGGTTGGGATACATCGCAACTTCTACCAACTCACTGTTCGTAATGACAACAACATTTGACAAGCTGATTTTACCGTCATTATCTACCTGCTTGAGGCGGTAGTAAGATATGCCGGATAATGGCTGCTCATCAAAGGCAGTGTAAATGCTCTTGTTACTTGTAGTGCCCTTGCCGTTTTTGAACAGAATAGTGGAGAAGGTAGCAGCATCTTCACTACGCTGAATTTCAAAGCCCTTGTTGTTTTTCTCGGAGGCAGTAACCCAGTTTAGATTCACCTTATTGTTCTGCAGTTTAGCTGTGAACGATACTAATTCAACCGGCAGAATGATAGGAGGCAGACCATCAGACTTAATCCCTACTAGGCTGGTTGGAGTAGTAGGAGTAAGATAATTCTCCGCACCTGTTACGCTGATATTCTGGGTAGGATCAATGTTGTTGTAGCCATAGATGTAGAAATAATATGTCTTGTAGGGATCAAGGCCCGTAATAGTCGTGCTCGGAACCGCAGTACCCGCGAATACCGTGTAGAAGCCGGGAGCTATTGTTCCCTGATCCTTGCCATTATACTCACCATTTACGGTTTCATACCCTTTGCCGTCAATTGGCTGGGTTGAGGTGCTATTGGTTAATACGCCATTCTCACTGGCTACGATCAGGCGTCCTTCGCCATAAGTTGCAGTGCCTGAGCGCTCTGGAACCGGGTTAAAGTTTACAGTGGCAGATTTACCGTCAGCGCTGCGAGTAATGCCTTGTTGTGCGGCCACCAACGTTTGGGCTGGCTCTGTTGCAATCGATGCGCCTGTAATCAGGCCATTAGCTGTAAACGACTGGGATGTTTGAACCGAGAAGTCACCGCTCTGATACTGCAATACCGCATTCGCCACGCCTAGATACGTTGGGTTGTAGCGAACGTATATCGGCTGATCTACGGTGTAAACCGCTGAGCTATTCGGATCTAGGTTAGGACGCAGTACGACCGTCGAACCATAGGTATTACCATCCAACGACAACTGATATTGGGGGGTATTATTGGGGTTGAAGGAGTTGGAAGACTGCAACACTGAGATGGTAATATCCCGCTGCACCCGCGAAGCACGAACCGTAATTGGCGTTTCGTTAACCTTCGACGTATAAATAACTACCTGCTTTATAGAAGCAACATCGGCCGTCTGGATCGAGGGAACGCTGGTAGCCGAGACCGGGATGCTGGTACCGGTAGCTGGTGCACTCGTGTTTCTTACACCGTCTGAAACCGTAGTAGCAGTAGTAGGATAGAAGCGCACATATACGTTGACAGCGGGGGTCAAATCGTTGCCTTTGTTCGGAGCAAATGAAATGGAGTTACCCGTTGCTTTCGGATCCGTCAGGTCGCTGAAGTCATTAAACTTTGACACCTGGAAAAGAAGCGGAGCAGTTACCGTAATAGGCTGTAGCAGGTTCTGTCCGGAGAGCTGATACGACTGTACTGCCGAAGGCACGTTAGGAACGGTAGTAAATTGCGTAAATGCACCGGGAGAAGTTACGATAACTGATTGAGTGCCCGTGCTGTTAGCCTCAATTGTAACAACCGTTTGCGTACCTGCGCTGCTCAGGGTCAATGAACCACGGAATTTACCATTGGCTATTGTTCCTCCCAGATTTACCTCAATTGTACGAGTCTGAATATTACCGTTCACTTGGTTAATGGCCTGCGGACGGGTCCGAAACAAGCCTGGAACCGAGGTATCACGGAACTCAATATTGCGAATTGTATCAACGCCAGAAACAATGTAGGAAGGTGTCAGCACAAGACGCTCAGTGAGGCCAGTGGCACTCAATGTAAACTTCAGGGTATTAGCCGAACCATTGCTGCTTACGGTACCAAAATCGAGGAGCGTAGGTGAAGCGACAATCGCGGGCTGTCCTACAGCCGTGCCGGTTCCGCTAACCTGAACCTGAGAAGATGCCACCCCTGTTGAAGCAACGGTAATGGCGCCACTAACTGCACCGGTAGCAGTTGGTGCAAACACCACGTCAACGCTGGCATCTATTGATCCGTCGGTAGCAGGAGTCAGGTTAATTTCGCTCGTGGAGAAAGCAGTAGTGCCAGTCCGGATCTTGAAAGCGCCATTAGCGGGAGCCGTAACAGTCACCGGTCCCTGCAAGAAACTACCCTTTACTTCAAACGACTGAGTGAAAGAAGTTTGGCCGACTACAACAGCACCAAAGTCTGGGAGAATAGTAGGACTAGCAGTTAAAATTGGTTGCGGTACACCTGACCCGTTCAACGTGACTACTTGTGTAGTGGCATTAGGGCTAGTAATCTGTAATGTAGAGCTATAGCTGATCGTTGATGTTGGCGTAAAAATCACGTCAACTGAACGGCTAGCTACTGTATTAGAAGATGTAACGGGAATAACCACCGAGCTGGCAGGGGTTCCACCAGCGTAGCTCAATAGAAAGGCTGAACCAGAAGGCACATTTAAAGTAAGATTGCCCTGAGTATTTCTATATGAAATAGATAATGACTTGGTAGAAGAACTGTTAACAGTGACGTTACCGAAGAAGATGTTAGTAGCGGCAGGCGTAATAGTAGGGGCTACTCCTGTACCTGAAACAAAAACTTCTGCATGCTCACCGTTACTATCAAAATCCACATAGTCGATTACAGTTCCTCCCGACTTTGGGAAAAACCGGATATAAACAGCGTCACTAACGGAGCCGTTTTTAGCCGTTTTTAAGTTTAAAGTCAGCGGGCCAGAAGTAAAAACCTTGTTGTCAAGGCTGATCTCGTAAGTCCCTGCAAAGTCTCTTACAGAGATAGTAATAGGAGTAGTCCCTAAATCCGCCGCATCAACCAGAATTTTGGCTGCGATTGAGGGTGTATTAACTGGTACTGATCTGAAATTGTTAAAGTCAGGATCGACCGTAATTTTGCTTACTTGTGCCCACCCTAACATGGGAATTGCAACTAAAAAAAGTAGAATAGTCCAAATACGAGGTCGTAATGCTCGGGTCATGGTACTTAGGTAAGTGTTTTTCATACGCGTGAGAAAGAAAGTTTATAGAGAATGAGATGTGACTTATACAACGTACTTTATGGCTTTATACAAACCCTACTACAATACGAATTTTGCAAGATTCCGGTGTGTATACTTTTAAAGGTATTTATGGTTTTTCTAACCATTTATACTAAAAAAATGACCAGTAAGAATTTTTAATATAACATAACATAGTTAAAATTTATATAGGATATTATATTATTTTGTTTTATAAATTCAGTTAGAGAGCAGTGCATTTTATTCAAACGAAATTCAGACCGTTTGCAGCCGGGCTTTGAAAAACCGATGAAATACAATTATTTTTTGGATTAGCAACAAATCTGATTCTCAGTAATATACAAACTCGTGTTTGGGCTTGTCCACTACAATTAACATACCTTAATTCTGCCATCAGCATATTTTTTTGGACGACAATAGAATACCCAGCCTCTATAGCTCTGGCCATCTGCATGGTGAACTATGGGGGCTGGGTATTTTTGTAGCTATCTTACTTCTTGAGCCTAGATAGAGGCAACTACTCTGCCTTATACAGTTAATTAGACGCTATTATCCTAATAGCTTTTCGTTTAGCTAGTAACTAACAACGAAATACGACTAAGTCAATCCGTTACTGAGTAGCACGTTTACCCCAGTATATGCGGCACAAACTCCGACAGATTAGTAATGAAGGCTTTATCACGGCGAAACCCTAAAGCGCATCCTTCCCCAGCCCAAAATACTCCCGCCTGGTAGAGGCGCTGTTGCTCGTCGGTGGGCAACTCAGCCCAGCGCTGACGTACTTGCGGCTGGGGGGCAAATTCGCCGGGAACCTCGTTCGCCACTTGTCCCTCGCGCATTTCGGCTACATTCTGCCCCTCCCGACCGAAGAGTGGCTTGCGCACACTATGGCCCGGCAAGTCCTGCAAGGCTGCCTCCAGTAGCAGTGGATGGTGCGGATACACTTGCCACAGCCACGCCAAAATGCCTTTGCTCTGAAACAAGAGGGCATAAGCCGGATTGGCAATTATTACGTCACGGCTTAGCAGCAGTTCGCTTAAATCGGCGGTGAGTGCGGGCTCTTCCTGGGCCAGGATTTCCCAAGGCACCAGCTTAAACAGGAATCCAAAACGTTGCCATTGCTCACCCTCCATCGGTGCCCATACGCCTCGCTCCTCTCCCGCTACCGACACCTGCATATCATCTACCGGACACAACTGCACCTGTTCAAAACCAGCCTCGCGGGCGGCTTCGGCCAATACAGCGCAGTTAGCTTCGTCTTCCGCGCTACCGGGCAAATACACAAGTAATAAGCTCGGCTCCAAGTCAAGATTGAGTTCCAGCCACTGGCTAAACTGCGCACTTAGCCCTTCAAAGAGTCCATTGGCCTGCCGACTTTCGTCGGAGGTGCCCGAGGCTACCAGACTGGCCCATTGCACCACGGCCGTTTCAGGAAGGCTGGTGGCGGTGTCGGCATTGAACTCAAGTAGTTTGGGGCCATCTGGCGTGGCAGCCAGGTCAAACCGACCATATAGGTGCCAGTGCCGCTCATCGTTCCAGGAATGGCGCACCGCCGCCCATAAGTTCGCAGGAATGGCCAACAATTGAAGAAGATCATCCGGAATTGGGTCGGGAATAGACGCTACGAGCATGTCATAGAGCGTATCGGCAGCCTGAAGCAACGTATCGGCCTCAGTCTCAGTCACTACAATTGCTTCCCGCGCGACGTAAGTTGCGCAGGCATCTTCGATAGCCCACTCCCAACCCAAGCCACGTACGGCAGGCCCGATATCCCCCATCAGAGGTAACAGCTTTATCATACAGTTGGTAACTATATAGTATGTATTTGCCCCCCAACCTCCTGTGTAAGGTGCTGGGGGGCAAATTTTAGAATAACCAGGCTTTTTTGGCTAGCCGCCAAAGCTGCCGCCCCCCCGATTGGAAAAGCCACTGCTACGGCCAGCCCGCGGGGCGGTACTACGAACCCCCGACCGTGACACTGAGGTGCTGGGGCGAATTCCGGTCCCAGCGGCGCGGTTGCCCGCAAACCCACGACCAAAGAAGCCCCGACCCTGCCGTTGCTCCTGCGCCACATTCTGGCGCCAGCCCGCGTTTTGCTGAAGCAGGCCAGGGTTGGCGTATGCCCCCCGATTAGGCGTCAGGAAGCGGCCAGCCATGTAGCCGATGCCACTCCACATCAAAATATCCATCATGCCGGTGCCGGCCACCCGGTTTTCGGGGTGCTGACGGCTATAATCCTGCATCTGCTTCTGCAAGGCCTGCCCCTGCAACGTATCTACCTGGCCATCAAAGTGCTTCAGAATAGCAGCTACTTCTTCTTTGCCAGCAGGACGCTCAGCGGTTACTTTCCACTCGCCGGGCTGCACCTCGGTCATTTCCGTGATAACACCCTCCGAATAGGTTTCACCCCCACTCCATTGCTCCTGGCTGGCTTCGGAACCGCTATTGCCCGAGCAGGCCGGCAGTACCGACAAGCCCAAAGTAGCGGCCGCCGCTACCAGTAATGTATTGCGGCGCCAGTCGCCAAGATGGTGATAGGTCTTTTTCATGGTTTTTAACTCCTTGCTGCTGTAAATCTTAGAGGTTGCGCGCCTTCTGACAGGCAAACTACTCAGATTACCTAAACGTGAATAGCGCTGAAAAAGGTCGGATTCACTTTCTCTTATTAGAAGGCCACCAGACAGGCTCAAACTCCCGCAAAATAGACTAATAGCTTCATCCATCTATACGCTACTCCCACAGCGGGTAGTGCTCCAGATGAACTTCCTGCCCGAAGAAAATGCGGGTGCTTTCCTCAAAAGACCGGGTGAAGTCAGAAACGTAAAACTGATGCGTGGGGGGCTTTTTGGCGGGCCGCGCGGCCAGGTTGTGCTCTTCCAGATACGCTTGCGCGTGGGTGGCTACGGCGTCGGAAGCGTCCAATACTTCTACTTTCCCCTCGTAGAATTGAGTAATCTGCTCCTTGATCATGGGATAATGCGTGCAGGCCAGCACCAGTGCCTCAATACTATCGAGGGCCGGATTAGTGAGGTAGTTTTGGATAATATTGTCGCTGACACTATTATTAAAAAAGCCTTCCTCAATCATTGGGGCCAGCAGCGGCGTGGCCAGGGCGTGCAGCTGCACGCCCGCGTCGAGGTCGTCCAGCTTTTTTTTGTACACGTTGGAATTGACCGTTTGCTTCGTACCGATTAGTCCTACGGCGCGGCCGGCGTACGCTTTGCCCACATGCGCTACAATCGGGTCAATTACGTTAAGTACCCGCGCCTTCGAGCCCACGTACTCCCGCACCAGCTCGTAGGCCGCCGCCGAAGCTGAGTTGCAGGCAATCAGTATCACCTTGCATTGCTGTTTTAGCAGTAAGTCGCAGATTTTGACCGAATAAGCCTGAATAGCCGCCGTGCTTTTGTCGCCGTAGGGCAGATGGGCCGTGTCGCCGAAGTAAATAAGTTGCTCGTGAGGCAGCAGTCGGCTGACAGCCCGCGCGACGGTAAGTCCACCAATCCCACTATCGAACATGCCAATGGGCCGGGTCCGTAACTCGGCGGATGGAGAAGAAGATGCCATAGTGGCGAAGGTACGGGCTTTAGGCAACCCCTTCGGTAATTTGGGGCCTTGGGAAATATGTAGTTTTTAGTAATGTCCTATCTTGGCCCCTCTCTCGCCCAAGCGCTTCTTTTCCATGAGTAAAATTCTGGATGAAATAGACCACGCCCTTGCCGCCTTCGATCTTAGCCGAGGCCGGCCGGTGGCTATTGAGTTGGGAGAGCTAAAATACACGCAGCTTGTGCTCGACATCGCTCATCTGTATCGGGAAGGTGGCGAGCTGACTACGAACACTGGCCGCCCCCTAGCCTATAAGGGCCTCGAAATTTTGCGCGACGAGCTGCATGTAGACCGCGTGCGGGTAATCTAGCTCCCTGCGCAAACCGCCCGGCCGCGGAACGGTAGTATCTTGCCGTGAACGGTTGGGCGTATACCTCCCCCGACTTTCATTTTGCCTTTCTATCAGGACAAATAGCTGCGCTTAGCTGGCAGTAGCCCTTACCTGATAATTTCTCTTTTTACCTGTATCTTGTTGATATAAACCGGCCTGATGAAGTTAATATTTTAGTGCGTTTCCAC
>NZ_FWWW01000002.1 GCF_900176135.1 Hymenobacter roseosalivarius DSM 11622 | reverse complement strand
TTAAACGAGTGTATTGAGCTCTACTAGGGGTCTTGGCATCTGCTGCCGGTGCCCGCGGTATAGGATGGAAGTGATATCATGTGCAAGCCATTCTCATGCTTGCTGCCGGTAGCTGTGTACAATCAGTGTTTGATGGCCGTTACCGGAGGAAGGACAGCATTGACGTGCCCTTACCGCCTATCAATGGGGCATTACTTCCCTGCTTGGCGATACCACGAAGTAGCCTATACGCAAAGGACACCTAGAGACGGCTATTCATTATTGCCAAGCACCCTTAGAGAAATATATCGATTGGATTTTCATGCATTTATGTGACTTTTAAAATATTATTTAGGGCTAACTAAAATAAATGTTCAAATTAAAAATCCGATTATATAACCTTTTCGTATGTGAATGTGTGAATCGATTTATATAAATCTATACATCAATAAATATTATTTTCGGACTTACTATGCGGTGGGTTTCAGAAGCTCGCTTAGCAACGCCACTATTCGGCAGAACTTTTGTCTCACTCTAAAGGGAAGTATTATGTCACCCTGAAGCTTCATTCAATCGATTCTATAGCTCCGGTGGGGTTAGCGCGGGCGCCTGCGGGCCGCTTATCCCCCCTTTGCCGGTTGCGTACTCCCACTGAGTGGACTTTGTCCGCCGTTCGGGAAGGCAGCAGCTAGCAAGGTAACGGCCACAAAAATGCCCCCCGACTCAGGTGGAAACTCCCTGAAAGCCGACCCTAATAATTCGTTAGCGTCCCTAGTCCTGCTGTTGCTCCAGCCTACTAGATAACCCGCTCCCTAGGGAGTGCCCCCCCGTACCCTTTGCATTCTTGGCTACCTAGCGCCCTTCTCGCCGAAGCCCGCTGGCGTGTCTCGTATCAACTCGCTCCTCCTGCCTAGTTAAACCGTCTTATCCTGCTGCCGCCGACGCGGCTCGGCCATAAGCCACGGCTTATCTAAAACATAACCTATTGTAATTCAGTTAGTTAGTAAATTACTTAATTTAATTTGTTGCCTATTCTCCCACTTTTACTCTTACGTACTATGAACAAGCAATTACCGTCTTACCCGCTAGACGACGCCCCCACTGAGGTGAGGTGGGATGCCCTACCAGCGCCCAAACCCGGGAGAGCAGAGTATCACAAAAGAAGGAAGGCGATTTCCTATTGGCGACAGCTGGTCCTGGTGATAGCTGTCCTATTGTCTTTCCCCAAAGTAAGTTCTGGTCAGCTAGTGCCCCCCCCCTTGTACCCGAGCACTACGTATGCGCAAGGCTGCTCCAATCCCACAGCGACCATTCCCGCGTGCGGCCAGGGCGGGATATTCTCCTCAACCATCGGCCTGAGCATTGACGCCAGCACCGGCATGATTAACCTGGCTGCGTCGACGCTGGGCACTTACCTCGTGCGCTATTCGTCGGGGGCCACATGCAGCACTACGGCCACCGTCACCATTACTGCCGCTCTAGTCCAGCCCCTTGTCTCGGTCGTGCAACCCACCAGTTGCCTGCTAGCCACGGGTTCTGTCACGGTAACCTCTTCACTGAGCGGTGGCTCCTATACCCTGGTTGGGGTGGGTGCGACGGCTGGTGTATCACTGACCTCTACGCTCGGGGTATTCATAGGCTTAGCGCCAGGCAGCTACAGCCTCAGAGCGTCCCTCAACGGGTGTGTCTCGGCCGCCGCGGCCATCACCATCAACCCGGCGCCGACTGCTGCCTTGGCTTTACCCATTGCCGTGGTGGTGCAGCCCACCTGTTTGGTAGCCACGGGTTCTCTAACGGTAACCGCTGCTGTAAGTGGGGGCACGTATACCTTAGTGGGAGTGGGCGTATCGCTCACCTCTAACACGGGCGTATTCACGAACCTGGCGCCCGGCACTTATAGCCTGCGTGTAGCCCTGAATGGGTGTATCTCGGCCGCGGTAGCCGTCACCATTAACGCGGCGCCCACGGCGCCTAGCGCTCCTGTCATTGCTGTCATTGTCCAGCCCACTAGCTTGGTGGCCACGGGCTCACTAACGGTGAGCTCGCCTATTAGCGATGGTACCTATACCCTTGTCGGGGTAGGTCTAACGGCTGGTGTATCACTCACCTCCACGACGGGTGTGTTCACGAACCTGGCCGCCGGCACGTATAGCCTGCGCGTAGCCCTAAACGGGTGTATCTCGGCCGCCGTAGCCGTCACCATCAACGCGGCGCCCACGGCGCCTAGCGCTCCTGTCGTTGTGGTCGTGCAGCCCACCTGTTTGGTGGCCACAGGTTCACTAACGGTCACCGCTGCTATTAGCGGGGGTACCTATACCCTCGTGGGAGTGGGTGCGACGGCTGGTGTAACACTGACCTCTAACACGGGCGTATTCACGAACCTGGCCGCCGGCAGCTATAGCCTGCGCGTAGCCCTGAACGGGCTCGT
>NZ_FWWW01000018.1 GCF_900176135.1 Hymenobacter roseosalivarius DSM 11622 | reverse complement strand
CGCACGTTTTCTGAGACACCCCGCCACGCCAAAATCCGACTGCCTGGCCTTAGCGTTGTTTTCCGTTCCTACTCTCGTGCGACCCCTGAAGATGCCCGGCATGGGCGACATGGCCTTCGTCGAAGCGTACCAGCCGCTGCTCGAGAAACACCAGCAGGCCGTGGCCATCGTCATGCACACCACCTCCATGAGCTCTGTCGACCTCGGCCGCATCAAGTCCCTGCCCGTCGCCGGCCTGGTCAGCAAGCCCCACACCAAAGAAAAGCTCGATACCATCCTCCAGCTGCATCTCTAGCGGGCCAGTTTGGTGCCCATCGAGAACCTTGCTGGCTGCTACGCCCCACCTGGTTCGTAGACCTGTTTTACTTTTTCGCCTGCACCAGGGAAAGGGCCTGCGAAAGCGCCAGTAGCTTATCCTCCAACTCCCGGGCGGCCAGGGCGCAAACGGTTTCTATCTTCGAAAACAAGGACAGCAGCCCGGTCATGGCTTCCTGGCTGGCCCCGTCGCCGAGGGAAATCAGGTTCACCGCCATACCCTGAATGGATTTGGTGATAACTTCAAATTCCGGGTTCATGCCCATGGTGGCAAAGGTGGGGATGATGGAATGCGTGGCGCGCTTCAGGGCCATCCAGTCTTTTTCGGCAATGGCCTTTTTCATGGTTTGCACCAGCTGCGGGATTTCCTGTAGGTAGAGGCCAATCATTTCGGCCATGCGGGCGTCGCTTTTGGTTATTCGTTTCAGGTAGTCGAAGTTGACGCAGGTCAGAGGCTGGGTTTGCCGGTCGTCTGGGGCCGGCGCGGCGATGGTTTTGGCGTGGTCGGCTTGCTTTAGGTACTTGATAATTTTGCTGTAAAGCAGCTTGTCGTCAATGGGTTTCGAGATGTAGTCGTTCATGCCCACGGCCTTGCATTTCTCCACGTCTACTGTCGTCACGTCGGCCGTCAGGGCAATGATGGGTACGGTCAGGTGCAGCTCGTTGCGGATGTATTCCGTGGCCTCGAACCCGTTCATGACCGGCATCTGCAAGTCCATGAGCACGATGTCGTAGCGGGTGGTGCGCAGCTTCTCAAGGGCTATTTTCCCGTTGCCGGCTACCTCCATTTCAAAGCCGAAATCCTCCAGTAACGTCTTCATCAGCAGCTGGTTCAGGGCAATGTCTTCCACCACCAGAATTTTGACGTCCGTGAACCCGGTTTCCCGCTCGACGATCAGGCCCGATTCGGCGCCGGCTTTTTCGGTGGTTTTGCCAAAGCTCAGGATGAAGCTGAAGGTCGAGCCCACGCCCACTTGGCTTTTCACGCTGATGGTGCCGCCCTGGGGCTCCACCAGGTTTTTGACAATGGCCAGGCCGAGCCCCGTGCCGCCGTACAGGCGGCTGGTGCCGCTGGTGGCCTGCTGGAAATCGTCGAACACGGTGCTCAGCTTGGCTTCCTCAATGCCGATGCCGGTGTCGGTCACGGCAAACTCGAGGATGACCTTTTCCTTGTCCTGCACCAGCATCCGCACGCCCACGGTGATGGTGCCTTCGCTGGTAAATTTGACGGCGTTGCTCACCAGGTTGAGAATAACCTGGTGCAGCCGCACTGAGTCGCCCACCAGCACTTCCGGGATTTTGGCGTCATAGTCCATCACCAGGGCCAGGTTTTTTTCCTGAATCTTGGTTTCGAACAAATGCACCATGGCCGCCACCGACGCTGAGAGCTTGAACGGAATCTGCTCAAAGGTCATCTTGCCCGCGTCCACCTTGGCCAGGTCCAGAATGTCGTTGATGAGCACAATCAGCGTATCGCCGCTGAGCTTAATGGCCGTTAGATATTCTTTCTGCTTGTCGGTCAGCTCCGTCTTCAGCACCACCTTGGTGAAGCCGATGATGGCGTTCATGGGCGTCCGAATTTCGTGGCTCATGTTGCTGAGAAACTGCTGCTTGGCTTTCACCGCATTTTCGGCAATGCCGGTAGCAGTTTCAGCTTTGGCCTGGGCCTCCAGGGCAAATACGGTGGCGCGCTCGGCCGCGAATTTGGCTTCAATCAGCTCCGTGGCAATGCGTTTTTGGTCCGTCACGTCGCGGGCCACAATCACCACGCCCAGCACGTTGCCCTCGTCGTTTTTGTACACCGACCCGTTAAAAAGCACATCCGTCAGCTTACCGTCTTTGTGGCGCAGGGTGAGGGGCGAATCGGCCACCGTGCCCTTGGCAAACACTTCCTGGTACACCTCGCGCGCCATCTGCGGGTCGGTGAAATACACGAAGAAATCGGAGCCAATTAATTGGTCGCGGTCCATGCCGGTGATGTTCACCGTGGCCTGGTTCATGTCCGTAATTTTCCCTTCCGGGCTGATGGTAACCAGCGGGTCGCGGCTGGCCTCAATCAGCCCGCGGGCGTAGTTGGCCACGCGCAGCTCGGCCGCCCGCTTCACTTTCTCATCGTTCTGAAACGCCAGCTCCTTGTTGGCAATGACTAGCTCAGCGGCTCGCTTTTCCTTCTCGTCGTTCTGAAACGCCAACTCAATGTTGGCGATGCTCAGTTCCTGCGCCCTTTTCTCCTTCTCATCGTTTTGGAAGGCCAACTCCTTATTAGCGATGATTAACTCTTGCGCCCGCTTTTCCTTTTCATCGTTCTGAAAGGCTAGCTCTTTGTTGGCAACGATTAATTCTTGGGCTCGTTTCTCTTTTTCATCATTCTGAAAAGCCAGCTCCGCATTTGCTACACTAAGTTCTTGCGCCCGTTTCTCCTTTTCGTCGTTCTGAAAGGCCAGTTCTTTATTAGCAATGCTGAGTTCGGCCGCTCGTTTTTCCTTTTCGTCGTTTTGAAAGGCGAGTTCTTCGTTGGCGATGCTCAACTCCTGCGCCCGCTTCTCTTTTTCATCGTTCTGGTACGCCAACTCTTCGTTGGCAATACTGAGCTCGTCGGCCCGCTTTTCCTTTTCGTTGTGCTGGAAAGCAAGTTCCTTATTGGCGATACCCAGTTCCGTAGCCCAGTTTTTCTCGGTCACTTCCCGGGCTACAATCACCGCGCCCAGCACTACGCCCAGCTCGTCCTTGTTCACGGAGCCATCGAACAACACCTCTGTCAGAGTGCCATTGGTGTGGCGGAGCGTGAAGGGCACGTTGCTGACCATCCCGTTGGCTACTACCTGCCGGTAGACCTCCCAAACCAATTCTGGCTCGGTAAAAAAGGCAAAAAAATCGGCCCCCATCAGGGTATCCCGCTCCACTCCGGTCAGAGTTACTGCGGCTTCATTGGTGTCGGTGATGTTGCCCTGCAGGTTGACGGTGACCAATAAATCCTGACTGGCTTCAATTAGCCGCCGATACTTCTTTTCGCTTTTCTTCATCGTGTGGGTTTCACTGACCTTGGAGGCAGGCGTCGACTTGTTTTTAGCTGGGGCGTGAGTTTGCCACCGATAAGAAAAGAAAGCAGTCCCGCTTAATAAAGGTTAGTTTTTATAAATTTAATGCAAATTCAGCCTAAGCGCATGTTCCTTATGATACTGATAATATACAAGGTAGCGGTTTTATATTTCATGAAACGTTATATTCTGAACAGCACAGGGCGTGTCAACAATGGTACACAGTCTATTTAGCTAGCGGTCAGGCCTAGTGCCCTTTCACGGCCACTAGGCAACTATTTGTGATCTCTTCACCCTCGCTATTAGGGCATTCCGGTTATCCAACCTGCGGGAGGTGTAACTACATGCTCGTGGCTGTTGCAGAACGCGTGTCCGAGATAGGGTGCTTTTAGTAGCAAGAGGATGCAAGGCAAGAAGCGGTACCTCGACCAGGAGGTGACCCGCTTTTGGCTCTCCGAGCGGGTTCCGCCTTATACTTACTTATCGGGGGGTAGCTTGAAGTGGGGAGGACAAGCGTAAATAACAAGTGACACCCCTGATGGAAGTGCATAATAGCGCTCAAAAAGCCATGGTGGCTGTTGCAGAACTCGTGACCAGTTCATCGTTCTGCTCGTAGCAGGAGTATGCAAGGCCAGAAGCAGTTTACCGACAAAGAAGTCACCTACTTTCGCCTCTCCGAGCGCGTACCCCCGCACAATTTATACCGCCGGTTAGCGGAACTCGTGGACTGGCGCTTTCTCTACGAGGAAACGAAAGCGCTCTACAGCCACACCGGGCAGCCCTCGCTCGACCCGGTGGTGTTTTTTAAACTCGTGCTAGTCGGCCGGCTCGAGAACCTGGTCAGCGACCGACGGTTGGTAGAGCACTGTGCCCTGCGGCTCGATATCCTCTACTTCCTGGGCTACGAGATAGACGAAGACTTGCCCTGGCACTCCACGATCAGCCGCACCCGGCAGCTGTATCCAACTGTCATTTTCGAGCAGCTGTTCGACCACGTCTTTGCCCAGTGTGTGGCCCAAGGGCTGGTCGCCGGCGACACGCAAGCCGTGGACTCGGCCCCGGTCAAAGCGAATGCGTCCCTGTACCGGCTCTGTGAAAAGCAGCCGGTCGAGGCCGTCTTACCACGCCTGAAGCTAGCCGGAGAGCCGGACCGGGAAGCCCCGTCCCGGCCTTCAGCGGCGGTATTAGACACGCCCGCCCATGTCTTGCGCCGGGTAGCCACCCGGCAGGCCCAGCACCGGACGGGGCACTTTGGCGCTCGGCGCCCCCGCGCCCGCTTGGTGAGCAACAAAACCCATTATAGCCCCACGGATCCCGAAGCGCGGATCTCCATCAAGCTCGGTAAAGCCCGCGCCCTCAACTATCTCTGTAGCTTGGCGGTGGACACGGCGAACGGCGTCATTAGCCACGTACAGGCCGATTTGGCCGATAGCCGCGACAGTGTGCACTTGCCCCAACTCGTCACGCACTTGCACCAGCGCTTACTCGCCCAGGGCTTACCCCTGCAGGACCGAGTGGCCGACACCAACTATTCCAATGGCGTGAACTACGCCTTGCTCGAAGGACGGGGCATCACGCCCTGGATTCCGGTCTTCGGGCAGTACAAGCCCACCGTGGCGGGGTTTACTTATGAGGCCGAGGCGGACTGTTTCACCTGTCCGGCGGGCAAGCAACTACCCTTTAAGGGCTATGACAAGCAGCGGGACGGGGGGCTCTTGAAGCTGTATCGTGCGGCAAACCGCGATTGTCGGCTCTGCGCCCGCAAACCGTCCTGTGCGCCCAAAACCCAGAAACGGCAGATCACGCGCACGGCGTATGATCCGCACTACCAACGAGCCCTCATCCGGCAGCAGAGCCGGCAAGGGCAGCGCATGCGGCTCCTGCGTCAAAGTACGGTGGAACCCGTGTTTGGCAGCCTGCTCCAGCACTACGGCCTACGCCAAGTCAACACACGCGGCCGCGCTAGCGCCCATAAAGCGATGTTACTCGCCGCCATGGCCTACAATCTGAAAAAGCTACTGAAGCATCATCCTAAACAGTGCCTAGGCCTGGCGGTAGCCCTGCCCAAACCCCCGTCGCCGCCTCCAACCGGCCTTTTTCAACGAGGAACTAGGGGCGACCGGCTGACAAACCGGCTCGGTAGATGTCTAAGGCACCTAGCCGCTGAGAGTTCTGCAACAGCCACCATGGCTTTCTGGACTTGTCGTTTTCCTTGCCATCCGCTAGGTGGGGTGTTGTTAAACAAATAGGGCAAAACCACCGACTCGGCCGCACAACTGCGCACTTTTCCTAATTAGTCCCTTGTCTGACAATGCTTTACCAAGCGCACGGATAAAACTATAGTCTAAATGTTCATTTTCGCTACCGTCTTTCGATCGCCTTAAGGGACGTGTAAGACTAGCGGTTTTTCGCTGCTCTTACGGCGCATGAGCACCTGATTACCAACACCCCAGCTGGTAAAACCTCGACTCGGAGGTTTTCCCCTAGTTGTGTAACAACACCCAAAATTATCCCCCCTATCCGAAGGTGAAAAAGCAGTACCGG
>NZ_FWWW01000015.1 GCF_900176135.1 Hymenobacter roseosalivarius DSM 11622 | reverse complement strand
ACGCAGGCTTGCAAACGCGGCGGTAAGCAGCAGCACCAACAGCCAAAATCCAACAATCGAACGGCCACTATTCGGAGGGGTAGAAGATACGGGCATGCGGTACATGACCAAGGCTACTGCCGCAAGCCCCACCAAGGAGTGAGCCACGTGCAACTGTTTATACAGTTTGCTATGGCTTTGCCATCCGTGGAAAGCAGAGGAGCCGTTCTGGTGCGCGTACAGGTGATCGCCACAGCGGTGCACAAACCAATCCCAACCAAAGTGAGTCAGGGTTCCAATCAGAATGGATAGAAGCACAATTGGCCAGCGATTCCTCAGCTCGTGCATCCAGTTCAGGGGAGCCAAGTGTGCAAAACGGGCTTGCAGCGGCGTAGGAAGGTGCGCAAACAGGGGCGCGCGGACCACTTGATGAAACAAGAGCGTGAGCACCACCGCAAACGGGAGGTCGAACCACAGCAGCCCGGGCCAGGTATGACTGTAATAGCTCAGCCCTTTGCGCATGCGCAGGAAGTACTCAAAATCGGGTACTATGCTGCCAGCCAGGAGGCCCGACGCGGAGAGCCATTTGGATGACTTCCGCAGCAACGGTAGAACTAAAGCAGGGTGAGAAAAGGTGAAAGGCATCTAGGGGTGTTGTTAAACAACTAGGGGAAAACCTCCGACTCGGTGGCATAACCACCTAATTTTCCTGATTAGTGCCTTGG
>NZ_FWWW01000019.1 GCF_900176135.1 Hymenobacter roseosalivarius DSM 11622 | reverse complement strand
TGATGGCCTATGGAGGTAATGGCGGGCCCTTGCGCGAGGAAGGCCCGCCGAGGGCGTTCCGCAGCGTGTAGCGAGCGGTCGTGGCGGCACCCTTCAGCTTTGCGTGCCAGGAGCCGTCAGGTAACGTAGGATTGCGCCGAGAAGGTCTGGGAGGCCATGACAGTCTTGGTGTCGGTAAAAGTGGGGTTGAAGTTGCCGCCGTAGTCGCGGATCCGGTCGCGCCCGATGGTGGGGAAGTGGATTTGACCGTGGTACATAATCGCGTTTTGGGTGCTAAACTCAATCCACCCGTTGGGGCAGTCGCCAATGTGCTGAAAAGCAGCCGGGGGAAAACAGATTCCTTTCTTGGCTTAACAATTGATAAAGAGCCCTTCAGAACGGGAGGCAACAAGCAGCTGGTTTCGGTAGGGTAGGAATTTGATTTGTGCGTGTATGGCTACTTTGATTAGTCTTCATCAAGTTTGGTTGCTGGCTCTAGCGGGCATCCTGGCCGCTATCCTCGTCATCAACCGGGTGCTCCGCACCTGGCCCTTCGCGCGGACACTGTACGCGGAAACCAGCAGCCCCGCCTTCGGGCCGTCGCGCCCTGGGGGTAAAGGGAACCTGGGGGGCCGGGAACGCTTCGGCAGGGGGCCAGCAACACAGAATAGGGCCGCTCGTCGGCGTAAAGGAGAGAGAAAGGGGACCTATTAACACTGTTCAGGGACTATACAGGAGGCAATGTGGTGCTTTCGTCGTAGGAGAGGCACCCCAACTGAACTAGTAGGATCAGGTCCACTAACGCCGCCCTACTCGGACCGTCTCGGGCGCCTTTTACCAGTTGGTCAACAAGCTATAATGGCCCAGGGAACCTTAGGGCAGCCGCAGCTAGGTAAGGCGGATGAGCAGTCGGGTTGTCGGCCCTGCGAAGGCTCCAAGAGACCAGCTGGCTAGCCTACGTCGCCGTCGCCCCTTTTAGTGCTTGATAAAGCGGGCACGCTGACTCGCCGCTTGCACCTGATACAAGCCCCCCGCCAGCGGGGAGACATCCACGACGAAGGAAGCACTCGGGGCCGGCAACTGATAGACGAGCTTGCCCTGCATGTCCCAAATCAGCACGCGCGTACCCCGCGCTACCCCTTGCACCGTCAACCGCTCCTGGGCGGGGACGGGGCTTACGACCAGCGTACTCGGGCTAACCCGGCGCCCGGGGGCGCTGCTCAGCGGTAGCTGCTTGCCCAGCAGCCCGGGCGCTTGCAAGGCTTCGTACCAGCGCGCGGCTATCTTGGCTTCTCCCCGGGCATTGGGGTGCGCCCCGTCGTAGAGGTCCTCGTTTGCCGCCCGGCTGAACCCCGTATTCTGGTTCACCAGGACCACGGGGGAGTGGTCCGTCGTTTTCGCCTGAGCCAGGGCCGGCAGCAGCGCATTCAGCGCCGTGATTTTGGCATTGATCTGCTCGTAGGGCGGGGCCGTCGGGATGAGCTGCGCCAGCAGCACTTTCACCCCGGGCTTCCCCTCCCGGAGCTGGTCAATGATGCGGCCTAAGTTGTTGCGGATCTCCTCTACTGGCTTCTCGCCAAAGCAGTCATTCGTGCCCGCGTGCAGCAGGACAATGTCGGGCTGGTGATCCCGGGTCCACTGCCGCATTTCAGGGAGCAGCATCTCTGTCGTCCAGCCCCAATGACCATGGTGGTCCAGGTCAAAATCGGGGTTCGGAGCAGGTCCGCCCTCGTTTTGCGTCAGCCCGCCTACGAAGTTCACGTCGTACTTGGCCTCTTGCAACGTGAGCTATAAGGGGCGACGATAGCTATTATAGGTAAGGCTGCCGTGGGTAATCGAGTCCCCTACCGGTATAATCTTCACTTGGGCCTGGCTGGCGGAGGGGGCCACTACCCAGAAAGCTCAGCGCGCGGCGGCAGCTAAAGCGACGAAGGACACGGGATGCCGGCATAGGAGAAGTGGTGGAATGAGAATTTAAATAATCCGTTAATTTATGCGATAGTATTTACATCCCTATTGCTCAACCCTTACTCCCGGAAAGTGCGGCAAAGCGCCACGTAGCAGTCCTACTGCCAGTCCTCTTAAAAAATGCCGTACGAGCGACCCGTATCGGCGCGTTGCGAGCGTTGCTGGCTGGCGCTACCAGAGCAGTAGCCCAAAGGTGTACGAGGGCGGACGAGTAGCAGCCGAGGCTTGGGGGAACAAAAGCAGGCAATGCGATAAAGTACCAAGTTCAAAGTGGAGAACATAAGGGGCAAAAAGCTCGATTATTCTCAGGAGATGAATATAACAGTGGTGGCTGTTGCAAAAGTCAACTCCTAGTGGGATTGAGGGGTTGTTAGCCCATGCTCGGCTTTCACACGATCCAGATTTCGCTGATGAAACTGGTGCCCACGCGCCACTTTTACCGGCAACTACTGCAGACGATCGATTTCAGTTTTGTCCGGCCGCTCTTTGCGCCTTTTTATAGCGCTGGCGGTCGGCCCTCGCTCGATCCCGTCGTGTTTGTAAAGCTGCTGCTGGTCGGACACTTGGAGAATATTACCTCGGATCGGAAACTTCTGGAACTGGCCCAGCTGCATCTGGGCATCCGCGCCTTTCTGGGGTATGACCTAGCGCAGCCCTTGCCCTGGCATAGCACCCTGTCCCGTACGCGGCAACGCCTGCCGGTTTCCGTCTTTGAAACCTGCTTTACCCAGGTGGTCGGCTTATGTATTCAGAAGGGCCTGGTCAGTGGCCATACCCAGGTGATGGACTCGGCTTATATCAAAGCCAATGCCTCCATGAGCCGGCTCCAGCCCAAGCGTTCTACGGGGTCGGCTGACGTGACCAACCCCATAGACACGGCCAAAGCTCCACGCATTACCGCTTCGGCGGACCGATTACAGCCTATTCAGCGCTTTCATGCCGCTATCCACAAGGCGGCCCCCAACAAAGCCGGACGACTCGTCAGCAACCTGACCCACTACAGCCCTGCGGATCCCGATGCGCGCGTTGCTTTCAAGCCGGGCAAGCCCCGCATCTTAGCCTATACGGCCAGCGTAAGCGTCGACGCGGCGCAGCACGTCATCACCCACATCCATGCCGACCTAGCCGACTGGCGCGACAGCCGCTACCTGCTCTCGATGGTGGACTCGACGCAGCAGCGGTTGCAGACCTTCGGTATGACCATGACCACCGTCGTCGCCGATGCGGGCTATTGCTCCGGGGAGAACTACGAGCAGCTAGAAGCGCGGGGCCTAACCGGCTATATTCCGGCGCATGGCAAGTACAAAGGCGAGCACGCCGGCTTTACCTACGATGCTGTTAGCGACAGCTATACCTGTCGTCAGGGCAAACAACTGGCGTTTGATAAGGTATTCGTCGATCCACAGGGAAACGCCAAGAAACGCTATATGGCCAAGGCGTCCGATTGCAAGGTCTGTCCGCTGGCGGCGCAGTGCAAGGGCCAGAAGGCGCGGGAAAAGCGGCTGCATCATACGCCCTACAAAGCCCACTACGACCGCATGCTCGCCCGCTTAGCCACGCGGGTCGGCAAAGGCATGCGGCGGCTCCGGGCTTCAACGGTAGAACCAGTACTCGGCAGCTTGATCACTTACTATGGTTTGCGTCATATCAGCAAGAAGCGTCAAGCAGGGGCCGCCAAAGTCATGTATATCGCCGCCATGGCCTATAATCTGAAGAAGTGTCTGCGCTTCAACTCCTTCCAGCCAGGTAGTATAGGGATAGCCTTGCCAGCACCCGATCCCTTTCGTTGGCTCCTGCTCTACTTTTGCAACAGCCACCAAGATTACGTTAAGCAACTCTCCCCACGTAAGCCTCCGTTGCGGGCGGCTTACGTGGGGAGAGACTCCGGTTGGTAGAGGGCTGGCGCTTAGCGGGTTTCGTAGTGCAGGGTCACCGCCCAGACCGTCGGGTTGTCCGGCGGGCCGACTAGCGTGTAAGACCCCTGGCCTTGGGCATCCCGATTCGGGGTCGGCCCGGCCACGTCCAGGGTCCACTCCCGCATGGTATCATCCGAGCCCGAATCCTCGTCGCGCACGCCCACCGTCCACTCGCCCGGCGTCAACTCCGTACTGGCCGCGAAGGTCAAGGGCAGGGAGGCGGGCGTGACGTTGCTCAGGATACTGGTTTTGGTAGCCGGAGCTTCGGCCACGGCCGTGGGGTGGAGCTGCACGAACACGTCGGGCCCGCTGCCGCCCACATCCCAGCCCAGGCCCGCCGGGGTGAGGAAGGGCAGAGCCGTTATCCGCACCTCCCGTAAGTAGCGCTTGCCCACCCGGATCACTTGGGAAGTGGCGGTGGCTTGGTTGTCGGCTGAATAGGTGGTGAGCGTCACGGTAAAGGTGCCCGTCGCCGCGTACGTCACCGAGGGGGCCGCCACAGTGGCTGTCTGGCCGTTGCCAAAGTCCCACACGTAGCGGGCGGCCTGCGCCGGGGCCTCAGTAAAGGTGACCGCCTCGTTGACTTCCACCACCGTGCGGCTAGCTGCGAAGGTAGCCGTCAGCGCGGGGTGAGGGTCGGGTGCATCCGAGGTACAAGCCACGAGGTGAGCGAGCAGCAGCCAGCTGAGTAGTACTTTTTTCATAACAACTAGAACGTAATAAAAATGATGAACTAAGAAACGTACAAAACAGGCGCAAGCTACGCAAACCATTTCGTTCGGCCCACGCAGGGGCGTGGGAAGGGCGACGGGGCCATACGGGCCTACGCAGCCCCGGTTAGCGAGCGGGCTCAGAGAATGCCCTTCCCAGAAAAGTGCTGTCGTTCGGAGACAAACCGTCGCTTGGCCATCGCATTTCCTTGGCTCTAACGAGTGACCCGGCGTGCCCAGGCCGAAAGCCTCTGGTCACGCCCGAAAACGGAAGTGCTGCTCACGCGGTCCGCTTTCGTTTCGGGGGCACAGGCCGAACTAGCGGATTATTTTGACTACTATAATCACCAGCGACGCCACGCCACACTTGGCTACGAGTGCCCACGTACCTTTGAACACCAAACTCTTTTACCTACAGCCCAACTCTGTCTCACTTAACTCGACCACCTCATCCAGCGGCGTAGTAAATAGGAGCCGGCGTGGCGAGTCGGAGGTTTTCCCCTATCTGTTTAACATAGGACTTACGCAGTTGAACAAATGACTCCTGATAATCAAGCAGTTATTGAAGATGCAACCGCCGCTTTAGCAACTCAGAAATACGTCTTCCACATTGTAAAGGCAGTTCTGGAAGTTCAACTGCGTAAGTCCTATAACAATACCTTATTTTGGCTTCCTGACCCCGTATCAATTTTACTAACAACAACTTGCCAATATCGCCTAACTCTGTCCTACTTAACTAGACCGCCTCAAACTGCTTTAGTTTCTGAAATCGGCTTCATATTATGTAGCTGTTTAGGAATACGCCAGTGGGTCATATTGAGCTGGTCGAAGCATCTCTCCCTCCTTCTGAAAGCCAGTTAGTGGCGCGGTAGAGATGCTTCGACCAGCTCAGCATGCGGGTTTAAAGTACTTTCATAAATTCCTGAACATCTACGTTGGAAAGCAAGAAAAAAACCGTCAAGCTGAGCGAGCAGGCCTTATGGACGGCTTTCAAGCGAGGGGACAGGAATGCTTTTGATACCCTATACAACCAATACGTACGGCTACTGTACACTTACGGGAGGACCATCACCAACAACGCCGGCTTAGTAGAAGACTGCATCCAGGAAGTCTTTATTACGCTCCTGACGAAACGGGAAGGGCTGAAAGAAACGGACTCGATTAAGTTTTACCTGTTTAAGGCTTTAAACC
This sequence comes from Hymenobacter roseosalivarius DSM 11622, assembly GCF_900176135.1. GTDB lineage: Bacteria > Bacteroidota > Bacteroidia > Cytophagales > Hymenobacteraceae > Hymenobacter > Hymenobacter roseosalivarius. Next base: position 17,117 of record NZ_FWWW01000019.1, on the reverse strand, counting down.
GCCGGATTACGGAAGCCCTTAGCAGGACGCGGCTGGTAGTGACGATGCTGCCGCCAGGGGGCGATGCCTATACTTTCTCTCTTTGGTGGACCGAGATGGCAAGGGAGGAGGATAGCATGCAGGCCGACAAGCTGGAGGCGTGCATGGCTGAGCTTACCGACCGGCAACGGCAAATTATCTTCCTTCGTTTTTACTGCGAACTCAGATTTACGGAAATTGCCCAGATGCTGGGACTATCCATGAAGGGAACCTACAAATTGCTGGGCCGGGCCATCGGTGGCCTCAGGGAGCAGTTGCGGTAGCGGTTGGGCAGGGGCTCCTTGTTGCATTCGCTACTGCCAGACAGCGTGCCTAAAAGGCTTCTGGGAAGTTGGGGCTAAGGTTTTGAAAAAAAAATTTTATTTAACGAAATCATGGGGTAAAAAAGGGCGGCGGCCCATTTACTGGTGTCTGTTTCTGCAGCGTGCTGTTTCCGGCTAACTCCTGCCCCAATGAATTACCATCAGTTTTCTGTCCCCGATTTTTTAGCGGATGACTACTTCTTGGAGTGGGTGTTGCGTCCCGACGTGGCAAACGATGTTTTCTGGCTTAACTGGCTACAGGGACACCCAGATAAAAAAGAAGAGGTAGCGGAAGCCCGTCGGCTTATTCTGCTGCTTCGCTTTCCCGATCGTCCGATTGCTGACGAGCGCATCGCCGGGATGCTGCAGGCCATCCACGCTGCCGCTGACCAGGCCGAAAGCCGGCCAGCCGGTAACCGCAGGCCGCCCGCCCCGCGTCAACGCGTGGCGGCTTATTTCTGGCGGCAGCTAACCTACGTGGGGGCCGTGGCGCTGGTGCTGTGCGGGCTTTTTGCGGCGCATTTCCTCTATCGTGGTGCCGGCACCCCATCCCGGCTCGAGGCCCTTGCCCGGCAGGCCATACTGCCCGAACATGCGGCGGAAACCCAGCTACTTCTGACGGGCGCGCGCACTGTGGTCCTCTCCCCGAAGGTGTCCAGCCTTTCCTATCAGGGCAACGGCAGAATCCGAATTGCCTCGCAGGAAGCAGTGGAAGCCGAAAACCCCGGCGGGTTTAACGTCCTGGTGGTTCCGCCCGGCAAACGGTCGGTGCTGGCCCTGGACGACGGAACGAAGGTGTGGGTCAACTCCGGCTCCCGGTTGGTGTACCCCGTTTCCTTTACGGGAAACGAACGGCGGGTGTACCTGGACGGGGAAGCGTATTTCGAGGTGCAGCACAACGCGCAAAAACCCTTTCTGGTCGAAACCCAACAGATGGATGTCCAGGTGCTGGGAACGAGCTTCAACGTGACGGCCTACCCGGGGGAGCAAACGAGTTCGGCCGTCCTGGTGAACGGCAGCATCGGGCTGATTGCCAATAAAACCACCCTCTTCGGCAAAATCAGCAGGCAGCTGACGCCCAATCAGCAGGCGGTGTATCACCAGCGGGAACAGCAGTTGCAGGTGAGGGAGGTTCAGGTGGAGGACTACATTTCCTGGAAGGAAGGCTACCTCCTTGCCAGGGAAATGCCGCTACGCACTATTCTGGCCCGGCTCGAGCGCTACTACAACCGGCGAATCACCCTACGGGATGTCCGGCAAGAGCAGCAGACCTTCACCGGGAAGCTGGATTTAAAGCAGGACATCACGGAAGTTATGGATCTCCTCGCCACTACCACGGAGCTTGACTACCTCCTGTCGGAAAGAAGCACTGCGCCGGAGCACCCATTGGAGTAGAATTGCCGCAGCCTGTACACCCTTGAACTGCGCCAGCGCCCGCACCCAGGGCTTGTAAGGCACAGGTACTGAATACCATCACAAATGAAAACCACTAACCAAGCCCTTGTATGAATAAAATTTACCAAAGCGTGATGCCAGCAGAATGCGGTAAGTGTACAGGTCTGTATTTCCGCTTCCGCCTCTTGCTGCTCAGCGTCGGGTTGCTGCTGTCAGGGGCCGCAAGCGTATCGGCAGCGGCTACCTCCCAGGACCAGAAGATCAGCGTCAGCCTGAACAACGGCACCCTCCCCGAGCTGTTTGAGCAGATTCAGCGGCAGAGCGATTATCTCCTGTTTTACAAAGATGCCCTGCTGAGTAAAAAGCAGCTCTCGACCCTCACCTTGCAAGTGCAGGAAGAGGAGGTGACGGCAATTTTGGACCAGGTCCTGCAGCCCCGCGGGCTTGCCTACAAGCTGGCCGGCCGGCAGATTATCATCATTCCCGGAAAACCGTCGGAAGCAGCCCCACCCCGCGCCGCGGCCCTCCCGGCCGACGTACTGGTGCGGGGCGGGGTGACGGATGAAAAGGGAGAAGCCCTTTTTGGCGTAAGCATAGGAGTGAAAGGAACCTCCATAGGGACCACCACGAATGAAACAGGCGCCTACAGCCTCACGGCTCCCGCGGAGGGCGTGCTGGTATTCTCTTACGTTGGAATGATTGGCCAAGAGGTTCCCCTAAATGGCCAAACGCTGATCAACGTGCAGTTGAAAGGCGATTCTAAAGCCCTTTCGGAAGTCGTGGTGACGGCCATCGGCATTGAGGCCAACAAGCGCGCGCTGGGCTATTCCATTCAGAATGTAGAGGCTGAGCAGATAATAAAATCAAAAGAAACCAACCTAGTGAGTGCCCTTAGCGGCAAAGCAGCCGGGGTGGTAGTTACTTCTTCATCCGGCTCGCCCGGGGCGTCAGCCAATATTACCATCCGGGGCAATAAATCGATTTCCGGCAGCAACAAGCCGTTGTTTGTGGTGGATGGGGTGCCCGTCGATAACTCTTCTTCCGGCAACAGCACGGGGGGCGTTGATGTCTCTAACCGGGCCATAGACATTAACCCCAACGACATTGAGTCGATGTCTGTCCTGAAGGGGCCCGCCGCCACGGCACTCTACGGGATTCGTGCCGCGAACGGCGCCGTGATAATCACCACCAAGCGCGGGGCCAAGGGCAAGCCGCAGATTGCCTTTAACACCTCTTATTCTTTTGATCGGGTCAACAAGCTGCCTGAGCTGCAGCGCGAGTACGCACAGGGCACCATCAGTGGCGGCGCCTTTGTTTACCGGGGCCCGGACGCTGCATCAGCCACCATAAACAGCTGGGGGCCCAAGCTCACCGAGCTGGAGTTTGATGGCCGCACGGACTACCCGTACGATAAAAACGGGTCGCTGGTAGCTGTAGGCACTGGCAATGGGATGCCGGCCCGGGCGTATGATCAATACGATGCCTTTTTTGCAACCGGTCACACGTGGGACAACAATGTAGCGGTGTCAGGAGGAGGCGATAAAACCACTTATTATTTCTCGGCCGGCCGGCTTTACCAGACGGGCATTGTGCCCAACGCGGACTTCTCTCGCAATTCTTTTAAATCGAATGTTAATTTCGAGTTATCCAAAAAGTTCTCGGTGGGAAGCTCGGCCACTTTTGTGAACTCGGGGGGCAATCGAATCCAGCGCGGTTCGAATGTTTCCGGGGTAATGACATCCTTGCTGCGAAACCCTACAACGTTTGACATTGGAAATGGCCGGCAAGGTCGAGACGCTGCCGGAGACCCGGCCACGTATGTTTTGCCCGACGGCCGGCAGCGCCGCTACAATACCACCTACGACAACCCTTTTTGGTCTGTCAACAGGGTCCCGTACAAGGACAACGTCAATAGAATTATCGGGAACCTGAATTTTGAATTCAAATTCACGGAGTGGCTGAAGTTGCGCTACAAAATAGGGCTAGACAACTTCAGTGACCAACGGGATGCAGCTTGGGATATTAATTCGGCATCAAACGTAAATGGGGCGGTAAACCAATCCTTGATTGCGTCCACGGCCCTTAACTCCGACTTGCTGCTGCTGGCTTCTCGGGACTTGACCCCTGACCTGCACCTGGATGCAATCGTAGGGCACAATTTCTTCAACAATGTCAACACGGTTCAAGCCAGTGATGGGAACAATCTAGGAGTTGCCGGATTCTATGATATAAGCAATGCCTCCGTAGTAACAAGCCGAAGCAACCTGAGCCGAAGAAAGGTCTTTGGGGCCTTTGGAGATTTTAAGCTTGGGTACAAAGACTGGCTGTTTTTAAATCTTACCGGCAGGAACGACTGGTCCTCCACCCTGCCCCAAGCCAACAATTCTTTCTTTTACCCGACGGCAAGTCTGGCAGTGGACCTGACAGAAGCCTTCGCGATGGCCAACCATCCGCTCCTTTCTTATGCCAAAATACGCGTCTCTTACGGGCAGGTAGGCAACGATGCTCCGATTTACTCCACCAATACCTATTATAACAGAACGAGTATCGGCGGCGATGACCTGCTCACCAACTCTATCTTTCCCATCTACGGAGTCAGCGGATTTGAAAGAGAGATTTCGCTGAGTAACAATAAGCTGAAAGCCGAGCGAACCAGCACCCTCGAATTCGGCGGCGATTTCAAGTTCTTCCGCGGCAAGCTGGGTATGGATGTAACGTATTACGTGGCAACTACCCGAGACCAGATTGTCCGGGCGAGCATCTCGGCGACCTCCGGGTATACCGACCAGTTGATTAACGCCGGCAAAATTGAAAACAAAGGGGTGGAACTTGTGCTGAGTGGAACCCCGGTTTCGAGCGGGGATTTCTCCTGGGATGCCTCCCTGAACTTCACAAGAAGCAGAAACACAGTCAAGGAGCTGCCGACCGGCATCTCCCAGATAACGCTGCAGTCGTTCACTGCTTTATCGTCTCTGGTGATGGTCGGGCAGCCGTACGGCGTGCTGAGCGGCACCCGGTACCAGCGAGACGAGCAAAACCGCGTCCTCATCGGGTCGGATGGCTGGCCCCTGATTGCCGCAACTCAGGGCCCGATCGGCAACCCTAACCCAGACTGGCTGACGGGCATAAACAACACGCTATCGTACAAAGCCCTGGGCCTGTCGTTCTTATGGGATATCCGGCAAGGCGGCGACATCTGGAATGCGACGAGAGCCTTTAACAGCTATTTGGGCACCTCCAAAGAATCCGGTGACCAGCGGTCGGTCACTGGCCACGTGTTTGAGGGGGTCAAAGTAAATGGGGAAGTTAACACGACGCCCGTTGATTTTGCTAATCCTGCCAATGGCTTGAACGGAATATACTGGCGCCGGGGCGGCACCTTCGGGGTTTCCGAGAATTACATCGAGGACGGCTCCTGGGTCCGGTTACGCGAACTGACGCTCTCCTACAAAGTGCCCGCCGGCGTGCTCAACAAAGTTGCCAGCCGGGCCACGGTCTCCTTCTATGGCCGCAACCTGCTGCTTTTTACCGATTACTCAGGGGTTGACCCGGAAACCAACCTCACGGGGGACACCAATGCTACCGGCTGGGATTACTACAACCTGCCCAACACGAGAAGCTACGGCGCAACCCTGAACGTGACGTTTTGATGTGACACCCTCCGGAAAGCACCTCGACCGGGCAGACCGCTGCCTGTGGATGGCGACATCCTGGACCTCGAAGCAGTACCTGTTGTCTAGCTACACCCAAACAGACACTTACCCCTATGAATAAGTCCTACCTCTTTCTCTTTTTCCAGTTGCTGTTGCTGACGGTTTCCTCCTGTGAGTTCGGCGACTACAACGTGAACCCCAACCGGCCCAAGACGGTCAGCCTGAATCAGGTTCTTCCGGGAACCCAGGCCCAGTCGGCCTCGAATATCGTGTCCATCGGGGCCCGCGTGACGGGCACTGTGGTCCAGCACTTCAAAGGAATCAATGCCCAGCCGGAAGGTTACACCAACTACGTCATTGATGAGCGAACCCTGGATGCTTACTGGCAAACCGGCTTGTATGCCGGAGCAATGAAGGATTGTGCCGATCTGATCAAAAGAGGAACGGAATTGAATCAACCCCACCACGTAGGAATCGGCAAAATACTCATGGCCTTCAATCTGGAGATTGCTACTTCTCTCTGGGGTGATGTCCCGTATTCAGAAGCCTTTGGGGGGAAGGAGAATCTGTCTCCCGCCTACGATACCCAAGAGGACGTTTATAACTCCATTCAGACGTTGCTGAGCGAGGCCATAATAGCGCTGAATGAGCCCGCCGGCGCTAATGCTCCGGCGGGCGATGATTTGATTTTTAACGGCTCGGCATCCCGGTGGACGGCCACGGCCCGCTCGCTGAAAGCCCGGTACTACCTTCATCTGACCCGAAGAGACCCTTCCTCCGCTGCCAAGGCCCTTGCCGAGCTTGCCTTGGGGGGAATCACCTCGGTTACTACCCAGCCTAATTTCAATTTCTCCCTGGCCAACAACGGTGCTAACCCGATTGCTATGTACGGGCAGGAGCGCCCGGGGCAACTGGTACTCGGAGACCAACTGGTAAGGCAGCTGCTGGACAAAAGAGACCCTCGTTTGAATAAATATACCCGTTTAGTGGGAGGAAATTATGTTGTCTATCAAGCAGATAACACATCCCTGTTCTGGGCACAGAAAGACAGTCGTATCCCTTTGATATCCTATGCCGAAGTGAAGTTCATCGAGGCCGAAGCCTATTTGCGCACTGCGAATGAGGCAAGAGCGGCCGACGCCCTGGCCGCTGCCATAACGGCCAATATGCAGCAGCTGGGTATTGCAGCGGCAGACTATTCCTTGTACGTCGCTACCTACGGGAATTTTAGAGGGCTGAGCACCCTGGAACAGAAGCTCAAGCTGCTTATCGAGCAGAAGTACGTTGCGCTTTACGGTCAGGGCGCGCTGGAGGCGTGGGTGGACTACCGTCGCACCGGCTACCCCGAGCTCGTGGTCCCGCGCGGGGTCGAAGCCAGCTTCAACCCCTCCAGGGTTGTGCCCCGCCGTTATCTATACCCAATCAGTGAGCGGAATACAAACAATGCGAGCGTAGAAGCCGCCATTCAACGCCAGGGCGGTCACCTGATGGACGTAGATACCTGGGCCTTCAAGCCTTGACCCTTCCCCGAAGGTGCCTGGCCAGGTTAACAGGGACCTTCAGCCACGCAAGTAGCCGAGTCTGAACCAGTTCTTTTACTAACCACAACTGCTCTTCCCTGGTGTACGCGCCCTGGTGAAGAGAGCGGCTGATTCGGCTGGTGGCCAGTTAATTGTCCATTGCTAAAGATAATGAGAAGTCTCCATCAGGCGTTTTCCAAGCAAGCCGCTTTCCTGTTATTCCTGACGGGATTCTTTAGTCAGTGCATGGTTCAACCCAAGCCTGCCAACCAAGGGCCTGTCCCGGCAGGAGGAGGGCTGGCCAGTAGTGCCGTGGCGCGGCAGGAAAAAAAAGTATATCACTTCACTGACGGCCACGGCGCAGTCGGCTTCAGCAACAAGTTCAGCGCGGCTCGGCTAAACCAGGTAATGCAGGTCGACGACAGCACCTTCGCCCTGCTGATAACGCCTGAGAGCCCCACCATTAATCCAAGCCCGTGGTATGCTTTTAAAGTCTGGTCCCACCAGCCGCAGAGCATTTATCTTAGGCTTACCTATCAAAAATGGCGGCATCGGTACCACCCCAAGACGAGTACCGACGGGCATAGCTGGCAGGCGGTTCCGTCTGTAGATTATTCGTCGGACAGCACGGCAGTTACCTTTCGCGTCTCCGTGAGTCCCGATACCACCCTTGTTGCCGCCCAGGAAGTCATCACGGCCGCGGACAGCTACGCCTGGATGGACAAGCTGGCCCGCAGGCCGACTATTCGCAAGCATACGATTGGCCGGAGTTTATTGAGCAAGCCCATCGTGGCTTTAACTACCAAGGGAGCGCCGGGAAAGAAGCTAATAGTCGTACTAAGCCGGCAGCACCCACCGGAAGTCACGGGGTATCTGGCCATGCAAGCCTTCATTGAAAGAATACTAGAGCCAAGTGAAGCCGCCAACAATTTCAGGCGTCGGTACGAAGTCGTTATCATTCCGATGCTCAATCCGGACGGGGTGGACAACGGGCATTGGAGGCATAGTGCCGCCGGAGTAGACCTGAACCGCGACTGGAACGAATTCAAACAGCCCGAAACGGCAGCAGTCCGCACCTACCTCCAACGTTTGATAAAGGAACAACAAGCAAAAGTCTGCTTTGCCATTGACTTCCACTCTACTTACCAGGACGTATTCTACACAAACGAGGATACGGTTCATACGAACCTTCCGGGCTTTACGCAAAAATGGCTGCGAGCCGTGGAAGCATCTTTGCCTGCGTATAAAATCAATGTTAAAGCTTCAGGAAACGGGTCTAACGTTTCGAAAAGCTGGATGATGCGCGAATTGAAGGCCGAAGCCCTTACGTATGAAGTTGGTGACGATACGGATAGGGTCTTGCTGAAAAAGAAGGGGGAAGTAGCTGCTGACCGCCTGATGGAGCTGCTCCTGAAAGAAAATCAGTAAAGAGTGGGCGAAGCCTGGCTCTGGGAGGCAGAAAAAAGGACGGGGCTTAGGAAGCAAACCGGGTTAGAGGGGCTGGTGACGGGGGCCTGGCCGGACGCAAAAGTGGCGGTCACAGAGCACCTAACTAGAGCGGAATTCAGGTTAGTATACATGGTAGCCACCATGGTCAAACCAATTTTTAGCGTCCTGCTCGGTTATCCAGTCGGCGGCGGCGCCGATGACGGCTTCCAGCGCCTCGCGGGTGCGGGTCCGGGCCGTGCGCAGCCAGGTTTTGAGCTTGCCAAACGCCAATTCAACCGGCGTAAAGTCGGGCGAGTAGGGCGGCAGGTACAACAGGCGGGCCCCGCGGGCCTCGACGAGTTCGGCCAGCCCGTTCGCTTTGTGGGCGGGCAGGTTGTCGAGTACGGCCACGTCGCCGGGCCGCAGCGTTGGGCCCAGTACCTGACTCGGGTAGGCGGCAAAGACCTCGCCGTTGACGGCCCCGCTCGCGGTCATGGCCGCGTGCAGCCCGGTCGGGGTCAGCGCCGCTAGCAGCGTCACGTTCGGCCCGCCGTGCAGGGGCGCGGCCTGCCCGGCGCGCTGCCCGCCTTCGGCGCGGGCGTAGCGGCGGCAGTAGGTCAGGTTGGTGCTGGTCTCGTCCACGAACCTAAAACGCGTAAAATCTTCGACTTGCAGCGCCTCCACAAAGGCCCGGCGCAAGGCCCTCATGCGCGGGGTGTCGCGCTCGGCGGCGTGGACGCTCTTTTTTTCGCCGCCAATCGCCAATGGCCTTGGTTAAAAGTTTGGTCCAAATGTTAAGTGACGAGCTTGCTAATAGCCTCACTGCCCCAGGATTGGCAAAGCGTTTCCACGACAAAACCAGGCATTTAGCGATGTCAGGTGACCATTTCCAGAGCCAAAGTACCGATTTCCCATCGTGTTAGACGGGTTGATTGTACTTTGATTGCTGAACAAGTTTTCTATACCGGATTGGCCTATTTTCCATCCGATGTGCCTAGTGCCAGGCGGTCGGTGGAATTGTACAGTTATAGGTTCGTTTTAATGAACAAGCTGGTTCGCTACTTTTACGGCTTTGCCCGTTTCTGATGGCCCGCCACCTTCCCTTACTTGATACGACCCAGCGGCGCGCGTTTGACCAGCCGCCGACTTTCAATCATCCGCAACGCCAACTCTTTTTCGCCTTGCCGGACTGGGCCACCCAATTCCTGCACACGCTGCTGGCTCCGCATAGCCGAGGTGGCTTCGTGCTCCAGGTCGGCTACTTCAAAGCCACGGGGCGCTTCTTTCCGGCTGACCGATTTCTGCTGGCCGACCAGGCGTACGTGCAACAGCGCTACCACTTGGGAAACGTCGAGTGGGAGCGCTACGATAAGGCCACTCGCTTCCACCACCGTCAGCAGATTCTGCAACAGTTTGGCGTGCGGCCCATCGAGCAGGCCGAAGCCGCCGTGCGCCAGCAGGTGACGCATTTTTCCCGCCAGCAAATGAACCCAGTGGCCGTTTTTCACTCCGCGGCCGATTATATCCGAGCCCATCGCTGGGAGGTGCCAACCTATGCGGCCCTGGCGGGCCTCGTCACCGAGGCCTTCCGCACGGTCGAGCAGCAACTCACCACCCAACTGGCCCATCACCTGACGCCTGCCGTGCGCCAGCAACTGGATGCCTTGTTCACGGCAGCAGAAGAAGCCCCGGCCCATTCTCACCGGCCCTACCGGCTGACCACGCTCAAGCGCAGTCTGGAACTGATGCGCCCGGCCGCTATTCGCGCCAACGTGCAGGATTACGCCGTGCTCCAGGCGCTGTTTACGCAGGTTTACCCCCTGGTGCAGGCCCTGGACTTATCGGAGGAAGTGGTGCGCTACTATGCCCGCTACGTCGAGCGGACGCAGGTTTTTCAGGTGCAGCAGCAAGCCGACAACAAATACCTGATGGTGCTCTGCTTCGTGGTTTACCAGTACTACCAGGTGGGCGACCTGCTCACTGAAACGCTCTTACAGGCCGTGCAAACCCACCGCAACGCCGCGCTGCGGGAAACCCGGGAGCGGGTCTACCGTCAGCAGCAGGCCTCCGCCGACCAGTTGCGCCAAGTGCTGGAGGGCGTGGTGACCCACGGCACCGCCTTGCAAGCGCTGGAAGACGTGGCTTTTTCGTTTGCCCACACCAACGCGGAGAAAGTAGCCGCCCTGCTCGCCTGGCTGCAAACCCCGGACGTGGTCGCCTTTGCCCAACTGCGCCAGACGGCCCAGCAGTTGCGCAAGGGGGCGGGGGCAGTCGTACCGGCCCGTATTACCAGGTCGTGGAGGAGGTTTTACCCTATTTGTTTAACAACACCCATCTATCGAAAGGGCCGGCTCCATGGAGTGAGCTGGAGGACTAGTGCAGCAGCTTTCTCAGGGCGGCCTCGTCGTCGGCTTCCAGGGCTACTTCGGCTTTCAGGTTATCCACGTCGCGCTGCACGCTGGCCACGGCCAGGGTCTGGCCGCTTTGGCGGAACGCTACGCTGCCGGTTCGCTCGGCCAGGGGGTCATCCACGGTCAGCTCGTCCCACTTTTCGGCGTGGCCCGTGTAGCGCACCGACAGGTCGTAGTGCTTGCTCCAGAAAAAAGGTACCGCGTCGAATTTCTCCTGCCGGCCCAGCATATTTCGCGCGGCCGTCTGGCCCTGGCGCTGCGCCACCACCCAGTGCTCCACCCGAATAGAGGCCCCGGTGTGGGCGTCGGGCCAGCGGGCAATGTCGCCGGCGGCGTAGATGCCGGGCCTGCTGGTTTGCAGGTACGCGTCCACCAGCACGCCCCGGTCCAGGGCCAGGCCTGCCGCTTCGGCCAACGCCAGCCGGGGCCGCACCCCAATGCCGGCCACCACCAGGTCGGCCGGCAGCCGCTGGCCGTTTTTCAGCACCACGGCCTCGGCCTCGATGGAAGTAGCCATTTGCTGCAAATGAAAAACGATGCCTTTCTCCTCGTGCAGCCGCTGCACCATCGCGCCTAGCTCCGCGCCCAGCACCCTGGCCAACGGCACCTCATCGGGGGCCACGACGTGTACTTCCAGCCCGAGGCCGCGCAACGCGGCCGCGACTTCCAGCCCGATAAAGCTGGCCCCCAGCACCACGGCCCGCCGGGCCTGGGCCGCCCCGGCCACGATGGCGCGGTGGTCGGCCAGGGAGCGTAGGACGTGCACGTGGGGCAGGTCGTGGCCGGCAATATCGAGCCGTACCGGCTCGGCGCCAGTGGCCAGCAGCAGCGCGTCGTAGGCGTGCGCCGAGCCATTGGCCAGCCGCACGCACCGGCCGCTGACATCCAGCGCGGCCACCTGGCCCCGGATGAGGTCGATGCCGTGGGCGGCATAAAAGCCCAGCGGGCGCAGGGCAATGTGTTGCGCATCGTCGGGGGCAAAGCTCTTGGAAAGCACAGTGCGGTCGTAGGGCACGTCGGCTTCCTCATCGAGCAGGGTAAGGCGGCCCTGGTAGCCTTCGCGGCGCAGCATCTCGGCGGCCGCGCTGCCGGCCCCGCCGGCCCCGATGATGACGACCTGCTGCGGCTGCGAGGCTTCTTTGGCGCTTGCCGGGGGCGATTCGGGGGCCAGCGGGTCGCGCTCCTGCTTGCCGGTGACGTAGGCCCGGCCGTCGCGCCGCTCCACCGGCCAGCGGGGCAGCGGGTCGAGGGCCGGGGCCCGCAGCGCGGCCCCGGTGCGCAGGCTGAAGCAGGCGTGGTGCCAGGGGCAGCGCACGGTGTCGCCGACCAGCAAGCCCGTTTCCAGCGGTGCCCCGAAATGGCTGCACAGCGCCCCCACGGCCCACAGCTCCTCGCCGCGCCGCACCAGCAGCACGGGCTCGTCGTGGGCGTGCCCGCGGACCATGGTGCCGTCGGCCAGGTCAGCCAGCGCGATGCCGGCCGTTGCAAAGTCGGGGCCAGTGGGTGTTTCGGGGGAAGCCATCAGGCGGTATTTCAAGAAGTGATAAACAGGAGAGAATGCACCGGCTTCGGCCGCGGCCGGGTGCTCAGGCCGGCACTTGGGGCGGCTCGCCGAGGTGGCGAAAGACGCGGGCCACCATCTCATCACAGTAAATCAGGTTGAACTCGTAGACGGCGGCGCGGGGGTACCAGCTTTCCAGCTGCCGGCGCAGCAGGGCCTTGGCCCGGCTCAGGCGCGCATTCACGTTGGTTTCGGTGATGTCCACGGCTTTGGCGGTTTCCTGGCTGCTGAGGCCCTCCAGTTCGCGCAGCACGAACACCAGGCGGTAGTCAGGCGGCAGGGTCTGAATGCACTGCTCCAGCACCGCGCCCAGCTCGCGGTTGAGGATTTCCTGCTGCCCGTCGGTGGCGGGGCTGCGCGGGGACTCGGGGGCTTCGTTCATACACGCGGCGGCGGATGCGGGTTGGGGCTGGTGGGCCGCTTTGCGGCGCCAGTGGGAGCAGTGGTTGAGCATGATGCGGATGAGCCAGGTTTTGAAGGCGGCCCGCTCCTCAAACTTGCCCAGCGCCTGGTAGGCGGCCACGTAGGTGTCCTGCATCAGGTCCTGCACGGTGGCGTGGGCGAAGCCGTAGGAGCGCCCCACCTTGTAGAGCGCGCCGTTGTAGCGCCGAATCAGCAGCTCGAAATATTCCTGCTCGCCGCCCAAAATGCGGGCAATGAGCACGGCATCGGCCGGGGCACCGGCAGGAAGCAGACGGGGCGGCGAAGTAGTTTGGGAGTCAGACTCAGTCATTATCAATGGTGCCAAGACGGTATTTTAAGACCAGTTGCGCGCCGAGGTAATTGCCGGCCACCAGCGCCAGCAGCAGGCCGGTTTTCAGCAGCAGGACCGGCACGGTGGCGGTGGCCAGCATGGGCTGCCGCCATTGCAGAAAGAAAAGTACGGAATACCCTATCAATACCCCGGTATTGATGCCCGCGTGCAGCAGGGCGGTGCGTTGGGCCGCCGGCCGCTCGGCCGGAATGCGCAGCAGGTCCATAAAGCCGAAGGCCACCGCCAGCCAGCCGCCGGCCACGCCACCCGCCAAAGCGTAGTACGCGGCGGCGGTGAAGGTGGGGTTGTGGGTGTACCAGCCCAGGGCGGCGCACACCCAATCCATGGGCAGCAGCGCGGCCGGGAAGTGCACCAGTATCAGGTGGGGCGGGTGGTAGTTGAGCTTCATGGCCCGCCGCGGCCTAGCCGAACACGTACACCAGCAGCGTGATGAGGCTGCCCACGGCCAGCAGCGCGTGCAGGCCGGCCACGGGAATGGGCTTGGCCTTATCGGGGCTACTGGTAACGAACATATAAATACCCCCCAAAGCCGTGACGATGAACAGAATAATGCTCAGCTTGGGGTAGGCCGTGGGGTGGGTGAAGGCATAGTAGAGCAGCACCAGCAGCCCCGAAACAGCCAGCAGCCCGTGGGTGTACACTACGGCCTTGGGCGCGTTCTTCTTATTGAGCCAGGTGATGAGAATGGTGGCACCCGCGGCGGCGGCGAGGACAAACAGAGTAATGCTAGCGTACAACATGAGCAAAAAGGTTGGTGAGAGATGACTTACGGCTTGGAGTACCCAACAGGCACCGGCATTACAAAATCAGGGGAAATAATTCGCTTTGCCCCGCGCCTCACTTGCCAATCTGGCGCAGGAACTCCGCCCGCAGGCTGGCCTCCGCCGCAAAGCGGCCGCCGTATTCGCTGGTGAGCGTGGCGCTGCTGGTGTCGTTCACGCCCCGGCTTTGCACGCAGAGGTGGTCGGCTTCGAGGAGCACGGCTACGTCGTCGGTGCCTAAACTTTGCTTAAGCTCTTCGGCAATCTGGCGGGTGAGGCGCTCCTGCACCTGCGGCCGCCGGGCGTAGTACTGCACCACGCGGTTGAGCTTGCTCAAACCCACCACCTTATCGGCCGGCAGATAGGCCACGTGAGCCTTGCCGATGATGGGCACGAAGTGGTGCTCGCAGCAGGAAAACAGCGTGATGTCGCGCGCGACCAGCAGCTGATGGTAGTCGTACTTGTTTTCGAATAGCTTCATTTCGGGCCGGTTCTTCGGGTCGAGGCCCCGAAACCATTCCTGCACGTACATTTTGGCCACCCGGCGGGGCGTACCGGCTAGGCTGTCGTCGCTCAGGTCCAGGCCCAGCTCGCGCATGATGGCCGCAAAATGGGCGCTGATAGCGGCAATCTTGTCTTCCTCGGAGCGCGGTTCGGGGCCGTTGGGCAACGTGAGGTGGGCAGTGGCGGCCGGTTGCGGGAGGCGGCTTAGTAAGGCACAGGGAGCATTTTTCATGCGAAGGGCTTGGCTCTTGGTATGGCTGCTTCCACCGGGGCTGCGCCGGACTGCCGCCGGCGCCGCTGGCGTAGCCGGGCCGCTTTGGCACAACCAAGGGGAAGCAGTTCACTGACGATGAACAGGGGAATTATCCGTTAGAGTACGCGTCCCTTCGAAACCTTACCGCTCCGCCACAAAAAGAGAATGCAAGCTTCTGGTGAGTTCAGCCGGCAACTGGCCCCGGCAAAAGCAACCCGCGTTCGCCAGCCTGCCTATTAGGTCCTTGCCACGTTACTTTTGCCTTGTTTCCCCCCCCAACCCGCCCCCAACTGCCGGCCACCAATGCGGCGGCCCCCACTGCCCGCTACGTGGCAACGGTCGAACAGCTCACGCTCCGAGCGGCGCTGGAAATGGCCGACCGGGTGCGCGCCAAAGCGGCCACCCTCGACAAGCAAGTGGCCGTGGTAGGTGTCGGTGGGCAGTTCGTGCTGCGCACACGCGGTGATGGCGTGGGGCCGCACAACACCGAGGCCGCCCGGCGCAAGGCCTACACCGCCCTTTCCACCAACACCGCCACCCTGCTGCTGGGCCGCAACGCCCGCAACAACCCCGACACGCAGAACCTCAACACCCTGCCCGAGCTGCTGCTGCTGAGCGGGGGCGTGCCCCTGTTCCACAACGGGCAGGTAATTGGCGGCATTGGCGTGGCAGGCGGCGGCGGCCCCTAAAACGACGGCCTGCTGGCCCCGCCGCTGCGCTGCCGGAAGCCGGCATCACCACTCCTTAATCCGCCTACCCCCTATCGTTGGTCTGGGGGGCATATATTGGTATTTGCCTTTTTCACCTCATCCCGTATTCCCTTGAAAGCTCTCCTCCTTTGCCTGCTTTGCCTGCTGCCCCTGCTGGGCCTAGCTCAACAAACGCCGCCCGCCTACCAGCTCAGCACCCACATTCTCGACATTAGCCGGGGCACGCCGGCCCCCGGCGTAACCGTGCGCCTGGAGAAGTACGATGCCACCAAAAAAGCCTGGGGTACCGTAGCCGAAAAGAAAACCGACGCGGCCGGCCGCATCGGCGACTTCCTGCCGATGGCGGGCCAGAAAACACCCCACATTGGTATTTACAAGCTCACGTTTCTGACCCAGCCGTATTTCGCAGCCCGGCAGCAAGCCTCGTTCTACCCCTACATCGAGGTGGTGTTTGAGCTGACCGACGGAGCGCACTACCACGTGCCCATCACGCTGTCGGCCTTTGGCTATTCCACGTACCGGGGGAGCTGAGCAAGCCGCGGTGGGCCATATTAGCTGAATAGCTTGCCCGAGCCCAGCACCAGGTCCAGGTCCGTCAAAATACTTAAAACGCACATGGAAGCACCCTTCCTACTTCGGGGTTCTTCTTCCAAACGGGCGGATTTACACGCTAAGTAGTTAACTAGTTGATTAATTGGGTATTGACAACAGCGTACACCAAGCTTATTACAAAGATTTCCTTTGTGACAGGCTCAGCATACCCGCTGAATTGCTTGGAATTGCCCTTTTTACAGGTGTTTTCAAGTCACCCTTTTTGATAAAGCGTTGCTGGAAGGCTTAGCGTGTAAATCCGCCCGTTTAGAAGAAGAACCCCATCTAGTAGAGTACGTGGTGGTTCACGAGCTGATTCACCTGCTGGAGCGGAAGCATAACGAGCGGTTTCGGGCGTTGCTGGACCAGTTTATGCCAAACTGGCGGGTGTACCGTGAGGAATTGAATGGCGGGGAGTTGGCGGCTTACGAAAGCTTTGATCTGGGATAAGAGCTTGCTGAACCCAAAATACATTTTGGTTAAATAAATACCTCACTGTCAACGAGTAATCATAACTTAAAACACAAGTATACGACCAAAAAAAGGCCCGGCCATATTCTGACCGAGCACCTTTTGCAGCAGTGCAGAACTACTGGCCAATGACCCACCCCGGCACCGCTTGCGCCCGGTCACCAGTACCAGTTTCTTTCTTAACCTCTTTTCCATCTAGTAGAATAGATACCGTGATATTCGAGGAAGCCGTACTACCGGCAGGGATGCTGGCCAATAGCGTAGAGCTATCCCCTTGTTTCATATTGCGCGTGAATGTGTAGCTAACGGGCAGCGTCACATTATTAAGGGTAGTCGTTCCACCCGTAGCGTTGGTGTACGAAATGTAGTCTGATACCAAGTTGCTAGTCGAACTAACCCGGTACTCTACTGTATAGTCTTTTGGCCCAACAGGAGTAACGCCGTTATCATCATCTTTGGAGCAGCTAGTAGCAACGAGGGTAGCGCAGCTCAAGAACAGGTAAGCAAGTCGTTTCATTGGTAAGGATTGGATTGGTGAAAGGATTAGCGGAAGTGATAGGGGTCGCACGAGAGTAGGAACGGAAAACAACGCTAAGCTTTTTGGACCCGAAAAATGAGCCGATTTATCTCAATAAATCAATGTTTGGAGACATAACGAGCCGTTGATAGGTGAGATAAGCAAAAACAACAAACTAACTTGGTCGAAACCATTACTTTTAAAAACGGCCTTGGTAGCGTTAAAA
>NZ_FWWW01000091.1 GCF_900176135.1 Hymenobacter roseosalivarius DSM 11622 | reverse complement strand
AGCCGGCACTGCTTTTCCACCTTCGGATAGGTGGGTGTTGTGAAACAACTAGGGGAAACCCTCCGAGTCGGGTATACACATACTTGGTTTTATATAGTACCGAACTGTCAATCAATGACTTATTTGCTGTAGAGTCAGGAAGTATAGCGTAAACGTTCCTTTTCGCTACCGTCTTTCAATAGCCTTAAGGGACGTGTAAGACTAGCGGTTTTTCGCTGCTCTTACGGCGCATGAGCACCTTATCACCAACAACCTAGCTGGTAAAACCTCGACTGGAGGGTTTTCCCTAGTTGTTTCACAACACCCTATTTTCTGTCCCCAAGGGGGCCAGCCAGGAAACTATGACCGCCCTGCTGTCCTTGTTTTCGAAGATAGAAGCTGCCTGCCCCATTCTGTCCTCACGTAGAGGCGGGCAAACGCGTCCTGGGGCAGCAGCACGGCCCCGTAAATGGCGGAGGTGCCGCGCTGCTCGGCCGTGAGCCAATAGTCCACAATCTACTGGCTTTCCTCCGGGGTGAAGGGGGCCATCAGGCGCTGGTCGCTGAAAAGCTTGTGCCAGCACCGCAGGCGCTGGCCCGTGTGGGTGAGGAAGGCCTGGAGATAGTCTAGCTTGCGGGGGCCGGGCTCGTAGATGATATGAGCGTAACCATCGGGGTGTTCCAAGACTCGTCCCACGGGGTTGTTGAAGTAAAGCCGGGAGGCATGCGCAGGCATGAGCAGCAGCAGGTAATTAAGCAGGAGGCCAAAGGTAGGCAGGAGCGTGGTGGGATTTAGCCTACCCGCGCGCAGAAAATACAGGCGAGGCAATGGCACCACTCACCGCCGTTGACGTAGGAGCTGTTTAGGAATTACGCTTGAACGTCATGCTGATTGATTTCGACGACTTCCTAAACAGATCCGTATCCTATTCGTATCCTATACGGAGAGCATCAAGAAGTGTGGGGCAGTGGTGGTCAACCCGCCTCTTGGGTTAACTTGGAAAGCCGTACTTGTTGGTAAAAGCACTGACCCAATCAGCAGTTCCTCCCCCTCCTGCCTTTGATACTGACCGATTGCCCCACACTTGTTGATGCTCTCCAACTTTACACCTAATGACTGATAAGCACTCTCAAGACTATCTCGTCGCGGTGCTGACCTTGCACTTACCCGAACGCGGGCAGGTGTGGCTGCGCACGCAGCTGGAAAACCCTCTTCCTGAGAAGGCGCTGTACCTGGCGTTCAGCCTGGTGCCGCGGTTCACGGGCAAGCACCCGCTGCCGCTCACCGGAAGTCAGCTGCAGGAAGCCGGGCAACTCCGGCTGGGCTTCAACCCCGAAGGCTGGACCGCCGACCAGGCCACGCGCACCTTGCTGCTGCTGCGCGTGGCCCATCAGAGTCCGGCCGAGTATTCGGCCGTAATAAACCGCCTGTTTAAAACCGCCGATTTAAACGAACTGGCGGCGCTGTACGCCGCTTTGCCGCTCTTGCCCTACCCCGAAACGCACGTGCTGCGGGCGGCCGAGGGGGTGCGCACCACCATGACCAGCGTGTTCGACGCCATTGCCCTTGGCAACCCCTACCCGTACGACTACCTGCCCCAGGAGGCCTGGAACCAGCTGGTGCTCAAGGCGGTATTCAACGCCCGGCCCTTGTACCGGATTTACGGCCTGGACCAGCGGCGCAACGAGCCGCTGGCGCATATGCTCCTCGACTACGCGCACGAGCGCTGGGCCGCCGGCCGCACCCTGACCCCGGAAGTGTGGCGCCTGGTGGGGCCCTACCTCACGGCCGACTCGCTGCCGGACGTGCGGCGGCTGCTGCACAGCGACGACGCGCTGCAGGTGCAGGCCGGCACGCTGGCCCTCGCCGAGAGCCGCCTGCCCGCCGCCCTTGCTTTACTGAGCGAGGCATCGGGCACACAGGTAGTTGGGCAGGAGCGGGCCGCTCGCTGGGAGCGCATCGGGGCGCAAGCCTACGGGTAGGACGCTGAACCTCCTCCCCCTTATTTCACGTATACCAATCGCCGTGCCCGCGTTGCTGCCGGCTTTGCTTCACCCTTACGCTCCTTTATGCGCTACATCGACCCGCACGTGCACATGACCTCCCGCACAACGGATGACTACGAAGCCATGCGCCAGGCCGGCGTCGTGGCCATCATCGAACCGGCGTTCTGGATGGGCCAGCCCCGCACCCAGGTGGGCACGTTCCAGGACTATTATAGCCATCTTATTGGCTTCGAGCGCTTTCGGGCCAGCCAGTTTGGCATCAAGCATTACTGCACCATTGGCCTGAACTCGAAGGAAGCTAATAACGAAGCCTTGGCCGAAGAAGTCATGGAGCTGCTGCCGCTGTTCGTGAGCAAGGAAGGCGTGGTGGGCGTGGGCGAGATTGGCTACGACGACCAGACCGCCGCCGAGGACAAGTACTACCGCCTGCAGCTGGAGCTGGCCAAGGAAGTAAACCTGCCGGTGCAGATTCATACGCCCCACCGCGACAAGAAAAAGGGTACGCTCCGCAGCATGGAAGTAGCGCTGGAGCACGGCCTCGACCCGGGCATGGTCATCGTCGACCACAACAACGAGGAAACCGTGCAGGATGTGCTGGACCGGGGCTTCTGGGCCGCTTTCACTATCTACCCGCACACCAAGATGGGTAACGAGCGCATGGTTGAAGTAGTGAAGCACTACGGCCCGGAGCGCATTTTTATCAACAGCGCCGCCGACTGGGGTATCAGCGACCCGTTGGCGGTGCCCAAAACCGCCCAGCTCATGCTCGAGCGCGGCTTGCCGCTGGACACGGTGGAGCGGGTAACTTACCGGAATGCCCTCGCCGCCTTCGGCCAAAGCGGGCAGATGCCGGAAACTGACTGGCTCACGGCCGCGGCCATCGACCAAAGCATGAAATTTTCCGGTAACTCCATCCTACGCGGCGGCCAGACCCCGAAGGTGGAGGCGGCCGATACCCGAATTATTCGCTAAGGCCCCTTACCACTTGTTATGAGCCGATTGTTTGCGCATCTGGTGCTGATGCGGCCCGCTAACATCGTCACGGCGGTGGCCGATATCCTGCTGGGCTTTGCCGCTTCGGGCTCGGTGCTGCTGCTGGGCGATGGCCCCGTCACGGTGGCCCATCCGCAGCTGCGGGTGCTGGCCTGGCTGGTCGTCGCTACCGTGGGGCTATACGGCGGCGGGGTGGTGTTCAACGACGTATTCGACGCCGAGCTGGACCGGATAGAGCGCCCCGAGCGCCCCATTCCGAGCGGTGCCGCCAGCCGGGCCAGCGCCAGCGTCCTGGGCACGCTGCTGCTGCTGGGGGGCATTGGCGCGGCGTTTCAGGTGTCGCGTACCAGCGGGCTGATTGCGGCGGCCATTGCGGTGCTGGCCCTGGCGTACGACGCGGTGGGCAAGCACCACGCCGTGCTGGGCCCCCTGAACATGGGCGCCTGCCGCGGGGGCAACCTGCTGCTGGGGCTGAGCGCGGTGCCCGCCGCCGTGTCGCAGCTCTGGTACCTGGCCCTGATTCCCGTCGTCTACATCGCGGCCATCACTGCTATTAGCCGGGGCGAGGTGCACGGGGGCGACAAACGAATTCTGCTGGGCTCGGTGGGCCTGTACGGCCTGGTCATCGGGGCCATTCTGGTGCTCACGCGCCTGCCGCAGGTCCGCCTGTGGCCGGCAGTGCCCTTTCTGGCCCTGTTCAGCTACCTCATTTTCCCGCCCCTGCTCAAGGCCATCGGGTCGTTGCAGCCGCTGCACGTGCGCCGGGCCGTCAAAGCCGGGGTAATGGCCCTGATTCTGCTGGACGCCACCGTGGCGGCCGGCTTTGCGGGGTGGGCGTACGGGCTGGGGGTGCTGGCCTTGTTTCCGCTCTCGCGCTGGCTGGCGGGGCACTTTGCCGTCACGTAGCCGCGCGGCCGGCTCCACGCTCAAGGGCGGCACCACCCGGTGCTGCCGCGCCGGTTTACCCGCCGGCTGGCTGCCCCAACCGGGGCAACTGCTTTCACCGCCATTCCGCTATTACATGTCCCTTCCTTCGCTTCAGCAGCAGTTTCAGGTTTCTTTTTCCTATCCCGTTCACTTCACCGAAGGCTTGTTTGAGGTGAGCAACCCGCTGCTGCGCGACGTGCTGGCGCAGGACGGCGGCCGCGCGCCCCGCAAGGTGTTCTTTGCGCTGGACAGCGGCGTGGCCGAGCAACACCCCCACCTTACCTCGCAGATAGTCCGCTATGTAGAGGCCCACGCCGACGTTTTGCAGCTCAGCGGGCCCGTTGCCCTTATCCCGGGCGGCGAGCAGTGCAAAAACCAGCCGGCCCTGGTGCAGCAGCTGCTCGAAGCCGTGGATGCCCACCACATCGACCGGCACTCCTACCTGGCGGCCATTGGCGGCGGCGCCGTGCTCGACATGGTGGGCTACGCCGCCTCGGTGGCGCACCGGGGCGTCCGGCACCTGCGCATCCCCACCACGGTGCTCTCGCAGAACGACTCGGGCATTGGGGTTAAAAACAGCGTCAATGCCTTCGGCAAGAAGAACTTCCTGGGCAACTTCGCGCCGCCCTACGCCGTTTTCAACGACTTTGCTTTCCTGCGCACCCTGGAAGACCGCGACTGGCGCGGCGGCATAGCCGAGGCCCTGAAGGTGAGTTTGATAAAGGACGCCGCGTTCTTCCGGTTTATGCAGGCCCACGCCGCCGCCCTGGCCGCCCGCGAGCTGCCGCTCATGCAACAGCTGATTCACCGCTGCGCCGAGCTGCACCTAGAGCACATTGCCGGGGGCGACGCTTTCGAGCAAGGCTCTTCCCGCCCCCTAGATTTTGGCCACTGGTCGGCGCATAAGCTCGAGCAGCTGAGCCACTACCGCATCCGACACGGCGAAGCCGTCGCCATCGGCATTGCCCTAGACTCGGTGTATTCGCACCTGCAAGGCCGCCTCACGGTCGCCGAGCTGGCCGAAATTATCGCTGTCCTGGAAACGCTGGGCTTTGAGTTGTACGCCCCGGAAATGGTCGAGCACCTGACTGATGCCGGGCATCCGCAGAGCCTATTGCACGGGCTACAGGAGTTCCGCGAGCACTTGGGCGGACAGCTGACCATTATGCTGCTCGACGGGATTGGCACGGGGGTGGAAGTGCACGAAATCGACGATAAGCTCATGGTGGAAGCCGTTCACCAGTTGCAGCGCTACTCACGGGGCGTGCGCCCGTCCGCGCCGCTGTAGCCAAGCTCATTTTTACTTCCTAACGACGTAGCAAAATGATTGTCGGCCCGGGCTTGCACCTCATGTACTGCACCAATATTCATCCCGGGGAAACCTGGGCTGCCGTGTTTGCCAGCCTGCAAACCCACGTGTTGCCCATCAAAGCGCGGCTTTCGCCGGATGCGCCCTTCGCCATTGGTCTGCGGCTCTCGGATGTAGCCAGCCGCGAGTTGGAAAAGGCGGGCCAATTGGCCGAATTCAAGGCCTGGCTCGACCGCCACGAGCTGTACGTGCCGCTCATCAACGGCTTTCCTTACGGCAGCTTCCACCGGGAGGTCGTGAAAGATGACGTGCATCGTCCCGACTGGACCACCCCGGAGCGCCTGGCCTATACCGCGCGGCTGGCCCGGCTGCTGGCGGCCCTGCTCCCCCAACACCTGGAGGGTGGTATCTCCACCTCGCCGCTTTCTTACAAGCCCTGGTTGGCCGGCCGGCCAGCCCACCCCGTGTTGCAGCGCAGCACGCAGCACCTGGCCGAGCTGGTGGCGGAGCTGGTGGAGCTGCGCCAGGCAACCGGCCGGCTTATTCACCTCGACATCGAGCCCGAGCCCGACGGTTTGCTAGAGACCTCGGCCGAGTTCGTGGCGTACTACACGATGTACCTGCTGCCACAGGTGGGCTCCCATTTGGAACATCGACTGGGCTTAACTCCGCAGGCAGCGGCGCAGGCCGTGCGCGACCATGTGCAGCTGTGCTATGACGTGTGCCACTTCGCCTTGACGTACGAAGAACCGGCCGCCGTGCTGGCGAACCTTGAGGCCGCCGGCATCGGCGTGGGCCGGATGCAAATCAGCGCCGCCCTGAAAGCCGACCTGCCGGCCCGCCCCGCGGAGCGGCAGACCCTGGCTGAGGAATTTGCGGCGTTCGCCGAATCCACTTACCTGCATCAGGTCGTCGCCCGCAACGAGGACGGCAGCCTGACCCATTACCCGGATTTACCAGCGGCCCTGCCCCATATTGCCGACGAGCAGGTGCGGGAATGGCGCTCCCACTTTCACGTCCCGGTGTTTCTGGCCCGCTACCAGCGGCTACAGTCCACGCAGGCTGAAATCGAGCAGGTGCTGCACCTGCTCGCCACGCGGCCCTTTACCCGCTACTTGGAAGTGGAAACCTACACGTGGGAAGTGCTCCCCGAGGCAATTAAGCAGGACCTGGGCACTTCCATCGAGCGGGAGCTTCGCTGGGTGCAAAGCCAACTCCAGCCGCTACTGGAAGCCGTGAGGCCGTGAAGCCAGCCCCGTATACCAGCACCATACCGCATGAAAACCGTCATGGGGCACCTCATAAAGCGGCCCCGAATAGCAAACCCCTATGAAAAAAACTGTCGTCATTGATGTGGTGGGCCTGACGCCAAACGCTATTGGAGCAAACACGCCCTTTCTCCAGCAGTGGTCCCAAAGCGCCAGGATGGCTTCGGTGGGGCACGTACTACCAGCCGTAACCTGCTCCGTACAGGCCACTTACCTCACCGGTAAATGGCCCACGGAGCACGGCATCGTAGCCAATGGCTGGTACTTCCGCGATGAATGCGAGCCGCGGCTGTGGCGGCAATCAAATAAGCTGGTCGAAGCCCCCAAGATTTGGGAGGTGGCCAAGGCCGAAGACCCCACGTTCACTTGCGCCAACATCTGCTGGTGGTACGCCATGTACAGCACCGCTGATTATGCTGTCACGCCGCGCCCGCAGTACCTGTCGGACGGCCGCAAGCTGCCCGACTGCTACACGTACCCCCTGGAGCTCCGCGGGCAGCTGGAAGCCAAGCTGGGCACGTTTCCGCTGTTCGATTTCTGGGGCCCGCGCACCAGCATCAAGTCCAGCCAGTGGATTGCCCAGGCCGCCATTGAAACCGACAAGCGCCACGATCCCACCCTGACGCTAGTGTATCTGCCCCACCTGGACTACAACGCCCAGCGCTACGGCCCCGCCGACGCCCGGGTAGCCGCCGACCTGCGCGAAATCGACACTGTATGCCGCGACCTGGCCACTTATTTTGAGGGCCGGGGGGCGCAGGTGATTTTTCTGTCCGAGTACGGCATTGCGCCCGTCTCGCGGCCCATCCACCTAAACCGGGTGCTGCGCGAGCACGGGTACCTTTCCATCCGCGAAGAGCGGGGCCTGGAGCTGCTCGACGCCGGCACCTGCCAGGCTTTCGCCTTGGCTGACCACCAGGTAGCCCACATCTATGTCAACGATGCGACGAAAATCGAGGCCGTGCGAAGCCTGCTGGCCCAGGTGCCGGGGGTTGAAAAGATAATTGGTCCCGAGGAGAAAGCCGCTTACCACCTGGACCACCCACGGGCCGGCGAGCTGATTGCGGTAGCGGAAAAAGACGCGTGGTTTACCTATTACTACTGGCTCGATGACGCGAAGGCCCCGGACTTTGCCCGGATTGTCGACATCCACCGCAAGCCCGGCTATGACCCCGTGGAGATGTTTGCCGACCCCACCATCAAGTTCCTGATGCCCAAAGTAGGTCTGAAGCTGCTGCGCAAGAAGCTGGGGTTCCGGATGCTGATGGACATCATTCCCCTGGACGCCACGCTGGTAGGGGGCTCGCACGGCCGGCCGCCCGCTACTCCCGGCGAAGGCCCACTGCTCATGAGCCGAAGGGCGAACCTGCTGCCCGGGGATGCCATCGACGCCCCCGCCGTCTTTGACGTTATTCTCGCGCATTTGCGTGGTTAAAAGGAAGCGACCGGCATTAAGTGCTGATGGGACCTGCCGTAAACCAAGCAAAATGCTCCGGCAATGGTTTCTCCGTTTTTGGGGCAGTTAAATAGAAAATATTCGGCATTTCTTTCCTGTTTTCAACCAGTTCCAATGGCTGTCTCGTACTAAAAATCAGCTGATTCCTCACTTAAACCCAACACCATGAGCACAGAAGAAGAACCAAAACGTGGTCCTATTGCCTCGGCCATGGCGGGCTCGGTCAGCGTCGGCATCAACATGCTGAGCGAAAAGTTTACCGAGCTAACCCACGACGCCGACAGCAAAAAGCTGACGGCGTCCGCTAACTTTCCCATGGTGCGGCTGCCGGAAGGCTATGAAATTGAAAAGATAGCAGCGGGCCTTACCTACCCTACCTCCGTTGCCTGGGACGACCAGGGCAACCTGTACGTGGCCGAAGCGGGCGGCACCTTCCTGGCGGAGGAAGGCGCCTCGGCCCGAATACTGCGCGTAGGAGCCAACGGTACGACCACGGAAGTGGTTAATCTGGATGGCCGGATTTACCCGGCCATCTCCGGCATGACCTGGCACGAAGGCGCCTTCTACATTACGCACCGGGACCAGGAATTGAATGGGGCGGTGTCCCGGGTGACCCTGAACGGGGAGGTAACCCAGATACTCGGCGGCATCGTCGACAGCAAGTCGGACCACCAGCCCAACGACCTGCGCATGGGCCGCGACGGCCGCATGTACGTCTGCGTGGGCATCGCCGGCAACTCCGGGTTTATGGACGAAAACATGATTCCGTTTGTGCTCAAAGCCCCCGACGGACGTCCTACCGCGGCGCAGGACATTGTTCTGAAAGGCGTTAACATTGAATTGCCGGACTTTCGCGAAGGCGGCAAAGGAACGGTTCTGACCGGGGCATTCGTGCCCTTTGGCACCGCGACCGAGCCGGGCCAGGTCATCAAAGGCAGCAACAAATGTGGCGGCTCCATCCTGGTGTTTGACCCGAACAATGCCGAGGCGACGGTACGGCCCTATGCCTGGGGCTTCCGCAATGCCATCGGCATTGCCTGGAACCAGAAAAATGAGCTGTTTATCGCGGTAAACGGGTACGATAATGCCGCCGGCCGCCCCATTAACGACTACCACGACGGCACCTACCGGGTGAAAGAAGGCGCCTGGTACGGCTGGCCGGATTTCGCGGCTAATTTCAGCCCCGTGACCGATGCGAAATTCAAGCCCAGCAGCTCCGCTATTCCGCCTACTTATATCGGCACAAAACGAGTCGCCAAGGAGCTGCACTTTTTGATTGACCACGAAGCCAGCGGCCTGCAACAGCCCGACACCTCTCTGATTCTGGGCTTGCACGAAGTGAATTCCTCGCCTTCGAAACCCGATGTAGCGCCGGAGTCCTGGGGAGCGTATGCGGACCAGCTGTTTGTTCCCGAGTACGGGGATTTCCAATGGATTACCAACCCCCTGCGGGACAAGTTTTCCGGGAGCCGCATCACCCGGATAGAGACCAGCGGCAGCGGGGAAAACACCGTCCACGCCTTTGTTCAGAACGAAAAATCCGGTCCGGCTTCGCAGCAGGGCCAACTGGGCGAGGGGATTGAAAGACCGTACGATGTGAAGTTCGGCCCGGACGGCGCCATGTACATCGTTGATTTCGGCTCGAACCGGACCAGCCTGAAGCGCATCGCGGACGGGCATTTCCCGATTGAGTTTGATAAGGAGTCCGGGATGGTCTGGAGAGTGACCAAAGTAAAATAAGCACTCGAATAAACAGCAGGCCTGACTTTCGTCAGCCCTGCTGTTTATCTATAAACGCCTTTCCGCTAAGTGGTTTAGGCAAATAAACCGTGAATCTAAAAATGCCCCAATATGGCTTCTGTCATTTCCCCTTTACTCGCTGCATCCGTGAATCAACCTGCTGTAAACTGGCAGGAGGCGCTGTCGGATATCATTTCAGCCTTTGGCTGTACGACCGGTACGCTTCACTTTCTGGATAAAAGCACCGGCCTCCTGAAGCTGCAGGCCCACCAGGGCCTGCCCGCCTTTTTACTCCCTAAAATGTCGGAGATTCCCCTCGGAAAAGGCATGGCCGGCATTGCCGCCGAACGCCGCCAACCGGTGGAAATGTGTAACCTGCAGACAGATGATTCCGGCGTAGCGCGGCCCGCGGCGAAGGACACCAAGGTAGAAGGCTCCATTGCGGTGCCTCTGCTGCTGGAAGGAGAGTTGTATGGCACATTGGGTATCGCAAAGCCTGTTCCGTATGATTTTACGGAGAAAGAAGTTGCTGACCTGATGGGCATTGGGGCAGAAATAAGTCATTTCATTCGCTCCAACTCAGTCCAGCTTTGAACGAAGAACCCCTAAAAGCCCCGGGCGGCCAGGAAGTTAAGCCAGGGCAAAAGAAAGGCACAATCCCACTGTAACCTATTTATCTTCGACTTAGTATAGCCCTGACACCGGGTTCCCTCCCTCCCTTTTACGGCTTTCTTTTTTATGGTGATTTCGACCCTTGCGCGTCGGGTGGGCCTGCCCGTGGTCCTGGCTTGCGCTGCCGCGCTTTCGGGCTGCTACAAGCTGCGCGGCCACTACGGCGGACCCCAAAGCTTCGAGCCCGTGCCCCGTGCTGTGAGTGTTGCCGACGTAGCGGTGCCCGCCGGCTACCGCGTCGAAGCCGTGGCTCAGGGCCTGACGTATCCGACCGGCGTGGCCTTCGACGCCCAGGGCCGTCCCTACGTGCTGGAGGCGGGCTACTCCTACGGCGAGGTGTGGACCGCCCCGCGCCTGTTGCGCCTCGAAGCCGGCGGCACCCTGAAAGAAGTGTACGTGGGGGGCAAAAACGGCCCCTGGACCGGCCTGGTTTTCCACGACGGCGCCTTTTTCATCTCCGAAGGCGGCACCCTGGAAGGCGGCCGCATCCTGCGCGTCACACCCGAAGGCCAGATGAGCGTGCTGGTGGACAAGCTGCCCAGCTTCGGCGACCACCACACCAACGGCCCGGCCATCGGCACCGACGGCTACCTGTACTTCGGCCAGGGTTCGGCCACCAACGCGGGCGTCGTGGGCCCCGATAACGCCGACTTCGGCTGGCTAACCCGCAACGCCAAGTTTCACGACGTGCCCTGCGAGGACATTACCCTGACCGGCGAAAACTACACGTCCGACAACCCGCTCACCGAAGCCAAAGACGACAAGGTGACCACCGGCGCCTACTCCGCGTTCGGCACGCCCACCACCAAGGGCCAGGTCATCAAAGGCCAGCTGCCGTGCACCGGCGCCGTTATGCGGGTGCCGCTGCGGGGTGGGCCGCCCGAGCTGGTGGCTTCGGGCCTGCGCAACCCCTTCGGGCTGGCCTTTGCGCCCGATGGCCGCCTCTTCACCACCGAAAACGCCTACGACAGCCGCGGCAGCCGTAGCCCCTTCGGCGCCGGCGACGTATTGTGGGAGGTGAAGCCCGGCGGCTGGTATGGCTTTCCCGACTTCTCGGCGGGCCAAGCCCTTAACCTGCCCGATTTTGGGGGGCCGGGACACGGACCGGCGTTTGTGCTGGCCAACCACAAACCCATTCCGGTAAAGCCCGCCGCCATTCTCGGGGTGCATTCCTCGTCCAACGGCTTCGACTTTTCGCGCAGCGCGGCCTTCGGGCACGTGGGCGAGGCCTTTATCGCGCAATTCGGGGACCAAGCACCGGAAACCGGCCGGGTGTACGGGCCGGTGGGCTACAAAGTGGTGCGCGCCAACGTGCAGACCGGCGTCATCGAAGATTTTGTAGTGAACCGGGGCCGCGTGAATGGGCCCGCCTCCGAAATCGGCAAAGCCGGGCTGGAGCGGCCCGTGGCCGCGCGTTTCGACCCGAGTGGTCAGGCGCTCTACGTGGTCGATTTCGGCCAGATGCCCATGACGGAGCAGGGCCCCGCGCCCAAAAAGCAGACCGGGGTGTTGTGGCGCATCACCAAGGAATAAGTGCGAAGCAGCCGGGAGTTACAGCCTCACCTTTTATTAATCGGAACGATGATGAACACAACTCGAATCCGGCTGCTGCTCGCGGCTTTGGTGTACCTGGGCGCCGCCGCCTGCTCCACTGCCCGCCGCAGCGAGCCCTTCGCCGCACAACCGCTGAACCTGAGCAACCCCGCAATCGCGCGGGGTCAACTGGTCTTTATGGCCAACTGCCAGCGGTGCCATCCCAACGGCGAAGCGGGGGCCGGCATGCCGCTTAACAACGTGCACCTGCCCGGCCTGGCCCTGCGCTTCAAAATCCGCGACCGTGCCTTTCTGGCTGGCCTGGGCCGCATGCCCTCCTTCAAGAAAACGGAAATCTCCCGGGCTGAACTCAACGACCTGCTGGCTTACATGAAGGCCAAGCGCCGCCTGAAGCCCGACCCGGCCCTCACGCAGGGCCCCGTGCGCGACCCGAGCCACCCTTAGGCGGGCCCAAACACGTCGGGGCGGGCGTAGTGGCCGGTGACGTCGAGGGTAAGCTGCTCTTCGGGAATCCGGGCCAGGTCGATTTCGGCGGTCAGGATAGTTTCCACGTCGTACACCGGACCCGCCAAAATGGCCCCGTCGGGCCCGATAATGACGCTGCCCCCGCTCAATACCACCGCGTCGGGGTTGCCCCGCAGCTCGCCGGCCGGCTCCAGCTCGGCGGGCAGGTCGCGCAAATCAACAAGCCCAAGGGCATCGCGGGCGGCTGGCTTCCCCGGTGGTGTGCGGGTGGATGCGTCGGTCACCCCGTCCTAGTGGCGAGGCCACCACTGGGCCAGCAGAACGACTTAATAAAAAAGCGTAGAAAAGTCATGCCTTCCTCGCTTTTAGGAATAAGCAGCTGGTCTAAGAGTAGTCTTCTTATCTCCTCTAATCCCCATAATGATGAAAAAAATACTGCTGCTGGCTGGACTATTCCTGCTCGCCGCTGCTCAGCCCCCGCCCCTGACGGGCCCGGAGCTGGTGCAGAAGTCCATTGCTTACCACGACCCGCAAGGCAAGTGGCCCACGCTGCGGACGCGGCTGTTTTTCCAGTCGACCACGGCCGCCGGCAAGGCCAGCACCTTCGAGGTGGAACTGGACAACGCCACGGGCTACTTCTGCCACATCAGCCACCCCGGGGGGCGCGAAGTCGTCAAGGGCGTGGTCAACGGGCAGGAAGTTTTCCTGCTCGACGGCCAGCCGAACCCCAGCGACGAGGACCGGAAGAAATTTCGCCTGGCGGCCGGGGCCGCGCAGGGGGCGCGCAATTTCTACACTTACCTCTACGGCCTGCCCATGAAGCTGCGCGACACCGGCACGCGGGTGGCCGAAGAGGTGCCCATGCAACCGCTGCTCGGCAAGACCTATCCTGCCGTGCAGGTCAGCTACGACCCGGCCGTGGGCCAAGACACCTGGTCCTTCTACCTCGACCCGCGCACCTACGCGCTGCAGGCGTACCGCTTTTACCAGCACAAAGAGCCCAACGACGGCGAATACGTGCTGCTCAACCAGGTGCTGAGCGTGGAGGGCATCCAGCTGCCCAAAGAGCGCAAGTGGTATCTCAACAAAGACGAGTCCTTTCTGGCCACCGACCTGCTACTCAAAGCCGAGCCCTTAACCACCCGCCGGCTGCAGACGACTGAGCCAGCCGGGGCAACAAAAAAATAGGAAAAAGCTCGCCCTATGGACTTGAAAAACAAGAAAGTACTGATTACCGGCGGCAGTGCCGGCATCGGCAAAGCCATCCTGGCCGAGCTGGAGTACCGCGGCGTACGAGACATTGCCGTGATGGGCCGCCGAAAAGAGCCGCTCGCCGCGCTGGCTGCCGAATTCCCCGCCGTCAACTTCCGGCTGCTTACCGGCGACGTGGGCCGGGCCGCCGACCTGGACCGGGCCGTGGCCACCGTGACCGAGGCCTGGGGCGGGCTGGACATCCTCATCAACAACGCCGGGGTGGTGAGCGCCGGCCTGCTCACGGAAGCAAGCGACGAGGACGTCATCAACCAGATAAATATTAACCTGACCGGCCTGATACTGTTGACCAAAAAGTGCCTGCCCCTGCTGCAGCAAAGCAAGGAAGGCGCTATCATGAACATCTCCTCCGGCTACGGCTACATCGCCATGCCCTTCTACAGCGTGTACGCCGCCACCAAAGCGGCGGTGAGCCAGTTTTCGGACGCCATGCGCCGGGAGCTGGCCTAGTACCCGCTGCACGTGATGACGGTCTACCCGTCCGCCACCGACACGGACATGATGAAAACGGCCGTGGTGCTTAACATGGACTCGGCTAAGGACGTGGCCCGGGCCGCCGTGGAGGGCTTGCTCAACGGGGAAATCAACGTCATTCTAGGCGGCGCGGAGCGAGCAGAGCAGATTAAAACCAATTTTCTGGAGCCCAGGAAAATCGATGCGTTCGCCCAAGCCAACTTTGAGTCCCTGCGCGAACGCACGCAAACCCACCGCTCCATGTAGGTGCGGTGGCTGGTCCCAAAAAAGCCAGAATTCGGCGGGGCCAGCCCGGCCAGCCCGCTGGTAAATTGGCACCGCTAGCGAGGCAACCCAAGGGCCTAGCGTAAGACTGAAGCGCATAGCGTGTAAAACTGCCCTTTTGGAAGAAAAACCCCCAGCCCCATAGCTTCGAAAAGGGTACATCTGCTGGCACTTGCGCTTACCTCACCGCTGCCCGGTGGGCCCAAACACGTCGGGGCGGGCGTAGTGGCCGGTGACGTCGAGGGTAAGCTGCTCTTCGGGAATCCGGGCCAGGTCGATTTCGGCGGTCAGGATAGTTTCCACGTCGTACACCGGACCCGCCAAAATGGCCCCGTCGGGCCCGATAATGACGCTGCCCCCGCTCAATACCACCGCGTCGGGGTTGCCCCGCAGCTCGCCGGCCGGCTCCAACTCGGCGGGCAGGTCGCGGGCGTGCATAATGGCCCCGCAGGCGATGACGAAGCAGCGGCCTTCAAAAGCGTAGTGGCGGCTGGCCACCAGGTTCATTTCTTTTACCTGCGGCCAGGCAGCAATGTGGATGTCTTCGCCGGAGGTGTGCAGCACATGGCGGGCCTGTGGCATCCAATGCTCCCAGCATATGAGGCCGCCCACGCGCCCGGCTGGTGTATCGACAGCCTGCAGGCTGCGCCCGTCACCCTGGCCCCAGATCAGCCGCTCGGTATTAGGTGGGCATGAGCTTGCGGTGGTGGTTCAGCAGCGTGCCATCGGGGCCGAAGGTAAGCATGCTGTTGTAGAGCGTGCCGCGACCAGGGCCCGCGAGCACCCGCTCGTGCACACTGATGTTGAGCACCACGCCTTGGGCACGGGCGGCCGCCGCCA
Source organism: Hymenobacter roseosalivarius DSM 11622 (assembly GCF_900176135.1). Classification (GTDB taxonomy): domain Bacteria; phylum Bacteroidota; class Bacteroidia; order Cytophagales; family Hymenobacteraceae; genus Hymenobacter; species Hymenobacter roseosalivarius. Next base: position 276,322 of record NZ_FWWW01000091.1, on the reverse strand, counting down.
GCGCCTCGGTTTCCGGGCCGGGCACCACCACGCTGTTTTCTACCAGGCGGCGGTACACCTGCTTGACCGGGGCCGAGTCCCACAGGTTGACGTCCCGGCAGCAGTCGAGCCAGGCCGGATAGCCCGGTAGCCACGTTTCGGGAAACACCACCACCTGCGCCCCTGTAGCCGCGGCCTGGCCGATAAGCGTTTCGGCCTTGGCCAACGAGGCCGCCAAATTCAGGTAAACAGGCGCTGCTTGCACTGCCGCGACGGTAACACGCATACGTTCAATAAAAGCCTAATAAGAGAAAGTTGGCCCATGCCTTTGCAAAGACATGGGCCAAGAACAAAGACTAGAGTACTACTCAGCGTAGTACGGCCGTCGCTAATTGCGGCCGGCCATTACCCCACCGTCTACATCCCAGACCGCCCCCGTTACCCAGGCGGCTTGTTCGGACAGCAAAAAACAAATGGTCTGGGCCACGTCGGCGCTCTGGCCCACGCGCCCGATAGGGTGAAAGGCGTTGAAGCCTTGCAGCGCCGTGTGCACCTCGGCGGGGGCAATAAAGGATTCGTAAATCGGCGTTTCCACCACGGCCGGCGAGACGGCGTTGACGCGGATGTTGTAGGGCCCAAGCTCCATGGCCAGGTGCTGGGTGAGGGCGTGGAGCCCGGCCTTGGCCATGGAATAGGCCGACGAGGGCGTGGCCAGTACCGCTTGCTGAGCCCACATGGAGCCCACGTTGACAATGGCGCCGCGGCGCGCCTGCATCATGGGCCGCACCACGGCCTGGGTGAGCAGAAAGGTGGCCCGGTTGAGTTCCTGATAGGTGTCGTAATCGGCCTCGGTGTGCTCCCAGAAGGGCTTGGGCGTGAACACGCCGGCCGCGTTCACCAGCAGGTCCAGGGCGGGCTCGGCGGCCAACTCTGCGGCGAAGCGCTGCACTTGGCTGCGGTCGTGCAGGTTTAGTTGCCGGGCCGTGACGGCACCGTGGGACTGCAGCTCCTGCGCGGCGGCCGCGAGTTTGTCCGCACGGTTGCCGACGATGCGCACGACGGCTCCGGCCTGCGCTAGCTGCTGCGCCACAGCGCGGCCGATGCCGCTGCTGCCTCCAATTATTAAAGCCGATTTACCGGCGAAGGTGTTTGCCATTTTAGGTAGGTAATTAAGTGACTGCTTTATAAAAGTAAGCCAACTGACAATCAGCGGAAAGTACGCAGAAGCTACGGACTATGTCCGAACTTTGCGTCACTGCTGAGTAGTAGGCGCTTAGCGCGCCAGCTCATCGCGGCCGTCCTAGCCACCATCAACTCCCTCTCCTGAAAGCTATGAAATACGACCTGCTTGGGGCCACCAACGAGACCTGCCCCACCCGCTACCTGCTCGCGCGGCTGGAGGGAAAATGGAAAACACTCATCCTCTACCACCTGCTCAACGGCACGCAGCGGCCGGGCGAACTGGAGCGGCGCATCGGCGGCGTGTCGCGGCAGGTGCTCACCCAGCAACTAAAGGAATTGGAAGCCGACGGCCTGGTTCAGAAAACGGTATTTGCGGAAGTGCCGCCACGCGTGGAATACACCCTGAGCGACTTCGGCCGGAGCCTGGAGCCCGTGCTCGACCAACTCTACGCGTTGGGCCGGCACTATGTTCAACACGTGCGTCCCCGCCCCGGTCCTGACCAACCCTATTGCCGCAAACTGGTACCAACCGCCGAGGAAGTGCTTTTCGGACCAGCAGCCGGATAAGCCGCCGCCTTTTGGGAGGCGCGCCGGAGTAGCTCCTGCTTCCTCCGCAGCATCGCTCCGCAGCCCTGGGGCCGGCTGACTTCGTCGGACCGGTAGCGGGCAGCACCGAGCGAGGGGAGGTCCGCCATCAGAATGCCGCCGGGCTTCCCGGCACCCACCGGCCGCGCACGATGGCACACGAACCGGGCGTCGTAACAGGCAGGGATAGCGCTTGTCTGGGGCGCCGATGGCAACCTGAACGTGCAGGTGAGCAACCTGCCCGCCGGCACCCAAGTGGCCACGGTGTAGCTGGCCCTAACCGAAACCGGCCTTTCGTCGCAGGTGGGCCGGGGCGAAAACTCGGGGCGCCTGTTGCGCCACGCCGCCGTGGTGCGGGCCCTGCGCCCGCTCGGCGCGGTAGCTGCCGACGGCACTTTTTCGGCCACCGCCCCGCTCAACCTCAGCGCCGCCTGGAAAACTAATAATCTGAAGGCGGTGGTGCTGGTGCAGGAAACGGGCTCGCGCCATATCGTGGGCGTTGCCGCCCTGCCATTGGGTAGCCCCACGCAGAACTAAGTCCCGCTGCTACGAAAAAACTGGCCTGCGCGCTGTTAGCCGGCCTTGCGGAAGCCTTTCACCGTCTCTGCCGTCGTCACGGTCTCGGTGGCGAGGAAGGCCTCGGTTAAAAGTTTGGTCCAAATGTTAATTGGCGAGCTTGTCAGTTGCCTCACTACCCCAGGACTAAGGTACTAACACGCTAAAAGCCAACAATTTAGCGTCATCAGGTGCCCCCTTTCGGAATCAACGTACAGCTGTTGCGTCGCGGCAGGCGGGTAAATTGTACATGGATGGCTGAACAAGGTATCCGTACCAGATGGGCCTGTTTTCCATCCGATGTGCCCAGTACTAGGTGGTCGACAGAGTTGTACAGAAATAGGGTCGTGGCTATTGCAGAACATTTGGATGCGCTCCCCTTTAGGCAACAGTGCGCCTTGACTCGTCCCAAATAGCTCATGTATCCGCCTTTCTGGCGCTCAGGCGCGGGCCTTCCGGGTTCGGAATTCGCTAGGTGGGGGTTCTGCAACAGCCACGGTCGTTTTACTGTACAAATAGCCCTGATAACCCCTGAATGCAAGATTTTGGTGTGTAGCTGCCACTGTTGGCAGCAACTCGCTTAACTTCTGTACCAAACTTTTAACTGAGGCCTGCCTTGTGGGCTGTTCGGACCTCGTTTAACGGTTTTCGCGTGCAAGATGTGTTTTGCGTGCCGCAAAACTCCCCACGGTAAGGCGATGAGGTGGCATCTTGTCACCTTGTAACAATGTAGAATCTGCTCTACCCCGTACAGTTAGGGGGTGCTTTATGCCTGAAAAAACCTATCAACATAAACGCGTCGCAGACTCTTATAACAGGGATAAAATACAAAAATGCCAGTGGTAACATACGATGTCACCACTGGCATTTTTTCAAGACCCCGCTTATAACTCAGATTATGTTATTCGGTTTTCCCTCGAAACCAGTCAGAACCACAGATACACCCTTAACCCTGAAAAATATCAGGAGCGCTTACCGGAAAATAAACATTACCTCCGGCATGTGCCCTACATAGTCTACCAGATTAAGATTGGGCGACTGGTCTATCAGTAAACCCCAAATGGGGTGTTTGTTTACCGCTTTGTTACTTTCCAGATGACGCCCGTGCCGGGGACGTACTCATAGGGTTCACGGTTATTATCCTTTCGGGCCGGATTGATTTTAACGACGCCGTAATCGACAATGTACATGGCGCCATCGGGGCCAAATTGTACATCGAAAGGCCGCTCCAAACCTGCTCCCACGGGGCCCTGCTTGGAAGCCGGTCCTGGCTGGCGGTTAGCCAGGAATGGCTCCACCTGCTTGGTGGCCGGATTGATGCGCACAATGCGATAGCCCACCGGCCGTAGGTCCGTCGGGTCGGTCGGTGGAGTCAAATCACCCCACTCGGCTACGAACAGATGACCAGCAAATGCCCCCCAGGAAGCAGGCGCTACGTCAATCATGGACGGCGACGAGTGAAACGGGTGTAGGCCCGCTACCAATGCGCGGTCCGGTGGCGTTAACCCGCTGGCCGCGTGATTGATGACAAAACCTAGCTTTTTACCCTGAGAAACATTATTGATAAAAGCCGTCGCCTGTAGACTAGCAGGCGGGTTGAACTTATCCATCGTGAGCGGTTCCAAAGCCGCCGAAAAGTCTGGAAAGCCATACCAGGTGCCTTTAACCACCTTGTAGGTGGCATCGTACTCATCCTTAACGGGCCGCGGACCGCGCACGTCATAGCCATTGACGGCGGTGTACATCTGACCGGTAGCGTCCCAGGTCAGGCCGATGACGTTGCGCATACCCGACGCATGAGTTTGCAGGGTTGCTTCGGCATTCATGGGATCAAACGAAACAATGGCTCCGCCGGGCTTATTCGTGCCCGCAATGCGCTGTCCCGGCGTAGTGGCCACGCCAAACGGAACATAGGCTCCGGTCATCACCGAATCAGTCAGGTTGTCCTTCGTCCGAAAATCGGCCACTTTGAAATTTCGGCCCGTTAGTACCAAGTCTTGAGCTGAGGTGGTCCGCAGATTGGGGCTGCGCGAAATAAAGGGAGCTAAATCCATGCCCGGCACCGCCGAGTTGGCCGCCGGTCCGGTCGCTAAATACATCCGCCCATCGGGGCCCATCCGCAAATCGTTGAGCGGGTGTTCAGCCTGGCTGTCTAAGAAACCACCCAGAATCTGGTTGACACTACCGCCATCGGCCGATACACGTGACACGGCTCCCATTAGGTCGGCACTCCGGTGACTGATGTAAAACGCGCCGTTGTGAAAAGCCAGCCCCACGACGGGGGCAACGACTCCTTTTGCGGTTAGATTGACTACTTCAGTGAGCTTACCGGATCCAACGCGCAGGATACGAGCGGGCTGAGGTTCGGGCAGAAATCCACCCCCTGCTTCAACCACGTGGAGTTTTCCCTGAGCGTCCCAGGCCAGTGAGGTAGGGAAGTTAAGCCCATCAACTACCTTTTCGAGTCGGTAACCATCCGGCACTTGGGTAGTCGGGAAGCTAACGGTCCCCTCCTTTGTGTCCTTGCAGCTACCCAGCAACAAGGCACAGAGTCCGGAGAACAAGGGAAGATACAGCCCTGACCTGACCCAGCGCCGGCCAGCGGGCAGGGCTAGTAAGTGGCGGTTGTGCATGGCGGTTGTTTTCATGAGCTTGGGGGTTTGGTGACGAATAACAGTCTATGACTAAGGGAGTACGCGCTCTGCTTCATTAAGTTTAATTAAATTTTTGGGGTTGGCAAGGAGCGGGAACGCGCCTGGGCCAAGCAGGATCTCAGCGCCTGCTATTAGTTATAAGCAAGGCGGCACAGGCTGAATAAACAGAAGACTGCTCCGCCCAGCGCCGGTACCTGGCCATAGTCGCGGCTCGGGCGCTGGGCTAGATCAGCCGCGTGATAGAGTGCCTCGCAGGTCGGTGGTTAGGAACCGGCAGACAAAATTTGGGTGCTCTTAAACAAATAGGGGAAAACCTTCGGGTCCGTTGTTGAATAGTACGGTCGCTTCTGATAAGGTGCACATACTGCTTAATAGGACTGAAAACGGGGAATCTTGTACGTCCCTCAAGACTAGCGAAATCCATCAGCGAAAACGAACGCTAAGCCTATAGATTTGCCCTAATTCTAGGCAATACATTGTCAGCCAGAGCACTAATTACAACAATTAGGTGGCTGTGCGGCCGGGTCGGAGGTTTTCCCCTATTTGTTTAACAACACCCAGGGTTCGGTTGAAAGTGACCGAAACCGGCCCGCTAACCGATGCGGCCCGGGCATTGGCTGCCGAGCTGGTGCTGGTGATGGTTGGCTGCGCCCCCACCGGGTGGGATAGTAGCAGGGGCCCGGCCAGCAGCAAGTAGGCAAGTGGGGCGGACCTAGCCCGCGCGGGCCACCCGCCGGATGGGGCGGTGTAAGGGTTTTCCATAAGCAAAAAAGGGGACCAGTCGGGTGAATGCCTCGGGTCCGCTTCCTGACTAGGAAAGCCTGCTGTATCTCCTTAAGTATAAGCGGAAGAAAGGGTAAAGCTACTCGCAAAATCCCAATAATGGTATTATGACCAGACGTTTTTGTCTGCTGCTTAGGTGATCAAGTCTATCGTGCTCAGGCTGAGGGAAAAGCAGCCGCTGACGAGTAGGGCCGCTTGGGCCGACGTAAGGGGAAGGACTAGCCACTACTACCTGCCCGACGTTCGGGCTTTTCGCCTCAACAAGTACGGCATGCCCTCGTACAGCCAGCTTAACGCCTCCCTCAGCTACCCCTTTCGCGGTTGGGCGAAAGGGCTGCGGGGCCAGCTGCTCTACCTCTACAAAGCCTCCCTGGGTGACACTTACGGCGAGGCCCGCTACGTGGTAAACAAGGTAGACATGCACCAGCTGAACCTGATAGTGAACTATGATTTCTAACCCCTCTAACTGCCTGCCGATGAACTCCCTGTCCCGCTTGCTCACCGCCGCCGCCCTGTGGGCCACCATGGGCACAGCCCAGGCGCAGACCACACCTGCTGCTACGCCTCCGGCGGCCCCGCCGGCTCCCGCAGTTGCTCTGACGCCGCCCAACGCGGCCGTGGCGGCGAAGGCGGCCACTTTTCAGGGCGCACCGGCTACCAAAAAGCAATATCGGGCCGTGTACCAACTAGATAGTAACGACCCCAAGCTCATCAACCAGACCCTGCGCAACATGCAAAACGCTCTGAAGGACCCGGCGCCTGAAAGGCAAGCTCGAGCTGGAGCTAGTGGTGTTCAGCGGCGGCACGGTGGTGTTCAAAAAAGACCAGCCCTACGAGGCCGACGTGCTGGCCCTGCAACAGGCGGGCGTTATTCTGGCCCAGTGCGAAAACTCGATGAAGGCCCATAAGCTGACCAAGGACGACATGCTGCCTTATATCTCCTTCGTGCCCACCGGCAACGGCGAGCTGATTATCCGGCAGGCCGAGGGCTGGGCGCTGGTGCATCCGTAGGCTGTTTCGTTCTGGCGTCAACCTCACCCCCTGACCCCCTCTCCAAAAAAAAGGGTGCACCGGAAATGCTCCTGTTAGAATTTCAGTTGACAAAAACAGCCCGAACCATTGCGGCGGGTCCTTTTAGTTTAGAATATGCGCCGAACTGGTGCCCCTTCTCTTTTGGAGAGGGGGTCAGGGGGTGAGGTTGACGCCAGAACGCAACGACCCATCAAACGCAGGCAGCATGACCTGCTGTCTCCCTTAACCTAATCCTCCCTCCTTGCTCCATGCCCATCCAGCTTGGCCTGCGCGAAAACGCCTGGCAGTTCACCCTGCTGGCTGGTTATCGTCAATGCCTTCGTGGGCGGCATGGTGGGGCTGGAGCGCACCATTCTGCCCCGGCTGGCCGAGCAGGAGTTTCACTTGGTGGCACGCACGGCCATTCTCGCGTTCATCGTCGTCTTCGGCCTCACCAAAGCCGCCGCCAACTACTACGCGGGGGCCTGGGCCAACAAGGTGGGACGCAAAAACCTGCTGTTTATCGGCTGGCTCTTCGGGCTGCCCGTGCCGCTGCTGCTGCTTTGGGCGCCGAGCTGGGGCTGGGTGATTTTTGCTAACGTGCTGCTGGGCCTCAACCAGGGCCTGGCCTGATCGAGCACGGTGGTGATGAAGATGGACCTGGTGGGCCCGAAGCAGCGCGGACTGGCCATGGGCCTGAACGAGTCGGCCGGCTACCTGGCCGTGGCGGCCACGGCTTTCGCCTCGGGCTGGCTGGCCACCGAATACGGCCTGCGGCCCTACCCGTTCTACCTAGGCATCGCCCTGGCGGTGCTGGGCCTGCTGGGCAGCCTGCTGGTGCGCGACACCCGCGCCCACGTGGCCCTGGAAGCGGCGCAGGCACCGGCCGTGCGCCGTGCTGCTGACCATGCTGTTTGCCTCATCTTACCCGGTGTTTCTGCTGCTGGCGGCGCTGCTCGGCGCGGGCACGGCGCTGGTCTATCCCACATTTCTGGCCGCCGTGGCCGAATACGCCCCGGCGCCGCAGCGGGCGCGTAGCGTGGGCATCTTCCGCCTCTGGCGCGACGCGGGCTATGCCGTCGGGGCGCTGCTCACCGGCCTGCTGGCCGATGCCTTCGGGCTTCCATCGGCGCTGGCGGCCATTGGCGGGCTCACGGTACTTTCGGCGCTGGTTATCCGCCGACGCATGCACTGCCCGCCCGTGGAAGCGGACAGCGCAGCTGTGCGCGGCCCGCCCCAGCTGAGCGGCCCACCATTTCCCGGCCGCTTCAGCTGGCGCGATAGGCCAGAGCAATTTCGTCGTCACTGTAGCGTAGCGCGGACTTTTAGTTCGCGCTACTCACTCGAACGTACACAGACTCCGAAACCGCTCTTGCGTTCTATCTACCCCACCACTTTCCCTCTACGCTATGCCTACAACGCTCACCCTATGTCAGCTTAAGGATATGCACGGCTACCTGAACCTGCACCAGGAAGCATTTTTCGGCTTGGCGGGGCTCGAATACCGCCGCGGCGGCGACTACGCCCGCATTGCCATGCTCCAATGAGCAAAAAGCTTCGCCAAACCGAAATTTGAGGTCACCTTTGAGGTCCATTTCCAAGCACCGCCCGGGATGAACGCAACGCAGCAAGAAGAAAAAGAATACCTGGAAGAAATCAAGGAGAAACTGACGCTGGCCATTCGGCGGATAGACGGTGCCGTCAGGCAGTCTTCCGATGAGCTGCGGGAGAAAAAGCAGTACATCCATGAGCACCAATCCGGTATGGATGATGCCGACATGGTGGCGGCCGGCCAATCCATTGACCGCATGGCTTTTACGGGCGAAGCCGCCGTTAGCCGAAAACGTAAACTCCTCAAGCTGGGACAATCCCCGTACTTTGGCCGCATCGATTTTGCCCCCCAGGGGAAAGGGAAATTGCCCGTGTACATCGGGGTGTATTCCTTCATAGACGAGCGGCAGCGCCAGAACCTCATCTACGATTGGCGGGCCCCTATCTCGTCTATGTTTTACGACTTCGAGCTGGGGGAAGCCTCCTTCACCACCCCTTCCGGATTGATTCAGGGCACCATCGACCTCAAACGGCAGTACAAAATCCGGGACGGCCGCCTGGAGTTCATGATTGAAAACGACGTGAACATTCACGACGATGTGCTGCAGCGCGAGCTGGCTAAGTCCTCCGACGATAAGATGAAGAACATCGTCGCGACCATCCAACGGGACCAGAACGCGGTGATTCGCAACGAAACCGCACAGGTGATGGTCATTCAGGGGGTGGCTGGCTCGGGCAAAACCTCGATCGCCCTGCACCGGATTGCGTTTCTGTTATACCGCTACCGGGAGACCATTGCGGCCAACGATGTGCTCATTATTTCGCCCAATAAAGTCTTCGCCGACTACATCTCGAACGTCCTGCCCGAGCTGGGGGAAGAACACATTCCCGAGTTGGGCATGGAAGAGCTGGCGGCCGATTTGCTCGACCACAAGTACCCGTTCCAGACCTTCTTCGAACAGGTATCCGCGCTGCTGGACAATCACAACGCGGCTTTTATTGAGCGTATCCGGTTCAAATCGTCGTTTGAATTCCTCAGCCAGCTGAACCAATACCTTATCTATGTTGAGAATACCTACTTCACGGTTACCGAGCTGCGGGTCGGCAACATCATCGTCCCCTTGCCGTTCCTGCTGGCCAGGTACAAAACCTACCATCGGGTTCCGCTCCTCAAAAGATTTGCGCTGGTCGCCGAGGATGTGCGGACTTACGTGCGGGACGCCACTCGCCGGAAATTAACCAGGCAGGAGAAAGCCATGATTGGGGAGGCAATTCCGCGTATGTTCAAGTTCCACCAAGTGCTGGACCTCTACCGGGACTTTTATCGCTGGGTTGGTAAACCCGAACTATTCCGCATCGACTACCGCCTGCATCTGGAATACGCGGATGTCTTTGCCCTAATTTACCTGCGCCTGCGCCTGGAAGGCATCACCGCCTACGACCACGTGAAGCATTTGCTGGTAGACGAGATGCAGGATTATACGCCCGTGCAATATGCTGTGCTGTCCCGCTTGTTCCTGTGCCGAAAAACCATTCTGGGCGATGTCAGCCAGACGGTGAATCCATACAGCGCTTCGTCCGCCGAAACCATCGAACGCGTCTTCTCGCAGGCCGATGTAGTGAAACTGTACCGCAGCTACCGTTCCACCGTCGAGATTACGGCCTTCACCCAGCGTATCACCCCAAACCCGCGCATCATTCCCCTGGAACGGCACGGGCAGGAGCCCGTCGTGGCGCGCTTTGCTAACAACGAAGAGGAGCTGCAAGCCATCCAACGGATGATTACAACCTTCCCCGGCTCCGAGAATCATTCCCTGGGCATCATCTGCAAAACCCTGCGGCAGGCAGTGGAGGTGCATCGGGCACTGGAAGCCTCCGGCGTTTACCTGCTCACCAATGAGTCCACACTCTTCAAGGAAGGCATCATCATTACCACGGCCCATTTGGCGAAGGGACTGGAGTTTGATGCAGTCATTGTGCCCTTCGCCTCCGCCCAGAATTATAAAACGGAGGTCGATAAAAGTATGCTCTACGTGGCGTGCACCCGGGCCATGCACCAGCTGACGCTGACCTACTCAGGGGCTATCACCGCATTCTTGTCCGCCTAAAGCGCATTGGCCCCAACTTACTTGCAGCAGTGGTAGCCTTGATAAAAGCCCGGTCCAGAAGTCGCGTCGAAACATTCGTTTTGCTAGACGGCCGGCCCACGCAAACCTGGGCCGGCTAAAACCCAGCCGACCGAGTAGCATGACAGTAGTTTTTCGGTCCTAACTATTATGCGACCCCGACTACTGGTCTGAATCGGCGGGCCCGGGCCCCAAGATAACGCGCACTAGCGCCCATGGCGAGGGGCACGAGCCCTAGCGCCGACAAGGCCCAGCCTTTCCGGCCCAGGGCTAGGCCCTTACTAATCAGGCCGGTGCCCAGGGCCACGCGGGCCACCCGGCCCCCGGGAGAAGCAATCAAACGCAGGAAAATATCCTTAGGGAAAGGGAGTAGAGATGATAAAATAACTGCCAAAGAGCAGCGGCTACGCTATACGGAATTTTGGGCTGGCCGGCCGCTCAACAGTCACCGGAAGCCTCATTAAGAGGTGCTTCCAGTGACTGTTGAGAAATTCAGAAAAAATACTCAGAACGTCCTGCTGAGCTTGTCGACCTGCTAAAAACAGCTTCTACAGAAAAAAGCATGAATTAGCATCGGCTCACAAAAAAGTTGTCTGACAACCTGTGGTTGGATGCGGAATAAATGCCCTTGCTACCCGGCCCCCTTTTGTTTGTTCGGCCGGGCAACGCCCCGCGCCGAGCGGGCGTACACCGGGCAGAAGCAATATGCTGAAAAGTCCTGCCATTCGCTCTTAATGCCGAAAAGCGGGCGTGAGCAGGGCGTTGTCACCCCCTCCTCCCCAAAGCTGATATATGTGGCATACCGCCCCCGTTCCCTCGCTGCTGTCCCGTGTCCCCGGCGGAGCGGGCGCAGCATTGGCGACGGTCAGCATCATCATTCCGGCCTATAACGAAGCATCCGGTATCGGGGAGCTGCTGGCGTACCTGCGACGGACCACGGCCGATGAGCCGGACCTGGAAATTATCGTGGCCGACGGGGGCAGTACCGACGACACCCGGAAGCTGGCACGGCGGGCGGGTGCTACCGTGGTGCGCAGCCCACGCAAGGGCCGGGCCGCCCAGCTCAACTACGGAGCCCGCCAGGCCAGTGGCCACATTCTCTATTTCCTGCACGCCGACTCCTACCCCCCGCCGGGCTTCCTGGCTGACTTGCGGCGGGCCCGGCGGCAGGGCTACGGCAGCGGCTGCTACCGCCTGGCCTTCGACCACGGGCACTGGTTTCTGCGCTTCAGCGCCTGGTGCACCCGCCTGCCGCTGCTGCTGGTGCGCTTCGGTGACCAGAGCCTGTTCGTGCAGCGCAAGCTGTTTGCGCAGATAAGCGGCTTCCGCGAGGACCTGCTGGTGATGGAGGACCAGGAAATCGTGCGGCGGCTGCAGGCGTGCGGGCCGTTTCGGGTGCTGCCGCGTGCCGTCACCACCTCGGCCCGCAAGTATCTGGATAACGGCGTGTTTCGCCTGCAGGCGGTATTCACCCTCCTGGCCGGGCTCTACTGGCTGGGCGTGTCGCAGCCCCGGCTGGTGGAGCTGTACCGGCGGTTGATTCGGCAGGACAAGCTTTAGGCCGCGCCGGCCGCGGGAGTGCTGAAAGTTGCAGCCGGGACGGGCGCGGCCAGCGGCAGCATGGGTCCTTCGAAGTGCTGCTCGAAAAACTCATCGCACCAGCGGCACACGTTCTGCAACTCCTCGCCCCGGGCCAGAGCGTGGGCCTCGGTGACGCCGATAGACTCGCCCATCTTCCAGGGGTCGCCCTCGTTCAGGCGCTGCATGATTTCGGACTTCGACGCGCGCAGCAGCACGTCGGCTACCTTTTCCTGCCGGGCATCGCCGAGCGGAAACTTGGTGCCGGGACAGCAGGGGTTGATTTTCCAGAGCTGGATGCTGATTTCCTGCGGCAGCTCCGTACCGCCCAGAAAGCCCTTGGCCCCCGAGAGAATGGCGCAGAAGTTATGGGTAGGGTCGCGCAGCCAGATGTCCTTTTCCAGGGCCCGGCCCCGCGCCCAGTTGCCGCCCAGCCACATGTCCTCGGTGGCCCCCCAGTAGCCCCAGCTCAGGCGGTGGCCTTCCACCAGCAGGTGCTCCTTGTCGATGAGCGGGTCGTGGTCGTCGCCGTTCACGCCCCGGCTCTCAAAGAGGTCGGCCAGGGTCATCAGGCGGGCGCCGGCCGCCTTGTGGTAGCGGTCGATGCTGGCAATGTCGAAGCGCGTGACGCCCTTGGCAATGAGCAGGTCCAGGATTTCGGGCGTGAGCAGGTCGCCGTTGGTTTGCAGCATAATCTGGGTGCGGCCCTGGTACTTCGCCTGCAGCGCTTCCAGAATGGAATAGAGCTTCACGCGGTCAGCCAGCGGCTCGCCGCCCGAGAGAATGAGCCGGTCCACGCGCTCGGGCAGATTACGGATGATGCGAAAACAATCCTGCACGCTGATGCGCGTGCCCTGCGGGCCGGAGCTGTTGTAGCAATGGTCGCACTTGTCGTTGCAGAGCTGGGTGAACACCCAGTAGATAGACTCGCAGTGCGTGAAATCAGGTTTCATAATCGGGCTGAAAAGCAGTACGCTGAATGGATTCCCAGAAGGTGAGCTCGGCGGCAATGCTGGTGCGCGGGTCCTGAATGAACTCCCGCACGCTGGGAAAGCTCGTGAGCAGGCCCCGGTCTAGGTAGGCAAAATGGGTGCCCACGGTGAGGGCCTCGCGGCTGTCGTGGGTAACGAACAGGGAGGTAATCTGGTGCTGTCGGGTCACGCGCAAAAACAGCTGTTGCATGTCGGCGCGGGTCTGGGCGTCGAGGTTGCCGAAGGGCTCGTCGAGCAGCAGCAGGCGGGGCCGGATGATGAGGGCCCGCCCGAAGGATACCCGCTGCCGCTGCCCGCCCGAGAGCTGGTGGGGGGCTTTTTGGGCGTGAGCCCCAAGGTCGAGCTCCTCCAGCATTTTGCTGACGCGCTGTACTATTTCGTTCTTCCCCACCTGGCGGATGCGCAGTCCGAAGGCCACGTTCTCGAATACCGTGAGGTGGGGAAAGAGCAGCGGCTCCTGGTAGAGGTACACCATCTGGCGCTCGTTGGGCGGCACCGGCAGCAGGTCCTGCCCGTCGAGCAGCACCGTGCCGGTATCGGGTGTTTCGAGACCGGCCAGGATTTTCAGCAGGGTAGTTTTGCCCCCGCCCGAGCGGCCCAGCACGGCCAGCACCTGCCCGGCCGCCAGCCCGCAGGTGATGTCGCGCAGCACCGGCTGGTCGCCGAAGCGTTTAGAAAGATAAGCAACAGTTAGCAGCATAAGCGAAGCAGGAGCAGGGTGGGAAGGGGCTTGTTCCAGGTTTTACCCCCCACAAACGAAACAGAACGGAAAGCAACCAACAGCCAGGAGCGGGAGCGTGCTCATAGGCGGACCCCGGCTCCGTAGACCGCCGCGTCAATCGTCAGGCGTTCGGGTGCGGGGCGCACCCCGCAGAGCCACTCAGTAAGGTGGTCGACGTAGTTATCCAGGTGGGTGATTTGCTGCACGCCGTGCTCCACAATCGGGTCGAGCGTGGTGGCCAGCAGGGTGCCGCCGTACTGCTGGGTTTGCCAGGTAATAACCTCGCCTTCGGCGTTGGTCTGGATGATTTCGGCCGAGGCCGGCACCCGGGTGTACACGCCGTGGGTGTGCCAGCAGGCCTGGCGCGGGGTGAGGTCCTGGTACACGGGGTGCTCGTAGTTGGTATCCGACACGGGCGGGTTGGTCGGGTCCGTCACCCACCAGTAGTTGTTCACCGGCCGGTCTTCCCACTGCGCATCGAGCCAGGCCGTGGACGAGTCGCCTTCCAGAAACACCTTTTTGCCCGCCGCCAGAAAATCGTAGATGACAGCCTGCTTTTCCGTCAGCACCGCCTGGTTCGACTGAAAGGGAATGGCCAGCGCGTCGAGGTCGCGCACGGCTTCGCCGTCGAGGTCGTGCACGTAGAGCAGGCGGTAGAGGTCGCGGTATTTCGGCGCGGTGGCCAGGGCGTAGTGCGACCATACGCCGTTGAAAATCAGTCCAATCTTAGCCATGAGCGGGAACGGATGAAGTGGAAAGCAGGTGAATAAAATTACGGTACAAGGCCACCAAGGCACTGTCGGACTGGCCGGCGTAGGTGACGTCGGCCAGCGGGCCGCTGGCGGTGAGCAGCATCCGGCCGCCGGTGCTCACCTCGTCGAGCACCACGATGGGGCGCTGCCAGGTGTCGGCCAGCAGCACGTCGGCCCCGGGCGCGGCTTCGATGTAGCCGCAGGCCCACCAGCCGCTCATGCCGTGCGAGAAGTTCAGTTGGTCGAGGTCAAGGTTATCGAGCAGGTGGTGGCGGTCGGTGCCGGGGGCGTAGCGCACATCTTGGGTGCGGCGGGAGTTGTCCATCACCCACTGGTTGCCGGGCACCCAGGCCGTAAAAAAACCATCGCAGCATACCAGCGCCCGGCCCGCATCGAGAAACGCCCGGACTTTGTCTTTAATTTTGAGCATGGCGACGTGGTCGGAGCCGTTGGGCACCACCAGCAGGTCGTAGGGCAACAGGTCGGGGTCGAAGTCCTTGGTAATAAGACAGGTGGTGTACTGCACCTGCTCATTCGAGACGTAATACTTTTCGAGCCCCTGAAGGCCGTTGGAGATAAGCAGGGCGTGGAGCATGGCAATGGGGAGTAATTGAATTACGGGGTGTTGCGCAGCAGGGCGGCGCGGTTGAGGCGCAGCAGTAGCGCCGGGGGCAGCAGCAGCAGCAGGGAGGCCACGGCCGCCAGGGGGGCGTTGGCCTCGCCCACGTAGGCAAACACCTGCACCGTGAGCGTGCGCACCTTGCCTACGCTCAGCACGTTGGTCAGCCCGAAGTCAAACCAAGCCAGCAGAAACGTCTGGAACAGGGCCGTGCGCAGCAGCGGCCAGGCCAGCGGCAGCAGCACCTGGCGCAGCGCCTGCCCCGGCGTGCAACCCAACGTGCGGGCCAGCTGCTCGTACTCGGTGGCCTGCTGCGTCCAGAAGCTGCGCAGCAGCAGCGTGGCAAAGGGCAGGGCTACCAGCAGCAGCCCCAGCAGCACCCCGCCCACCGAACCCGACAAATGCAGCCGGATGATAAACGGCTGGATGAGCACGGCCAGCAGCACCGGCGGCAGGGCGTAAGGCAGGTAGCTGGCCACTTCCCAGTGCCGCGCCCAGGCCGAGCGCGCAATGGCCCGCGCCAGCCCGAAGCCCCCGGCCGTGGCCACCACGGCCACCGTGCCGGCCAGCAGCAGGCTGCGGCCCAGGCCGGCGAGCAGGTCGTTGCCCGACCCCAGAAGGCTGCGCACAGCCGCCAGCGAGAAGGCCGGGGGCAGCGCGGCCGGAAAGCGCCAGCCCTCCCCCACCGCCAGCAGCGCCAGCAGCAGAAAGGGCAGGCCAAACAGCACGGCCAGCGTGCCCACGAGGAGTTTAGAGCGCATGGCGACGGGTATAGCGAAGAGCTGGCACCAGCAAAACCAGCAGCCCGCCCGCCACCACGAAGCCGGCCAGGTAGGCGGCCGGCAGCTCGCGCAAATCGAAGCGCTGCAGGCGGGTAGTGAGGTACACCGAGAGCATCTGCGGGTAAGGGCGGCCCAGCAGCAGCGGAATGTCGTAGGCCCCGAGGGTGGCCACCGTGCTCAGCAGCAGCGTGGGGGCGGCACGGCGCAGCAGCAGCGGCAAGGCTACCCGCCGCCGAAACTGCCCCGCGCTGGCCCCCAGCGTGCGGGTGAGCTGGTAGTAGTCGTCGAGGCGGCTTTCCTGATAGATAGCCTGAAACAGCAAGGCCAGGAAGGGAAACGTGAGCAGCACGTGCGCGAGCACGATGCCCACGCCGGCCGCGTCCTGCACCAGCTCCGGGAAGGCCTCCAGGCGGCTGGTAAGCCCCGCCTGGTAACTGAGCCGCGACAGCCAGCCGCTCCGGCTCAACAGCTGAAACAGGTAGAAAGCCAGCACCAGCGCGGGCATCAGCAGCGGCACGTAAAGCAGGCCCAGCAGCGGCCCCCGCCGCAGCGCGGCCTGCGCACCCAGCACCAGGGCCAGCGCCAGGCCGGTGGATAGGCCCACCGCCACCAGCGCCACCCCGGCGCTGTACAGGGCGGCGTAAAGCAGGCCCGGATCGTGGCCCAGCGCCAGCCAGTAGCGTCCCGTGAAGCCCGCCGCCAGGGGGCCGGCCAGCCCCACGCTGCCCAGCAGGGCGTAGGCCAGTCCTGCCAGCGGCAGGCCCACCACCAGCAGGCCGTAGCCGCCCAGCAGCAGCTTAGGAAGCCGGAACCGCATGACCTTCGATAACATAGGTGCGAAAATCCTTAAACAGGCGGGTCATATATTCCGGGTCGGGCTCGGGCAGGGCTAGGCCCTGAAGGGCGGCGCGCCGGGGGGCGTAGCGCCGCGACGGGAGCCGCTCGAACTGCTGCCGCTGGGCGGCAGGCAGGGCCACCAGGTTGAGCACCGTGTGGTCGCCCCACACATTGGGGTCCATCTTTTTAAGCTGGGCCTCGGGCGAAATCAGGAAGTTGATGACCAGCAAGGCTGCTTCCGGGTGCCGGGCCCCGCGCACCACGCCCAAGTAGTGGGAGTTCTGGATGGTGCCCGGCAGGGGCACGTAGGCGCGGGCCGTGGCCGGAAACACCTTCTGATTGACCTTATTGTCTACCTCCGCGTCGTTGTTGGAAAAGGTGAAGGCCACCTCGCCATTGGCAAAAAGCTGGTGCAGTGGGGCCAGTTGCTCGGGGAACGTCTGCCCCTGCTTCCAGAAGTAGGGCTTGCTGGCGTTAATTACCCGCCACAGCTCGTCCGACCACTGCTTATACACGGCCTCATCAAACTTGCCCCGGAACAGCGCCGGGTTGCCCGACAGTGCCATCATCCACGATTTGAGCAGGGTCATGCCCGTAAACTCGTTCGGGATGGTGAACTGGCCAGGATGAGCTTGCAGGTAAGCCGGCAGCTCGGCAAACGAGCGGGGCGGGCGAGCCACCCGCGCCGAGTCGTAGATAAAATTGAACTGCACGTTGCCCCAGGGGCACTCCATGCCGGCAATGGGCTGCTGAAAATCGGTGTTGATGAACGGATTCTGCAAGTCCAGCAGCCGGGCATTGGGCAGCTTTTCTACAAAGGGTCCCAGCAAAGCATCTACCTGCCGCAGCTGGTAGAAGGTTTCGCCGTTTATCCAGACCATATCGGCCTCGCTGGGCTGGCCGGCCTGCTGCTCGGCGGCCAGCGTCTGCACCAGCCCCGCGCCCTGCCCGGCCACCAGCTGCAAGTCGATGCCGTAGCGGCGCTGCACCTCGGGCTTCACGTAGGTGTTCATGTACTGGTTGATGAGCGGGTCGCCCTGCCACATCACCATCGTCACCGGCTGGCCCTGCCCGGCCTGCTCCACCTGGGCCCACGATTGCCCCAGGACCTGCTGCGGGGTGCGCGGCTGGTCGGTACCGCAGCCGCTGAGCAGACCTAATAGGCCTAAAAACGAAAGAACTAGCTTCTTCATCTAAATTGAAATATCTGAAAAAGCCCCCTACAGTGCGTAGCGCAGGCCAAACTGGAACTGGCGCGGGGCACTGGCGTTGCGGCGCACGATGCCGGCGCTGGGCGGTCCCGTCTGAATCTGGTTGCTCTGGGTGGCATTGTTGGCGTAGCCGCTCAGGTTCTGGGTGTTCAGCACGTTGAACACGTCGGCCGTCAGTTCCAGGCGGCTGGTTTTCTGCCCGAAAGGCAGCGTGTACTGCGCCCCCACGTCGAAGGTGCGGGCCCAGGGCAGGCGGTCGGAGTTGCGGCTCTCGCCGGGGAAGCGGTCGGCGTTGCCCAGGTAAGCGGTGCTGAAGGAGCTGCCGTCGCCGTTTAGGTCATTGGTGAAGACGTTGGTGGTGCCCGGCACCAGGTAGGCCCCGGTCACGCGGTTGACCGGCTGGCCGCTTTGCAGCAGCGCGGCCAGCGTAAAGCGCAGGCTGCGAATCGGGTAGTAGCTGCCAATGGCGTTGATAACGTGCGTGCGGTCGTTGATGGAGTTGGCAAACTCGGGCCCGTAGTTGTTGGCGTCGGCCGCCCGGAAGTTCACGTCCTCCGTGTCGTTTTTCAGATTCGAGAGCGTGTAGGACACGCGGTAGCCCAGCTTGTCTTCGGCGGCATCCTTCTGCAGGTTAAAGCTGGCAGCCATGTACCGCGAGCGGCCCGCCGATTCGGTCATCACCACGTTGCGGGCCACGCCCGTCACGGGCTGACCGTTGATAACGGCGCTGCCATCGGCCCGGATGGGTACCGGCCGGGTGGCATCGGCCTGCTCCGGGGTGCGCACCACCACGTTGTCGGGGTCGTTCTGCGCGTATTCCGACACGGCATTCACGTTGCGCAGGCGGAACAGGTCGTAGCTGCGGTTGTACATCGCGTCCACGTAAAACAGCGTTTTGCTGCTCACCTGGTACTGGTAGCCCAGCGTGCTTTGGTGCGAGTAGGGGTTGCGGTAGCCATCGGGGTTCAGGATGCGGCGCTCGAAGCTGGGCACGCCGGCGCGCTGGCCCTGCAGACTGGCGGCCGAGGGACCGTTGAGGTAGGCCACGCCGGCCACGTTGCCGCTCAGGTTGCCATCGAAGGTGATACGGTCCACGTTGGTTCCGGCGGGCAGCGCGCCCACCCGTACCAGCTCGCGCAACTGGGTTTTGTAGTCGGCCGAGGTCGTGTTCTGCTGGAGCGCATCGCTGTACACGGTGTACAAAATCTTGTCGTAGAACAGGCCATAGCCGCCGCGCAGGGCGCTGCGCTCGCTCAGCTGCAGGTTGAAGTTGGCACGCGGGGCAATGTTGTTGCGGTCGCCGTGGTCGGCCCCGCCCTTGGAGAGGTTGTCGTAGTCGTAGCGCAGGCCCAGCGTCACGTTCAGGCGGTCGGTCACGGCCACTAGGTCCTCCACGTACACGTTATACAGGTCCTGGGTGGTGCCAAAGGAAGCCGGCCGCAGCTCCACGCTGTAATTGTTCACCCGAACCCCGGCCGGAATGTCGGTGATGCTCAGGCCCGCGCCCAGGTTACGGGCACGCAGGGCATCGAGCTGGCCCTGCGTCAACTGCACGCTGTAGCTGCCGTTGGGGTTGCCGCCCCCGAAGAGCAGGTGGGCGGTGCTGATGATGCCAAAGCCACCCTTGAAGGTGTGGCGGCCCTTGAGCAGCGTAAACTTTTGCTGGGCTTGCCAGGTGCTCTGGTGCGAGTCGAAGAGGTAGCCGGGGTGGCCCAGCACGGCCACGGGCTGGCCGGCGGGGGCGTTCACGGTCACGTCGGGGCTGTCGGGGTTGGCAGCGCGGGCGTAGTTCCAGCGGAAGCGCGCATACTGAACATCGGTTTCGGCGGTGAAGTTGCGACCCACATACACGTTCTGGGTGGCAATGTTTAGGGAGTTGCGGTCCTGCTGGTTGCCCGTCGAGGGAAAGGCCACGCCGCCATCGAGCCCGCCGCCCTGGCGCTCAATGTTCACGATGCCCACGTTGGCGCGCAGCGACGAGCGCAGCCGCTCCGTCCAGCGCTGGTCGAGCTTGCCCGAGAGGTAAGTGAAGCGGTTCTGGCCGCGCACGGTGGCGTTTACCCCCAGCTCCGGCGAGGTCAACACGTTGTCCTTGAAGTCGAAGGTTTGCTCGGCGTTCAGGTAGAAAAACGTCTTGTCCTTTACCAGCGCGCCGCCCACGCCGAAGCCGAACTGCTGGCGCTGGAAGCCGCTTTTCACCTGATTGCCGGACAAGTCGCGCTGGGCGAAATCCGTCTTGCCGTCGATGCCGGGGCCAGGCCGGGTGAGGTAGAATACCTCCGCTTTCAGGTCGTTGGAGCCGGACTTGGTGGTCACGTTCACGATGCCGTTGGCCGAGTTGCCGAACTCCGTCGAGAAGTTATTGGTGAGCACGTTCACGTTCTGGGCAAAGCCCACCGGAATAGCGAAGCGCTGCCCGCCGAGGAAGTTCTCGTTGTTGTCGAGGCCGTCAATCAGGTAGTTGGTATACAAGCCATTGGCCCCGTTGATGCTCACGTTGGGCGCTTCGGAGAAGAAGCCGGTGGCCAGCGTCACGTTGGGCAGGCGGTAGAGGGCGCGAGTGATGTCGCGGGCCTCAATCGGAATCTCGCGCAGCTCGCGGGCCGATAGCTGCGAGGCCACCTCGGCGCTCTGGGTATTGATGGTGGTGGCGTTGTTGGGGGCGCGTACGGTCACGCCTTCCAGGGTCTGGTTGCTCACCAGCGGCAGCACCAGCGTCACGCTTGGGCTGGAATTGGCGCGCAGCGTGAGGCCCGCCTCGCGCACGGCCTGAAACCGTTGGGTCACCGTCGTGCTCACGGCGTAGGAGCCGGCCGTGCTCAGGCCCCGAAAGCGCACCTTGCCCTGGGCGTCGGTGGGCTGCTGGGTACTCAGGCCAATGGCGGCATTATCCAGCTGCACGGGCAGGCCCACCACGGGCTTGCGGGTAGCGTTGTCGAGTACCGACACCACCAAATCGACCTGGGCCCAGGCCGGCAGGGCGGGCAGCAGCAAGCTCACCACGAGGGCTAAAAGCGAAAAAAATCTCTTCATAAAATCTCTGAAAACAAGCTGAAACGAAACAAGTGGGCCGGCCGGCGCCGACGCGGCTGCCCACGGGCAGGCCCCGTCCGACCCTGGACCGGCAATTCCCGGAAGTTTCAGCTGGTTGGCGGCCCCCGGTGGGGGCGGCCAGCCAGGCGGCCCCGCTGGCCGGCCCGTTGCCAGACCGGGCGCGCCACGCACCGCCCGGCGGTGCGCAGTCGATGCAGGCCTCGCCGCAACGGCCGGGCCAGGGCCTGCCGCAGCGCCCGCGCCAGTCCGGCCTCATCGTCGATATCGGCCAGAGCGGGCAGCTGGTGCACCGCCGCTCCCAGCCGCCGCAGCTCCCGGCGCAGGGCCGCCCCTAGGTGTCGGGTTTGCCAGGGCAGCGCCAGCCAGGGCGTGCTTTCAAACAGGGGCCGCGAAAGGCCCAGCAGGTACACGCCGCCATCGGTGGCGGGCCCCAGCACCGCGCCGGTGGCCTGCACGGCCGCCACGGCCCGCCGCAGGGTAGCGGCGGTGAGCTGCGGGCAGTCGTTGCCGATGATGAGCAGGTACTCGTAGCCCCGGGCGAAGGTGGCCCGCACGGCCCCGGCCAGCCGCTCGCCAAACGTGGCCCCGGCCTGCCGGGCCGAATCCACGCACACGAAATCGACCCCGGCCCGGTGGGCGGTGGCGGTGGCATGGTCGATGAGCCGGGCCGCCACGGCCGCGTTGTCGGCCCGGCTGCCGTGGCTCAGGAACTGCTTGCGCGCGCCCTCCTCCCCCGCCGAGCGGGTGAAAAGCAAAATGGCAACGCGGGCAGTAGAGGACACGAAAAAAAGGAAATGGATCCGGAAGGAAGCGGTGGACTACCTGACTCCTGGCCAGCCGGGGTAATATGAAACCGAAGGTCGGGACACCGGCCCCAACCTTACACCATACGAGAAAAAAAAACGTATCGGTTGGGGGCGTAGCTGCCCAAAGCACAAAAAACCTTGGCGGGCGTGTAAGGGTGCCCTCGCGCCCGCGACTGTTGGACCTGTCCGTCAGCCGTCCGGCCCGGCTCCACCCTCCTGCTGCCCCGTATGCACCTCCTCCCTATTTGCAATGGCATCACCGGCGTTACGGCTGTCCTCACGGCCCGCCGCCTCAACCCGCCGGCGCGCATCACCTTGGTTTCGGCCGAAAATGGCCCCCCGCGCCGACTCGCTCCGCCTCCTGAGCTAGGTCATCGGCCGGTTACCCTTATTTTTGTTCAATATGCTGATTCTGGAAGTGGGGGCCGTAGCCCTGTATGGCATGTGCCTCGTATTTATGCTGGGCTTTAGCCTGGCACAGTGGCAACTGACCCGGCTGGCCCGCCGCGCGGCCCTGGCCCCGCCGGTGCCCGCGCCGCCTGCCCAGTGGCCCCACGTCACGGTGCAGCTGCCCGTATACAACGAGCGGGCCGTGGTGGAGCGCATCATCGACGCGGCCGCCGCCCTGGACTACCCCGCCCACCTGCTGCACATTCAGGTGCTCGACGACTCGACCGACGAGAGCGTGGCGCTGGCGGCCCGTCGGGTAGCCTTCCACCAGGACCGGGGCGTGCGCATCGACCACGTGCGGCGCCCCAGCCGCGTGGGCTACAAGGCCGGGGCCCTGGCTCATGGCCTGACGGAAACCGACGGCGAGTTCGTGACCATCTTCGACGCCGACTTCGTGCCCGCGCCCGACTTTCTGCGCCGCACCCTGCCCTACTTTGCCGAGCCCGAGGTGGGCGTGGTGCAAACCCGCTGGGGCCATCTCAACGAGGGCGAGTCGCTGCTCACCCGCCTGCAGGCCTTCGGGCTGAACGCCCACTTTCTGGTGGAGCAGGTGGGGCGCGCGGCCGGCGGGCATTTCCTCAACTTCAACGGCACCGGCGGCGTGTGGCGCCGCACCTGCATCGAGGACGCCGGCAACTGGCAAGCCGATACCCTCACAGAAGACCTGGACCTGAGCTACCGCGCCCAGCTGCGCGGCTGGCGCTTCGTGTACCGCCCCGACATTGTCGCGCCCGCCGAGCTACCCGCCCACCTGGCGGCCCTCAAGTCGCAGCAGTACCGCTGGAACAAGGGCGCCGCCGAAACCGCCCGCAAGCACTTGGGCCGGGTGTGGCGCTCGGCCAGCCTGCCCCTGGCCACCCGTCTGCACGCCACCTTCCACTTGCTGAACAGTTCCGTGTTTGCCGTGATTCTGGTGATGGCCCTGCTGAGCGTGCCGCTGGTATGGGTGCGGGCGCACCGGCCCGAGTTTCGGCCGGTCTTTCAGCTGGCGGCGGGCTTTCTGCTCACATTCGTGCCCCTCACCTACTATTACTACACCACCTGGCGGCTGGCCGGCGGCCGGGCCACGGGGCGTTGGTTTGTCCCGCAGTTCCTGCTGTTTCTGGCCGTGTCGATGGGCCTGGCCCTGCACAACGCCCGCGCCGTGGCGGAGGGCTTCTGGGGGCGGGCCACACCGTTTGTGCGCACGCCCAAGCAGGGCAGCGCCGCCGGGCAGTCTACGCGGGCTACCCACAGCCGGGGCGCGTTGCCTTGGGCCGAGGGCCTGCTCACGCTTTATTTCCTGGCCGGGCTGGGCGCAGGGCTCTACTATGGCGACTATAGCCTGCTGCCGTTTCACCTGCTGCTGGTCGTGGGCCACGCCACGGTGGTCTGGTACGCGTGGCGGACGGGGCCGGCGGCCACGCCGGTCCTGGTGGGGGGGGCATCCGTACTGGTAGGCTGAGGCCCGCCTGGACTGACCCGTTTCTTACCCTACTACTATCCTTCGCCAATGCCCCTCACGCTCCGCCCCGTGACCCCGGCCAGCCTGGCCACGCTGCTGCCCCTGATGGCCGCCTTCTACCAGCACTTCGGCTACGACCACGACACCGCCGCGCAGCAGACCTTGGTGGCGGAGTTCGTGGCGCACCCGGAGTGGGGGGCACTGTACCTGCTGGATGATGCCGGCCAGGCCGTGGGCTACGTGGCCCTCACCTATGGCTTTACGTTCGAGCGAGGCGGCCGTTATGCCCTCGTGGATGAGCTTTATGTGAAAGACACGGTCCGCGGCCGGGGCGTGGGCCGCGCCGCGCTGCAGCTGTTGCAGCACCAGGCCCGGGCCGCAGGCTTGGTGGCGCTGTATTTGCAAACCGAGCCCGATAATACCCGCGCTCAGCAGCTCTATGAGTCAGTAGGCTTCGTGAATGACGGGCGGCGCAACCTAGCCTGGCTAAGCGGGGCAGCCCTGTCCAAGGCGTGAGTTCTCGTAGCGCCGCTGGTTAAGCCGGGAGATAGTTGGGCTTGGTTAAAAGTTTAGTCCAAAAGTCGCCTTTGACGAGCGCGGACTACGCGGGTGCTTACCGCCCTCAAACTGTGGTGCTAGCCGCGGGGAAGCCATCAAGTGGCGGTCAAGTTGGGTAATCCCTGCGAGCTGAAGGGCCGAACCGAGTAGGCACAACCCAGTCAGTGCCCGCTCAAACGTGCGGACGCTGACTGGGTTGTCCAGTTGTTGCGGGGGCCTACAAGAAATTCTTCTCCCAACGCGGTGGATTCACCCGCCATGCAGAGTGTGAACCAGCATTCCGCTCCCGTTGTTGCGGCGCGCTCGGGCCCTGGCGACACTGCGGAGGCCACGGGCCAGCGGTTTCAGCTGGTTGGCCCCAGCTGTTTTGTCACACCTGGCCGGCGCGGTTGTATCAGGGATAATTCCGCACAGGGCGGAAGGATGAACTGAACCAACATGAACCGCTTCCTCACGGGAATCACCTATGCCTATCGCCGCAACATCGGCTGGCAAGACCGCACCATCCGAACCCTGCTGGGCGTCGCGGCCACCGCCGGCGCCGTGTACTTTCTGCCACGCAACACCCCGGCCGCGCTGGTGCTGGGCGTGTTCGCCCTGGCCCAGTTCGGGACGGTGTTTTCGGCCCGGTGCATTGTCTGCTATTTCGCCGGCCAGTGCACCATTGACCACCGGGAAAAAAGCCGCCTGCAAGCCCAAGGGGTTCCGTACGAATCACAACCCGCCTAAGGCCATGAAAAAGCTTATTCAGACCACCCACACCCTCCAGGCTCCTCCCCACAAGGTATGGGCCGCCATCAGCCAGGCGACCGGAGTACACGATTGGCTGCCCGTGATAACCGCCTGCCGGGTGGAGGACAACCAGCGGATTTGTTCCACCGCGCAGGGCGAGATGCACGAAACCATTTTGCGCGTGGACCATGACCACCACCTGTTTCAGTACGCCATCGACCAGCAACCGCTGCTGCCGGTGGAAAACTTCGTGGGCACGATGCAGGTCCGGCCCCACGGCGAGCACACGCTGCTGCTCTGGGACGGGGAGTTTACCCTGCCGGACGAGTCCCAGTTTCCGATGGTCAAGCAAGCCCTCGAAGACCTGTACGCGGCCGGGGCCCAGGGACTGGAACGTATTTCACAATGAAACAAATGCTTAGCTCCATCGCCCTGCTATTAGCGGGGTGTTTTCCAACCAGCTCCCGCCCCATGAACCCCACCGATAATGCCCACCGCTTTGCGGCAAACTATTCGAGCTTCAAGATGAACATTGAAGCGGTGGGCATCGCCCGGATTCCGGCGGCGCACTGGGCGCACGACACGCTGGTGGTGGACTATGCGTACTTTTCCGAGGGCGAGCAGCGGCAGGGCCGGATGTCGCTCGCGTGGCAGCCGCCGGCCAACCGCTTCGAAGGAACGTGGCGAACCCAGGCCGACAACGGGAACGTGTACCAGGGCCCCTTGTACCTGGTGTTCCAGGAAAACGGCGAGGCCACCGGCCAGTATACCTTTCTGGGCTCGCGCTACGCCATTACCCTTTTCCTTGCCGCCCCATGAACAGCCCGGTCAATCCATTTAGCGGCGCGGCGTACGACGACGCGCAGGACCACGACTTAATTGCCAAGGCCCTGGCCGGCGACCGCCAGAGCCTGAGCGACTTGGTCCAACGGCACCAGCCCTATATCTACAACGTAGCGCTGAAAATGCTGAACCACATGGCCGATGCCGAGGACCTCACCCAGGAGATATTGGTGAAGCTGGTGACGAGCCTCTCCCAATACAATCCCGCCAAAGGCCGGTTCCGGACGTGGCTGTACCGGATAACCTTCAACCACTTTCTCAACCTGAAAAAACAGCCGTACGAGCAGGCGGTGCCCAGCTTCGAGGTGTTTTTCGAATACATCGAAAACACGCCCGACGCGGCCCTCACCCCCGACGAAGAACAGGACCTGCAGCTGGCCATCGAGGAAAGCAAGGTGGCGTGCATGGCCGGCATGCTCATGTGCCTGGAACGCGAACAGCGGCTGGTGTACATCGTGGGCGAGGTGTTTGAAATTGACCACCAGCTCGCCAGCGAGATTTTTGCGGTATCGCCCGCCAATTTCCGCCAGAAGCTCTCCCGGGCCCGCAAAGACCTGTACCAGTGGATGCACAACCGCTGCGGCCTGGTCAACCAGAACAATCCCTGCCGGTGCCCCAAAAAGACCAAAGGATTTATCCAGAACGGCTGGGTGAACCCGGTTGAGCTGAAATGGCACAGCCACTACACGCACACCACCCACGAACTCGCGCAGCAGAACCTGGAAGCCGTCCTGCTGGACGTGGACGACCTCTATGCCCGGCTTTACCAAGACCACCCCTTCAAACTGCCGCAAACCAGCAAAGACATCATCGAAGCCATCATCAGCAACGACAATTTGCGCGAGTCGTTTAAACTGACGCGGGAGTAACCACGCGCAGAGCGCCCTTTTACTCCCGCACCCAGTCGTTTCCAAGTCAGTGTACATTGGCGTCAGGCTTCCCTCTCCTGCGGAGAGAGGAACTGCTCATAGCATATAAATAATGTCGGAGGATGCCGTTGGATAGGCAAAAATGAGTTGCCGCACCTCGCTGGCCGGCAGCTTGGCGTGCATGGCCAGCATGAAGAGGTTAATGACTCCCTCGGCATTGGGGCTGAGCAGGTGGGCTCCGAGAATCAGGTCCGCATCTTCCGCCACCAGCACCTTAAAGGCCGAAACGGGCGCACTTAACCGTTTGGAGGTAAACCAGCCGGTGGTAACGTCGGTCTTTACCCGAAACTTTAGTCCCTGCCGGGTTGCCTCCGCTTCGGTGAGGCCCACGCTGGCCAACACCGGGTGGGCAAACACAGCCGACGGAATTACGCCGTAGTCAACGGTTTTGTGGTTGCCTTCCAGCAAGTTGGCCGCCGCGATGTGCGAGGCCTTACCGGCGACCGGGGTCAGGGGCTGGCCCGAGGCGGCGGCATCGTCGGCAGCGTACACGCCGGGGTAGGTGGTGCTCTGCAGGTAGTCGTTCACCGTCACGCCGTGGCGGGTGTAGGCCACGCCGGCGGCTTCCAGGTTCAACTCGGCCAGGGCCGGCTCGCGGCCGGCCGCGTGAATGGCCATGCTGGCGGTGAACTCACCGGCCTGCTCCTGTGCGGTGGTGCGCAGCCGAAGGCGGCCGTCGGGCAGGCGCTCGGCCCCCGCTACTTCGGTGTGCAGCACCACCTCGATGCCCGCCGCGCGGGTGGCCGCGAGCAGGTGGTCAACCAGGTCGGCGTCGAAGTTTTCGAGGGGCCGCGCGCCCCGGTGCACAATGCGGGCCTGCACGCCGCAGCGGGTCACGAGGTGGGCAAACTCGAAGGCGATGTAGCCGCCCCCGACAAAGGTGATATCGGTGGGCAGCTCCGGCAGCTCCATGAAGTCGCTGCTGTCGAGCAGCAGCTCCTCGCCGGGAATGCCCAGCGGCCGGGGCCGCGCCCCGGTGGTAATCACAAACTGGGCGGCATCGAGTAGCTCCTCGCCTACCTGCACCGTGTGAGGGCCGGTGAAGCGGGCCACACCGTGAAACGTGCGAATACCGGCCTGCTCAAAGCTGGCCTCCTTCTTCGCCGGCACCGGCTCGGTGAACGTGCGCTTGAAGGTCATCAGCTCGGGCCAGCTGATGACGGCTTCCTGCGCCAGCCCGTGCCCCAGCAGCTGCCGCGAGCGGGCCACCGCTTCGGCCGCGCCGATCAGTACCTTCTTGGGGACGCAGCCCCGCAGGGCGCAGGTGCCGCCGAAGGGCAGCGTATCCACGATGGCCACGCGCTTGCCGGCGGCCGCGCACTTGCGGGCGGCCACACTGCCCCCGCCACCGGTACCAATTACAAGGACATCAAAGGAGTGGTGCGACATAATGCAGGAGAATAAGGGGTGGGGAAAAGGACAAAATGAATAGGGAATTTTTCTTGAAAATGCCAGCGTGCGGCTTCTTTAAGCGGCTAGTCATGGGAGAAAATTGATGGTAGCGTCGGAGGGAGCGGCAGCGGCCGGAGTGCCGGCGAGTACCAGCAGAAGTAACGCCGTGCCGGTGCCCGACACTGCCGATGGTCGTGCTACCAACGGTCCACCTTACATGGCACCACCGAAAAAGCAGCTCGTTTTTTAATTCCGGAAAAAAGTTGCCCGGTCCTGTAAGGTCGCCCCCCGTGCCAACGACTGCCGCATCCGGAGGCCGGCTGAAAAAACGTGGTCGGACTTACCGATGCGTGCTCACCCGGCAGGGAGCTGCCCGGCTTTTGCTACCTTAGGCCTTGTCCATAGGGGCGACACCGCCTTCGCTTAGAGATTGTATGCCTTATGCTTCTTGCCACCGCTTCCGTTGCTGCGACCCCGCCTG
This sequence comes from Hymenobacter roseosalivarius DSM 11622, assembly GCF_900176135.1. Taxonomy (GTDB): domain Bacteria; phylum Bacteroidota; class Bacteroidia; order Cytophagales; family Hymenobacteraceae; genus Hymenobacter; species Hymenobacter roseosalivarius. Next base: position 247,715 of record NZ_FWWW01000091.1, on the reverse strand, counting down.
AGCCCCACCTGTGGCTGAGCCGCTACGGGAGCGACCTGTTCCGCTTTGCCCGTCGCCGGGTGGCCACGGTGGCCGCCGCCGAGGAGCTGGTGCAGGAAACCATTGTGAGTGCGCTGGGCACGCTGGCCTCGTTTCGGCAGGAGTCGTCGGAGCGTACCTGGCTGTTCGTTATTATGCGGCGCCGGCTCGTGGATTACTACCGCCAGCAGGCCCGCTCGCCGCTGGTGCCGCTGCCCGGCGCGGCCGACGAGGCCGGTAACGGCCCTTATTTTGAAACCGGGGCCCGCACGCACTGGCGCCAGGGCGAAGAGCCCCGGGAGTGGGCCGCCGCCGATGCCCAGCTGGAACAGCGCGAGCTGGCCGAGCAGTTGTTGCGCTGCCAGGACCAGCTGCCCGCCCAGCACCAGGCCGTGTTCAGTCTGCGCTTCGTGGAAGAAGTTTCGGGCGAAGAAATCTGTCAGCAACTCGCCATCACGCCGGCCAACTACTGGGTCATCCTTCACCGGGCCAAGCTGCAGCTGCGCAAGTGCCTGGAAAAGCACTGGTTTTCGGGCTCGTAATACTTTCCTTCCCCCCACGTCTATGTCGGCCTTATTCAACTGTAACGAAGCCACCCTGCTTATCGAGAAGCGGGCCGAGCTGCCCCTCTCCCCCACCGAGCGCGCCAGCGTGTGGGCCCACCTGCGCATGTGCGTGCTGTGCCGCCGCTACGCCAAGCAAACGCAGGTAGTGGCGGCCCTGGCCCACCGCCTGGCCCGGCCCGACGCGGCCGGCGCCCCCGACGACACCCTCCCGCCCGAACTGGCGCAGCAGCTGGGCCAGCTCATTCGCCAGGCCGGCCATCCCGACCCGGCGGCGAGCTAGGCGGCTTACGTGGCCGGCTGCGTGCGGGCCACCAGCCCAGCCACCAGGCGGGCAATTTCCGGCCCCATCTCTTCCGGAAAGAAGTGTTTGGACGGCAGCTGGTGCACCTGCGGGAGGTGCGCCGCCTGCTGCACCATTTTGCCGAAATGCTCGAAGTCCAGGGCTGGGTCTTCCGCGCCCCAGATGGCCTGCACGGGGTAGGGCGGCTGGTCGACGGCTTGCCGGAGCAGGTCCTGCAGCTCCTGGGAGTGGTCGAAGTGGCGCATGATTTTCAGGAAGGCCTTGCCCCCGTCGGTGCGCTTGAGCAGGTCGACGTAGGCATACACTTCCTCTTTGGGCAGGTCCTCGATGTGGCTCACGCCCATGGCCTTGAACAGCAGGTACCAGGTAGGGTGTTGCAGCGTCATCAGCTCGGCCTCCCCCAGCAGGGGCATCTCAAATGGCCGCATGGGCAGGGGCTTTTTGAAATTGACCACGTCGATGAACATGTTGAGGATGGTCAGCGACTGGATGCGGTCGGGGTGCTCGGCGGCCAGGGCCAGCCCGATGGCCCCGCCGATGTCGTGCACGACCAGGTGGTAGCCGTCCTGCAGGCCCAGGGCCTCGGTGGCGCGGTGCAGGAAGCGGGCAAAGCCCCGGAAGGTGTAGTCGAAGTCCTCGGGGCGGTCCGACAGGCCCAGCCCCGGCATATCCACGGCGATGCCGCGCAGGCCCAGGTCTTCGAGGCTGCGTAGCATTTTACGAAACAGGTAGGAGGAAGTGGGCACGCCGTGGAGGCAGAGCACGGGTTCGCCCTGCCCGTAGTCGAGGGCAAAGGTGCGCACGCCGTCCACGTCGAAATAGCGGCCGGAGGCTTCGTGGCGGGCAATTATCTGGTCTACGGTGGTAGTACTCATAGGTAAGTGGGGAAGCAGGTGCGTGGGGTTAGACTTTTGGCAAATCGGGGCGCAGGGGCGTGTCCAAGTTCAGGCCCTGCTCCTGCTGGGCTTCGGGCGAAGAGCCGGCGGGCGGCACGCCCAGGGCCAGCTGCGCCGTGCGCCAGCCCAGCTTCACATCGGCCCAGGCGTGGCCGGGGGCTTCGTGACCGTAGGCGCGGTAGCGGCCGTGCGTCCCTCCAGGTGGTTAAGGCTGAGCTTTTCCCACTCCGGCATATGCTCCAGGGCCATGGCCATTTCGGGATTCTTGTGGTCGATGAGGCTTTCGTCGGGGTTGCCGCCGTTCATGCACACCAGCCGGTCAAACATGAGCTTGAGCGTGGACGTGGGCCCGTACCAGTTCACCGGCCCGATGATGCACCAGGCATCGGCCTGGTCGAGGCGGTTGTAGAGGTCCAGGTTCCACATCAGGTCGGGCTCGCGCAGGCTGTTTTTCTCGTAGCAGTTGCAGGGCCACACGCACAGGGCCATGCTGGTGCTCACGCAGGCGTTGCAGCTCTGGATTTTATGGCGGCCGTACACGTTGCCCAGGTCTTCAGTGTCGATGTCCCAGGTGGCGGGCAAGCGGTCGGCCAGGCGGTTGAGCAGGGTGCGGGCCTTGCTGTCTACGCCGGGGCAGTTGTACTCGCGGCGGTTGGAGCCGGCAATGAGCAGCACGCGCAGGCGGCGCGGGGTGGGATTCTGGTCAGCTGAGGGGGGCATAAGGGCGTAGGAATGAGGTGAGAAGCAAGTGTGTAACATGGCCCGGGCCGGCGTCCAACAAGCCGGGCACTTACTGTTACGGGGAAGGCCGGGACGGGGGTCGGGACAAAACGGACTTTTGTCGGGCAGCCGACAATTCAAGCGAACAGGCCACGGGGTTGCCACGGCCGGGGCAGCAGGTTCGTGCCAATCCCGGTATTTGGTGCAGCTTTGTTCGCTGATTCATTTACCCCCTAAGGCTTTCCCACCCGCCCATGTCCATGCCCCTTGTCGCGCCCCTGGCTGCCGATGCCAACCCCGAAGTTGCGCAGCTGGCCACTTTCTTCAACGAAACCCTGGGTTTCTGCCCCAATAGCGTGCTCACCATGCAGCACCGGCCGGCCGTGGCCACCGCCTTCATCGAGCTGAACAAAGCAGTGATGGCCAACCACGGCCGCGTCACCAGCGCCTTGAAACGCCTCATCGGCTACCTCAGCAGCCACGCGGCGGGCTGCCAGTACTGCCAGGCCCACACCATTCTGGCGGCCGAGCGCTACGGCGCCGAACAGGAGCAGCTCGACCACATCTGGGAATTTGCCACCCACCCCGCCTTCAGCCCGGCCGAGCGGGCCGCGCTGGCCTTTGCCGTGGCCGCCTCGGCGGTACCCAACGCCGTAAACGACGCCCTCAGCGACGACCTGCGGGCGCACTGGAACGAGGGCGAAATCGTGGAAATCCTGGGGGTGGTGAGTTTGTTCGGGTTTCTTAACCGCTGGAACGACTCGATGGGCACCACTCTGGAAGACGGGGCCGTGGCTGCCGGCCGGCAGCACCTGGCCGGCCAGGGCTGGGTGCCCGGCAAGCATGCCTGAGCCCGGGCAAGGGCCGCGCTGGGCGCAGCCGCTGAGGCGGCGAAACCGCATAGGGCGGCCGCTAAGGGGAAGTTGGTTTTTTTCAAAAACCGCGGCTCCGGCCAGCCTGGCGTTGCGCACCTGCGTAAGCAGGCAGATGGTGACCCGTCGCTTTGTGTTATCCTCCCTCGCCCTGGCCACTGCGGCCGCGGCCCTGCCCCTTGCCTTACCCGCCATGACTGTTGCCCCCAACCGCCCCAAGCTGCTGATTTTCGACGTCAACGAAACCCTGCTCGACCTGAGCAAGCTGCAACAGGCCGTCAACCAGGAATTCAAGTCTGAAACGGCCTTCAAGCAGTGGTTTGCGCTGCTGCTCCAGTACTCGCTGGTCGATACCGTGACCGGCAACTACCACAACTTCGGGCAGATTGGCGACGCGGCCCTCGACATGCTGGCCCAGGCCCTGGGCCAGCCGGCCCGCCCGGTTGCCCGCAAAAAAGAGCTGCTCACCATCATCACTGAGCTGCCTCCGCACCCCGACATTATTCCCGGCCTCACAGCCCTGCAAAAGGCGGGCTTCCGCATGGTCACGCTCACCAACTCGCCCGATGCCACGGTGACAGAAGCAGATGGCCTACGCCGGCCTCACCGGCTTTTTCGAGCAGCTGCTGAGCATCGATTCGCTCAAGCGCTACAAGCCCCACCCCAACACTTACTACAGCACCTGCAAGCAGCTGAAGGTGGCCCCCGCCCAGGCCATGCTGGTAGCCGCCCACGGCTGGGATACGGCCGGGGCGCAGCTGGCGGGCCTGCAGGCTGCCTTCATTGCCCGCCCGGGTCAGCAAATCTACCCGCTGGCACCCGCGCCCACCCTCACCGGCTCCACCCTGCCCGACATTGCCCGGCAGCTCATTGGGTAAGCCACCGAACTGCCGTTGTACAACAAAGCCGCCGGACCATCCCGGATACAAATGACGTATCCGGGCGGACCAACGGCTTTTTTCAGCGGCAAATCAGCTAGCCGGCGCTAGACGGCCGGGAAGTCTACTGCCACGTCGGCCAGGTGCTGCACGTAGTTATTGAAGGAGTTGGCAGCCACGAAGGCCACCGGTCCGGTTGGGTAAGCAAAAGAGCGTTACACTAAGGGGCGCGTCACGGTCGCGCGCTGGGTGCTGAAAAAGCCACCCAGCACGGCTCCGAACAACAGGTGGCCCATCAGGCTGCCCATCATTCCCAGCAGCATGCCCTCGCCGGCGGAGGGCATCAGGCCCATGGCGCGCATGAGGGCAAACATCACCTGGGCCAGTACAAACACCAGCCCGCCATACACCGCGCCCCGGACCACGGGGCTGCTGATGGGGAGGCGCTTGTTGAAGAAGAAGGCGTAGGCCGCCGTGAAGACGACGCCAATCATAAAGTGCATCATCCAGCCCACGGTGGCCGAGGTGCCCAGCATGCCGCCGAGCATGGCCCCGATGTTCATGGGGGGCATTCCCATCATGGGGGCCATCAGCAGCAGCAGGGTCATGGCGCCAGTGGCCACCAGGCCGGCTACGAGAATTTTTACGGAAGTAGTCATGGCAATCAGCACGTTGAAAAAGAGTTGGTGTTGTGAGTATGTCTGGCCCCGGCCGGCGGCCGTTCCGGAGACAGGGCGGTAGTCCGGGTCTCCTGCCCCAACCTTACACACGGGCGCAAACTTTCTTCATCCCGCCGTGCGCCTAGCCGGTTCTTACGTTCCTTCGGCGGGTTCTGGCAGCCGTGCCCGGGGGCACAAGCAGCCTTGCAGGCCTGATGGCTACCTTGCGGCCATGAACAACTGCCTGCTCCTCTCCTTCGCCACGCTCGCGCTGGCCCTGCCCCAGGCCAGCCACGCCCAGCAAACGTCCGCCCGCACAGCTGCGCCGCTGGCCGCGGGCTCGGTGGCCCCAGCCTTCAAGGGAAAGGATGCCGCCGGACGGCCCGTGGAGCTGAAGCAACTGCTGAAGAAGGGGCCGGTGGTGCTCTACTTCTACCGGGGCCAGTGGTGCCCCTACTGCAACAAGCAGCTCAGCCAGCTGCAGGACTCCCTGCAGCTGCTCACGGCCAAAGGGGCCCAGGTAGTGGTGATAACGCCCGAAACCCAGGAGAACATCGGCAAGACTGTGGAGAAGACCAAGGCGGCCTTCCCCATCGTGCAGGACCGGGGCTTCGTCATCATGACAGCCTACCACACGACCTTTACCGTGGACGAGCCCACCGCGAAAAAGTACCGCGGCTTCGGCGTGGACCTGCGGCAGGCCAACGGCGCGCAGGAGGACGTGCTGCCGGTGCCGGCCACCTACGTCATTGGCTGCAACGGCCGCATCAAATTCGTGTACTTCAACCCGGATTATAAGCAGCGAGCGTCCGTGCACCGCATTGCCGCCGCCCTGTAAACTTGTCCTGCCTGCCCACCCAACGGGGCGGGCCTGCCGCCCCACCGTTCATGAAACTGCATTACCGCGACGTCCTTACCCAAGGCGAATTTAAGCTGACCGTCGACGAAGCCGATTTTGACCACACGCCGTTTCAACGCGGGCGCAACGACACGTTTCTGACGCTGGCCTGGAACAACGGCCCCGCCCAGACCGTGACCATCGACGAGGTTCCCTACGACTTTCCTGAGCAAAGCCTGCTGCCGCTGATAATGAACCAGACCTTTCACTTTGCCCGGCCCGGGCAGGTGGTAGCCTGGCAATACAACCGCAACTTCTACTGCATCGTGAGCCACGACAAGGAAGTCAGCTGCGTGGGCTTTCTGTTCTATGGCGCGTCCGAGCCCATGTTCATCGACCTGCGTGGCGAAGCCCAACCGAAGCTGGCCGCTCTGCTGCTGGTGTTCATCGACGAGTTCCACAACGGAGAATCCTTGCAGCAGGAGATGCTGCAGATGCTGCTCAAGCGCCTCATCATCATCGTCACGCGGCTGGCCAAAGCCCAGTACCAGGCCCCGACGGGGCTGAGCGACGACAAGCTGGACACCATCCGCCGCTACCACCTGCTGGTGGACACCCATTTCAGGACCCAGCACCAGGTACAGTTTTACGCCGGCCAGCTCAGCAGGTCCCCCAAGACGCTGGCTAACCTGTTTGCGCTCTACAACGAGAAGTCGCCGCTGGCTGTCATTCAGGAGCGGCTGGTGCTGGAAGCCAAGCGCCTGCTGCTGTACAGCGACAAGTCGGCCAAGGAAATTACCTACGAGCTGGGCTTTGAGGACGCGGCCTACTTCAGCAACTTTTTCAAGAAGCACACGGCCCTGGCGCCCTCCGTGTTCCGGGCCAGCAAGGTGGGCGCCCCCGCCTGAGCCGGTAAGTACAAGCCTTCGGGAACTTTCTCTATGTCGGGCGCCAAGCCGGGGCCGGACCTTTGCCCTGCACTTTCGAAGTTCTCTTCGCCAGCCGAAGGCCGGCCTCCGAGACTCCCGGCAACGGGAGACCAGGCGGGTCCCCGCAGGAAAGTGCGCAGCCGCCTTCTGGGAGCTGCCGACTACCCTTTTACCTTTTTTATTTCCCCATTACCCATGAAAGATTTCCCAGTTCCCACCCGCGAGCAGGTGGCCCCGGCCGCCCAAGGCGTCTTCGACAACTTGCAGAAAGGCCTCGGCTTTATACCCAACATTTTCGCCACCATTGCCCACTCCCCCAACGCCCTGACCAACTACCTGGCCTTCCAGCAGGGCCAGGCCAAAGGTGCTTTCAGCGCCGAAGAGCGCGAGGCCGTGTTCCTGGCCGTGTCGCAGGTGAATGGCTGCGTGTACTGCCAGGCCGCCCACACGGCCATCGCCAAGATGAACGGCTTTTCGGAGGAAGAAACCCTGCAGCTGCGCGCTGGCACCCATGCAGACCCCAAGCTGAGCGTGCTCACCCAGCTGGCCGCAAGCATTACTACCAACCGGGGCCGGGCCGACGAGCAACTGGTAGAGGCCTTCTTTAACCTGGGCTACAGCGAAGGCGCCTTTATCGACCTGATTTCGCTGGTCACCGACATCAGCTTCGCCAACTACGTACACAACGCCACCCAGGTACCGGTGGACTTCCCCGCCGCGCCGAAGCTGGAAGCCCAGCCGGCATAACAACGCCTGGCTGTTCCCCGCGGCCCGCATTCCGGAAAAGCCGGCCGGTGTTCCTGCTGCTTACGTCAGCAAGGGCACCAGCCGGCTTTTTTAACTACGGAAAGCAATGAGTGAGCTGCCGTTTACTACAGTTTGTAGGCCACGTCCAACGCCTTTTGCAGCAGCGGACTTACTTCGCGGTGCTCCACAATCAGCTTCTGGTTGATGCGCGCGGCCACGGGGTAGGGGTATACTTTATCAAAAATCTCGCTGATGTCCAGCCCGCTGGTATTGGCTAATATTAATTCCTGAATAAGCTCCCCGGCGCCGGGGGCCACCATCTGCCCGCCCAGAATGCGGCGCTTCTGGCCGGGGATGGGCAACGCATTTTTCTCGATGAACAGCAGCAGGCGCCCGTAGCGGTAGCTGTCCACCACGGCGCGGTCGTCGTCGGCAAAGTCCGTCTCCCACCGCTCATAGGCGCTGCCGCGCTTGTCGAGCTCGGCAGCGTCAAGGCCGAAGTGAGCCACCTCGGGGTCGGTGAAGGTGACCCAGGAGAAATGGTCGTAGCTGAGCTTTTTCTTGAGGGGCGAAAAGAAGTTGAATAGCAGCAGGCGCATGTGCAGCTCGGCGCCGTGGCTGAATTTAAGGGAGTTGGCCGCGTCGCCGGCCACGAAGATGTCCGGGTTGGTGGTTTGCAGGTGCTCATCGAGCTTGATGTGGCCTTTCTCGTCCACTTCCACGCCGGCTTTTTCCAACTGCAGCCCTTCGAAGCTGACCTCGCGGCCGATGGCCACGTAGCCGATGTCAAAGTCTAGGGCGAAAGCCTCGCCCTGCCTGGGTTTAATCTGCGCCTGGGTGGCCGAGGAAAAAGATGCCACCTCGCTTTCTAGGTGAAACGTGATGCCTTCGCCGCGCAGGCGCTCGAGCAGCACGGCGTTGATGCTGGGGTCTTCTTTTTCGAGTAACGCCGCGCCGCGGTGCACCACCGTAACCTGCGCACCCAGTCGTTGCATGGCCTGGGCCAGCTCCATGCCGTTGGGGCCGCCGCCCACCACCAGCAGGCGGCGGGGCAGCTCGCGCAGGTCCCACACGTGCTGGTTGTCGTAGAGGCGCACTTGCTCGGCGCCGGGCACCTTCAGCTGCCGGGGCCGCGAGCCGGTGGCCACCACGATTTTGCGGCCCCGGTAGGTTTTGTCATTAATCTGCACGTCGTGGTCGCCCACGAAGGTCGGCTCGCCGATTTCTACCGTGATGCCCAGCCCGCGCAGGTACTCGGGGTTTTCGTGGTGGCGGATGACGTCCTGGCGCTCGCGCACGTAGTCCATTACCTTCGCCATATCCGCTTCGCCGCTCACCTGCAGGCCAAAGCACGCGGCCTCCCGCGCCTGATGCACCTGCCGCGAAGCATGAATCAAGGCTTTGCTGGGCACGCAGCCGTAATTGAGGCAGTCGCCGCCCACGTCCTCGGGGGTTTTGTCGATTAGCAGCACGCGCTGCTTGATGCGGACCATGAACAAGCTCAGCCCCAGCCCGGCCGAACCGGCGCCCAGCACAATCAAATCAAAGTCGTAGGTTGGTTTTTCTTCCGTCATGGGTCAGGGGATAGGGTGGCAAGCGGCCTGCTGGCAGCAGTCTTTTCACGTTGGAGTTTTCCCCAGAGCATGGGCGTGTCCACGGCGCCGGGCGAGATACTTTACAGGGGAAGCCCAACTCAGATTTCAGGGCAATAGCTGCTGCATGGCCGCTTGCACTTCTTTCACCGGCATCTTACAGGTCTTGTTCCGACACACATAAATAAGGGTTCCCTCCTCCACGCCTTTGCTTTCCAGCAGGGGCAGGTTTTCTTCCTTCCCTCCCATAAATAGCGCGGTGGGCAGGTAGTACTGCTGCATTTGGTGACTTTTTGCAACTGCTTCTTTTCCCATGATGGCAATTTCAAAAGGCCCGTAAGCCATCATTCCCAGCAGACTCGCCCAATTGGCGTAGTAAGGCCCGCCTGCCGGAACTTCGCCGGCAACGTGGTTGAGCATGGCCTGGCTCATCTGAAGGTAGGTCGGGTGGTCGTAGTACTCGCCGAGCCGGTAAAGCACGTTAGCCATTACGGAATTGGACGCGGGCATCACGTTATCGGTCAGCTCCATCTTTCTCACAACCAGGCCTTCGGACTGGCCGGAGGTATAAAAGAACATGCCGCTTTTGGCATCCCGGAAGTGCGCAACGGCATAATCGGTTATCACCCGCGCCTTTTTCAGCCATTGGACCTCCAGGGTGGCCTGGTAAAGTTGGATATAGGCATCTGCCAGCAAGGCGTAATCATCCAGAAAAGCGTCGATGCTTGGTTTTCCATCCTTATAGTTTCTCCACAGCCGGCCGTCTTTGCGGACCATGTTCTTCTCCAGGAACCGGGCATTTTGTAGCGCAGTCTGCAAATAGGCGTCGTCTCCCAACGCCAGGTAAGCGTCGAGGTAGCCCTTCAGCATCAGGGCGTTCCAGGAGGTCAGCACCTTGTCGTCGGTGGAGGGCCGGACGCGTTTGCTGCGTTCTTTCAGCAGCTTCTTTTTGGCGTTAGCCAGCAGCTTATCCCATTCATCTGCCGTCAATCCGTTGCTTTTCGCAAAAGCCTCTTTGGTGCTTTCCCGGTGGAGAATGTTCTGGCCCCGCTCCCAGTTGCCCGATTGCTTTACCTGGTAATAGTCCCCTACCAGCCGGGCAGGCTTCTCCTCCAGCGCCTGTTGAATTTCTTTCTGGGTCCAGACGTAGAATTTGCCCTCTTCGCCCTCGCTGTCAGCGTTGAGGGAAGCGTAGAAGCCGCCCTCCGGGCTGGTCATCTCCCGTTGGATAAAGGCCAGCGTTTCCCGTATCACCTCGGCATAAAGCGGGTTTTTTGTCACTTTATAGGCGTGGGCATACAGACTGACGAGTTGGCCGTTGTCGTACAGCATCTTCTCGAAATGAGGCGCAAACCAGTCGGCATCGGTCGAGTACCGGGCGAAGCCCCCTCCTAGCTGGTCATAAATGCCGCCCTTGGCCATCTCGTCCAGCGTGGTCACCACCGCTGCCAGCGCTTCCTTGTTCCCGGTCAGGTAGTAGCTCTGAAGCACGAACTCCCAGCCCACGGGCAAGGGGAATTTGGGCGCCCGGCTGAACCCTCCTTTTTTAAAATCGATGGAGGACTTCCAGTTCGCGTAAAGCCCGCTATAGGCGGCCTTGGTGAAGGTTTTGGAACTGCCCGTTGCAAGCGCAATTACCTCCTGACCCTGGATGCCTTGCGTGATGGCCGCTGCCTGCTGCTCCACCTTTGGGTGCTGGGTTTTATAGGCCTCGGCCAGTTGTTGCAATACCTGCACCCATTGGTCTTTCGGGAAGTAGGTGCCGACGTAGAACGGCCGCCCGTCCGGCAGGGCAAAGGCGTTGAGGGGCCAACCGCCGCTGCCGGTTATCAACTGGGCGGCACTCATGAATACCTGGTCCACGTCGGGACGCTCTTCCCTATCAACCTTCACGGCAACAAAGTTTTCGTTCATCAGCCGGGCCACCGTGCTGTCCATGAACGACTCGCGCTCCATGACGTGGCACCAATGGCAGGCCGCGTACCCGATGCTGACAAGTAGCGGCTTGTTTTCTCGCTTGGCTTTTGCGAGCGCCTCCGGTCCCCACTCATACCAATCCACGGGGTTGTCGGCATGCTCGCGCAGGTAGGGGCTGCTGGCTTTCGCCAACCGGTTGAGGGTTTCGCTGCTTTGCTCTTTGGCTGGTTTTGCCCGGCCTTCGTCTTTCACCGGCTTGCTGTCCTGGGCACAGCCCGACAGGATGAGGAATTGGATACCTATGCTTAGTAGTATGCTTTTTCTTAACATCATGGTGATTGTATTTATCTAAGCTGTTTAGAAAATCAAAAGGACTCCCAAACATATGATTTGTACCCAGCTGGCCTGTGCGATTCCGCATGTGGCGGCCCGGGTGCTGCGGCTTTCGCCAGCCTGGCGCAGGGCTTCGGCTTGGAAGGCATCGTCGTAGGGACGCCGTTTATCCGGCGTGGATGCTTGTTGTGGCGTTGCTCTGGCAAGGGGAAGACACGTCCCGATTCTGTCCGGCCAGATTAACCTCCCCACTTTCCGCCACCAGCGGCAGGGAGGTGGCCCGGCCGATGCCGGAGCTCCGGCTGCGAACACGCGGCGGACCGGGAAAACCAATGGCTGCGCGAGGCAGCCATTGGCTATATCAACCCCACATAAATAGGACAGTTGCGGCACGCAACGCGCCGGCTCAGGCCCGGCCCGTGGGGGCGTAGGAGCCGTAGAGCTTGTCCACGGCGGCGGCCGGCGGGCCCTGTTTGGCGCTGGTCGTGGCGGCCGTGGGCGGCTCGGTCCAGGGCATCTTGCCCACTATCAGTTTGGGCAGGTTGATGAACACGTCGGTACCGCTGCGCCGCACCACGGCGTCGAGGGGGATGTACACGTCGCTCTTGAGCAGGCCCTGCCCTACTACCAGGTAGCCCGGGCCGGCGCCGTCGTTCACCACTTTCTTTACGTTGCCAATCTCGCCGTCGTCGGAGCCGTGCACCGTGTCGCCGGCTTCGACGGCGGGCACGGCCGGGTGTTCGATGCTGGCCAGGAAGTCGTCGACGGTGATGACGCCGTTGGCAATCAGGGGGAAGTTGATGTGGATGGCGGCTTCGTACTCGGGCAGGCCGGCGGCGCCGATGGCGTCGGCGAGAGGTCACGTCGTAGCCGGCTTCGGTGCCGTGGCGGCCGGTGCTTTCGCAGCACAGGTTGGCCGTCATGCCGGCAATGACCAAGTGGGTGATGCCGCGGCTTTCCAGGTGCCCGGCCAGGTCGGTCTGAAACACGTCGCAGCTTTTGTGGGGCAGCAGCACGATGTCCTGGGCCTGGGGCTGGATTTCGGGGTGAAAATCGGCGCCCCAGCTGCCGGCCAGAAACATCCTCTTCTCGAACATGAGGCGGTTGATGCCGCTGCGCTTCTGCAGGTGGTGCTGGGCGTAGTCTTCCTCGGTGTAAGCCATGGGCCCGAACAGCACCGGAATGCCCTGGGACCGGGCGCCGTCGATGGCGCGCTTCAGGTTGGGAATGACGTTGTTTTTCTCCACCGTGCCCTTGGTCATTTCCCAGGCCGCGCCGCCTTCGGATAGGAAATCATTGACGGGGTCGATGACCAGCAGCACGGTGCGGTCGGCGGGCAGGGTGCGCCCGGTTTCGGCCTTGGGTAGGTAGGTGGCGGGGCCAGCGGTGGGGCGGGTGGGGTGTTCCATAGGGGTGGGGTGGGTTTGGTGAAAGAAAGGTGCGCGGTCCGGCCAACTGTCGGGGCCCAGGAAACCCGACCGTGCCGGGGCGGATGAAGCAGGCCAATGACAGCCGGCCGGAGCGCCGGACAATGGCCCAGCTTGCTTGTTGATACGTGCGGTGCTAAAGGCTAGTTGTTAAGACCGGGGTTGGCGGCAGGCGTCCAACCAACCGCCTTTCGGCAAACTTTTAACCGGGTTGCAGATGGTTACCGCTTCGGCCTTGTAGGTAATGCTATGATTATTAAGTAATTGAAGGCTAATTGCTTGCTGCGGAATTCCTCTGGACAGGCTCCAAAAAGCCTTCTTCGGGTCGATGGGAGCTGTTCGCCGCATTTGAATCATTGCTTTGATTATCAAGTAATTGGTTGTGGGTGTGTCAGATTGCCGACAATAAGGCTACTTTCTACGGCGTTCCGGTGGCGGCCCGGTGGCTATGGCCCGTAAAGCAAGGAGCTTAACAACTCTGGTTACCGTCCTCTATGGCAAACGATAAAGCACTTATCTCTCCTTCCCTGACTTCCGTGCTCACCTGTCCGGTGTGCCAGCACCAGCAAGCCGAGCAGATGCCTACCGACGCCTGCCAGTACTTTTACGAATGCTCCGGCTGCCACACCGTGCTCAAGCCGCTGGCCGGCGAATGTGCGTGTATTGCTCCTACGGCTCGGTCCCCTACCCGCCCATTCAGGAGCAGGGAAAAGGCCCCTGCGGGTGTAGTTAAGCTGCCGCTTTTCTTCTTCCCACTCTTTTGGTTTTACTCTGCTTTACTCTCTGCCTCATGCGTCTTTTCCGCCATTCATTTCCGTTGGCCTTGCTTGCTCTGCTCGTGAGCCTGAGCTCCTGCAACAAAGAAATAAGGGACCCCGACCCCGTAAAAACGCCCCCAGTCCTACCCTCATGGTAGCGCCGGCTAGCCGGCTAGCCTGGCCGATTTCAGCGGATGAGAGCGGCTTCGGCGGCCCAGAGCTTCACGGTGAGCGGCACGGCCCTCACCGACCGTATCAGCGCCACGGCCCCAGCCGGCTTCGAGCTGGCCCTGGACCCAGTTGCGTCCTACGCGCCGACCGTTTCGATAACGCCCGCCGCGGGGGCCGTCGTGGTAGTGTACGTGCGCCTGGCAGCCGCTGCCGCTCCTGGTTCGCCGAGAGGCACTATCGAGGTGAGCAGCCCCGGCAGCCTGGTCCGTAGCGTGGCGGTAACGGGCACGGTAGCGCTTACTCCGCCTACTGCGTCCTCAGCGCCTACGCTCACGGACTTTTTGCCCGCTATGGGCTCAGTGGGCACGCTTCTCACCATCACGGGCACCAATTTTACGGGGGCCACGGCCGTCACCTTCAACGGCACCAGCCTGCCCGGCTTTACGGTACTATCGGCATCGGCCATCTCGGTGTCGATACCCGGTAGCATCAGCCCCGGCAGCGGCTTGTTGACCGTAGTTACGCCCACGGGCACGGCTAGCAGCGCCACTTCGTTTGCGGTGGTCGTTGCCGGGCCATCCACCCTGCGCACGGGCACCATGATGCCCCAGGGCGGCGTACCCAGCAGCGGTACGCTGGCCATCGACCGCAACGCGGCCGGTACCGAATTCGTCCGCTTCGATGCCAATTTCCGCACCGACTTCCATACGGGCTCCCTGGGGGTGTACCTGGCCCTGTCCAGCGCCTCTATTCGCAGCCAGCGCACCGCCAACCCGAATAATGTGCTGCGGGTAGGCACTATCACCCGCGAAGGGGCTCAAACCTTAGCTATTCCGGGTAGTGCCGCCGGGTTTACGCATGTCATCATTCACTGCGACCCGGCCCAGATCAACTTCGGCGCCGCTCAACTCCAATAGGTATGATAACGGCCCCACTGCTTTCCGCCCGCTCCCGGCGCTGGCCCCTGCTGGGGCTGGCCCTCTGGCTCTTGGCCACCACACCCACCTTGGCCGGGGGTGGCTGGACCCGCAAAAAGAAGAAAGGCTACGCAAAAGTCGGCCTTACGACGGTCAGCACGGATAAGTATCACCCGCTCACGGGGGGGCACCATCACTACTTCCCAGTTTCGGCAGCAGGTGTATAGTCTCTACGGAGAATACGGCCTCACCGACCGCCTGGAAGCCACCATCAGTTTTCCGTTTTTTCGGCGCGCTACCTTCCCTGGTCTCTCGCCCGGCTAGGGTATCGGCGACCCGGAGGTAGGGCTGCGCTACGGCCTGCTGACGGGAAAATGGCGCCTGGCGGTGGGCCTGGCCGTCGAAGCACCGCTGGGCAACCCCAACGAGTTTGGCATCAGCCGCGACGACCCCAGCACTTTTCTGCGCCTGCCCACCGGCGATGGCGAATGGAATGTGTGGTCGCGCGCGGCCCTCTCGCACAGTGCGGGGCCGGCCTATTTCACCCTGAGCATCGGCTATAACAAGCGCACCGGCGGCTTCACCGATCAGTACACCTACGGCGGCCAAGTGGGCTACCAGCCGTTCACCAAGCTGTGGCTCACGGCTCAGGCTCGCACTCTCGATAACGTGCGCCCCCCCGACCTTACCCAGTTCAGCACCATCGGGCTGGGCGAAGGCGTGGCTTACTCCACGGCCGGCCTGGGCGCGAGCTATTCCCTGACCAAAAACCTCTCCGCCACCGCCGATTGGGCCGTGGGCTTCGGGAAGCTACGCAACGTGTACTCGGGCAGTCAATACACGTTTGGGGTGGCGTGGGAATGGTAAGTGGGAGTAGAAAGCTGTCTGCGTTGGCTGGGAAAATGTAGAGACTGTTTACTAATTGACCATTGGGGCAGTCCGGCCGCTGAGGCAAACAAAAACTTACTGGTATGACCACCATCATTTGAACGACTCCACTCCAGGTGCTCACCACCTTACCTCTCTTCCCATGAACAAGATTCATTTATTCGACCAGTATTACGTGGCCGCCGTTGAGGCTGAGCAGTGGGAAGCCGTCTTCCAAGAACACCACCAAACCGTCTTTCCACACGAGGATTCTCCTTCCCTGGCCAGGCTACTGAGCGAGGCGGAACAAGCCCAGCAGGCACGCTTACAGCACAATCTGGGGCAGCTGTTGCACCAGTATTTTCTGCTGCTCGCCGACGACGAGCCCATTGGCTGGCACTACGGCCTGCAGCGAGCTAGAGTACTTTATGGCCAATACGGGCGTCTTGCCTGCCTACCAAAATCGGGGCATTTACTCGGCCTTCCTGCGCTTCATCATTCAGCAGGTCACGGACCTGGGCTTTCAATTCCTGACCAGCATTCACCACAGCGACAACAACGCCGTGCTCGTGCCCAAACTCAAAGCCGGCTTTCTCATCCAATCCTTTGGCTACCTGATTCAGACCATGCTGCTGGAAGCCAAGTATGGCCCCATGATTCAGCTAGTGTACCCGACCAAGCCCGAATACCGGCAGTTTCTCGGGTTTCAGCGCGGGTTGGCGGGTCTGCGGCGAGGGCTGGACGAATAGGCGGCGGACAAGACGAAATTACGGTCCGCAAACACATGTCAGATGCCCTGGCTTAATAAATATCTGGTAAAAAGATAGGTTGGGGGGCAATTTAAGCCTCAGCTATTCCTCACTCCAATGTGATGTATGAACGACGCATTTACTGGCCCACCGGGTAATGGCTCGCCCTAAAAAAGCCCCCTAGCACCTCACCAACCGGATGTCAATTTCCCGATCGACGTATTGCCATTCCGGGGTGCTGCGCAGGCGGGTGAGCAGCTCCTCAAACCTGGCTTCGTCGGCGGGGGCGTACTCAAACCACGTTAAGAAGTCGAAGGGCTCGCCCAAGTCACGGCTGTGGTAGAGCTGGCGGGCCACGGCCGGCAAATACGCCAACCTAGTTTGCGTGTGATGAGACTGCTGCTCAAACAAGGCCCGACGCTCGTCCTGAGCCAGGGCCCACCACGCTTCCGATTTGCGCAGCGGGATGAGGGCGGCGCACGTGGCCTCGGCGCGGCCCAGCGGAGCCTGCACCGAGGCTAAAGCCGCCCGCTCCGCTTTTTCGGCGTAACGCACGTTGCTCATTACCCCCGTGAGCTGCCAGGTGCCGGAGTTGCCTGCCAACGCTGCGGGTGGCCCTAGTTGCAGGTGGGAAGTGGGCATCAGCGGCTCGCCGGCTACCGCGCGCATGCTACTTATTTGCCACGGCCCGGCGGCCCCGCCGATAAAGTGAATTAAACGTGAGTTCATACGCAGAAAAGTAGCGAGGAATACAGGCTAAACTTCGTACTACAAGGGCCTGGGTCAAGGATTGAAACGCCAAACCCGGAGCCGCAACGAGACCCAATTAGTTGAATGTAAACATACTGACAGTAAAAGAAAGCCCCCGTTTTGGGGTTTTCTTTTGCCCGGTGCCTAATCGGCGAAGTCTTT
Source organism: Hymenobacter roseosalivarius DSM 11622 (assembly GCF_900176135.1). Taxonomy (GTDB): domain Bacteria; phylum Bacteroidota; class Bacteroidia; order Cytophagales; family Hymenobacteraceae; genus Hymenobacter; species Hymenobacter roseosalivarius. The sequence continues at coordinate 230,648 of NZ_FWWW01000091.1, read as the reverse complement.
ATACCTATACTATCCAATAATTAGCCGTTATTGTACAAATCTTTGTTTGTAAATTATTCCTGATGAAAAAATCATTACTGCACATCTTGGCAGCTGGCATCTTGGTCGCCGCCTGTTCTCCAGCTACGGCCCTTGCCCAAAAGGCCAAAACGGTGGCCAATCCCGCCGCCGCCGTGGCCCAACCCGCGGGCGCGGTCCCGCTGGCGGCCTTGTTCATTACCTATTCGGAGGAGCAAGCCCGGCTATTTCCGCTGGAAGGCATCTACCTGGGTGACAACCGCTACAACAATCAGTTGCCCAACGACCAGACCCGCGCTTTCCGCCAGCAGCAGCGGCAGTCGTATGGGCAGTACCTGGCGACGCTGCACAAAGTTGACCGGACCAAGCTTTAGGCCGAGGACTGGGTGAGCTATGACATCTAACGAGCAGGCCGCCACCGCCGAAATTGAGCGCTACATGGCTATGCCCGGCCAAGCGCTGAGCTACAAAATCGGCCAGCTCAAGCTGCGTGAACTGCGCGCCAAATACGAAAAGCAGTTGGGCGAGAAGTTCGATTTGTGCTCCTTTCACGATGAGTTGCTGGCCGGCGGCGCCATGCCGCTGGCCGTGCTAGAGCGCAAGATGGATGTCTGGGCAGCGCAGCAGAAATCAAGCCTCGCTACCTTTAGCGTCCAAACTACGCCAACTCTTAGCCTGTTTCCTTCCTTGCTTATGCATAAGTACGTACCGGCCCTTTTCACGGCCGCAACCTTTTTTGTTACCACTGCGGCTTCGGCCCAGCAGCCCGCCCTCACCGACCAGGACTATGCCCGGGCCGAGCGGTTTATGGGCTACAACACCCAGGCGCTGGTAGACGGCATGGCCGACCGGCCGCACTGGCAAGCCAACGATCGGTTTTGGTACCGCGTGATGACGGCCCAGGGCAGCGAATTTGTGCTGGTGGACCCAGCCCGCAAGACCCGCAAACCGGCCTTCGACCACGCCATGCTAGCCGCCGCACTCTCCACGGCTAGCGGCAAAACCTACGACGCGAACCGGCTGCCGTTTCGCACCCTCACCTTTTCGCCCGATGAAAAGAGCATTTCTTTCGCGGCGGGGGGCAAAAGCTGGAAATACGACGTGGCCAGCGGGCAAGTGAGCCCCGATGCCGACCCCGCGGCGAAGCCCAACCCCAACGCCGAAAATGAAATAGAGTCGCCCAACGGCCAGCTGGCCGCCTACATCCAGGACTACAACCTGTGGGTACGCGACACGAAAACCAACCAGAAAACCCAGCTCACCACCGACGGCGTCAAGGACTATGGCTACGCCACCGACAACGCCGGCTGGACCCACAGCGACAAACCGGTGCTGCGCTGGTCGCCCGACTCGCGCAAGATTGCCACCTTCCGGCAGGACCAGCGCAACGTGAGCGACATGTACCTGGTGACCACCAACATCGGCAAGCCCACCCTGAAAGCGTGGAAGTACCCGCTGCCCGGCGATAAGGACATTGCCACCATCGAGCGGGTAATTGTGGAAGTGAACAGCCCGAAAGTGGTGCGCTTCCAGATGGCGCCCGACCCGCACCGCGGCTCGCTCTCTGACGACATTTCCAGCAGCGGCACCTTCGACGACGTGGACTGGAGCCCCGATGGCAGCCAGCTGGCCTTCGTCTCGACTTCGCGCGACCATAAGCAGGCGAAAATGCGCGTGGCCGACGCCGCGACCGGCGTCGTGCGCGACGTATTCGAGGAAACCGTGGCCACGCAGTACGAGTCGGGCCAGGGCGCTATCAACTGGCGCTACCTGCCCAAAACCAAGGAGGTAGTCTGGTACTCGGAGCGCGACAACTGGGGCCACCTTTACCTCTACGATGCCGCCACCGGCAAGGTGAAGCAGCAGATTACCAAGGGCAACTTTGTGGTGACCCAGCTCCTGAAAGTGGACGAAAAGAAGCGCCAGCTCTACTTTCTGGCCGATGGGCGTGAGCCGGGCAACCCGTATTTTACTCACCTCTACCGCATTGGGCTGGACGGCAAGCACCTGACGCTACTCACGCCCGAGGCCGGCAACCACCAGGTCACGCTCTCGCCCTCGGGGGGCTATTTTATCGACACCTACTCGCAGCCCGACCGCCCTGGCGCCACGCTGCTGCGCGCCGCCGATGGCAAGCTGGTGACGGCCTTGGAAAAGACCGACATTTCCCGCCTCACCGCCACTGGGTGGAAGGCGCCCACGCCCATCACGGTGAAAGCCCAGGATGGCCAGATTGACCTCTACGGGCTGATGTTTACGCCTACGACGCTGGACCCGGCCAAGAAGTACCCGATTATCAACTACATCTACCCCGGCCCCCAGGGCGGCGGCGTGGGCAGCTGGTCGTTCTCGGCGGCCCGGTCCGACCACCAGGCGCTGGCCGAGCTGGGCTTCGTGGTGGTGGTGATTGAGGGTAGCTGCAACCCGCTGCGCTCCAAAAGCTACCACGACGCCTGCTACGGCAACATGGCCGAAAACACGCTTTCGGACCAGGTGGCCGGCATGCGCCAGCTGGCGCAGAAGTACCCCTACATCGACCTGAACCGGGCCGGCATCTGGGGCCACTCGGGCGGCGGCTATGCTACGGCAGCGGCCATGTTCCGCTACCCTGATTTCTTTAAGGTGGGCATCTCCGAATCCGGCAACCACGAAAACCGCAACTACGAGGACGACTGGGCCGAGCGCTACATCGGCCTGCTCAAAACCAACCCCGACGGCACCACCAACTACGACAACCAGGCCAACGCCACCTTCGCCAAAAATCTGAAAGGCAAGCTGATGCTGGCCCACGGCCTGATGGACGACAACGTGCCGCCCGCCAACACCCTGCTCGTAGTAGAGGCCCTCACCAAAGCCAATAAGAGCTACGACCTGGTGGTGTTTCCGAATGCCGCCCACGGCTACGGCGCTTACTCGCCCTACATGACGCGCCGCCGCTGGGACTACTTTGTGCAGCACCTGGCCGGCGCCCAGCCCCCACACGACTATGAAATGAAGCCTAAGCCCGACCCGCGCAACGCCGTGCTATAAGGGATCGGACGGGGCTTAGTAAAGGAGAAAGAGCGTCCTGCTGCGTGCCGCCCAAGCTTCTCTACTGAGTAACTAATGAGATTTAGTATTGTGGTAGAAAAGCTTCGGTGGCACGCAGTAGGACGCAGTGGTTATTATCTGAATAACGTTTTTTTCTTCGTTCTTCGCCGCTATGCCCACACCTGCCGCCCCTGCCGAAATTGTCCGCTTCCCGAAGGCGGTGCCATTCATCATCGGCAACGAGGTGGCCGAGCGGTTCAGCTACTATGGCATGCGGGCCATTCTGCCCACGTTTCTGGTGGCGCAGTTCTTCAACCCCGGCCACGATACGGCCCTCACCGCCGTGGCCGAAGCCCGGGCCAACGACTTCGTGCATTCGTTTGCGGCGTTGGGCTACGCGCTGCCGGTGGTGGGTGCGTTGCTGGCCGACTGGGTGGTAGGCAAGTACCGCGTGATTCTTTACCTTTCCCTGCTCTATTGCGTGGGCCACGCCCTACTGGCTGCTTTCGTCGACGATTTGGACGGCTTTCGCCTGGGGCTGCTGGTGGTGGCGGTGGGCATGGGCGGCATCAAATCGAGCGTGACGGCCAACCTCGGCGACCAGTTCGACCGCCACAACGCTCACCTGCTGCCCAAGGCCTACGGCTGGTTTCAGTTGGCCATCGACGTGGGCGCGGCATTGTCCACGGCGTTCATTCCGGAACTCTACGCCCGCTACGGGCCCGCCGTAGCCTTTGGCGTGCCCGGCCTGCTAATGGGCGTGGCCACGCTCACCTTCTGGCTGGGCCGCCGGCGCTACGTGCGGGTACCGCCCACGGGGCTGTTGCAGGGCCTGCGCCAAACCTTTGGGCCGGGCGAAGGCCGGGCGGCGCTGCGGCGCGTGGGCGTGGTGTTCATCTTTATCCCCGTGGTGTGGGCCCTCTACGACCAAAGCGTGTCGGAATGGGTGCTACAGGCTGCCCACCTCGACCGGGAGCTGTGGCCGGGCTTCACGCCCCTGCCCGAACAGATTCAGATTCTGGGCATTGTGTTCGGCATTGGGCTGAACCCCTTGCTTACGTACCGGGTGTACCCCGCCCTGGAGCGAATGGGGGTGCGCGCCACGCCGCTGCGGCGCATGGGCGCGGGCATGGTCATCGTGGCGCTGGCCCTGGCCATTGTGGCTGGCATTCAGCACAGCCTCGATAGCGGCGGCCACCCCTCGGTGTGGTGGCAGGTGCTGGCCTACTTTGTGGTGGCGGGCGGCACGCTCATGGTAGCCGTCACGGGCCTGGAATACGCCTACACGCACTCGCCGCAGGTCATCAAAAGCCTCACTACGGCGCTGTGGCTGCTCACCATAGCGGGCGGCAATTTCTTCCTGAGTATAATGAATTCCAGCATTGCTGAGGGGGGCTTTTTCGCCCGGTTTCAGGGCGCAAACTACTACTGGTTTTTTGTGGGCCTGATGGCCATAAACGTCACGCTGTTTGCGCTGGTGGCCGCGCGGCTGCGGGAGAAAATCTACGTCGGTGCCTGAGTAGCGGCAGCGAGAACCGGAAGCGGATTCGCCAGCCGGTTGAATTTTTCACGCCCCTGAAAAGCAACCGACTGGTAAGCCTCGGCAAGTAACTTAGCTACGCCGCTAATTCTTGCTCTACTATCTACAAGTGCTAACAGACAATCGTACTTCAGCCTGTTGTAAAACAAGGCAACTAAGCGGCCGTACTCGTTGCAGATTTACTGCCTCCGGCCGGGGCCAAACACGTCTGGGCGGGCGTAGTGCCCCGTGACATCCAGGGTCATCTGCTCTTCGGTGATGCGGGCTAGGTCGATTTCGGCCGTCAGAATAACTTCCTCGTCGAAGATGGGGCCGGCCAGCACGGTACCATCGGGGCCGATGATGACGCTGCCCCCACGCAGCAGCATCGCATCGGGCTTGCCGGCGGCTAGCTCAGGCATGGGTTCCAGCTCCGGGGGCAGGTCGCGCACGTGCATAATGGCCCCGCAGGCCACCACGAAGCAGCGGCCCTCGAAGGCGTAGTGCCGGCTGGCCACCAGGTTCATTTCCTTGACCTGGGGCCAAGCCGCTATGTGCACATCCTCGCCCGACTCGTGCAGGCGCTGGCGGGCCGGCGGCATCCAGTGCTCCCAGCAGATCAGCCCGCCCACGCGCCCCACGGCGGTGGCTACGGCCTGTACGCTCTGCCCGTCGCCCTGGCCCCAGATCAGGCGCTCGGTGTAGGTGGGCATGAGCTTGCGGTGGACGTGGGCCAGGCGGCCGTCGGCGTCGAAGGTGAGCATGGTGTTGTAGAGCGTACCCCGGCCGGGACCAGCGGCCACGCGCTCGTGCACGCTCATATTGAGTACTACGCCGTGGGCGCGGGCGGCGGCGCTGAGGGCGTCCGTGACGGGCCCCGGCACCACCACGCTGTTTTCTACCAGGCGGCGGTACACCTGCTTGACCGCCGGCGCATCCCACAGGTTCACGTCGCGGCACACGTCGAGCCAGGCGGGGTAGCCGGGCAGCCAGGTTTCGGGAAACACCACGAGGCGGGCGCCGCGGGCGGCGGCTTCGGCAATCAGCCCTTCGGCCTTGGCCAGCGAAGCAAACACATCGAGGTAGACGGGAGCGGCCTGCACGGCCGCGACGGTAAAGCGCATATAATCAGAGAATAGCGGGCACAGGCGGAGCAAGATACAGCGAGGGTGGCTAAAACCAGGCAAACCTTGTAAGAAACCGGAGCCGGCCGCGTCTACCACCCCGAACCCAGCTTCCTACGCTCATGGCCCGTCTCTCCTCCCCTCTTCTGCTCCTGTTGCTCAGCGCCCTTAGCTTTCTGGCGGGCCCGCTCGCCGCGCAGGTGCTCACGCCCACCAAGCTCACCGCTTCGCTCAGCCAGCCCAGCGCCGCGGTCGGCACCGAGCTGGACCTGATCGTACAGGCCCGGATTCAACCCGGCTGGCACCTCTACGCCACCGATTTTAACCCGAATGTAGGGCCAGCGGTTTTCACGCTCACCTTCACCAAGAGCCCGGCCTACGTGCTGGTGGGGCCGCCCAAATCAGTTAAATCCAAGCACGCGCACGACGAAACGTTTGATGGGGAAGTGGCTTACTTTACCCAGACGGGCCAGATCCGCCAGCGCATTCGGGTATTGAAGCCGGGCCCGCTAATCATTAACGCCGAGGCCGAATATCAGAGCTGCTCCGATGCCGACGGCCGCTGCGTACCCGGCGATGCCTCCCTGAGCTTCGGCCCCTTCACGGTGACGGCCAAAGCAGCCGCGGCCCCCGCCGCTTTGCCTGCCAAACCCAAAGCGGCTCGCCCCACCTCGTCGCTGTGGCGGCCGGTGGTGCTGCCGTCGCCCGTAGCCCCTAATTTTGCCCCCGAGCAGCCACCCGTTGCCGCCCCGATTACGCTGGTGGCGGGCCCGAGGGCAGCGGCACCGGTAGCCAGTGTGGCGGCCGCAACTATTTTGCCCCCCAGCCCAGGGCTCTGGCAATTTGGGCTGCTGGCATTCTTTTCGGGCTTGGCGGCCCTGCTCACGCCCTGCGTGTTTCCGATGGTGCCCATGACGGTGTCGTTTTTTACCAGCGGACAGGACAGCCGGCGGCGTAGTATCGTCAAAGCCTTGGTGTATGGGTTGTCCATTATTCTGATTTACACCATTATTGGGGTCATCGTGGCGCGGGTGCTAGGCGAGGACGGGCCCAATTTTCTGGCCACGCACTGGGTGCCCAACCTGCTGTTCTTCGTGGTGTTCGTGGTCTTTGGACTGTCGTTTCTGGGTTTGTTTGACATCACCCTGCCCCACCAGCTCGTGAACCGCGCCGACCGGCAGGCCGACAAAGGCGGCTGGGTGGGCGTGTTCTTCATGGCTTTCACCCTGGTGCTGGTGTCGTTTTCCTGCACCGGGCCCATCGTGGCTACTATCCTGAGCTTATCGGTGCGGGGCGAAACCCTGTTACCGGTGATTGGTATGCTGGGCTTTTCGCTGGCGTTTGCCTTGCCGTTTACCCTGTTTGCCATTTTCCCTTCCTGGCTTAAAAGCCTACCCCGCTCGGGTGGGTGGCTGAATACGGTGAAGGTGACGCTGGGCTTAGTGGAGCTGATGCTGGCCCTGAAGTTCCTGAGCACCGTGGACCTGACCTACCATTGGGGCTTGCTCGACCGCGACGTATACCTGACCATCTGGATTGCGCTGTCCATCATGCTAGGGCTGTATTTGTTGGGCAAAATCAAGCTCTCTCATGATTGCGACCTCACCCACCTGAGTGTGGGGCGCGTGCTCATGGCTACGCTCACGTTTGGCTTCACGGTATACCTGGTGCCGGGCTTATTTGGGGCGCCGCTGCCCCTGCTGGCGGGCTATTTACCTCCTCAAACGGAGCAGCTCTTTTCCCTAAAGGCCCCCCAGCGTCCCGCTCCAGCCACAGCCGCCACCCAGCTGCCCACCGAAACGCCCCGTTTTGCGGATCTGCTGCACCTACCCCACGGCCTCAGCGGCTACTTCGATCTGGAGCAGGCCCGGCGCGTGGCCCGGCAGCAGCACAAACCCATCTTCATTGACTTCACCGGCCACGGCTGCGTAAACTGCCGCAAGATGGAAGCTACCGTCTGGAGCAACCCGCAGGTGCTGCAAAAGCTGCGCAATGACTACGTGGTCGTGGCGCTGTACGTGGACGACAAAACCACCCTGCCCGAAGCGGAGTGGTACACCTCTAAGCGGGACAACAAGCCCAAAACCACCTTGGGCAAGCAGAACGCCGACTTGCAGCTCACCCGCTACGGCGTGAATGCCCAACCCTACTATGTCCTCCTCGACCCCGAAGACTCGTCGTATCAGCCGCTGGTAGCCTCGGTAGCTTATGAGCCCGACGCGGCCCGCTTCGCTGAGTTCCTGACGGCGGGCGTGCAGCGCTACCAGGCGGCCGCCGCACCGCTGGCCGTGCGGTAGCAGCACTAGTTCCCCGCAGCTGTTTGCACGGTTGGCCGGGGCGCTGGAAAAATACTTGGTGTCGGCTGTAAGGGGAAGCAAGAACGAGCGTCTAGCTGACTTGGGTAATGCGCAGTGCCCTGGTTCTCATCTCTTTCCACCTTACACCAAACCCATGAGCTTCTCTACTCCACGGCCTGTGGCCGCCACTCCTACAATAAGCGGCGGTAGGCGCCGCTTTGCGACCGTATTGCTTGCTACCGTTGGCCTACTTAGTCTGAACTCCTGCGCTGAGGAAGGCGGTGGTATTGGCTTTGAGCCAAATGAGGGCGGTGCGCATCCTACCCAACGCAATCGGCCCGTGCTGCCCGCCACGGCCCCGGCCGAATCAGCCAGCTTTATTGACCCTACTGCCACCATCACCGGCGACGAAGCCATTCTCATTGGGCCCCACGTGTACATTGGCCCCTTTGCCCGCCTGCTCGCCAGCGGCGGCAAGGGCGAACGGGGAGAGGTTAGGATTGAGGAAGGAACCAACCTCCAGGACAATGTCACGGTGATGGCCGAGGCTCCGCGCGACGCGGCAAGCCAGCGTTAAGTGGAGGCGCTGGGAATTGAGGGGGTAGAAATCGGCAAGCGCGTCATCTTAGCCCACGGCTCCATGGTGAAGGGCCCCGCCCGCATCGGCCTAGAAGGCACCACCATTCCCTCCTACCCCGACTCCGACCATGAGGTATTCCTGAGCTTCGGCAGCGAAGTCGATGGGGCTATTCTGGAAAAAATACCGGCCTCTCCGCCCTCTCGCGGGTAGGGCCCGGCGTGCGTTTGCGCAGCGGCTACATGACCATGCCCGGCAAGAACATCACCACCCAAGCCGAAGCCGATGACCTAAGCCTGGGCAAAGTGCGCAGGATTACGGAGGCCGATGTCGCTTTCAATGAGGCGGTTATTGAAGTCAACGAGGCTTTTGCCCGTGAGTACACCCGCCTGTTTCGCGACAATCCTTCTAACGTGCGGGGCATCAGCCTCGACCCCGGCAACACGTCCTTCAACCCCGACCGCGACCTGCCCGAGCTAGCCGGTGTGCCCACCCGCCTGCCGGGCTTCCCCAACCGTATTATCGGAAAAGTGCGCCTGACGAATACCGCGGCTCAGCTGCGGCGGGTGCAGGGCCAGGAAATTTCCTTGCGCGCCGATGAGGGCGAGCCGTTTACCATCGGCACCATCACCAGCATGGGCAACAATGTTATTTTTCATGCGCTGGAAGAAACGCCCGTCGTAGCCGGCAACAACATCCGTTACGACGAGCGGGTGATTGTGCACGGCGGCGGCCGTCGGCCCTTGGAGGGTGGCGGCGACAACGAGCCCACCATTTTGGAAGACAACGTGTGGCTGAGAAGTCAGGCCGTGGTGTTTCGCTCCAAAATTGGGCGGGGCGCTGTCATAGGCCGCAAAAGCGCCATTATGAACACCGACGTGGCGCCGGGCACTACGATTCCGGATAAGGTAATCTATGTCAATAATGCCCTTTTCGGACCCGTGGAGTGGTAAGCAGTTACGTATTTCCCATCAAAAACACCTGGCGTCCTGATGGGCGCCAGGTGTTGGGCGTTTTGTGTTTGTTGGCGTTGGCTGGATGCCAGCAAGCGTCGTCAACACGGCTTGAGACGCCCGCCTTGCTACCCGTTTCCGGCTTAGTTACCACCCTGCACGATGAGGTAAAACCCATGCCTGGGGGGCAAATTTCCTGGTCTACCCATTGGCAGCTTTGCTGGAATACTTACCCCGGCGCCCAGGCCTACGAGCTGCAAGTAATGACGGACGAAGGCACCTCGCCCCGGCTGCGTCGCCTGCCCGGCCGCTGGTGGACATGGTGAATGCCATTTTGTACGTGCTTAAAAATGGGTGCGTGTGGCGGGATTTGCCGGGTAATTTACCGCCCTGGGGCACGGTCTACTGGTATTTTGCCAAATGGGAAGCCGATGGCACCTGACAGCGGGTCAGTACTTGTTTGAACGTGAGCAGCCGGGAACAGGCCGAAAAAAAGCCTGGCCCAGCGTCGTCATCCTCGACACGCAAAGCGTGAAGAACGCGGCCACGGCCACCGGGACGACCGTGGGCTTCGACGCGGGCAAGCTGGTCAAGGGGCGCAAACGCCGGGTCCTAACCGATACGCTGGGCCACGTGCTGGCCAGCCGCGTATTGCCGGCTGATACGGTCGACGGGCCGGCGGCCATTGCCTTCTGGGACGAAGTGGCGGCTGTGCGGGAGCTGTTGGGGCAAGTACAAGTCATTTTCGTCGACAACTCGTTTAACGACGTCTTTCGCGAGCACCTGGCCCAGCACTACGGCATCCGGGTCGAGAAACCGACCCATGTGCTGGTGGAAAAAACGAACTGTTGCATCCATGCCTGGCGCTGGATTGTCGAGCGCACCTTTGCCTGGCTCAGCGCTAACCGTAGATTATCAAAGGAATACGACCGAGGCTTGCACCACGCCAACGCGTGGATTGCCCTAGCAAACATCCGAAGAGTGCTTAAATTCTGCTACCTCAAACAGCTTCTTACTATCGCTTAAACCTTACTTTCGCAAAACTGCCCTCTGATCCTCCCCCAAATGCCCGCCACCTTCCGCATCTATTCCTCGTCTGCCGGCTCCGGCAAAACCTATCAGCTGACCAAGGAATACCTGAAGCTGGCGCTGGGGTCCGATGATCCGGCGTACTTCAAGAGCATTCTGGCTATTACGTTTACTAACGACGCGGCCGGGGAGATGAAAGAGCGCATTATTGGGGCGTTGCGGCGGTTTGCCTACCCCACAGCAGAGAATCAGGAAGATGCGCTGCTGCGCGACATTGCGGCGGAGCTGGCAGCCGAGGGGCAGTTTTCGCGCCTCGCCGGTACGCCCCAGGAGCAAGAACAGGAGCTGCGGCGGCGGGCGGCGGCCACGTTTCGACTGGTGCTGTACCACTACGCTGATTTTGCTGTCAGCACCATCGACTCGTTTGTGCAGCGCATTGTGCAGGCCTTCACGCGGGAGCTGGGCCTGCCCGCCACCTTTGAGGTGGAGCTGGACGGCGACGCGGTGCTGCAAAGCGCCGTGGCCCTGCTCCTCGACAAAGTAAACCGTGACCCCAACGCGGCCCTGCTCTCCCGCTCCCTGGCCGACTACGCACTGAGCAAGGCCGAGGAAGGCCGCAGCTGGAACACCCTGCCCGACGAGCTGGTACAGTTTGGCCGCTTCCTGCTCTCCGAGCCCGTGCACGAGGCCGTGGAGCAGCTCCAGAAGATGTCGCTCCAGGATTACCGCCGCCTCCACGAGAACCTGCGTCAGCGCAAGGAAGCCATTGAGCAGCAAGTGCAAGCCGTGGCAACCCGAGCCCTCGTCACCCTCGACGCGGCCGGCGTAACCGACGCCGACTTATACCAGGGCAAGAATGGCGTCATCGGCTACTTCACGAAATGGGACGAGCGCCTGCAGCCCGATAAGGAGGCCAACAGCTACGTGCGCGCCACCCTGGAGCAGGACAAATGGTACAGCGGCAAAGTAAAAACCGCCGCCGACAAGCAGCGCGTCGACGCCGTAAAGTCGGACCTGACGGATGCCTTCGTGGAGCTGGAAACCCTGCGCGCCACCCTCCTGCCCGACTATATTTTGGTGAGCGGCATGATGCCCTACCTGTTTCACGTGTCGCTGCTGAGCGAGCTAAGCAAGGCCGTGGATCAGCTCAGCCGCGAGCGAGGCGTGGTGCTCATAGCCGAATTCAACCGCCGCATTGCCAGCATCGTGCTGCGCGAGCCGGTGCCGTTTCTCTACGAGCGCCTGGGCGAGCGGTACCTGCATCTGCTGATTGATGAGTTTCAGGACACATCGGTGCTGCAGTGGAACAACCTACTGCCGCTGGTCGAGAATGCGGTGTCGGGGGGCAATCTGAGTCTGGCCGTGGGCGACGCCAAGCAGGCCATCTACCGCTGGCGGGGCGGCGAGATGGAGCAGATTCTGCGCCTGCACAAGAAAGAGACGGAGTATCTGTACGGCCGCGTGGCTGATGACGAGCTGCGCGGGTTATTGGAGGATCGGTATTTTACGCTGGATCAGGCGTTGGAGCCACAGAATCTGAACGTGAATTATCGGTCGGAGGCGGGGATTATTGAGTTTAATAACTCGTTTTTTGAGTTTGTGAGTAAGGGGCATGCGGGGCTGCCGCTAGTGGGGGGCATTTATGATGCGGAGTTTGGGCAGGTGGCTCCCCAACGATTGCCCCACCCCCCCTGCCCCCCTCTCCCGCGGAGAGGGGGGAGACTGACGACTGCAACGGGTTCTTCTCATGGTTCGGCTGGGGTTACTTCTGACGATGTTCAGGATCGGGATGACATTGATGCTGTAATTGATGCTGGTGCTGGTACTGGTACTGGTGCTGAAACTACTATTGGTACTACCCGCAACAGTGGTGAAGGGGCGGTTGGTGAGTATGTGCTGACTGCTGACTTCAAGAACTGGGAAAAGACGGCGGCTTTTTCTAGAGAGATGCGGTCTAATCCGACGGAGGCCGAAAACGTGCTTTGGCAGGCGTTGCGTAATCAAAAGCTAGGCGAGAAGTTTCGGCGGCAGCACGTTATCAACTCCTTCATCGTAGATTTTGTGTGTATTGCCAAAATGCTGGTAGTAGAAGTGGATGGCGACGTTCACACCGAAGTAACTCAGGCTGAGTATGATACAGGCCGCACCTACGAGTTAAATCAATTAGGCTATCGAGTCCTTCGATTCCCTAACGAGGAAGTTATAAATGACTTACCGACGGTTCTAAGCCTTATTCAGGAAGCTTTAGCCGGTCTGCTGCCGCACGTGGTTGCCAATGCAATCACAATGACAAGTAATAGTGTGTTTGAGCCAGCGCAAGCCAAGGATTCAACTCAGCAGCAGTCGTCAGGCTCCCCCCTCTCCGCAGGAGAGGGGGGCCGGGGGGGTGAGGCTTCGTTGGGCCACGTCGAGCTGCTCTTCACCGAAGACGCTGCCCCCGCCCGCCGCTACTCGCCCGCCACCGGCACCTACTCTGACGAACCCCTACCCGGCCTGCCCCTCACACACCTGCTCGATTACGAGGAAAGCACCCTCTACCTCACCCTACAGCTCGTAGAGCAAGCCCTGGCCGATGGGTTTCGCCTTCAGGATATTGCCGTGCTCTGCCGCCGCCGCGACAGCAGCCGACGGGTGGCCAAGTTTCTGAAGGAGCGCGGGTACGCCATTATCTCGGCCGATTCGCTTTCCCTGGAATTCGCGGAAGTGGTGAATCTGCTGGTGGCCGTGTTTCGGGTGCTGAACCAGCCGGCCGATACGCTGGCGCGGGCGGAAGCTTTGCTGCTGGTGGATAAAGTTGTGCGGCATTTGCCCCCCACACCGGCCCGCGCCCGCCATATCGCCGAGCTGGCCAACGATGAGAAAGCCCTCCCCTTCTTCGACGAGCTGCGCGCCCTGGGCTACGACGTGCGGGAGCGCGAAACCGGCAATCTGGGCCTGTATGAGCTCACCGAGCGCCTCATTGGTATGTTCGGGCTGCTGGGCCGCAACGCCGAAAGCGAGTACTTGTTCCGTTTTCTCGACCTGACTCTGGAATTTAGTCTGCGCTTCGGCAACAACCTGAATAACTTCCTGGCTTACTGGCAGCAGAAAAAAAGCGCGTTGAGCATCAACGCCCCCGCCGGCCGCGACGCCATCACTATCACCACCGTTCACAAAGCCAAGGGCTTAGCCTATGGCGTGGTCATCGTGCCCTTCGCCGACTGGAGCCTGACGCCCCACCGCAACACCCTACTTTGGGGCCGATTGAGCGAGGAGGAAAAGCCGGTGCCGGAAATGCCCCCCATAGCGGTTGTCAGCCAAACGCAAGCCCTGACGCGCACGCCGCTGGCTCAGCAGTACACCGAGGAGCTGGAAAAGACCTTTCTCGAAGGCCTTAATATGTTGTACGTGGCCTTTACCCGCCCGCGCCATCGCCTCTACGCAATTTCTCGCCGACCTAAAGCCACTAAAAGCAGCCCTTCCGCCCACGCCGCCGCGCCGGAAATGCCCCCCACCGACCAGGCAAAGACCGTGGCCGAACTGCTGCACCGCTACCTGCTCAGCACCACCCGCTGGAACGACGAGCAGATGGCCTACGTCCTCGCCGATGCCGAAAACACCGTCCCCGCAACCAAAACCCAAAAATTACAAACCAAAAACTATCCCCTCACCAACCTCACCAGCACGCCCTGGGAAGAACGCCTGCGCCTGCGTCGCCATGCCAACACGGTCTTTGATTTTGACGACCAGCAGGTGCAGCGCGAGTGGAGCCGCAAGCTCCATTACGCCCTGCGCCGTACCATTCTGGCTTCTGACGTGGAGCGCGTGGCTGCTCACCTCGTGGCCGAAGGCCTGGTGAGCACTAAGGAGCGCGACACCCTGCTGGAGTTGCTCCACCGTACCGTGCAGAACCCACAGCTCGCCCACTACTTCAGCCGCGAAGTATCGGCCGAGACGGAGCGCGAGATTCTGGTCGGGGGCGTGCCGCGCCAGGACTACAAGCCCGACCGCATCGTGTTTGAGCCGATAGTTGGCCCGGCACCCGGCCGTGTCACATTGCTTGATTTTCGCATTCCCCCACCCGAACCCCAACACCGCCGCCTGCTCCAGCAGTATGGGGGGCTTTTTCGGCAATTAGGCTACTCTGATATTCAGCATGTTCTTTATTACTTCGACACAGAAGAGGCGACTGTATTTTAAACAGCAGCTTCTCAAACTGCTCAATACCCTTTAGCAGCACGCCTGACCTGACTGAATAGGTGGGCACGGTATTGTGCCATAGCTGCAATACACGCAACAATCCCCGGCCTTGGGCTTGAGCACGGTGTGGCAGCCTTCACACTCGTAAAACCACTGGCAGGCATCAGTGGGCATAACCTCTACTTTCTGATGCGCGCAGGCTGGGCAGGTAATCTGGGAGTGCAATTTCACCGACTTTTCGTTGGGCAGGTTACGGGTCGTGCAGGTCATATTGTATCGTTTGTTAAGATAAAAGTTGATGCCCGTCGAGAGCAGTAAGCCACCCATACCAGTGTTGAGCCCCGTAGCCCAGCCTTCTGAATCATCGATTTAGTAAGCATAGAAAATAAATCCGGCGCTAAGCAGACTGATGAGTAACGAAAACCCATTACGGGTTCGTCGATAGGAAATAGCAGTGCCCGCCAGCGCCAGCAAGACTAAAACCTGAAACACGCTACATGGTCCAGCCGCCAAACAACTCAAAAGACCCGTATCCTAGCGCCGTCAGGCCCAGCCCGAAAAGCAGGACCCCGACGGTGCCTATGCGGTCCAGATGCTTTGGACTCATGTAATGCAGGGATTTAGGTAAAGTTACGCAAAGTTCTAATCTCCTTTCAAGCCACCTTCTCCCCAGAAGGCAGGAAGTCTGTCAGGGTCTCGCGGTACAGCGCGAGCCCGCCCGCGAAGGCGTAGCCCGGCGCTTCCAGAACGGATTTGGGGAATCGTGTTCTTTGCCTATTTCCTATCTTGCGGGCCTTTTACCGCCAGCTCAATCAGGAAACCTGCGTCACCAATGGATTTAACCGAAGCACAATTAACCGACTACCAGGTAACTGGCCGCCACCCCTGGGAGCTGGCCCGCATCGAGGTCGTTGTGCAGTTATTAAAAGAACATATTCCCACTATTACGACCCAGAAAATAACGATTCTGGACGTCGGCTGCGGCGACACTTATCTAATTGAACAGCTATCTAAAAAGCTTCCCCTCACCAGCTTTGTAGCCGTCGATACGGCCTTTACCGAGGAAATGCTGGAAGAATATAGTGCCCGTTTTACCAAAGCCAATATTCCAATTCGCGTGTTTCAGTCGCTCGATAGTGCCGCCGCGAGCCTGCCCGCCCCGGCCGATGTAGTGCTGCTGCTGGACGTAATCGAGCACATCAGCGACGATGTATCCTTTCTGCGCTACCTGCAGTCGAGCCCCTGTATTACCGCCGATACCCGGTTTTTCATCACCGTACCCGCTTTTCAGTCGCTGTTCTGCGCGCACGATGTGTTCCTGAAACACTACCGCCGCTATACCAACGACAGCCTGCAACAAGCCGTCACGAAGTCGAACCTGCGCGTGGTGGAGAAAGGCTATTTCTTTTCGTCCCTGTTGTTGCCGCGCTTTATTCAGGTGCTCCTGGAAAAGAAAACCAAGCCCGACTCGGCCAAAGGCATCGGTGCTTGGGAGGAAAACCCCGTGAAAGACAACCTGATAAAAGGCGTGTTATTACTGGATTTTAAAATCACGTATCTGATCAAGAAGCTCGGAATCACAATTCCTGGTCTCTCCAACTTTATCGTTTGTAAAAAAGCCGAGTAAAGCTGGTTATATTTCTCCCTAGAAAAGCCCCCCAATCCGTTGGGGGGCTTTTTTGATTTAGTGGTACGTATACATGTTAAGCTACCTGGATTGAATGTGACCTCCTGGGATAAAAGTGTTGCAACCCCTGACTTACCCAAAATACAGCCGCGGGGCTTAAGCCAGGTTTAAAGGATAAAACAAATAATTTTTTAAAGTTTGAATATATAATAATATATTTTGATTAATATCTGCTACCCAATTTACTAGCAAGACCCCAGCCGCCCTCTTATCCTAGCAGGGAGTAATTCTGACTATCGGCTTCCGTGCCCCGCACGGGTGTATTCTGCTTCGCTTCCTCCGGCCTGATTCTATGCGACCTGTTGTGTTCCATAGTGTTTTGCTCGCGTTTATCTGTCTCTCGTGCACCAAGTCTAAAAACGCGGGTGCCGGCGTTTGTGACACCTGGCCCACTGCCGCCAACGCCGCCCAATCAACCCGAGCCCTCGACCGGACGGTAGACTCCTTCGCCCGTTCCCTCGACCCACAGCTCCCGCTCCCCGCCAACGCCCGCGCTATTGCCGAATGGCTGGAAAAGCAGCCCTGCATCGAGCAGGTAGGTATTGCCACGGATGTCGTCACGACCGAACCGCCCGGCCTGGACCTGACCGTACGCCACCGCAATGGCTCCAAACGCACCTTTAGTATGCTGTTTGGAAAAGATTACGTGAAGCTGAGTAACAGTTGTTAAGTCGTCAAACTCCTCTCTTTATGACACGCGACGAGATGATTGCCCGGACGGAGCAGCTAAAAAAACTGCATAAGCGGGCCGAAAAAATACTACTGAAATTCCCCGGCGTGGTAGGTGTCGGGATGGGGTTGAAGGAGACGAACAATACGCTCACCGACGAGGCTTCCTTCCGCGTGTATGTGACGCGCAAGAAGTCAACCGCAGATTTGCCCCCCGACCAACAGATTCCGCCGGAAGTGCTGGGCATCAAGACCGACGTCATTGAGATGGACGAAACCACCCCCTACGTGGATGAGGCGGAATACCGCCCGCTGAAAGGCGGCGTTCAGGCGGGCAACGGGTCGGGGGCGTTGGGCACCCTAGGCTGCGTGGCCAAGCGCACCTCCGACAATGCTACTGTGGTGCTGAGCAACCACCACGTCATGTTTGCCCAGGGCAAAGGCGTGGGGGACAAGCTGGGCCAGCCCGACTTTTCCGAGTCGTGCTGCTGTACCTGCGGGGAAGTCGGCACCATTGAGGCCGGCCAGGTCGGCGGCTTAGTAGATGCCGCTATTGCCACCGTGAACAGTAGTATTGGCTCAGTTCAAGAAATCAACCAGATTGGGGTCATTGCCGGCACGGCCGCCGCCATAATTGGCGAAACCGTGCGCAAAGTGGGCCGCACCACGGGCCTGACTACGGGCACCGTTACGGATATCAACTCGCCCGCCAACTCAACGGCCGGCAGTAGCTTCACCAATCAGGTGCGGATAACACCCGTGGCCGGGGTGGATAAGTTTTCCAACAACGGCGATTCGGGCTCCGTCATCGTGAATGCCAGCAACCAGGTAGTGGCCCTGCTGTGGGGCGGCAATACCGGCAATGGCGTGGCCAACAACATCGGGGATGTACTGGCGGCGATGGGCATCACTATTCCCGCCGGGGTCGCCGACATCGATTTTGTTCGGGATACGGCCGCGCCCGCTCCTCTTCCCACCGAGCGCGAAATCCTGCTGCGGCGGGTGCAGCGCACACTCCGCCAAACCGAACGCGGGCGGGCCGTGCTGAACGTGGTGCTGGAGTTTCGGTTTGAGGTAATGCAGCTTCTGCAAAAGCAGCGGGCGGTGGGCGTAGCGTGGCAGCGACACCAGGGACCAACCTTTCTGGCGGCTCTGTTTCGAAGCCTGAAAGAGCCGGCGTACTGCATTCCGCGCCAAATCGAGGGCGTATCCGTGCAGCGCCTGCTGATGAGCATGGCCGCTACGCTGGAAGAGCACGGCAGCGCCCGCCTGCGCACGGCCATCAGTCGCCACGCCCTGGCCGTACTGGAAGCCGCCGATCAGCACGATACGGTGGACGAGATTCTGCGACACCTGACGGGTCGCAGCCGCCCACTGCCAGCCCAGGGCCAGGAAATTTGCCCCCCGGTCGCCGTTCATTCCTAACGCCTTACTGCTATGCCCGTTCCTGCCCCCGCTAATGGAACCCTGGAGCGTATTGCCATCTCGCTGGCCCGTCTGCTGGCTCCGCTGGAGGAGCGAATGGAAGCCGGCGAAGCCCGGCTGCTGTTAGCAGAGCTAGGTCTGCAGTTTCCCCCGGCCCTCGAAGCGGCTCCCGGCTTCATAAATGCGCTGCAAACCTCGGCTACCAATCTGCGCGAGCTACTGCCGCTGGTAGGCGAGCTTGTTGCCGCTATCGGGGCCGAAAACATTGGCACCACCATTAGCAAGGGCACGGAGCTGTTTGGCAAAATCAAGGGCGCAATAGGCGGGTTCGCTGATTTAGCGAATCAAGTGCGGGCCTTCGGGCCGTTTGCCGGCGTGTCGGCCGCCGACCTGAGTACCTTCGCCAATGAGCTACCGACGCGCCTGCTCGACTACATTATCATCCGCAATCTGGAAGGCATCAAGGGCGCGGCCGAAGCCCTTGACTTTATCGGGGCCCTGGAGCGCACCCCACGCAACGTCGGCTCCTTGGACCCAGCCCGGCCGCCGTTCACGGAGCGCAAGCTTCGCGTCGATCAGCTGCTCAACTTCCTGAAAGGTCCGGGGGCGCACCTGAACGCGCTTTACCAATGGGGTGACCCCGGCTTCAACGGAGTGGCGCTGCTGACCAAGACTCAGAAAATGCTGGCCTCGGCGGGCATCCCTGCCGTCTTCGATCAGGGGGTCAATCCGCCCGTGCTGGATTTGGCTGTTTTTGAGGTTTCGCCCAAGCTTGATGAGAACCCCAAAGGCATTCTCATCAAGCTAAGTGATGAGATAAAAGTAGATAAAGCGCGCCCCTTCGTCCAGGACGACTTTAAGGTAGAAGTCTCGTTTAATGGGGAGCTGAAAGCCGCTACCACGTTAGTTGTTCAGCCAAACGGCAATCTGAAATTTAAGCCCCCCGGCGCCGCGCTGGCCGGTCGGACGGAAGTAAAGCTCACGGCGGGGCTGGATGATACACCCTATGTCATTCTGGGTGCGCCCGGCGGTTCGCGCCTCACGGTACAGCAATTGGTGGCCAAAACCGGGGTCGACTTTGTGGTCAACGGGGCTAACTCGGAGGGCATGTTTGGGCTGGAAGCCGAGGTCAAAAACGGCAAAGTGGTTATCGACCTCGGCGGCGCCGATGGGTTTCTGAGCAACCTGCTGGGCGGTGCCGGCCGCTTTGAATCGGATTTTGGACTGACCGTGGGCTTTAATACCCGCAATGGCCTGTATTTCCGCGGCAGCACTTCCCTCCAAATCCTGTTGCCCCTGCACATTCAGCTGGGCCCCGTGGAGCTGCAGGCCCTCATTCTGACTGTCGGGCTGGATGGGAACCGGGTGCCGGTGGGCATTGGGGCCAACATTAAAGCGGAACTGGGGCCCATTAAGGCGGTAGTGGAGGAAATGGGCGTCAATGCCTTTCTGAAATTCAAGCCCAACCGCGACGGCAACGTCGGTTTGCTGGATTTCAGCCTCGGATTTCGCCCCCCCAAAGGCGTGGGCCTGTCGCTCGACGCGGGCGGCTTCAAAGGCGGCGGCTTCCTGGGCATCGACGCGGAGCGGGGCCGCTACGTGGGCGCGCTCGAACTCACCTTCCAGGGTTTCCTGACCCTGAAAGCCATTGGCATCATCGCCACCAAAAACCCCGACGGCTCCAAAGGCTTTTCTCTGCTGATCATCATTACGGCGGAGTTTGCGCCCCTGCAGCTCTCCTTTGGCTTCACGCTCAACGGCGTAGGCGGTTTGCTGGCCCTCAATCGGACCATGCAGCTGGAAGCCATGCGCGAGGGCGTACGCACGAATGCCATCAAAAGCGTGCTGTTCCCAGTGGACATCGTGGCCAACATCAACCGCATCGTCAGCGACCTGGAGCGCTTCTTCCCTATTCAGCAGGGCCGGTTTGCCTTCGGTCCCATGTTCATCATCGGCTGGGGCACGCCTACGCTCATCAGTATTGAGCTGGGATTGGTGATTGAAGTGCCCAACCCCATCCGGATTGCCATTCTGGGGGTGCTTAAAACCTTGCTGCCCCGCGAAGAACTGCCCCTGTTGCGCCTCCAGGTCAACTTTCTGGGAATCCTCGACTTCGACAAAGGCTTACTCAGCTTCGACGCCACGCTTTATGACTCGCGGCTGCTGACCTTCACGCTCACCGGCGATATGGCCGCGCGCCTCAACTGGGGGGCAAATCCGGGCTTCATTCTGTCGGTTGGCGGTTTCCACCCGGCCTTTCAGCCCCCCGCCGATCTGGCCACCATGCGCCGGATTACCATTAATCTGCTGGCCGAAGACAACCCCCGCCTTCGGCTGGAAAGCTACTTCGCCGTCACATCCAACACGGTGCAGGTGGGCTCGCGGGTAGAGCTGTACGCGGCAGCCTGGAAGTTCAACGTCTACGGCTTCCTGGCCTATGATGCGCTGCTGCAGTTCAGCCCCTTCAAGTTCATGATCGACTTTGAGGCGATGCTGGCGGTTCGATTGGGCCAGGAGGAGCTGTTCGCCGTGCATCTGGAAGCGCATCTGTCGGGGCCGGCCCCGTGGCACGTTTCCGGCAGCGCCTCGTTCCGCGTGCTGTTCGTGAAAGTAAAAGCGAACTTCGACGTGGAGTGGGGCGACCGGCCTAACGATCCGCTCCCCACGGTGGAGGTGCTCAGAGAGCTGGAAACGGCTTTCAAAGCGCGGCAAAGCTGGCAGGCCATTCTGCCCGACAACCGCAGTCTGCTGGTGTCGCTGCGCGACCTCAGCGCCGACACGGCCGATATACTGCTGCACCCGGCAGGCTTCCTGCGCATTGCCCAGCGCAATACCCCCCTCGGCCTGGACATTCAGAAATACGGCACCAAACGCCCCAGCGACGGGCAGCGGTTCACGATTCAGTCGGTGACGGCGGGCACTGCCCCGCTTAGCACGCCCTTTAGCACCACGCCCTTCACCGACTATTTTGCCGCGGCCCAGTACCTGGACATGACCAACAGCGAAAAGCTGGCCCGGCCCTCGTTCGAGAAAATGCAGGGCGGGGTGGAAGTGCGACAAAGCGGGCTGGATCTGCGCACCCACAAAACGGCCATCAAGACCGTTCGCTACGAGCAGATCGTGTTCGACTCCAAGTTCCGGCGCGAGCGCAAGCTCCGCATGGCCGGCGTAAAAGCGGGCCTGTTTACGCACCTGCTGGCCGGCAACGCGGCCTCCCGGTCGGCTTTGTCGCAGGCCTCGAAGCTGGACTTTGGCATTCCTAAAAAAACCGCCACGGTGACGGATGACGCCTTCCGCATCGTCAACGTCGATTCCTTGCAGGCGCACGGTAGCACTTCGTTTTTCGCCACCCAGGCCGAAGCCGCACAGCACCTGAAAGCACTGGTGGGCACTGACCCCGCCCTAACCAGTCAGTTGCAGATTTTGTCGAGCCTTGAACTGTAGCCCCCATGAGCCACTATACTTTTTTACCCTGGCTGCGGCAGGGACTCGCCAACCAGATCCTTGAGGGTGACAACAATACGACCGTAAAGCAGCGCTCGAGCATCACCGTAACCGTGCGCGTCGCCTCCGATACGGGTGCCACGCTTGACGTACCCCAGCTTATCAAACTCGTGGGGCCGGGCGACGTGGTGGGCATCGACCCGCGGGCCGTGGTACGCACGGAGCCCCAGCGCTGGACGGCCAACTTTGAGCCGAACTATCTGCCCCTCATTGAGTTCTACGACGAGGATTTTCCCTGGCGCTACACCCCCGTCAGCAGCAGCCCCACCACCACCCGCATCCGGCCCTGGATTACGCTGGTGGCGCTGGAAGAAAAAGAAGGCAGCAATGCAGGGGAGTATGAGGAAATCAGCACCAGCAAGCCCCTGCCCAGCTTTAAGCTGAAGGGCAACCCCACGGCGCTTTTTCCCAGCGCCAGTGAGCTTTGGGCCTGGGCCCACGTACACGCCAACGAAGCCCTGGGTGGAACCAATCCGCTGGTTGGGACTAATATTGGGCCGGCCATGAACCAGCTGGATGCCCTCATCCGGCTCAACCCCGACCGGGCGTATTCGCGGCTGTTGTGCGGGCGCAAGCTCAAGCCCAACACGAGCTACCAGGCGTTTGTAGTGCCGAGCTTCGAGCCGGGCCGACTGTCGGGGCTGGGGCTCGAACAACCCGAGCCGGTATTTGCCACCATGTCGGCCTGGGCTGATTACGCGGGCCGGCCGGGGGGCGATTTGTACCCTTACTACTTCCGCTGGAACTTCAAAACCGGCGACGACGTGGATTTTGAGAAGCTGGTGCGCCTGATCCGGCCCGAAGCGCTGGACCCGCGCGTGGGCGTGCGCCCCATGGACATCAGCCGGCCCCAGGGCAGCATCGATCCGGCCCTCATCCCCGCCGAGCGGCAAACCATGCTGCTGGAAGGGGCGCTGATTTCCCCCGCTGCCGTGCGCTCCCCCTTTTTCACGGCCCCCGACGCTGACCTTCGCAAGCAGCTGGTACAGCTGCTGAATCTGCCCGAAAAAAGCCGCAAAGCCGCCCCCACCGACGACCCGATTATTACGCCGCCCATCTACGGGCAGTGGCACTTTCTGACCCCGGAAT
Source organism: Hymenobacter roseosalivarius DSM 11622 (assembly GCF_900176135.1). Taxonomy (GTDB): domain Bacteria; phylum Bacteroidota; class Bacteroidia; order Cytophagales; family Hymenobacteraceae; genus Hymenobacter; species Hymenobacter roseosalivarius. Next base: position 207,548 of record NZ_FWWW01000091.1, on the reverse strand, counting down.
TAAAGAATGAGACTAACGTCAACTTCGTGCACGAGCTCAACCTGGACCCACGCTGGCGGGCAGCGGCGGGCCTGGGCACCCGCGTGATCCGCGACAATCAGGAGAAGTACATGGAAGCGGCCTGGCAGCAGATTGAGGGCGTGCTGGAAGCCAACCGGCAGCTGAACCGGCTGGCCTTCTCGACTGAGGCTCTGCTCAACGTATTCGGCAAACACCTTAAACCGCTGGACCCCTCCGTGGGCCTGCTGCTGGCCAAAACCCTGCACCAGAAAGTGCTGGTCAGCAACCCTGGCAGCAGCCCGCTTACGGCGAAGGCAATCATTGAAAAAAGCCCCCTGGACCGTGGCACGGTGAGTAATGCCTTCAAAAAGGTGGTGCGCCCGCGGGGGCAGGTAGCCCTAAACTCGCGCCCCGTTACGGCGGGAGTGTTGCAGCTAGGCGTGGTGGTGCGGGGCGTAAACACCCAGAAGCTGCTGCCCTTCCCGGTTAAGGATGCCGCGCCGAAATTCCTATTCAGCATCGAGAAAGCCGCCACCGCGCTCATTGCCCAGCCCGCCAGTCCCGAAGCCAACGCCCTGCTTCGGGCCGACCAGCTCACGGTGCTTAACGTGCAGAATATCAGGTCGGTGAAGGATTTCGTGATTAACTCCAAAGCCGACGTGCGCTTCATCAAAGCCGATGCGCGCCCAATTCCCGGCCGGGGGCAAATTCGGGGGGCGGCGTGGGCGGTGGGATAGCGCGCGGCCTCCGCTTGCGGCTGCCGCCCACCCGCTTCTTTCCCCAGCAAACCGACGACGATCTGGCGTTTCGGTCGGCCCTGCAGAAGCAGAACCTGCTGTTTGAAGCCTCCGCTCTCGTGTCGCCGGTGGTGGTGGCGCAGTCGGTGAATATCCCAACCATCTACGGCCAGGTTTTGCAGAAAATCGACCCGGTGGTGACCATGAAAAACCGGGCGGCGGCCACCATTAAGCTGGCCGATTACTACCTGGGCCAGTGGGCTAAGTTCGTGCGGCCCGTCATGGCTTACCCTGAACTGACGGACCCCATGTACGCGCCCCTGCGTGACATTTCGGGCGAGTACATGGTGCCAAATCTGAAGATGATTCAGAACAACGTGATTTCGCTGCTCAACGTGAATGGCAAGTTCATCGAGTCGTACATGACGGGGCTGAACCACGAGTTTGCCCGCGAGCTGCTGTGGCGCGAGTACCCTACCGACCAGCGCGGCAGCTACTTCCGCCAGTTCTGGGACGTGCGGGAGGTGATGGGCGCCAACCCCACCAAGGCCAAAATCGAGCAGTTCAAGAACATCCCCGAGCTGCACCGCTGGGCCCTGAACCGCGACCTGGGCGACCACAACAACCGCCCCACCGTGAAGGACAACGTGGTGTTAGTGGTGCGGGGCGAGCTGCTCAAACGCTACCCCAACACGGTCATCTACGCGCAACGCGCCGATTGGCCCGTGGAAAATGGGCAGATTGATACTACCAAGGTCCGGAATCTGGCGGACGAGGATGGTAGCATGGCGGGGCAGGCCAACATTCAGCACCCCTTGTTCAAGGCGCAGATTCTGCCCGACATCTACTTTATCGGCTTCAACCTGACGGTGAAAGAGGTGAAAGGCGACCCCGGCAACAGCTTGGCCGAAAACCCCGGCTGGTTTTTCATTCTGCGCGAGCGGCCCGGCGAGCCCCGCTTCGGCTTCGATATCGGTGACGCTCCCCAAAACCCGCTCTACACCTGGAACGAGCTAAACTGGAAAAATCTTGGCACCGCCGACGGCGGGCAGCTGACCATCAACCGCAATTTCACGCTGGGCAACACCAATCCGCTCACGGGTGATGCCGGCCTTGACAATAAAGCCCGCCACGACGAAGACGTAAAGTATAGCTGGAGCACAACGACCAACGCGGCTGACATTGCCTACATCACTTATCAGGACAAAGTGATGATTGCGATACATGGTAGTGAGATGTTAAACTTTTAGGGAACAGCCGGGGGGCAAATTCGGGGCTGCATCTGGCTGCCCGCCACCACTTTATGCTTGTTATTCCTTGTTCTTGACTCCCTTTTCTTATGGCTACCTTTTCTGAACAGCAGGCACTCGTTGCGAAGGCCCGGCAGGAACACCAGACGGCGCAGGACGAAGCCCTGCACACCCGCGAGCAACTCGTGCGGCTCCAAAGGCAGCAGGGAGCTCTGGCCATGAGCCCCACCGCCAACGCCGCCGCGCTGGCGTCCGTGGGGCAGCAAATCACCGACCTGAATAGTACGCTGGAGCAGCAGACCGACCAGCTCAAGGAAAAGCTTAAGGTGGCCGGCACCGTGCGGGAGCAGCTGCTGGCGAACCTCACGCCCGCTCGCCTGACCGCCAACCTCAGCGCGGAAGTGCCGGTGATGCTCTTGCCGCTTCGCCTGGAAGCCAAATTCGTCAGGGCCGAGTTATGGGTACGAGCCTACCCCGACGATTTGCAGGTGGTGACGCACGAGAGCCAGCTGACCGAAAATGAAGTGCGCATCGCCCAATTATTCTGGACCGCGGTAAGTCAGGCTGCGGGCGATGATACGCTGATACGGGCGGCCTGGGGCCAGCTGGTGCAGGGGGCTTTATCGTGGCAGCGCGCCGCGTGGATAGTGCGCGAATATCGGCCCGTAAATGCCCCCCAGAGCCCTTCTTTAAGCTTACCCGAGGTGCCGGACTTTCCGCCCTACGACGCCCGCACCGAAAGCTGGTCGCAGCCGGCGCGGGCAAGCCTGATGCCCGACCGGCTGGCCTTCATTGGCATCAACGGCACCACGCGCACGGATGTCTTAAGCAATACCATTCCGTACCCGTTGCCCGTCGGCCCCGATCCGGTGAAAACCCTGCAGGGCGAAGGCATCCGGCGCGACGGCGCGGAGCTGATTATAGATGAAGGCATGGCCTGGATGACCGACTTCGGCGAGGCCATCAAGGTGGGAATGGGCGTGAAGATGACCGCCCCCGCGGGCTTCGATAAGCTGCTGGTGCTGGGCCTGCGCTTCAGCGACAATGAGCAGGTAGCGCGCCAAACGTTTGAGGAGCTGCTGGAAGGCCATTATTACACCACCGAAGGCTTCAGCCTCGTACCAAACGGCACCGCCACCAACAACACCGACGGCACCGACTCGGGCCTGACCCAGTTCGCGTTCTCCCCTTCTGAAAGCTTCGATCTGCTTTTCGGGCCGGCCCAGTTTAAGGACAGCCCCGCCCCCACCGGGCAAACGGATGGGTTTCTGCTGAAGCAACGACTGGGGCTGCAATCCAGCCTGCTAAACCGTACCGCCAACGCCGACGAGCTGGACCAGCGCGACGCCAGGGCCATGCACCAGGCGCTCTGGCACGGCACGCTGGGGTATTTTCTGGAGGAGATGATGCAGCCCGGCACTGATGCCGAAGTAGTCCAGAAACCCCTGCAACCGCCCTTCGACGCGAATACCGTAGCTGAGGTGCGCGACTTTTTCCTCACCAGCGTCAGCGGGCGGGGGCCCTTGCCCGCCTTCCGCATCGGCAACCAGCCCTACGGTATTCTGCCCACCTCAGCCTACACCAAATGGACCCCCAATCGAGGCTTCGAAACCCGACTCAATAACGTCTTACAGATTACGTACGAACACTTTAAGCGCCGGCTACTCCCGCTGACTTCCGCTACGCAGAAAACCGGCGAGCCCGACAAGGACCTGCTGGAAGTACTGGGCTTACAGGCCAGCTCGGTTTCGTTTTTTCAGCGGTATGCGCTGGCTCAGCGGCAGTACGAGGATCTGGTGAAAATGAGCTCCACCAAGCGCTACACCAAGCACGTAGGCCAGACCACCTCCTTCGCCGTCGACCGGGACGTGCACACCATGCTGGCGCCGTGGGTAGCGAACGGGCAGGTGTACGACCTCATGTTTTTCGAGAAGTACTTTAAGCTGTTCGGGGGAGTGGTGGAGCGTGATAAAGTGCCACTGTCGGAAAGCAACGCCGTTTTGCCCTTCCTGCCCGATGGCCGGAACTACCTTAAATGGCTGCTGGAAGCCAAGCCCGACGAGGTTGAAAAGGAAGCGTTCGGGGCCGGCATCACCAAGCCCAATGCCCTGCTGTACCTGCTGCTGCGCCACGCGCTCCGGCAAGCCTACAACGACAGCGGATCGGGCATTTTGAAGGCCAAAGGACTGATTGCGGAGAAGCTACGGGACTCGGCTTACTACAGCATGAGCGAGAAAACGGTCCGCAACAGCAAGCTGCTGGATCTGTACAGCGCCCCCGCCGCCGTCACCGGCTCCGAGCGAAAAACCCTGGCGCAGTTCGTCTTTGAGCAAGCGAAGCGTCGGTCTCCCGAGGCGCTTTCGGTGAGCGATGTGCTGGAGGCGCTGGGGCAGCTGGCCGACCGGCCCAGTGCCAAGCTCGAACGGGCATTTGCGGAGCACATTGACCTGTGCAGCTACCGCCTCGATGCTTGGATGACGGGCCTGGCCAGCCAGCGTATGACGCAGAATCAGAATCGGCGGCAGCAGCAGGGCCAGCAGCCGGGCTTCTACGCCGGGGCCTACGGCTGGCTCGAAAACGTGCGGCCGGTGCCGAATACCAAAACGCCCAAAAATCAGAATACCATGCCGCCCGAGCTGCGGGTGCAGGGGGCAATTATCGTGGAAGACAGCACCAACGGCGGCCATGTGCACGCGCCTTCCCTGACGCACGCCGTGGCGGCGGCCGTATTACGCAACGGCTACCTGACCCACACCACCCGCGCCGATGCCGATACCATGGCCGTCAACCTCTCGTCGGAGCGGGTGCGCACGGCGCTGGGTTTGATTGAGGGCGTGAACAACGGGCAGTACATCGGGGCACTGTTGGGCTACCAGTTTGAGCGCGAGCTGCACGAGGCCGCCGATAAGCAAAACCTTGAGCTCGACCGCTTCATCTTTGAATTCCGCCGCCGGTTTCCGCTCGTGGATGACCGCCTGACGGCTAACACTGGCCAGAGTTCAGAGGCCCAGGCCGCCCGCAACGTCGTGGACGGCACCCGCCTGACCACCGACTACCGCACCGCGCCCGACAAAGCAGCCTTCGTGCGCAACATCCTGACCAGCACCGCCCCCGCGCCCGCCACTGCGCTGGTCAATAAGGCCGTGCCGGCAATCGTGCAGGCCATTGATAATCTACTGGATAGCTACGACGCCGTGGGGGATTTGGTCTTGAGTGAGAGCGTGTACCAGGTAGTGCAGGGCAACTATGATCGGGCCGCCGGGGCCATGAAATCATTGCAGGAAGGCAAGCACATCCCGATGCCGGAAATCCTCAACATTCCCCGCGGAGGCTTCTCGCTGGCGCACAAGGCGGTCATTCTGCTCAAACCCACGGACCCGGATGGTGATGCTACGCCCCGCGCAATGGCCGCGCCCGCCGTTAATGCCTGGCTGGGGGGCTTTTTGCCCGACCTGGCAACGGTAAAAGTGGTAGCAGCTATTACAAGAGACGGCAGCCCTCCGGATAAGCAGAGCGTGAGCATGGCCGAACTCAGGCTCACGCCCATTGACCTGCTGTATATCGCATCCGACACCGCCCACAATGACCTGACGGAGCTAAATGAGCGCGTAGCCTTTTTTCTGCGTCAGTCACTGAAGAAAGATGTAGCCGTGGAAGTGCGCTACACCGAAAAGGGCGCGGATTGGGACCCGGCCGATGTATCGCTATTTGGGCTGCTACCCCATCTGAAGGCACTGAGCACGCTGCTTACGGCCTCGCGCCCCGCCGGCGCCATGGATCTGACCGCCACCCAGCCGCGACCAGGCAAACCGTCCATAAGCGGCCAACGCTACGATCTGCCAGCTCTCTCTACTCAGATCAAAAACCTTCAGCTAACGTTTAAAAACGACCAGGATGATCTGGAAAGCGCTTTGAAAGCGGCCAGCCAGGTGCCGGCAGTCGATGATCCGGCGTATAATCTGGTCACCGATAACCAGACGCTGGACGACCTGCGGCTTAGCCTGTGGAGCTTGTCGTTCTGGGGATTGTCGCGCACGATGCCGCACTCCGTACGGGCCGTAGAAGTCGTGGCCACCGAGGAAGACCGGGCCAGCCGCGATGCTCTCCGTCAGCCCTTGCTTGAGCAGGCCGGCGCGGTGCTGACCCAAATGACGGCGCAGCTAAAGGAGTCCGATAAACAGCTGACTCTGGCCTCGGCGTTGACCAAGGAAGAAGATATCCTCCCGATTCTGCAAAAAGCTGGTCAAGCTCTACTGGGGGCGGCGTTTCGGTTCCTGCCTACTTTCGAGCCCCACAATGCGGCCGAGCTAGCCAGCGCCCACACCGACAGCGGCAGCAGTCAGCTTTTCCAGGACGAGCCCCACGCTTTCCCCACCGACGAATGGCTGTATGGCATCGCGCGGGTTCGGCCGGCCATGCAAACCGTCGAAACCTTGCGGCTGCTTACCCAGGAGGCTTTTTCGGTGCAGGCAATGCAGCTGCCCTACATCGAAGAGGACCGTTGGCTGGGCCTGCGCATCCCCGAAATCTATCGTACGCTGCCCCCGCCCGACCAACCGCGCATCTTCACGCTGGAGCAGAACAAGCTGCTGCTGAGTCTGCACCTCGACGCGGCCTTCGCGGGCGGTGCCGTGTTTGAGGACGGCCAGCCTCTATGCGGCCTGCTGGTGGACGAGTGGACCGAAGAAATTCCGCTGCCAACGGTCACGACCGGTATTACGGCCCATTTAAACCGGCCCAACTCGGAGCCGCCCCAAGCGCTGCTGCTGGCCGTGTCGCCAATTCCGCAGGGCAGCTGGACCTGGGAAAACCTGATTGAGTGCGTCACCGAAACCTTTGAGATGGCTAAGGTGCGGGCCGTGGAGCCGGCCCATATCGACACCTCGCCCTTTGCCCAGGTGCTGCCCGCCGTGCTGCTGGCCGTCACCACTGATCAGAGCTCTCTCTCGACTAATCTGGCGGATAACCTGTTCGCTTTTGAAAATATCGTCAAACTCGCAACCACTAAGTACAATGCCATTATTTGACCTCACTTCCGTCAACCTGAGCGTGGCGCTGAAAGCCGAGCTGCTGTTTCCGGCCCTCACCTGCTGGAACCGCCTCGAAGGCAGCCCGCGCGCCCAGGACCTGAGCAGGAGTCTGCGCGCCGAGGTGCGCGATCCGCTCTGGATGCTTACCCGGCAGTGGCAGTTGGGCGAGTTTCGATTCGACAACGCGGGCTCGCCGTGCCTGGCCAAAGTGCAGGTGCAAACTACGCCCATTCAGGCCGTGAAAGGCCGGACGGGGCTGGCCCAACCCTACCACCCGACTATTCCCCTTGAAACCCTGGTGGAGCGCCGGCCGATGCAGCTCACGTATCCGGTGCGCCTGCAAATCGGGCAGTACTGGCTGAAGCTGCTGCGCAAGCGGGCCGCCGATGGCCTCGTGGGCGCCGATCATGGCCCCAAATACCTGAAAGCGTACGCGTTTAAGAAACCCAAGGAAGCCCTCACCCCCGCCGATGTGGCGGGCCTCAGCGAGGCCGAAGGCCGGGCGTTTCTGAGCACTTATGCTCACCAGGAGGTAGCGCAGTGGGCGGAAGCCGTGGAGGGAAAGCAACTGGATGGCGGCTTGCTTTGGGCTTCACTGCTGGGCACCGGCGACCCGTTTGAGCTGATCACGGTGGCGGCGGGCGACAAGGCCGAAATTGCTAAAGCGGGCGACGAGCTGCGGGCGTGGTTTGGGCGGCAGTACAATCAGCCGCTGGATGCTGACGACGATAACTGGTCGCCGGAGCAGCTGGAATATCAGTTTAAGTGCAGCCTGAAACAGCCTGACAACACATCGACAACTCTCATTGCCGATAACTACGGGCAGGGCACGCTCAGCTGGTATTCGTTTGATATCGACCCTGACAATGAGAAGATAACGCCCGACGCCCCGGATGAAACCGAGGTCAAAACGGAGACGCTCTCCTTCATGCCCACGCCGGTGCAGTTTAGCGGTATGCCCCAGGCCCGGTGGTGGACATTTGAAGACGGCGTGGTGAATTTTGCCAACATCAACACCCAGACCACCGACCTGGTGACGCTGCTGATGACCGGCTTCGCCCTGATGTCGTCCAACGACTGGTTCGTGATTCCCTACAAGCTGCCGGTGGGCAGTATGGCGCAGATCAAGGGCATGGTGGTGACGGATGTGTTCGGGGAGCGGCTATTCATCAACCCGGCCGGCCGTGGTTTGGATGATGCGTGGCAGCAGTGGCGCATGTTTAATCTGAGCACCCGCGGCCGGCGAGGCGAGGCGGCCAGCACGGCGCTATTCGTGCCGCCGGTGGTGAGCAAGTCGCTGGAAAGCAAGCCCATCGAGAAAATCACTTTCCTGAAAGATGAGATGGCTAACCTCGCCTGGGGCATCGAGTCGGTGTTGGAAACCCTGACCGGCACCGCCCGCAACGGCTACGAACTGGCTTCAGAAGAACAGAAACTGCTGGAACGCCTGTACGGCCTCGATACGCCCGCGCCCCTGGACCCCGACAAATTGGCCGAGCTACGCTACCTGCTGCAAACGAGCACGCCCGCCAACTGGATTCCATTCATTCCGGTCCAAACGGGCCAGTCGCGGCGGCAGATTCAGTTTCAGCGGGCCCGGCTCCTGCGCATTCTGGAGGGCGCCGACTTCATTGGCACGGCCCTGGAAACCCTGCGACCCAGTAGTGAAACCCTGGCCGTAGGCATTGCCGAGGGCAAGCCTTACCTGATTTTTGAGGAGGAAATCCCGCGGGCCGGCAAGATCGTGCAGACCACCTACCAGCGTTGCCGCGACGATGCTGGCCGCGTTGCCATCTGGAAAGGGCGGCAGTTCACTACCGGCCGCGGCGAGGGCAGCTCGGGCCTGGCCTTCGATACGGTCTGATTGGGTTGTATTTTAATTTAAGGCTGAAAAAGCCCCCCAGGCTGCTCTTTCTGATAAGGGTTTCTGAAACCGGCAGAAGTCAAGTGTCCGGAAAACATGAGGCTCCTCTGACAGACATTTTCTGTCAGGGGAGCCTCTGCCATTCGGCTGTGTACTGCTGCGTTGGCAACCTAAGCGGTTTCTCCTTCCCAACGGCAAGACGCAACATAGTGCGCCTCTACTCACTGCCCCTAAAAACTGCTCTAAGCAGCTTGGACCTTACCATTGCCGCCGATGTTTTTCACGGCCCTGATAACCTCCGGCACGGCCAAGGCCACCGAGGCGACGGAAGCCACCGTGGCTACCTGGCAGTAAAAGCACAGGGCCTTATTCTCGGCCCATTCTTCCTGCCCCAGCTTCACGGCGGTAAGCGTGTCGGCCAGCGTTTTGACGCCCATAGCAATAGGCAAGGCGGGCACCTGCGTTGCCCGGTTTTTGCCCCCCGCGCCCGCCAGCCATGCCGTGATGCCGTAGCTCACCAGCATAATGAGGGCGTCGGGCGTATCGAAGCGCTTGTAGGCGTAGTCGGAGGCGTCGACTTTGGCCGAGTTAAAAAGTCCCCCGGAGGGCGGATCGGGCAGAGTTTTGATAATACCGGTTTGATACAGACCGACAATCTGGCCGGCGGCGGCCCCCAGCATGGAGAGGCCGACAATCCAGCGGCGGCGGTTCAGGTCGGGGGTGTCGGCGTTGCGGAGTTCGTCGCTTAATTGGGTAGGATTCATAGCGTTGAGGTTAGACTAAAACAGTGGTAGGCTTTGGCGTACGCGCGCCTTGGGGCTTAAGTTGGGAGTAAGATTTTGGGCCAATGATGGCGCAGCAGCCTCGGCTGACTTACTATAATTCCTGTCTGGGGGGCTTTTTTCAGCGGAATAAGGCCAGGACATATAGTTAGTGATGAAGATTAATGGCAATGATTGAGCTTTTGGATATATCCTTTTGCCGCTGGTCGAAATATTTTCAGGAAACGTCTTGACCATGGAAGCCGAATTCACTCTCCAAGTCAATGGCCAGGCGCGCACCGTGCGCGTCGATCCGGCCACGCCCCTGCTTTATGCACTGCGCGACGACCTGGGCCTGAACGGGCCGAAGTTTGGCTGCGGCTTGCAGCAATGCGGCTCCTGCATGGTCCTACTCGACACTATTGCCTGGCGCAGCTGCCAGCTGCCGGTGGCCAACGTGCAAAACGCGGCCATTACCACTCTGGAAGGCCTCACCCGCCCCGATGGCAGCCTCCACCCTGTGCAGCAGGCCTTTGTGGAAGAGCAGGCGGCCCAGTGCGGCTACTGCCTGAATGGCATGGTGATGTCGGCGGTGGTGCTACTGACCGTGCACCCCAAGCCCGACGACCAAACCATTCGCAATGCTTTATACCGGGTGCTGTGCCGCTACGGCGTGCACTCGCGGGCATTGGCGGCTATCAAAAAGGCGGCTGATACGATGAAATCCTAGTTGAGCAGCCTTTATCCATTTGTAAATATAACACCCAACTTCACCTCCCAGCCCTCGTCTTCCCGCCGCGATTTCCTGAAAAGTTCCGGCGGCCTGACCATTGCCTTTTGGCTGGGCAGCGGGGTTGATTTGCTGGCGGGCGAAACGCTAGCAGCAGATGAGCTGCCGGAAAGTCTGGCCAAAAACCCGCGCATCAATGCCTGGCTGGAAGTGCTGGCCGACGGCCGTGTACGGGTGCTCACGGGCAAAACCGAAATTGGGCAGGGCATTCGAACGGCCGTAGCTCAACTGGCGGTCGAGGAGCTGGACCTGCCCATGGAGCGCGTGGAAGTGGTGCTGGCCGAAACCGGCCGCACCCCCGATGAGCGCTACACCTCCGGCAGTGCCTCCATCGAAAGCAGCGGCATGAGCATTCGCTACGCCGCCGCCGCCGCCCGGCAGCAACTGCTGGCTCTGGCCGCCCGGCAGCTCAGCGTACTACGCCAGCCAGCTCCGCCTCACCGATGGCGTAGTACGCACCACCGACGGAAAGCGTCAGCTTACATTTGCCCAATTGTTAAAATAACAACAATTGCAGGGCGAGGTGAAATTGCCGATTCAGCTCAAAGCCAAAAGTCAGTACCGACACGTAGGCAAACCAGTACTCCGCGACGACATTGAGCGCATGGTGCGGGCCGAGACGGTATACGTGCAGGATTTACGGTTTCCGGGCATGGTGCACGCCCGCGTACTGCGCCCACCTTCCTACGGGGGGCAATTAGCGAAACTAGACACGGCCGAAATGCAGCGCCGGCTACCGAGCCTGCTCAAAACCGTGATTGACGGCAGCTTCGTGGGTTTTATTGCCGAAAAAGAGTACCAGGCCAAGCTGGCCCAGGACTTCGGCATTCAGCACGCCCAATGGACCAACGGCCCCGCGCTCCCCGCCAAACAGCCGCTGCCGGAGCTGCTCCCTACATTGCCGGCCATTACCAAGCGTGCCGTGAACAAGGGCGACATGAGCAGCTTCGACGCGGCAACGGCCGGCACCGCTCCTACTGCCGCCTCTCTGAGCGCCCGCTACTTCAAGCCTTACCTTATGCACGGCTCCGTGGGCCCGAGCTGCGCAATTGCCCTTATGGATAAAGAAGGGTATTTACATATTTGGACACACAGCCAAGGCGTATATCCACTGCGGGCTATATTAGTTGAGTTGCTAAAAATGCCCCCCGAGCGTATCCATGTGAAGGCGGTGCCGGGCTCGGGCTGCTACGGCCACAACGGCGCCGACGATGTAGCCGTAGCAGCCCTATTAGCCCGCGCCTACCCCGGCCGGCACGTGCGCCTGCAATGGTCCCGGGATGATGAGCACGCCTGGGAGCCCTACGGCAGCGCCATGCTCCTACAACTCGATGCCCGTTTGGATAAAGAAGGCCACATTACACACTGGCAAACCAACATCTGGTCGGATACGCACAGCACGCGGCCGGGGGGCAAACCGGAGTCGTTGCTGGCCGCCCGCCAACTAGCGCAGCCTGCGTTGCCGACACCCTCGACGGAAGTGAGCAGCGCTATTTACCGCAACGGTGAGCCGCTGTATGCTATTCCCAACCAACGCCTCGATGCGCATTACGTGCAGGGGCCGCTGCGCGTGTCGGCGCTGCGGGGGCTGGGGGCTTTTGGAAATGTGTTTGCGCTTGAGTCCTTTATGGATGAGCTGGCTTTGCAGGCCAGGCAGGATCCGTGGGAGTTCCGGCTGCGCCACCTCACCGATGAGCGCGCCAAAGCCGTGATTCAGCGGACGCGGGATATGATTAAAAACGAGAAATTAGCCCCCGGCGAAGGTTTCGGCCTTGGCTTCGCCCAATACAAAAACCAGGCAGCCTACTGCGCGGTGGTGGCTAAAGTGCACGTAGCCGAGGAAATGGGCACCATCCGCGCCCTGCACCTCTGGGCCGCCATCGACGCGGGCGAAACCATCAACCCCGACGGCCTGAAAAACCAAACCGAGGGCGGGCTGATCTAGGCTTCGAGCTGGACCTTGAAAGAGGAAGTACTTTTCAACGAGCAGCACGTCACGAGCCGGCAGTGGGAAACCTACCCCATCTTCCGCTTCGACGAAGTGCCCACCGTAATCGTCGCCATCATTGATCGGCCCAACGAAAATCCGCTTGGTGCCGGTGAGGCTGCGCAAGGCCCCACCTCGGCGGCCCTGGCAAATGCCGTGTTTCAGGCCTGCGGCAAGCGCATTCGGTCGCTGCCTATCCGGCCCGAAAAGCTGGTGCAGATGAAGGAGATGTAAGCAATTCGAATTGGAAATAACTACAGCGCAGCACAGGATTTATGACACCGGGAATTCCCCGGAAAGTATCTCAGCAGTGACAGGAAACAGGAGGAAATCCGTCATCAGGCTTGGGGCAGTTAACGATTCAAAACTGCTTTAACCTTGGGATGAGAAACTATTTTGTAAAGCCCTATTAGTACTGCTACCAAATTTAAAGTCAGGCTAGCTAGTATTAGTATATCGGCGTAGGGGTAGTGCAGTATTTTCCATAAGGCACCTAATACACCTAGACCTAAACCTGCTATGAGTAGTAGAAGAGTATGTTTTAGTTTCATGCAAGCTAATCTACGCCATTCTCCGAAAGTGCTCATCGGCACGCGCTTTCCCGTAGCATTTAGTTCGTGAGGTTATTACATATCATTGCCTGATCAATACCCTTATGACACCGCAGCTTTTACTTGTCGTAGCGGAGAGCTACCACCTGACGGGCTTAGGATTATTGGCAATCGCCCGTCGGTCAGAGCCGTTGCTGCGCCAGTTTGCTCTGCATACCAAGCTGGAAGTACGGCTCGTATTCCCAAATGGCCACCAGCAACTAGTGCCCGCCAGCGTGGAGGAAATATCGCGGCCCGCGGACTCTGCAAGCCCAGATGCGGTGCTATTACTGGAATCGGAGGTGGTAACGGATTTGCCCCCCGGCACCGAAATTTGGTGGTCGGGCAAGGCGGATTTATTTTTTTAGCCAACCATTAGCCCCCAGCCAGTTTTGCAGACTCGCGCTCCAGTCTTCCTGGGTGGTTTTGTTGTGCAGGCCGAAGCCGTGGCCACCGCGCGGGTACAAGTGCATTTCGGCGGGCACCTGGTGCCGCAGCAAGGCCTCGTAGAAAACAATGCTGTTCTGCACGGGCACCGTCGTGTCGTCCTGGGCGTGCACCAGAAACGTGGGGGGCGTTTGGGCCGTCACCTGGGTTTCGTTGGAGTAGAGCCGAATCTGGGCGGCGGTGGGCTGCTCGCCTAGCAGGTTATTGCGTGAGCCGGCGTGTTTCAGGCTGTCGGTGAAGCTGATAACCGGGTACAGCAACACCAGAAAATCGGGGCGCACGGACGTGGTTTGGTCGGTGGGCTGACCCACGGGTTGGGCGAAGTGGGTGCCGGCCGTAGCCGCTAGGTGGCCGCCCGCCGAAAAGCCCATTAGTCCGACCCGATTAGGGTTTATGTTAAACTTGCTGGCCTGCTGGCGCACCAGCCGCAGGGCCTGCTGGGCATCGAGCAAGGGCGCGACGGATTTATCGGGCTGGCTCTGGTCGTTGGGCAGACGATACTTGAGCACGAAAGCCGCGACGCCCATCTCATTCAGCCGCTTGGCCACGTCGTAGCCCTCGTGGTCGATGGATAGGCGCGTATAGCCACCACCCGGACAGATAACCACGGCCGTGCCATTGGCCTGGTCGCTGGGGGGCAAAAATACCGTGAGCGTGGGCTGCACGACGTTGGAAATGCGCACGCCGCCGTTGGGCAAGGTCACGCTGGTTTCCCGCACGCTGCTGGGTTTGGAGTTCGGAATGGTGCCGGTATACAGCGGCAATGTCTGGACCTGGGCGAGAACGGCTTGCGCAGCCAGGCACAACAAAACGATAGAAAGCAGTTTGCTCATGGGTAGCAGATGATAAAGCATAGGTAGGGGTTGTTTCGGAGAGCAGCAAGAAAACAACAGGTGGCAGCGGCTCGCCGCGTCCCAATCCATCAATGAAACGGCGTTTAAGCTGGGCTTCGAGTATCCGCAGTACTTCGCCCGTTTGTTCAAAAGCAAGGCTGCCATTACACCGGTCGCATTTCGGTTTGCGGCCCAATAAGGCCCGTGTTCATGGGTACGAACATACCAGTTGCCCATAACGTAGGGTTATTTCTGTGAGCTGCTTTTATCCATTTTCGCTGCTGTCCGCCGTCAGCTGATTATCTGCAAACCGCACGGGCAGGGGATTCGGCCCATTTAGCAACAATTAGATAACAAGCGTAAGCTCTCTTTTGAGCTGTTCGCAGCCGACTTTTGCACCATCATTTACCATCTTCCACCCTCTACCCCTAAACGCATGAAGCTTTCCTTTACCCGCATCAGCAGCTTCGCGCTGCTCATGGTCCTGGCTGTATCCTGTTCGAAAGACGAGCTGATTGCCCCGGCCACTCCCACCGCCGCCCCCGTAAGTCACGACGCCACCCGCGACAGCCACTTAGCCATGGGCAACCCCAGCGGGGCCGTAGCCGACTCGTACTACTACTGGAACTACTTGATGCAGAAGTCGCAGTATGCCATGTCGTACCACCGCGACCGGGGCACGCCGAACTGGGTGAGCTGGCACCTGAGCAGCGCCTGGCTGGGCAGCACCCCGCGCCAGGACGATTTTCGCGCCGACGCCACCTTGCCCACCGGCTGGTACCGGGTGGGGTCCACCAGCTACAGCGGCTCGGGCTTCGACCGCGGCCACGTTTGCCCCAGCGCCGACCGCACTGGCTCCGTCACCGATAACTCGGCTACCTTCCTCATGAGCAACATGATGCCCCAGGCCCCGACCAACAACCAGCAAACCTGGGCCAACTTGGAGAACTACTGCCGTACGCTGGTGGGCCAGGGCTACGAGCTCTACGTCATTGCGGGCAGCTACGGCAAAGGGGGCACCGGCTCCAACGGTTACGCCACTACTATCGACGCGGGCCGCGTTACCGTGCCCGCCCGCACCTGGAAAGTGGTCGTGATATTACCCGAGGGCTCATCTGACGCCAGCCGCGTGAGCACCAGCACCCGGATCATCGCCGTGGATATGCCCAACTCCAATTCCATCAGCACCAGCTGGGGCAGCTACCGCACCACGGTCGACGCAATCGAGTCGGCCACTGGCTACAACATCCTCTCGGCCGTATCCGGCACCGTACAAAGCACCATCGAAGCCAAGGTAGACGCCGGCCCCACCAGCTAAGCCAGCTTGCAAATAAGTGGCCTGCGCCCAGGCCAGCCAGCAGAAAGGCCGGCTCCCGTACGTGGGGGCCGGCCTTTCTGCTGGCTGCTGGGCCAAAATGAGTTGGTAGAACAGAATAAGTATTACTACTCTCACCAAACCCGCGAGATGCTTCGACAAGCGGACGCCAGATAGAGCATGACGCCCCCTATTTGGCTAAACTTCAAGCCCGTAGCCTTTACGTGCCAAGCTCGGGGGGCGTTTCTTTCTTGCGTTTGCGCTCCTCGCTGGCGTGGCCGTTGCTGCTGGGGCCGGCCGGACCCGTGGGAGGCGTATTAGGCTCTTTGGAGCCATGCTGCTCGTGGCCGTGGGCGGCAGGGTCGTAGCTGGCTTCCAGCTCGGCCAGCTTGGTTTTGCCGTAGGCAAATTTGGTAATCAGCACGTAGAGCACCGGCACGATGAAGATGGCCAGGAACGTAGCCGCCAGCATCCCGCCCGTTACCGTCCAGCCGATGGTTTGGCGCGACACGGCCCCCGCACCCGACGCAAACGCCAGCGGCAGCACGCCCAGAATAAAGGCCAGCGACGTCATGATAATGGGCCGCAGGCGCAGCTTCACCGCGTCGATGGTGGCCTCAATGAGGTTCATGCCGATATCGACGCGCTCCTTGGCAAACTCCACGATCAGAATGGCATTTTTGGCCGCCAGGCCAATGAGTGTAATCAGGCCGATCTGGGCGTAGACGTTGTTGGTGAGCTTGGGCAGGAAAATCAACGCCATCATAGCCCCAAACGCGCCCAGCGGCACCGACAGCAGCACTGAGAACGGCACCGACCAGCTTTCGTAGAGCGCGGCCAGCAGCAGGAACACGAACAGAATCGAGAGGCCGAAGATGATGATCGTGCTGTTGCCGGAGCTTATTTCCTCCCGGCTCAGGCCCGAGAAGTCGTAGCCGTAGCCGGCGGGCAGCACATCGGCGGCCACTTCTTCAAGGGCCTGAATGGCCTGGCCCGAGCTGTAGCCGGGAGCCGCGTCGCCGTTTATCTCCGCCGAGCGGAACAGGTTGTAGTGGGAAATCAGGGGGGCATTTTCCACTACTTTGGTCGTGATGATGGAGCGCAGCGGCACGTTCTGACCCTGCTGATTCATTACATAATAGCCCCCCAGGTTCTCAATATCCTTGCGGTAAAAGGTATCAGCCTGGGCCACCACGCGGAAGTTGCGGCCGTACTTGGTGAAGTCGTTGATGTAGGCCGAGCCCATATAGGTCGACATGGTGGTGAACACCGAGGACAGCGACACCCCCAGCTTCTTGGCTTTCTCCCGGTCCACGGTTACCTGGTAGCCAGGTGTTTTGGCCGTAAAGAAGGTAAACGCCCGCCCGATTTCCGGCCGCTGGTTGGCCGCGGCCACAAACTTATTGACCGTGGCCTCAAAGGCTTTGATATCGGTGGAGCCTTCGCGCTGTTCCAGCTGGAAGCTAAAGCCGCCCGTGTTACCCAGACCCGGAATAGCCGGCGGCGGCACTACCACGATATTGGCCCCCTTAATGACTGAAAACTCCTTTTGCAGCCCCGCGATAACGGCCGCCAGCTGCATCGATTCATCCTTGCGCTCATCCCAGGGCTTGAGCTGAATAAAGAAGGTGCCGCTGCTGGGCTTGAAGGAGAAGTTCAGGGCATTCAAGCCCCCCACGGCGGTATACGTGCGCAGGGCCGGCGCTTTGCGGCGCATAATATCCGACATCTGATTGAGCACCTGCTTGGTGCGGGCGCTGGAAGCACCCTGGGGCAATTCCACCGACACAAACAGGCGACCTTCGTCCTCGGTCGGGATAAAGCCCGTTGGCTTGGCATTGAACAAGCCCACCGTGCCCGCGTAAATGCAGGCCAGCAGAATCATGACAAAGGGCGCGAACCGGAGCGCTTTGCGCACCCCCAAAGAGTACGACTCGGTGGTACGGCCAAACCACATATTGAACTTGTAGAATAGCTTGTTCAGGCCTTTGGAGTCGGCGTTCTGCTCGGTGGGGCGCATGAGCAGGGCGCACAAGGCCGGTGTGAGCGTGAGGGCCACGGAAGCCGACAGCACCACCGAAATGGCGATGGTAATGGCAAACTGCTGGTACAATTTGCCCACGATGCCCGGAATAAAGCCCACCGGCACGAACACCGCCGCCAGAATCAGGGCAATGGCGATAACCGGAGCCGTAATGTCCTTCATGGCCTTTATGGTCGCTTCGCGGGCCGGAATCTTCTCGTTGTCGATGTAGTGCTGCACGGCTTCCACCACCACGATGGCGTCATCGACCACGATACCAATAGCCAGCACGAAACCAAAGAGCGTCAGCGTATTAATGGTGAAGCCCAGGGGAATGAAGAAGATAAACGTGCCGATAATCGCCACCGGAATGGCCAGAATAGGGATGAGGGTGGCGCGCCAGCTTTGCAGGAACAGAAACACGACGAGCGTCACCAACAGCAGGGCTTCACCCAGGGTATTCAGCACTTCCCGGATAGATACGCGCACCACCGTCACCGACTCGAAAGCCGCCTTGTAGGTTACGTCGGGCGGAAATTTCTCCTGCAAGGCATCCATAGTGGCATAGATGCCGTCGGCCGTTTGGAGGGCGTTGCCGCCGGGCGTTTGATTGACGAGCAGCAGCGTGGTCGGGATGCCGTTGGTGGTGTTGTAGCGGGAGTAATCGAACTGGCCGAGCTGCACCCGAGCCACATCTTTGAGCTGGACCACGGAGCCATCTTCGGGGTTAGTGCGCACTACTATTTCCTCGAATTCCTCGACCTGATTCAGGCGGCCATTTACGAAAATAGTGTACTGGAAGGCCTGGGTGCTGAACTGCGGGGCCGTACCCACCGAGCCGGCGGCCACCTGCACGTTCTGCTCGCGCAGGGCGCTGGTCACGTCCGTTACGCTCAGGCCGAGCTGGGCCATCTTGTCGGGCTGCAGCCAGACGCGCATGCTAAAGTCCTGACCCAGCGCGGTGACGTCGCCCACACCGGGCACGCGCAGCAGGGCGTCACGCACGTACACGTTGGTGTAGTTGTCGAGGAAGGCGGTGCTGTGGCTGCGCTTGGGCGAGTAGATGGCCAGCACCATCAGGGTGGTGGGGTTACGCTTTTTCACCGTCAGGCCCAGGCGCTTTACCTCGTCGGGCAAGGTGGGCTGGGCGACGCTGACGCGGTTTTGCACGTCCAGCGTGGCAATGTCGATGTTGGTCCCAATGTCGAAGGTGACGTTGGTACTCATGCGGCCGTCGTTGGTGGCGTTGCTTTGCATGTAGGCCATGCCCGGCGTCCCGTTGATCTGGGTTTCGATGGGCGTGACCACGGTTTGCTCCACCGTCTGGGCGTCGGCCCCCGTGAAGCTGCCCGCCACCTGCACCACGGGCGGCGAAATATTGGGGTACTGGCTGACGGGCAGGTTTAGGACAGAAATGCCCCCCAGCAGCACAATCACTACCGAAATGACGATGGCCGTAACCGGTCGCCGAATAAAAACGTCAGATATCATACGCTAGAAATTATAACACCAAG
Source organism: Hymenobacter roseosalivarius DSM 11622 (assembly GCF_900176135.1). GTDB lineage: Bacteria > Bacteroidota > Bacteroidia > Cytophagales > Hymenobacteraceae > Hymenobacter > Hymenobacter roseosalivarius. The sequence goes on along the minus strand of NZ_FWWW01000091.1, from coordinate 188,407 downwards.
CTCCAGCTGCGCTGTCCTTCGGTTGGTGAATCGTTGCGGTCGTTGTGCCTTTCGTTTAAACAGGCGGTCATGCAGAGGCGGAGCCGAAGCATCTCGCGTGTTTAGCAGGCTTACTAACCTCACGACCGCACGCGAGATGCTTCGCTGTGCTCTGCATGACCGCCTTCAAAGCAACACGACCGGCTGTTTAAGCACTTTATTACTTGGCGGCTACGGGCACGGCGGATTCATCGATTTTCACCACCGCGCCCTCACGCAGATTCTGCACGCCTTCGGTCACGATAACCTCGTCGGCTTTCAAACCCTGGCGTACCACTACTTTATCCTTTACCCGCGTGCCGGTCAGCACTTTGCGCTGGTTCACCTTGCTGCTGTCGCCGACCACATACACGAAAAACTCGCCCATCTGCTCCGTCACAGCTTTATAAGGAATGACGAGCTGGCGGCCGGTATCCTCGTTCAACACCCGCACGGTGGCGTTCATGCCAGCGCGCAGCGTGCGTTCGGCGTTCGGGAATTGCAGGCGCACCATGATGGTGCCGGTCTGGGGGTCCACGGCCCTATCGATGGTGTTGATTTTGCCCGGCGCGGGGTACGTCTCCTCCCCTGCCAATACCAGCGTGAACAGGGAGTCAGAATTGCCCCCCGCCGCGCGCTCAAACCTGGAAAAGCGCGGAATCAGCTGCTCGTTCACGGGAAAATCGACGGCAATGGGGCTATCAGAAGAAATGGTGTTTAGCAAGGTCGTGCCGGGCGTCACGAGGGAGCCGAGCTTTACCTGGGCCAGGCCGATGGTACCGGCAAATGGCGCGACGAGCACCGAGCGGCGCAAGTCGGTGGCGGCATTGGCGAGGTTGGCCTGGGCGTTGGCTATCTGGGCCTGGGCGTTGGCGACGTCGGTGGCGGCATAGTCGACGCGCTGGCGGGCAATGGCGTCCTGCTCGGCCAGGCGGTTGTAGCGCTCGGCATCCTTGGCGGCTTTCTGGTAGTTGGCCTGGGTGATGCGCAGCTGGGCCTGGGCCGACTGGTACGCCGCCGCATAGCGGCTTTGGTCAATCTCGTAGAGCCGCTGGCCCTTGGTTACCCGCTGGCCATCCCGCACGTAGCTTTTGGTCAGGTAGCCACTCACTTCGGCCCGCAGCTCCACCTCGTTCAGCGGCACCACCGTGCCAGGGTAGGTGTCGATGCCCACTACGCTTTCTTCAGTCACTTTATGCACCGATACGGGCACGGCCACCGGAGCCGCGCTCTGCGCGGCCTCCTCTTTCTTTGCGCCGCAGGCCGTGGCCGCGACGGAGCCGATAACAAAGGGTAGCAGCCGGACTAGATTCCACTTCATGGGGTAGATGTTTGTAAAGTAATAAGGCATTTTAAACGCCCTGGGGGGCATTTTTAATTGAGTTCTCCGCCACTGTAGAGACGCGTATTCGCGTCTCCTCGTTGAACGACCGGCGCCGCGTCTTTCGAATAGTTAGCCTAAACAATGACTGCGACGATTGAGACGCGAATACGCGTCTCTACAGTGGTTTATATTAGTTTAAAGCAATGGTACCCAGCGCCCGCTCCACGTCCAGCTTGCTGGCCAGCACCGCGAAAAGCGAATTGTAATAGTTAAGCTGCGACGTCCGCAAATCGGTTTCGGCCACAATTACTTCCAGATAGGTCTTGATGCCTTCATCGTATTGCAGCTTCACGATGCCGTATATTTCCTGGGCGTCGCGGGCGTTTTCCTGCTGGGTAGCCAGGTCGTTGAGGGCACTTTTGTAGGTTGCCAGCGCCTGCTCATACTCCGAGTTGATCTAGTTTTTGGTATCGAATAAGTCCAGGTCGAGGCGCTCATCCCGCAGCTCCTCGATTTTCAGATTCTGCGTGCGGCGCGTGCCCGTAAAAATGGGCAGGGCCAGCTGCAAACCCGCCTGAGAGTTAGGAAACGCGCGGTCGTACAGGGCCGCGAAGTCGTTGTTCTGGTACACGCGGTTGTAATTGACAAAGCCCGAGAGCGAGGGCAGAAAGCCCAGGCGGTAATAGTCAATGTTCAGGCGCTGGAGCTTCTTCTGGGTCAGGAGCTGCTGCACCTCAATGCGGTTTTCGAAAGCCAGCTGCTGGGTGGTATCCAGGCGGGTTTGCTGAATCATCTGGGCCGTGTCGTAGGCCAGGGCCAGGCTGTTTTCGGGCGCGTAGCCCATGAGCTGCTTGAGGGTGGCATATTTGCCCTTCAACGACTCAGCCAGCCGTGGTTTTGCGCTGGGCGCGGGCATTCTTCACCGAAATAGACGCCCGCTTGTAGTCAATCTTGTCGGCGATGCCCACCTCGTACTGCGCGAAGGCATCTTTGAGCTGTTTTTCCTGGCGCACGATGGCCTCATCCAGAATGCGCAGCTGCTCCTGGGTCAGCAGAATATCGTAGAAGGCCTTGCTCACGTTGGTCACCACGTCAATCTTGAAGGCAGTGGTGTTCTGGCTGTTGTTCAGGCGCACGAAGCGCATAGAGCGGGCCGCCAATAGCACGTCTGTTGCTATACAATAGCTGGGTGCCCTGCAAGCCAATGGTGGAAGTATTATTCAGGCCAATACGCACCAGCTGCTGCCCGGCCGTGGGGTCCTGAAAGTTGGGAAGCACGGTGGTAGGCAGAATCAGGTTGCGGGTATAGGAGCCCACGCCCTGCACCTGGGGCAGCCAATCCGATAAGCCAAGGCGGGTTTGCCGCTCGCCAATGGCTTCATCGATAAAGGATTGGCGCACCAGCGGCTGATTGCGCAGGGCAAACTGTACGCACTCCTGCAAGGTGGCATTGGCCGACAACGTCGGCGGCGCGCCCGCCTTGCCCGACTGCGCCCACCCAAGCCACGGGCCACCCACTAGCGCTAAGCTTACCAGAAATACACGGCTCAGAAACTGCTGGGGGGCAAAAAAATGCTTCATCACGTAATCAATTCAAACTAAAAAAGCAGCCGGCGCACCCATGTTTCACCACTTGACGCGCTGGGGGGCATTTTTCAAAAAGTGAACAGGTAGCTCATCAGCATATCAATGACGATGTCCTTATGCCGACGCGTAAATTCCTCGTGGGCTGCCTGATCGAACGCGGCTATTTCCATGGTAATAGGTCGCGACAAGTGTAGAAACTGGATGTTGGCCATAAGTAGCTGCAACACATGCAAGGGCGGCACCGGCCGGATCTGGCCTTCGTCGATGGCCTGCTGCATCTGACGCAGAAAGAAAAACACCGGCCGGTCCTTGCTCGGGGGCGTCAGCAGATCGGGGTGGCGGCGCAGCTCAGAGAGCAGAAAAAGCGGCAAGTCGGGGTTGGCGGCAAACAAGCTGAAGTGAGCCTCCACCAGCAGCGGAAGCTTATCGCGCAGGTCTATAGGCTGGGCCATAATGGCGTAAATCTGCTGGAAGAACTCCCGGTGCACATCCTCAAAAATCAGCCGAAACAGCTTCTCTTTACTGCGGAAGTAATAGTTGGTCAGGGCCTGATTGATGCCGGCTACCTCCGCTATATCGCGGGTAGTAGTACCATCAAAGCCCTTCTCCATAAACACCTTGCGCGCCGCTTCTTTGATTTTTTGTTCCGTGCACTGCGGGTTTTCGTCGGCCATAAACAAGTTAGGTCAATACGCATTGGTCACTACCTCTGCCCCAGGCGCACCTGCTTTAGCTTGGTATAGCGGCGTGAGGAGTATAAACTCCTTATTTGTAAAGATGTTTTAATCAAGTGATTAATTTTTTTGCTGTGAGATGTAACCCAAGCACTTATAAGGCTCTATACGATTATCCGCTTACTGGTGACCTTTGATAAGGCGTGGAGCCTACCATCAGGCACACAATCAAATGAATGCAAGAAGGCCCGGCAAGTGGCCGGGCCTTCTGAGTTACTTGGTAAGCGTGGAGCTGCGCGGCTAGGGTCTTTCTCTATTCCTTCACCCACACGCCGAGCTTTTTCTTTTGAGCGTACAGCTCGGCCAGCCGGACCTGCAGCATAAACTCTTCGTATTCCTTTTTGCTAACGTGGGTCTTGACTCCGGCTTTGGGTTTTTGCATGGTACCGCCCGGAAAGCACCCGTTTTGAATCAAATAAAGGTTGAGGTTGTCGTCTTTGTCGACCAGCCAGCAGTACGTCATGCTGGAGTTAGACGACCCCAGCATGGTAGATTCGATGGTGGAAACGGGTATTACCCGCGCCGTGGGGTGTTGCTTTATCCAACTGGCAATCAGCGTGTCGGTGGTCTTGGCGCGGCGGCTTTTGTAAAAACCGGTGCCCAGCAGGCAGTAGGCAAGGGTGCTGTCTTTCTTGGGGGCACCAAAAATGGATTTAAATTTAAACTCCACCACCGGGCGCGTACGACCCATTTGCGCAAAGCTGGCCGAGCTTATGAACAATAGAATACCAAGAAGTAAAAATCGCTTCATATGCAAGAACAAGCTGTAATAATTGCACTTAATCAGCACACCCGCACAATTCATGCCTTTATAAAAAACGGTGTAGGCACCTGCCTGATTTAATAGTTGACTGCTTATAGTTTATAAATTTTCCAACAAAATGCCCCCCAGCACTTCTGCTCCCGTCACCCCCGCTTCCCTGGCTCCTGCTGCCACTAGCAATGCCCCCATGCCTTTTCTGACCCAGGCAGCCCGCGACTTAGTGACGCGCTATCCGGGCTCAGAGCTGTCGGATGTGGTGGTGGTGGTGCCCACGCGGCGGGCGGTAGTGTACCTCAAAAATGAGCTGGCCCTGGCCACCGAAGTAGGTACGGCGCTGTGGAGCCCGCGCATCGCGGCCATGGAAGACTACATGGTAGAGCTGGCGGGCGTGCAGGTGGAGGAGCCCATTGCCTTGCAGCTCCTGCTGTTCGACATTCTGCGTGATATTGACAAGAAGCTGGATTTCGACCAGTTCGTAGGCTGGTCGGGGCTGCTGCTGCAGGATTTTTCCAACCTCGACCAGAATCTGGCTGAGCCATCCAAGGTCTTCGATTACCTCACCGAGGCCAAAGCCCTAGAGCGCTGGGCGCTGGAGCAGATGCCCGCGCCTTCCACCACTACAGTCGCCTACTTCCGCTTCTGGGACGACCTGGAAAAAGTGTACTGGCGCCTACGTAAGCGTATGGAGCAGCAAGGCGTGGCCTACCCCGGCCTGGCCTACCGCCTGGCCGTGGAGCATGTGCAGGACATGCTGAATAATGGCCAAAAAGCCCCCCAGCACGTCTTTTTGGGTTTGGGTTCATTATCCAAAGCCGAAGAAAAGCTTATTCGCCTGCTGCTCAAGCAAGGCCGGGCCGAAGTGCGCTTCGATGGCGACGCATTTTATTTGGAGCAGGACTCGCCCAACCGTGCCGGCCAGCACCTGCGCCGCTACCGCCAGCAGTGGGATTTGCCCCCCGAGAGCTTCACCAGCACCACTGGCGCCCTCCCCGACTTGCTGCGTACGCTGCCCCGCGAAATTCAGTTTGTGGGCGTGGCCAACGCCAGCATGCAGGGCAAAGTAGCCGGCCAACTGCTGGCCGCCTCCCGCCTCCGGAACCCGCGGGCCAAAGTGGCCATCGTGCTGCCCGACGAGACGCTGCTGCTGCCCGTGCTGCATGGCTTGCCCCCCGAGGCGGTGCCCGAGTACAACGTGACGATGGGTTTGAGCTTCCAGAGCACGCCGCTGTTTAACCTGGTCGATCTGCTGTTCGAGGTACACCTGACCGGCATCCGGGAGGGCTCGGCCGAGACGGGCTACGGCGTGCCGCGCTACCATCATCTGGCCGTCACCAAGCTCCTGCAGCACCCGTTTCTGCGCCGCTACCAGCAGTGGCTCGACAAGCAGGAAAATGCCCCCCAGTACCACGGCCTGCTCGAAAACGTCTGCAACCAGATCATCAAGCGCAACGCGGTGCTGCTGCCGGCCAGCGAGCTGTTGCAGCTGGGCCGGCAGCACCCGCTCATCGAGGCGCTGTTTGCCACCTGGGACACCTGCGACGACATCATCACGGCCTGCTACACACTCATTGATTTGCTCAAAAAAGCGTACCAGGACCAGCATTCGGCTGTTGAAGCGGAGTATCTGTACCTGTTTTTTACCCTTGTCAAGCGCCTGGATTCGGTCTTCGATTGCCGGGAGCAGCGGCTGTCGGTGCGCTCATTCCGGCGGTTTCTGTACGAGCAGATGGCCCGCACCCGCCTGCCCTTCAGCGGCGAGCCGATTGCGGATGTGCAGGTCATGGGTTTGCTCGAAACCCGCGCCCTCGACTTCGACCACGTCATCATTCTGAGCTGCAACGAGAACGTGCTGCCCGCCCCCAAGCGCAGCAATTCCCTCTTTCCCTACGACGTGCTGCGTGAGTTCAACCTGCCCACCTATGCCGACCACGAAGCCGCCACCGCCCACCAGTTCTGGCGTCTGCTCCAGCGCGCCCGCCAGGTAGATCTGCTGCATGTGCTGCCAGGGGCTGAAGGCACCCGCACGGGCGAGCGCAGCCGCTTTTTGCTCCAGATTGAGAATGATTTAGCCCCCCAGAACCCGGGCCTGGTGCTGCGGGATGTGGTGGCGACGGTAGGCAACGATTTACCTCACCCCCCAGCCCCCACTCCTCCGGGAGAGGGGGAGCCTCACGTCGACGTTCTGACTGGCTCTTTGGAAAATCGTCAGGCTCCCCCTCTCCCGGAGGAGTGGGGGCCGGGGGGTGAGGCCACCGTCGGTGACCTCCTGCTCGAAAAAGACTCCGAAATGCTCACCGCCCTGCGCGGGGTGCTCATTCGCGGCCTCTCGCCTTCCGCTTTAAATCAATTCCTGAATTGCTCCCTGCAGTTCTATTTCGCGCGGTTGGCCAAGTTTCAGGAGGCGGAGGAAGTGGAGGAAAAGCTGGGGGCCGATGGCTTCGGGACGGTAGTACACGCGGTGCTGGAAAACCTGCTGCGGCCTTTCGCTAAGGAAAAACGCCCCCTGACGGCCGCCGACCTGCCTGCCCTGCTCCAGCAGGTGCCCGCCGAGGTAGCCTCCGCCATGCGCCAGGAAGAAGACGACCGCCACGCCCGCCCCGACGAAGGCCTGAACCATGTCCTGGGTCAGGTGGCGGCCCAGCTCGTGCGCCGCTACCTGGAAGGCCTGCCCGGGCAGGCTGGGGCTCTGCCGCTGCACGTCAATGGCTTAGAGGAGATCCTGCAAGCCACCGTTCCGGTTACCTTGCCCGGCGGCGACACGCTGACCCTGCGCCTCTCCGGCATTGCCGATCGGCTGGATGAGCTGCCCGACGGCCGCCTGCGCGTGGTAGACTATAAAACCGGCCTGGTGCAGGCCCACGAGCTGCGCCTGCAAAAGCGCGGCGAGGACGCCGCCGCCGCCACCCAGCGCCTGCTCACCGACGCCACGCCCGCCGCCGACAAAGTGCGCCAGCTCTGGCTCTACCGCTTCATGCTGGAGCGCACGGGCCGCCCCGCCGCCGATGCCGCCATTATCTCCCTGCGCAACCTCAGCGCCGGCCCCATGACGGCCGAAATGGGCTTCCTGACCGCAGACGGCACCTCCTTCCTCGACAAAGGCCAGGAATTATTGACCAACTTCGTACACCGCATCCTGGACCCGGCCGAGCCGATCCGCAAAACCGATGATTTGACGCGGTGCCAGTATTGCCCGTACCGGGGAATCTGTGCCAGATAAGCGAAGGGGTAAAGGAGCATCTGGCTGGTAGTCGCAGCGCGACGGTATGTAGATAGCTCGTAAGTTCTTTTTACCTTACCCAGAGCCGCGGGGCGGCGGCATACCCGGTCCAACGATTTATGCCGCCGCCCCGCGGCTACCCGGCCAAGTGCTCATTGTTAAATGTTAATTGATAACTGCTCATTCACTCATTGAAATTATGGACGAATTCATGCAAGCCGCCATCGACGAGGCGCGCCAAGGCCGCCAGGAAGGCGGTATTCCAATTGGCGCGGTGCTGGTGCGCGGGGGGCAAATCGTGGCTCGCGGGCGCAACAAGCGGGTGCAGGAAGACAACCCCATCAAGCACGGCGAGATGGACTGCCTCTACAATGCCGGCCGCCAGCGCACTTACCGCGATACGGTGCTCTACACCACCCTCATGCCCTGCTATATGTGCGCGGGCACCATCGTGCAGTTCAAAATTCCGAAAGTGGTAGTGGGTGAGTCGCGCACCTTCGGCGAATCCAGGGAGTTTCTGGAGGCCCACGGCGTAGCGGTCGAAATCGTGGACTCGGAAGAGTGCGTGACGATGATGCGGGAGTTTATTGCGGCCGAGCCCACGCTCTGGAATGAGGACATTATGGAGTTGTAAGCGAAAGCCACACAGCCGCAAACAGGTTAAAAACCGGTTAAAAACACCCAGAAAGGGCCTGGTGCCACCAGAATGGCACTAGGGCCTTTTTGCATTTTATGTAACCCCACCGCCCGTCTCGCGCGTATCCTACGGATGGCTGACACTCCTTTACTTGCTTCCAAAAAATGTCCGAACTGCCAGCAATGGTCGAAGTGGCAGCATAGCCCCGACGACCGCTGCGAGCACTGCGGCGAGCTGCTCGACCCGCGCGCCCGGCAAAGTGCCCTGGAGCGCGCGGAGTTGGAAAACCAGAAAACATCCTCCCTTATTCTGCTCGAAATCAAGCCCGAGGACAAAGGCGTAATCCGCTTTTTCAAAACCATCGTCCGGGGTGGGCAGCTGGCTTTCGCAGCCATCTTGTCCTTCATTGTGTGGGTGGTCACCGTAGCCGCCGGTTGAGATGAAACGCTGGCCCGAATTCCGACATCCGCTGTTCCTCGTTGCCGTATTTCTGTACGTAGGCTACCTCGCAAACCGCTACCTGGTGCATTGGCCCATGCCTACGCTGCTCACCTCCTACCTGGGCGACCTGGCGGCTATGCCCGTGATGCTCAGCCTGGCGCTGGCTGCCCAACGCCGCTTCGTGGTCCGCTCCCGCGCCTTCGTGCTCCCCGATACGTGGCTGATTGCGGCCTGGCTCTACGTATCGCTGTGGTTTGAAGGCATTTTGCCCTACTTCTCGGCCAGGGCCGTAGCCGACCCGTTCGATGTGGTAGCCTATGCTGTGGGCACCGGGCTCTTTCGGTATTGGCTCAACCGGCCGGTCTGAAGCGGCGGGCGGAACATTGGGGAGGCGCGGCGCGTATTTTTTGATTTGCCCCCCGCCTATGTTCGACGAGCTCAACTCGGTCCTGCGCACCTACTGGGCGCAGTTTTTATTCGTACTGCCGCGGCTGCTGGTGGGCGTCGTGCTGCTGCTCATCGTGTGGGTGGTGGCGGGGCGGCTGCGGCTGTTTCTGAACCGCAAGCTGGCCGGCCACTCTGACGACCCGCTGCTTACCTCCTTCCTGACCCAGATTGCCCGCTGGTTTATCGTGCTGGGCGGCCTGCTGCTCTCCCTCCAGATCATCGGGTTTTCGGGGGTGGTGGGCGGCCTGCTGGGAGCGGCGGGCCTATCGGCGTTTCTGGTGGGCTTCGCTTTTAAGGACATCGCCGAGAACTTCCTGGCCGGCGTGATTCTGGCCTTCAACCGCCCTTTTCGCCTCTCCGATACCATCGAGATCCAGGGCGTGATGGGTCGCGTACAGGAGCTGAACATTCGCAGCACCCTGCTCAAGACCTTCGACGGCAAGGACGTCTACATTCCCAACGCAACCATCCTGAAAGAGAAGGTTACCAACTACACCCGCGACGGGTTTATCCGCCAGGACTTTCTGGTGGGCATCGATTTCGACGACGATGTGGCGCGCGCCAGCCGCCTGATCCTGGAGCAGCTGAATCAGGAGGAGGAAGTGCTCAAAAATGCCCCCCACGAGCCCTTCGTCGTGATTGACGAGCTGGCCACCAGCACCGTCAATCTGAAAGTGCTGTTCTGGACCAGCAGCGACGATTACCGGCGCGGGGTGCTGGAATTACGCAGCCGCGTGATGGACCGCACCAAGACCTCGCTGGCCAAAAAAGGCTTCTCGCTGCCGCCCGACATCATTGAGGTGCGCCTGCCCAGCTTCCAGCCGGCCCTGCCCATCGAGCTTATCCGGGGCGACGGGCAGCCGGCCGCGCCGTCGGCCCCCGACGGCCAGCGGCCGGCGCGGCCGGCCCCGGAGCCCCCTCTCCAGGCGGGTACGGCGCCATAAGTCACCGGGGGCATTTTTTTGACCCGGCGGCGGGCCGGTCCTGTACAGCAGCTGATCTGCTTTTCTCTTAAAATGCCCCCCGGTGCCGGGCCGGGGGGCAACTTTTGTTTACTTCTCCCCTATGCTCGACGAACTGAATCAGGTGCTGCTCGATTACTGGCACCAGTTTTTGCACCTGTTACCCAAGCTTCTTATTGCCCTGGTGGTGGTGGCCATCGGGCTGACCGTGGCCAATCATGTGAGTGCCCTGCTGGGCCGCAAGCTCAGACAACGCTCGCACGATGCCCTGCTGGCCGATTTTCTGACCAACTTTACCCGCTGGGCCCTGCTGCTGGCCGGCCTGCTGCTGGCCATGCAGGTGCTGGGCCTGTCGGGGGTGGCGAGTGGCATGCTGGGCGCGGCAGGTCTATCAGCTTTCATCGTGGGCTTTGCCCTCAAGGATATTGCCGAAAACTTTTTGGCTGGCGTGGTGCTGGCCTTCAACCGCCCCTTCCGCATTCATGATACCGTGCAGGTGCGCGATCTGATGGGCGAAGTAGAAGCACTGAACCTGCGCACTACCCTCATCAGAACTTTTGATGGCAAGCACATCTTTCTGCCCAATGCTCTGGTGCTGCGCGAGCCCCTGACCAACTACACCCGCGACGGCTTCATTCGTCAGGACTTCCTGATAAGCGTTGATCTGGGCACCGAACTGACTTCGGATCGGATAGAAGAGTTGCTGCTCAACTACGTGCGCGGCCATAGGGGTGTTGAAACCCGCGACCCGCATACGCCTTATAGTATCGTCGAAAAAATGAGCAGCACTTCCGTCGATCTGCGTATTTTCATCTGGGCTTATTCCGAAGACTACCGGCGGGGCACTCTGGAGCTGAAGAGCGCCTTGCTGAAGGGCAGCAAAGCGATGCTGCAGGCGGAGGGATTCGTTGTTTCGGGGGTTAATTAAGGCGTAATAAGTCTGTGCGTGCTTATTGCTACGTATTGCTTATAACTTGTATAAGTGGCCGGTTTCTTGCGGATTGGGCTCTGCTTTTAGTTGATTTTCATGCCGAAAAGTCCATTTCACCGTCTGTTAAGCCCCTTGTTGCTGTGGCGACTGCGCCACGTCAACGACCGGGTATACCTGATTATGGTGAGCGTGCTGGTGGGACTGCTGGCGGGTTTGGCGGCGGTGGCGCTGAAGAGTTCCGTGCACACGGCCCAGAACCTGCTGTATACCTGGGTACCCGAAGAAAACCGGGTATTTGCCCTGTTTCTATATCCGATGCTGGGCATTGGGCTCACGGTACTCTTTACGCGCTATGCGCTGGGTGGTACGCTTAGTCGCGGCATCGGCCCCATTCTCTATAACATTGCCCGCCAGGGCAGTGTGGTACCGCGCAGCAAGCTGTATTCGCAGGCTATAACCTCCTTTCTCACGGTCACGTTTGGCGGCTCGGCAGGTCTGGAGGCACCTATTTCGGTCACGGGTTCGGCCCTGGGCTCTAATATCGGGCGCATTCTGCGGGTCGGTCGGCGCGAGCGGCGGCTACTGGTGGGGTGCGGCGCGGCGGCTGGGGTGGCAGCCATCTTCAACAGCCCCATTGCAGGTGTGCTGTTCGCGGTAGAAGTAATCCTGTCGGAACTGTCAGCCCCATTTTTTATTCCGCTCCTCATTTCCTCGGCCACGGCCACGGTGGTTTCCAAGGCCCTGTACGCGGGTCAGCCCTTCGTGCTGATTACCACTACCTGGCCGGTGGAGGCCGTGCCGTCTTACCTGATGCTCGGCTTGTTTACCGCGCTGCTGTCGGTGTACATGATTCGCATTTATTTTGCCTCCGATAAATACTTTGAGCGGTTTCCGGGCACTTTTCGCAAGGTGGTCTTTGGCGGCTTCACGCTGGGCATCATGGTATTTTTGTTTCCGCCGCTCTACGGCGAAGGCTACAACATCGTAGAGCTGCTGCTCAATGGCCGGCCGGAGGGCTTGGTGGAAGGCTCTATTTTCGCCGTTTACCGCGATGAGAACGTGTGGCTGCTGCTGCTGGTAGTAGCCAGCAGCATGCTGCTGAAGGTACTGGCTACCTGCGTCACCATCGGCTCGGGCGGCAATGGCGGCATGTTCGGCTCGTCGCTGTTTACGGGGGCGCTGGGGGGCTTTTTGCTGGCGCGGGTGATCAATATGATCGGCTGGTACCCCGTGTCGGAGGTGCATTTCGTGGTGCTGGGTATGGCGGGCACGCTGGCCGGCGTGGTCCATGCGCCCCTCACGGCCATCTTCCTGATTGCGGAGATTACGGGCGGCTACGCCCTGTTCGTGCCCCTGATGGTGGTTACTTCCAGCTCGTATTTGATTACCAAGTATTTCGAGCCCTACTCGGTGTATACCCGCAAGCTGGTGCAGCGCGGCGTTCACATGCACGCCGACCGCGACCGGGGCCTGCTCTCCCAGCTCGAGCCGCTGTCGCTGGTGCAGAACGACTTCGTGCCCGTCCACCCCGAAACAACTCTGGGCGAGCTGGTGGATATTTTTCGCCATGCCACGCGCAACTTGTTTCCGGTGGTCGATGCCGATAACAAACTCGTGGGGGTCGTTTCGCTGGATACGGTGCGCGACGCCCTCTTCGACGATGAGCACTATACTACTACCTACGTCAGCGACCTGATGGTGCCCCCCGTAGCCGTAGTGCACCCGGAGGACAGCCTGCTGGATACGCTCAGCGAGATGGAACACCACGACGTCTGGGCGCTGCCCATGGTTCGCAACGGCCTCTACCTGGGTTTCCTGCTCAAATCCACTATTCTGGCCAATTATCGGCGGCAGCTGCTCAAGGAAATTGAGTAGAGCCCTCGGCCTACTACCCCCTCGCAGGAACAACGCGCCTGGTTGCTTAAACCCTAGCGCATACTCGGCAGTACCTATGAAGGTATGAATCGACTTCGCGCACTCTGGCTGAATCTGAATGCCAGCCTATGGTTTGTCCCGACCCTTATGGTGGCCGGGGCTGTTCTGTTGGCCTTTACCCTGATCTTCGTTGATCTGCGCATAGCGCACGACTGGTTAAAAGATTACCCGCTAGTATTCGGGGCAGGCTCCGATGGTGCCCGCGGCATGCTCACGGCCATTGCGGGCTCCATGATTACGGTGGCGGGCCTGATCTTTTCCCTCACGCTGAGCACGTTGGCCCAGATATCCAGCCAGTACACCCCGCGGGTGCTGCGCAACTTTATGCGCGACCGGGCCAATCAGATGGTACTCGGGTTTTTCGTCAGCATTTTCGTCTACTGCCTTATCGTGCTGCGAACCATCCGGGGCGGCGACGAGGGCAGCTTCATTCCGTCGTTGGCGGTGCTAATGGGCCTGGTGCTGGCTTTGGTCAGTATTGGGGTGCTGATATTTTTTATCCATCACATTGCCTCCTCCATCCAGGCGTCGAACATCGTGCGCAACGCCACCGAGGAAACAGAAGCGGCCATCCAACGCCTGTTTCCTAACGAGCTTGGCCAGGAAGCCAACCCCAGCGAGGCGCAGGAGCTGTTGGAGAAAGCCGGTCAGCTAACGTGGCTGGCCATACCTTCCCATACCAATGGCTACCTGCAGAGTATTGATGAAGAGGGTCTGCTAAAGCTGGCGCGCGACCTGGACGGTGTGGTGCGCATGGAACACGGCATTGGCGGGTTTGTGGCGCGCGGGGCGGCACTGGTATCAGTAGCGAGCTATGGCAATGAAAGGGTGTTGGTTGATGATAAGCTCAAGGATCGGGTGAACGAGCAATTCGGGCTGGGCAGCCAGCGGACCATTGAGCAGGATGCCGGTTTTGGGCTGCGGCAAATCGTGGATATAGCGCTCAAGGCCCTATCGCCGGGCGTTAATGATACCACCACCGCCATTATCAGCGTCGATTACCTCGGCGCCCTACTCGCGCAGCTGGCCGACCGGCGCCTGGCACATCCCCTGCGGGCCGACGACGACCGCGTCCGCGTAATAGCGGTACGCCCCTCGTTCGAGCAGTTCCTGAGCACCGCTTTCGACCAGATCCGGATCTGCGCCGACGGCAACGCGGCCGTGTATCTGCGCATGCTCACGGCCCTGGCCACCATTGAGCAGCGCATCCAAGATCCCAAGCGTAGCCAAGCCCTGCGCCAGCAGAGAGAATTAATCGGTGAAGCAGCCGAGCAGACCCTCCACACCGAATACGAGCGGGCCCAAGTGCGCTTACGTATAGCCAAGCACAAGACCAGTTAGCGGCAACTTACTTTCTAAGCAAGAGGAAAAAGCACCCCGAATGCTAAGTACCTCTACTTGCTGGTGCTTAGTACCGTACACCTATATATACCTGCTATTCCACCTTACCTACCCCCCTATGCTATGGAGCAATTTTTCTTTTCTTCTTGGACGAGTATTATCCGCACCCTGGTAATTGGCTTAGGGGCCTATTCTGGCCTGATTCTGCTGTTGCGCCTATCGGGCAAGCGCACGCTGACTAAGATGAATGCCTTCGACCTGATTGTGACCGTTGCGCTTGGCTCGACGTTGGCCACTGTGCTACTCAATAAAAGCGTCCCCCTGGCAGATGGAATGACTGCATTTGCCTTGCTGATTTTTCTTCAATACCTAATTACGTGGCTCTCCGTTCGATCCAAGACGATAAGTAACCTAGTGAAGTCTGAGCCGACATTGCTGGTGTACCAGGGGGCATTTTTGTCGGCGGCTCTCAAAGCTGAACGCGTTACGGAGGCAGAAATTCTGGCCGGCCTACGCGAGCAAGGAGTAGCGAGCATGACTGATGCTGCGGCAGTAATTTTAGAAACCGGGGGCGACCTGAGCATTCTCAAAAACACCACCCACGGCCCACAATCAACACTACAGGACGTGCCCATGAGTCGGGCGAAAAAAGTAAGCTGAGGGCGCTCTTATTCAGTCATCTAATAAAGCTGTTTAGTACTTCGCTTTACGGTCATGTAGAGCATTCCGCGCATGACCGTAAAGCGAAGTACTAAACAGCTTCTATACCACGAAAGGGCTATTGTTCGCTGGACTCAGAAATAGCGGCGCGGGCGGCCGGCACATCGCCCTTGCCGGCGGGCCAGCCTTCGCGCTGGGTGCGGCGGTCGCCATCGGTCACCTCGGTCTGATCGTGGAATAGAATCTGCTGGGTCGGGAATGGCATATCGATGCCGTTGGCCGTAAGCTTGTTCTTGATGCTTTCCAGCACTTTATCGCGGGCATCCAGCACGTCGGCGCGGCGCGGCGGATTCACCCACCACCGCACCCGAATGTTGACGGTGCTATCAGCCAGATCCATGACCAGCGCGTCGGGGGCCGGGTCCTGCACGATGCCTTCGGTTTCGTGTACGGCTTCCAGCATCAGCTGCCGGGCCCGCGCGATATCGTCGCCGTAGCCAATACCCACATCGTATTGCAGGCGGAGCATCTCGTAAGCGGTATTGACGATGACAGCGTTCGTAAACAGCTCAGCATTAGGAATAACCACGCGACGTCCATCGTAGGTTCTGATGGTAGTGGCGCGGGTCTGAATGGATTCTACCGTGCCCTCAAACTCCTTATACTTGATCTGATCGTCAATCTTGAAAGGCTCGGTGAGCAGCAGCAGGATACCGGCCAAAAAGTTCTGGAAGATGTCTTTAAAAGCAAAGCCAATAGCAATACCGCTCACGCCCAATGCACTGATCAGACTAGCCGGCGTAAAGCCTGGCAGAATAATCGTAATGGCCACCAGCACGCCCAGAATAAGCATCACCACGTAGGCCAGCCGGCTCAGCAGCAACGACAAGCTATGGCTCTTGCCCTTGCCTTGGGTAACACGCCCTACCAGCGAGCGGGCCCCGCGGGCCAGCAATACAAACAACACTAAGACGACAACTCCAATCGCAATATTGGGCAAAACGGCCATCAGGTCGCGACCAATCTGGTTGAGCTTCTGCCACGCAATAGAGAAATCCATAAGCCTGAGAGTAGAGTATGGTACAACCGTTTAGATTATAGTCTGAGGCGTATCGGCTTTAATACTCCCCCAGCTCCGGCTCCTTGCGGGCCATTAGCAAACCGACCATCATCAGGAGTCCCGTCAGGAGGATTACGACAAACAGGATATTTTCGCTGACTTGCCCAATAAGATGGGCCTTGGGTATGCTATAAAACAACAGCACCGAGATCAGGCCTTTGGGGGCAATAAACAGCTCTGGGATGAGGTCTGACTTGGCGATGTAGCGCAGATAAAAAAAGCGGATAACCGTGAGTACTGCTACAATCAGGAGCCCTTGCCACAGCAGCGTTATGCTGATGAGATTGGTGAGTGTGATGGAATAGCCAAACAGCAGAAAAAAGAACGTGCGGATAAGAAAGGCCGACTCTGCCGTAATGCTTTTGAACTGATGCAGCTCCTCGGTGAGGCGCTCGGGGTGCAGGAAGCGGCGTAGCGGACCCCGCAGGAACAGCTCGGCGTTGTTGACGGCCAAGCCAAAAGCCAGCACCAGCAGCAGAGACGACAAATGCAGCTTTTTGGCCAGGCTGTAAATCAGAACCAGGAAGGCGAAAATCAGGAAGAACTTGATGTGCAGCCGAATACGATCCAGCATAAACGCCAGCACCGCCGTGCTCAGTACGGCCACGATGGACACGGCCACCACGTCGCGCAGAAACGTGAAGATGGATATGCCCTGAGCAAAATTATCCTGCAAGGCAAAGTTGAAGAGCATGATGCCCAGAATATCAGAAAAGGTGCTTTCGTACACGATAAACTCCTGCTTTTCCCCAACCAGGCTGGACACGCTCGGAATAGCAATGGCCGAACTGACAACGGCCAGCGGCACGGCATTCACCAGGCAGCTCTGAAACGAGGCACCCAGGTACAGCTGCAACAACTCGGCGATAGTAAGGGCCTGCACCACCAGAATCAGG
This sequence comes from Hymenobacter roseosalivarius DSM 11622, assembly GCF_900176135.1. Taxonomy (GTDB): domain Bacteria; phylum Bacteroidota; class Bacteroidia; order Cytophagales; family Hymenobacteraceae; genus Hymenobacter; species Hymenobacter roseosalivarius. The sequence goes on along the minus strand of NZ_FWWW01000091.1, from coordinate 171,394 downwards.
GCCGCCGCGGCGAAGGAGCGTTGAATCAGGGGAGCCTTATCCCGGCTAAGCTTCAAATCCAGCGCTCCTTCTAACACAATGAGTATTAGTCCAATAATGCCGAATATCTCCAGTATTACTTGGGGAATCAATACCCCAATGTCGCCGTAGTCGGCGGCCTGTTTCAGGGCGATGCCGGTAAAGAGCAGCATCAGCACCGACGGAACTTTGGTGGCCCGCGCGACCAGGTCAAACAGGTACGAGAGAACGACGGCCAGGCTCAGGCCAATCAGGATAGTATATGGACCCATGCGGTGGAAATGTGTGGACTGAACTCCTCCCTATACGTCGCCGCCGGGAATTGAATGAGACCGAAAGCTAGCAAGTTAGTGCGTTTGGAGTCTTGGCAGAAGCTATAAAGCCGGATTGGCCCCCATACGTCACTGACAGTTATCAGGATCAGGACAAGCTCCGGCGCGGGGCGAGGCCGTATCTTGCCGACTATCAGCACTTGCTCTGCTTCTATGTCTACTCATCCCAGCATCGCCATTATTGGGGGCGGCCCGGCGGGCTTGCTGGCCGCTCATCACCTGGCCCAGGCCGGCCACCGCGTGACATTGTACGATGCTCAGGCCACCGTGGGCCGCAAGTTTCTGGTGGCCGGGCACGGGGGCTTCAACCTTACGCACAGCGAGCCGCTGCCCACCTTCGGGAAGCGCTACGGCGCTCATCACGAGGCATTTGCTACCTACCTCGCTCATTTTGGGCCCGAACAGCTGCGCACCTGGGCCGCCGATCTGGGCGTGGAAACGTTTGTAGGCAGCAGCGGCCGCATTTTCCCGACGGCCGACTACAAGCCCGCCCAATTGCTACGAGCGTGGCTGGCGCGACTGGCAGAGTTAGGTGTGGTTATCAAAAGCCGGCACCGCTGGCTGGGCTTCATGTCCGACTCGCCCACCGGCCTGCGCCTGCGCGATGAGCAGACCAGCGAAGAATACACGATTTGCCCCCCGGCCGTAGTGCTGGCCCTGGGCGGAGCCAGCTGGGCCAAGACCGGCTCCGATGGCCACTGGACAGCGGCCCTCGCCGCCATCGGGGTGCGCTGTACGCCGTTTGCACCCGCCAACTGCGGGGCCGAAATAGTCTGGGGGGCTTTTTTCCGGGAAAAGGTGGGCCGCGCTCCGCTCAAAAACATTGCCCTGACCTGCGCGGGTCAGACCGTGCGCGGCGAGCTACTGCTCACCGACTACGGCGTGGAAGGCACGCCAGTGTACGCCCTCACGCCGGCCCTACGCGTGGCCTTGGATCAGCAGACGCCGGCCACGCTCTGGCTCAATCTCAAGCCTGACTTAACGCCTAATCAACTCGTGCAAAAATTAAGCAAACCGCGCGGCAGCAAGTCCTGGGGGGCTTTTTTGCAGCAGGTCCTGCACCTGGGACCACCCGTACCTACTCTGCTGCGCGAGCTGGCGCCTCCCGAAGCCATTACCGGCTCAGCCGAAAGCCTGGCCCATTTGCTCCAGCACCTGCCCATGCCTGTAATAGGCCTCCGCCCGCTGGATGAGGCCATCAGCACGGCGGGCGGCGTAGCGTGGGAAGAGCTCGATGAAGACCTGATGCTGCGGCGGCGGCCCAGCACCTTCGTGGCCGGCGAAATGCTGGACTGGGAAGCGCCCACTGGTGGCTATTTGCTACAGGGCTGCTTCAGCACCGGTGCCTGGGTGGCACGGGCAATTTCAGGTTTTATACAGCTGTAGCCTCGCCTACTGCTTGCCTCTACCCGGCCGCCGCACTGATCAGAGCTACAAGCTACTTAACTCAGGGCCTTATTCAGAAATGCGACCAGGGGTTGCAGGCTGGCAAAAGCGTCCCCTATCCGCTGCGCCAAATCAGGGCGACGCATGTCCGCGTCGGGCAGCGGCTGGCTGGCGGTGAAGCTCTTCAGCTTCAGGTACTGGAGGGCCGGATTTGTGACTTCGTAGCCTTTGGGCGGACGCTGCAAGACGTTTTCCCGGCTTAACTCCCTGAATTGCCGCGCGAAAGCTGGTTGGCTCAGTAAGGCCTCGAAAGCGTGCAGGTTGTAATCTATTTCCTGCCTGATACGCGCCAGCACATCCGGAGCGGGCATGTACATACCGCCCGCTACCAGCGAGGCACCCGGCTCAACGTGCAAGTAATAGCCAGCCGTGGGCGCCCCTTTGCCCCCCACGTTAAACCACGCCGCGAAATTGGTTTTATAGGGCGACTTATCCGCCGAAAAACGCACATCCCGGTTGATGCGAAACAGGCATTTGCGCGGGTCCAGCCCCGCCCGGCCGATGGCAGGATCAGCGGTGGCCAAGCCTGCGAGTACCTGCCCTACCAGCTGCTGAAAATCAGCCTTGGCTGCTTCGTAGGCGGGGCGGTTAGCGGCAAACCAGGCCGCGTTATTATTCGCTTTTAACTGGGAGAGAAAGGTCAGGGTGTGGCCTTGGAGCATAGGGCGTGGAATCGGTTTTAAAGGTTTAGAACTGACGCAGTTGCTGTCAAAAAATGTTTTTATAGCCGCTGGGGGGCATTTTCAAGCTCCTGAAGCTGCTCCTACCCCCCTTTATAAATGCTTGATTATCATTGAATTTATAGTCTATTCACCTAGGCTGCTCAAAGCTCGGTTGCCTTTTGCTTGGCCCCAATGCCCTATCCGTGCTTACACTTACTACCGCTACGTCTCGTTGAACGGAAGCGCAAGCTAGAGCTTAACGAGGCTGTTCAGCTTAGTAAAAATAAAATCCGGTGCCAGGCGGCTCATGCACAGCAGCACCTTCACCATGCCCACCGCTACTACCGGCTGGTCGCGGCACCAGGCCTGCCAAAATGCCTCGGCCACGGCCTCGGGCGACACCGTGCGGGCAGTTTCGCCGCGAGCGGCTCGGGCTCCTTGATCCAGCTCGGTATCTACCGCCGGTGGCAGCACGTCGAACACCCGGACGGAAGTACCCCGCAGCTGGTGGCGCAGGCAGCGCGTGTAGGCATGTAAGGCCGCTTTGGTGGCGCTGTACACAGGTATGGCCGCCACCGGCACGATTCCCAGCCCCGAACCCACATTGACCACCGCCGCCGCGGGCCGGGACTGCAACACCGGCAGCAGCACGGCCGTGAGGTTGGTGCTGATTTCGGCGTCGCCGCCCGTCAGCGCTTCCTCTCCCGCCCGCAGGTCGATGCGGCGCTGAATTCCGGCGTTGTTGATCAGCACGTTCAAATTAGGATGCTCCCGCAACGCCCACGCCACCAACGCCGCGCGCCCGGCCGGATACGGCGATGTCGGCCACGAACGTATGCAGCCGCGGCTCCAGGGCCTGCGCCGCGGCCAACGCGTCGGGCCGTCGCCCGCAGATGAGTACGGTGTTGCCGGCTTCGGCAAAACGCCGGGCCAGGGCAAGGCCGATACCAGTAGCGCCGCCAGTGATGAGTACCGTGTGAGAGTGAGTGTCCATGAGCGCAGGGGGAAGTGTAGGAAGAAGACAAGTGATTGAGCCAGCAAAACAACAGCCCTCAAGCTGAATAAAATAGCTCTTTTCGACCTAAAATCAGTCCCATCCGACGGGCAGCTCTCGAGCGTATTTCTTCGGTGTAGTGCCCGTAGTACGGCGGAAAAGGCGGGCGAAATGGCTCAGGTTGGTGAAGCCCAGTCTTTCGCCCACGTCGGCCACTGACAGGGCCGGATTGCGCAGCAGGCGTCGGGCCTCCGCCAGCCGGGCCTGCTGATAATAATCGTAGATACTTCGCCCGAACACCTGCCGAAACAGCCTTTTGAGTCGGGTTTCGCTCAGGCCCGCCGCGGTGGCCAGCGCCGCCACCGAGGGCGCGCAGGCTAGGTCGGCTAGCAACTGAGCCCGGACCTGCATCAGCCGCTTGGCATCGGCCGGGTGCATGGCGGCCAACGCTTGATTGGGGCGCACCGCCAGTTGGCCCAGAAACAAATACAGCAGCTCCTGCGCCTTAAACTGGTAGTAGAGCGCCTGCAAGGTGGGCGCGGCGGGCGGCTGCCGCAATTGCCGCACTACCGTCTGAATATCCGGCCGCGCATCTTCGTACACAAAAAACGACTTACTGCCCGCCTGCATCTCCGTCAGCAGCGGATGCTCGGTGCCGGCCCCCAGCAGCTCCCGCAGCACGGCCAGGCGCAGCGTGAGGATACCCACAAAAATTTCGATTCCCACCGGAAACACGAACACGCCGCCCATATCGTCGGTCGAGAGCGTGATGCCCGCCGCTGGCCGCCCCGAATGGCTGGCGTTGTCGCCGCCGAATTGTTGGTCGATGGGCAGCTCATTTAGGCAGAAAATAATGCACATCAAATCTGTACGCGGCACGGCTGGCACCCGCCGCAGCGTTAGGGGGGCACACAGGGTATAGTGGTGCGTAATCAACTCAAAGCCAGGTTGTAATACATGCGCCTGCAAATCTCCTTGCCTCAGGGTGGGCGGCAGCTTTAAGGTATTACTCACTGGTGTCACGCCTGCCACGGCCGCGAACTCGCGCAGAAGATTAACTGCCCCGGTCGGCGTAAAAAGCAGCTCCATGGGCGTTTCAGCGGCGAATAGTCAGCGCGGCTTTATTGTTTTGCTACCGTATTTTTCTCGGCCGCGGCCAGAATGGCTTTGGCTTCATCCAGCAGGCATTCGCCGGGGTTGAGCTGCTTGCGGCAGATAAGCGCGAAGAGCAGAAAAAAAGAAACTATGGGTAACACCCAGCCCAGGACAAACCACAGCCAGAACGAGCGGCCGTAACTGTGGGCGCAATATCCGGTGGTAAGGGGCAGGAACGACATAGCGCACAAAAAGCCCAGCAGTAAATCAACAAACATGGCGGTGGCAGCTATGGGGTGAGTGGTATCGTGAAGATACTTGGTTTGCGAGAGTTTCCCAATCCTTAACAATCCTCATTCTAATGTCTATAACTATGTTGGCAGTGGGATGTTGCCTTAATCTGGCTGGAATGTTGCCGTCTTATTCCACCACCCTGGGGGGCTTTTTCGCGTACGTCGTACTGTTTTCCGGCCCTTCCCTTCTTCTGACCGCCCAACTTACCCTATGTGGGAGCACCAAAGTCTGTTTCGCGTCTCGGCCCAGCTGTTTGCCGAAGGCGTTTTTAATCTGCTGGATAGAAATTTAAAGCCCGAAGTTTTTTTACTTGGTCTAGCTTCGGCCAAAGAACCCGACGAGCCGCAGGCCGTCGTAATCGAGCCCACCAACCACCGCTACCCCAGCTCGGAGTTTACGGAAGTGAAGGTGCGCGCCGCCACGCTGGAGTCGGCCGAGGGTCCCCGCGAAGTCGTGTATCACCTGCATCCTACCGACCAAGACCGCTTCGAGAAGCAGCGCTGGTACGAATTGCTCCGCCAGGCCACTGAGCTAACCCTGGCCGAAATGCCCCCCGAGCCCATGCCGCGGGTTTCCTTTTGCTCGCTGCCCGTCAGCTTTAATGGATATATGGTGTTGGTGGTACTGCAGCTCTCCTCCGAAGCCTACCACGGCTACTACGCCCTGCCCGACAAGATCGTGGCCCGCGCCAACTCCCTGCTGGCCGCGGCGGTACAGGAGTTTTTGCAGGATTGTGCCCGCGCGCTGCGCGAATCGGATTCCGACGATGCCCACCCCGTCCTCGACCGCGATTATAACGAGATGCTGCGCGCGGCCGGCCGGCGCTTCATGCTGCGCGCCGCCGCTGGCACCTACGGCCTCTATGATGCCTGCAACGGCGTGGCCGCGCTGCGACACGAGGGCGACGAGGGTATCGGCCTGATGATTGTCGCGCGCCGGCACCACCCCGCTGTAGTTCCCGTTCTGACCCTGGAAACGCCTATTACCCTACGTGACCATCGTTCTATTCGGAAACTGCTGGAGCTGAGCGAAGACAACACGGCCCTGATAACGGACGCCACGCATGTTTTTGGCTTGGGCTATCTGGTAGAGGAAACGCACCCGAACTACGAGCCGCTGTTTATGGTGCACTTCACCAAACACTATAGCTGGGAGCTAACGCACGCCGACCACATTATGATGAAGGTAGTGTCGAACGCACCCCGCCTACCCCAGGGCCGCGTCGATGCCGCCAATTTCGCCCATGCCGCGCGCCAGCAGTGGCCCGACCTCCGCGACACCGGCACCGCGTATCTCTGGCAACTCACCCAGGAAGCCAGCACCCAGTCGAACGGCACCATTCTGGTAATTTCCGCGGGTGCCGCTCAGGAGGCCCAACGCCTCACCCGCCAGTGTTTCCGGGTAGCACCCCGCCTGATGACGCCCGCCATCATGCGCCTGGTCACGAATATTGACGGGGCCGTACTCGTGGACCAAAACGGAATCTGCCACGCCATCGGGGTTATCCTCGACGGCTTGGCAACGGCCAAAGGCGACTCCTCCCGCGGCTCACGCTATAACTCGGCCCTACGCTACGTAGAAAGCAGCCAGTACCCGGTGCTGGCCGTGGTAGTCAGCGAAGACGGCTTAATTGACTTGCTGCCGCCGGTGAGCTAACGCTAGGTTAGTGAAGTGGTAAAATGGTGAAAGAGAGACAAATTCGCTCCACTTCACCCTTCACCATTTCACCACTTCACCACTTCACCCATTCACGCTGCCCATCATGGCTTCCGGGTAGCGCAGCCCGGCGATGGCGCTGCGGGGGGCAATTTCCTCGATTTGCGCCAGCTCGGCGGCCGATAGCTGCACGTCGAGCGCGCCCAGGTTCTCCTCCAGATATTCGATGCGCTTGGTGCCAGGAATGGGTACAATATCATCGTCCTGAGCCAGCACCCAAGCCAGGGCCAGCTGGCCGGGCGTGCAGTTTTTCTGGGTGGCCATTTCCTTGATGCGGGCTACCACATCGAGGTTACGCTGAAAGTTTTCGCCCTGAAAGCGGGGCGTGTGGCGGCGGTAGTCGTCCTCGGCCAGGTCCTCAAAGCGCTGAATCTGGCCGGTCAGGAAGCCCCGGCCCAAAGGGCTGTAGGCGACCAAGCTGATGCCCAGCTCGCGGCAGGCGGCGAGCACGCCGTCTTCGGGGTCACGGCTCCAGAGCGAGTACTCGCTCTGGAGGGCCGCGATGGGATGCACGGCGCTGGCCCGGCGCAGCGTGTCGGCCGAGGCTTCAGAGAGGCCCAGGTGGCGCACCTTGCCTTCGCGCACCAGTTCGGCCATGGCCCCCACGGTTTCCTCAATGGGCGTGTTGGGGTCGACGCGGTGCTGATAATACAGGTCGATGTGCTCGGTGCCCAGGCGGCGTAGGCTGCCCTCGCAGGACGCCCGCACGTACTCGGGCCGGCCGTTTATACCGCGCTTGGCGGGGTCGTTGGGGTCGCGCACAATGCCGAACTTGGTGGCAATAAATGCCTGGTCGCGCCGGTCGCGCAGGGCGCTGCCCACCAGCTCCTCATTGATATAAGGGCCATACATATCGGCCGTATCGAAGAAGGTGACGCCCAGGTCCAGGGCGTGGTGCAGGGTGCGGGTGCTCTGCGCGTCGTCGCGCTGGCCGTAGAAATCGGACATTCCCATGCAGCCCAGTCCCAGGGCCGAGACCGACGGGCCGGAGCGGCCCAGTGCGCGCGTTTGCATATCGTTGTTTTTAGGTACAGGAAAGAACTGACTGCCTGATTAACGGGGAGTGGGCCGGCTAAGGTTGAATTTTAAGGCCGAAAAATCATGTTGGCTGGTTATCGGGCCGCAATTCCCGTTTAAAGCAAAAACCCCTCCTGCCATGTCCCTCAAAATGCCCCCCACCTCTGCCGCCACTCCCCCCGAAGCCGACCAGCGCCTGCGCTGGGTAGAGAGCGTGGCCCGCCTCATGGACAGCCAGTTTACGCTGCCCGGTACCCGCTTCCGCTTCGGCCTCGACCCCATCCTGGGCCTGATTCCGGTGGTGGGTGACCTGACAAGCATGGCCATATCGGGGGCCCTGCTGCTGACCATGATGCGCCACGGGGCCAGTGGCAGCCTGGTGGTGCGCATGGCCCTCAACATCCTGCTCGATACCATCGTGGGGGCCATTCCGGTGCTGGGCAACATCTTCGACTTCGCCTATAAAGCCAACGACCGCAACGTGCGCCTGCTGCGCCGCCACTATGCCGAAGGCAAATACCAGGGTAGCGGCAAGGGGCTGCTGGCCGTGGTGCTCGTGGGGATGCTGGTGGTCTTTGGGCTGATAGCCTGGGGCCTGTGGGCCGCCACGGCCTGGCTGTGGCACTACGGGGGGCAAAACTGGTGGTAGCCGTTAGCCGTCTGCCGAGGGACTGACCAATACCTTATCAACCCGCAACGACTGTAATAACGAACCGCGCACCACTGGCGGGCTTTTCCAGGCGCTTGAGGCTCCTGTATGCTTGGCTTACCGCCCCACGGAGTACGTTTTGCGCTGCGGGCCCACCCCCGTAATCTTCACCGACTGCCAGCCCGTGGGCAGGGTGGTTTTGCTTTGCATGATGCCCGTGGGCGTAATATTCAGCCCTCCAAAACCCATGAGCACGGCCTGCAAAACACCCCCCGCGCCGGTGGCGAAATAGGGATTAGTACCTCCCTTGGTTTCGGCGATAACCCGGAAGGGCGGCAGCAGATTGGGCTCATAGGCGTCTTTGAACCACAGGCTGGCCTTGCCGGCGTCGCCGAGGCGGGCGTAGAGCAGGGCAAATATGCCCTGGGTCATAGCGGGCGTGCCTTCGTTGGGCACGCGGGTTTCGTAGTAAGTCAGGTCTTTTTTTATCTGGGCGGGGGCTGTGATAACGCCTAGCGGGTAAGCCAGCAGGTTCACATCGCCCTGCTTGATGCCCTCGCCCTTGTAGGTGGCGTGCTCCTGGGTCACGCCGTCGGCCATTTTGAGGATCGGGATGTTCTGGGCCACATGCAGCCAGTCGGGGTTGGCGCGCAGGCCCAACAGCTTGGCGGCGGCGGTGGCGTTGCGCAGGTTTACCTGGGCGGCGGCATTGGTGAAGGCGTCGTTGTCCACGTTTTCGGCCCACTCATCCGACGCCACCACGTTCTTGATGTCGTAGCGGCCGGGGCCGTTGCGCTCCACGCGGCTGGCCCAGAAGTCGGCGGTGGCCGAAAGCATGGGGTAGCCTTTCTCGCGCAGCCAGTCCTTATCCTGGGTCACGCTGTAGTACTGCCAGGCGGCCAGGGCCACGCAGGCGGAAATATGGTGCTCGAACGGCCCGCTCAGGGCCCAGACCGGGGTTTCCTCCACGCCCGTATCGGCGCTTTCCCAGGGGTACATGGCACCCTGGTAGCCGTGGGCGAAGGCATTGCGCCGGGCCGGCTCCAGCCGCCGGAAGCGGTACTCCATCAGGGACTTCGCGATTTCCGGGTGCATCACGGCCAGCACCGGAAACATCCACACGTCGGTATCCCAGAAAACGTGGCCGTTGTAGCCCAGCCCCGACAAGCCCATAGGCGAGGGCGATAAGTCGGTGCCGGCCCGCGAAAAGCTGTACAGGTGGTAGAGCATACTGCGCACGTCCTGCTGGGCCTGCGCATCGCCCGTAATCTGGATGTCGCTCTGCCATAGCTCGTTCCATGCTTTGGTATGAAAAGCCAACAGGCGCTCTTTGCCTTCGAGGCGGGCGAAAATGGTCAGGCGCTCGGCCTCGTTCAGCGGGTCGGCGTGGTGGGCGGAGGTGATGGACGAACCGGTCACGGCGTAGTTATACGTCTGTCCGGCCGGCAGCTTTTTACTGAATTTCATCAGGTGCATGTTGTTGTCCCACATCTCATGGATCACCCGCGGCTCCTGCCCGTGTGCCTCCCCGAACAGGAAGCTGTTAGAGGCGCAAAGCAGCAGCTTGCCCGTAGGGCTTTTAGCCGAGGAAGTCAGCAAACTCAGCGTGACGTGGGGCCGATCAATCTCGTTGTAGTAGTTCTGGGCATCGCGCAGGGCGTCCGGGGTTTCCATCACGCTGGCCGCCGTCAGGGCCAGGTCTTTTTTGGCCGTGATAGTCACGTCCAGCAGCACGGTAAACGGCAGGTGGCGCAGGGCATAGTAGGTGTAGCTGATGGTGGCTTTGTCCTGGTAGTCGAAGGTGCTGGTAAGGGCGGCGCGGCGCATATCCAGCTCCTGGCGGAAGTTGGTCGCATCCTGGGCCGCGAGCCGCCGGCCATCCACTTCCAGGTACATATTCAGCAGGTTGAAGCTGTTGAGGAAATTGCTCACCCGCCCCCGGCCGTACTGGTCGTAGGCCCCGGCCAGCACCACATTTTTGACCTGAAACGGGGCGGGCGAAGACACGATGCCAATCATCCCGTTGGCCACCGCCACGCCGTAGTAGTTACTGGGGTCAATGCTGGCGGCCGTGATGCGCCACGGGTCGGGCTGGGCCAGCGCGGGGGGCAAAAACGTCAGGCAAAGCAACAGCATCGCGCCCCAACAAGCCAGCAGCTGGTGGGGGGCTTTTTTCAGTTTCCGGGGGGCAAATTTCGACATTAGACAGGGGCAGGAGGAATGTAAACTGATTAAGCGAAACCAGGCCTAGCGCAAAGGCAGCACTAGGGCCTGCCAGGGCAGCAGGGCCAGGGTCGCGGCCGGAGTAAAAGTGAGGTAATTGTTAAGCCAGGGCTGCCCGCCCAGCTTCAGGTTGTTGGGAAGCGCCCAGCCGCGCTTCTCCGAGGAGAAGTTAAGCACCACCAGCACTTTTTCCTTATCCAGGGTGCGGTGTAGGCGTAGATGTGCGGATTGGCCTCATCAAGCAGCTCATACTGGCCGTATATCAGCGCCTTATGCTGCCGGCGCACCGCCGTGGCCCGGCGGAAATAGTTGAGCACGGAGTTGGGGTCCTTTTCCTGGGCGGCCGCATTCACCTGCTGATAGTTGGGGTTTATTTTCAGCCAGGACGTGCCGGTCGTGAAGCCCGCGTTAGTAGTGGCATCCCACTGGAAAGGCGTCCGGCAGTTATCACGGGCCGTGCGCTTGGCCGTAATTAGAAAGGCTTTCAGGTCGCCGCCCTTATTTTTTACCTGCTGATAGCCGTTCAGGGTAGCCACGTCGCGGTAGTCCTCAATGCGGTCAAAGCGGATGTTGGTCATGCCCAGCTTGTCGCGATGATTTTCATAAGGACTACTGAGGTGCTATGCCGCACACAAACCGGCCGCTGGCCGCTGCCGTTCAGCAGCACCCAACGGCCGGTTTTGTACGCTACTGGCTATTCGTTAGTGATTAATAGCCCGGATTCTGGGTGATGTTGCGGTTTACATCCACCTGGGTCTGCGGCACGGGATAGATCAGGTATTTCGGGTCGCTCTGGGGCTTGTCTTTGCGAGCCTGCAGGAACTTGCCGAACCGGATCATGTCCTGCCGCCGCCACGACTCGCCGTACAGCTCCCGGCCCCGCTCATCGAGCATTACGTCGAGGGTGAGGGAGGTCAGGGCGCTGGCGCCGCGCGAGGGATGGGTCCGCAGCGAGTTGACGATGGCCAGCGGCGTGGCTCCGAAAGCTCCGGCGCTGGTGGGCGTGCCGCCCCGCAGGATGGCTTCGGCCTTCATCAGCAGCACGTCGGCCAGCCGGAAGCTCACATGGTCGTTTTCGGCTCCGTTGCCCCCTCGGGCCTCGCTTAAATAGTCGACGGGGTATTTCAAGGGGCGGATGCCCTTGGCTTCGAGGTCGGGACCAGTTTCAAACAAGTTGATATCCCTGGTAAAAGCCAGCGGCGCCCCGCCCCGCGTCATGAGCGGCGCGTCAGTAGCCAGATTGTACTGCTGACCAATAAGGAAACCCACGTTGATGCGCCGGCCAGGGTTCGCGGGCCCGCCACTTACGTCGTAGGCCACGCCCCGGCGCTTATCATTCGCCTCAAACAGGTCGTAGAGCGTAGCCGGAGCGGCCGGGCCATTGTAGCCGTCCACAGGCCGCATATTATAGTGCGACACGAACTTCCAGTGGTCGCGCGTGGCGCCGCTGTTGCCGAAGGTGTTTTCCTGGGTGAAGATGTTCTCCCGGCCAATGGCGCCGTTGTTGGGCGCGAAGTTGTCGAAGAAGTTGGGCGTAAACGAGTACTTGCCGCTGCTGATTAATTCGTCGGCCAGCCGGATTACCTGATTCATATCCGCCGCAGCGAAGGTTGGGGACTGGCGGTTGGCATACACGCCTTTGTTCAGGTAGCACTTCATCAGCAGTACCCGGGCGGCATCCTTGTTGGCGCGGCTGACGGGGGCATCGGGCAGAGCGCTTTGAATAGCGGCAATCTCACTCACGATGAAGTCAAGCGCCTCGGTTCCCTTGCGGATCCGAGCAAATTCGCTCAATTTTTCGCCTGGCTCCCGATAGAGCACCTGGTCGTAGATGTCCAGCACCAAGTACATGGCCCAGGCCCGCAAAAACCGGGCTTCGGCCCCCTGCTGCGCGGTAGGGGAGAAGCGCAGTAGGTCGGTGGAAGCGTAGATAATGCCGTTGAGCTGGGTGTAGGTTTCGCGCACCTGCTCATTATTAGCGTTCCATGTATGGTTGTAGAGCTGCCGCCACTTGCCATTGTCATCCCAGTCGGGCCCGCGGGTAGGCATGATACGGGAGTCGGTAGATACTTCCTGTAGGGCAAATACGTTTGCTACGCCCTGAATAGGCGCGCGCTGCGAATTATACACGCCCTGGAGCAAGGCGGCTGGGTCACCGCTCGGAATCTGGTCCTGCGTGAGCTGGCCTTCCAGGGTTTCGTTCAGCTCACAGCTACTGACCACCTGCAGCAAAGCCAGAAAGGCGGCCGCACAGGTAATTTTTGGGTATCTCATGGTGGGGAAAATTAGGAATTACAGAGTGAAGTTGACGCCGAACGTAAAGGTACGGGCACTAGGGTAAGGCAGGTAGTCAATACCGACGGAGGGCACTTGGTTGGCTCCCCGCTTTATGGTGTTTATTTCCGGGTCAAACCCGTCGTAGTCGGTAATCACGAACAGGTTCTGGCCCGTGGCGTATACCCGGGCTCCTTTTACGAAGCTACCCAGGTTGCCAATGGTGTAGGAGAGCGTAACGTTGGACATCTTCAAATAGTCCCCCTTTTCCAGATAGCGCGTAGAGGCCGCCGACGGGTTGCCGGTCGCTTCTTTGATCGGGTTTTCAAACGTGGAGACGGCAATGTTCTTGCCTGCCCCTATCTGACCCACGTTGCCTACCGCGTTGAGCGTGTTGTTGTAAATGTACTGGCCGAATACGCCGGTCATGTTCGCGATAAGAGCGAGTTTGCCATAGCGGGCATTGGCGCTCAGGCCCAGCAGCGTGCGGGGGTTGGGGCTGCCTGCATACACTATTGCGCCGAAGTCGTTGGACAGACCCTGCTCATTGAGACCGTTGAATTGAGGCAGGAAAAAGGCATTGATGGGGAGCCCGTTGCGGATGGTCTGCGACAGCGCCCCCGACAGGCCCTGCCCGTTGATGGCCCCGGTCGGAATGGGTGCTCCTACCAGATCCGACACTTCGTTGCGAATGAAAGTGGCATTAGCATTAAAGCCTACTTCCACCTGCTCGTTGCTTACCAGCGTGGTACCCAGGCCCAGCTCCACGCCCTTGTTCACGATTTTGCCGTCGAGGTTTTCCCAGCGAATGGCCGCGTTAGAGGGCCGGGGCTCGCCAGGCGTAGTCGGAAACAACAGGTCGGTAGTGGTTTTGTAGAAGTAGTCGGCCGTGAAGGTGAGGCGGTTGTTGAAGGCCCCGATATCGATACCGGCGTTAACCTGAGCGTCGGACTGCCACTTCAAGTCGGCATTCTCGTCGTTGAGCGGCGACTGAGCCCCGTTGTTGTCGAGGGTGTAGCGGAACTGGGCCGAGCCGGCCGGAAACTCCTGGTTGCCGGTGCGGCCGTAGCCGGCCCGCAGCTTGAGCTGGGTGAGCTTCTCGGCCGGAAAAAAGGCTTCCTGGCTCAGGTCCCAAGCCACGGCGAAGGATGGAAAGTAGCCAACCCGGTTATTGGGGCCGAACTTGCTGCTCTCGTCGCGGCGCAGCGTGCCGGTCAGTACGTAGCGGTCTTTATAATTCAGGGTAGCCCGGCCAAAAACCGATTGCAGCTCCGACGACGGGTCAACGAACGACGACGCCTGGCGAGCCCCGGCGGCCGAATATTGAATGTAGTTGGTATAATCGAGGCCAAAGTTTCCAAAGCCCCCCACGTCGGGGTTACCAAACGCATTCACGTTGGAGCCCTTATTAGCAAAATTCGTGTACTCGTACCCCAGCAATGCGTTCAGGTTCAGGTCAGTAGTCACCGGCCTGTTGAAGGTAAGCGTGTGGACTATTTGCTGCGTGACCAGCTCATTGTCGCTGATGCTGGCAAAGCCCTTGTTGGCCACATCGGGAAAGTTGATGAGGCGCTGGTCGATGGAGGTGCGCCGCTGGCCGGTGTTGTAGTTGACACTAACCAATACCCGATACTCGAGCCAGTCGGTGAACTTATAGTAGGGCGAGGCACTGGCCAGGATAGTGGTTACCCGGGAATTGTCGTTGTAGAAATTCTGGTTGGCCAGGGGGTTCACTACGTCGCCGGCCTGCACGAACAGCGTGCCGTCGGGGTTGCGCAGGGACTGCGTGGGGTTCCATTGTAGGGCCTGCCCGATCAGGCTGCCCCGGAAGCCGGCGTCGGTCGTAATGGGGGCCAGTTGCTCGCGAAACTGGCTGGTGGCGATGTTCACGTCGAGGCCCAGCTTCTTGCTTTCCAGAAATTGCAGGTTCGTGGAAAGGTTAGCGCTGTACTTCTTAAAGCCCGTTTTGCTCACGATACCATCCTGGTCGAGGTAGCCAAGCGAGAGACGGTAGCGGCCGGTTTCGCCCCCGCCGCTCATGGCTACGTTATAGTTCTGCAGGTAGCCGGTACGCAGTATCTCATCCAGCGCGTCCACGTTGCCGCCTTTGTCGTTGGTGGCGGCTACGCCGTAGTAAGTCAGGGCCTCACGGTACTGGCCAGCATCGAGGAACTCGGGCCGGCGCAGCAGGCTCGAGAAGCCGCCGGATACGCCCACGTTAAGCACCGGGGCACCCGTTTTGCCTTTTTTAGTGGTGATGAGCACTACCCCATAGGCGGCCCGGGAGCCGTAGATGGCCGTGGCCGAGGCGTCTTTGAGCACCGTTAAGGTCTCTATGTCGTCGGGGTTGAGGAAGTTGAGCGGGTTGCTGTCGGCTCCACTCCCGATGTCGTTGGAGGCCACCAGACCCGGCCGGGCCGAGCGCCCGTCGAGCGGCACGCCATCCACCACGTACAGGGGCTGGCCACTGCCGGTTACGGCCGAGTTGCCCCGGATACGAATCGTGGCCGGCCCGCCGGGCTGGCCGCTGTTGTTACTTACCTGCACGCCCGATACGCGGCCCTGGATCAGCTGATCCGGCGACGTGAAAGTGCCTTTGTTAAATTCTTTTTCGCCGATGACTGCCACGGCCCCGGTCAGATCCTGTTTCCGCGTCGTACCGTAACCGGTTACTACCACCTCGTTCAGCTTCTGGGTATCTTCCTGCATGGCTACCTGCACCGAGGTTTTGCCCGCAATATCAACCTGCTGGGAGCTGTAGCCAATAGACGAGAAAGAAAGCGTCGTCGTCCCCTCGGGCACGGTCAGCTCAAAAGTGCCGTCGGCGCCGGTGCTGGTGCCCGTTGTCGTTCCCGGAATGATAACCGTTACGCCCGGCAGACCGCTGGACTGAGCGTCGACCACCTTACCGGAAATTGTCCGAGTGGCCTGGGCATAGCTCAGGATTGGGAAAAGAAGGAGAAAGAAACTGAAAGTCAGCACCCGCCGCCAGGCTGGCTGGCTGCTACCGGGCGGAATGGCGGCCGACGGCTCAACCGATTTACACTGTTTGTACCAGTTGTTATCCATGAGTGAAAAAGTGAAATGGTGGGAATCTGACATCATCTAGCCTTGGGCAAGCCCACCGCAAACGTATCCGGATGAAAACCCGCGGCAGTCACTACCTGACTAAATGTAAACGGAACTGGGTAAAGTGAAGATACTAAAATGCACATGACTTACGCGAATGTACAGGACTTATGCGGTTGTGGGCAAGAATCATCCTGCCGGCACCTGGGGGGTTTTTTTAGACCAACGCAGCTCCTGCTGGTTTCCTAGCAACTAATTGACTTTTGAGTTATTAAAACTAAAAGAACCTGAACGCATTACCGCGAAGACACTTAACTAAGTCTGCAAGGCCACGCGCTTAGTGGGCTGGTGGTCTCGGTCGTGTGCGCATAAAAAATCTGGCTTTTGGCGGCTCTCTGTGCTGGACGTTAGGTGAGACAGAAACAACGGCCGGAAGAAATCGATTAGGCGAAAAACAGAAAAAAACAGCACCCTAAAAAGTCATGACTAAGGCACCGTTAGCTGACTCAGATCAGTAAGGCGAAGCGTGGTGAGCTGCGCCGCCCCGCCCTCAGTGGTCAGGGTGATGCGGCCAGTATGCTGACGGGGAAAAACCAGGTCGGTCAGGGTCGTTTCGCCGTTCTGAGCAAACACTTCCACCACCGACTTATCTACCAGCAGCCGCAGGTGCAGCAGCCCATTTTGCAGGGGTACTTTGGCCGTTTCCAGCGTGCTGGCAAACAGCGGATGGAAGCCCACGTTGCCTGACCCGGTGCGGTCCAGAGTCAGCGTCTGCCGGGCCACGTTGTAGCGCAGGGTGGTGCGCTCGGCCTCGCTCTGGAGCACGTTCAGGGTCAGCACCTGGGCCGCACCGGGCTTCAGCGTCAGCTCCAAGTCGTACGATTCGCCGCGGAACGGTACCTCGTAGCCCGTCGGACCGGGCTTCAGGGCCCGGTTCTTCACGTTCAGGGCGTCCTTGCCGAGCTTGCGCAGCTCGGGCACGGGCTGCTGCACCAGCGTCAGGCCGGCGGTGGTACGGCGCAGACTCAGCTCGCGGGGCACGGCGAAATTGCCGCGCCATTCGGTGCCGGTGGGCACGTCGCGGGCGTAGGCCCAGTCGTTGGTCCAGCCCACCAGAATGCGGCGGTTGTCGGGCGCGTCGTTGAACGTGACGCCGGCGAAGAAGTCCTTGCCATAGTCGATATACGTCGGCTCGTCGTAGGGCTGGTCGGGGGTAAATACTTTGCCATCGAACTGGCCCAGAAAGTACTGCTGCCCCCGAAACTGCTCGGTGGGGTTGCCGGCCGAAATCAGCAGCACCCACCGGGTGCCGCCGCCGGGCACGGGCAACTCAAACAAATCGGGGCACTCCCACTCCCGCACCGTGTCGCCGGCCCGGCCCCAGCGGCTCAGAAAGGTCCAGTTTTTCAGGTTTTTCGACTCGTAGAAGTACACCTGCTGGCGGTCGGCCTTCACGGTGGCCATCACCCACTTCTGCTGGGGGGCATACCAGAACACCTTCGGGTCGCGAAACTCCTTGCTACCGATATCGAGCACGGGGTTGCCGGCGTAGCGCTGCCAGGTCAGGCCGTGGTCGAGGCTGGTAGCCAGGTTCTGGTGCTGGCGCAGCACCACGCCGGGCCGCTCCACATGGCCGGTGTAGAAGGCCACCAGCCCATCGGTGGTGCCGGCCGGAAACAGGCCCGAGGTATTATCCTTGTCGGCCACGGCGCTGCCCGAGAAGATCATCGTGTTGCTGCCGTCCGCGTTTTTATACTCGGTTAGGGCCACGGGCTGGGGCGTCCAGCGCAGCAGGTCGGGGCTGGTGGCGTGGCCCCAGCTCAGGTGGCCGGGGTCAGCGCTAAACGGGTTGTATTGGTAGAAGAGCTGGTACTGACCGTTGGTGTAAATCAGGCCATTGGCATCGTTAATCCAGTTTTTGGGGGCCGTGAAGTGATACACCGGTCGATAAGGGTCGGCGGCCGGCGTCTGGGCCGGACCCGGCAAAGTGCTGAGCAGGATAAAGGCGGTGAGAAACGTTGTTTTCATGCAACTGGGGGGCTTTTTCAGGCGGCGGGGGGCAAATAAGGGTAATCAGGTAGTGGAGGCGGTGGTGGCCAGAGCCCGCACCTGAGCTTCGGAAATGGCCGGCGTCGCGCCCTGGAAGGTGGCGACCAGCGAGCCCGCCGCGCAGGCAAAGGCCAGGTAGTCGGCCGGCGACTGCCCGGCCAGCCAGCCCCGGAGCAGGGCCGCCAGAAAAGCGTCGCCGCTGCCGATGGTGTCCTGCACCTGCACCGCGATGCCAGGGCTGCGGTAGAGCTGCTCACCGACCCAGAGCGCGGCCCCGTCGGCCCCTTTCGTTACGCACACGGCCCGCAGCTGAAAGCGCTCGGCCAGCCAGCGCAGGGCCGTTTCCTCGGCCGGACTCACCCCAAACCAGCCCATGATTTCGGCCAGCTCGTGGTGGTTGAGCTTTACCACGTCGGCTTGCCGGAGCAGGTAAGTCACCACGTCGCGCGAGTAGTGCGGGGGCCGCATGTTTACGTCAAACACCTTGAGCGGCGCTCGTTGCAGCAGCCGGTACAGCGTCTCGCGTGAGGGCGCGTGGCGGGCGGCCAGACTACCAAACACAAAAGCATCGGCGGTTTCGACCAGCTCGCTGAGGGCGGCATCGTACTGAATGTAGTCCCAGGAAACGGGCTTCACTATCTGGTAGGTCACCTCCATGCTGTCGCTCACGTTGGCTTTCACCACGCCCGTCAGGTGGGTTTCGCCGCGCTGCACGTAGCGGGTACTAATGCCCTTGGACTCGACGAAGGCCAGCAGCTCGGTGCCCAGGTCATCATGACCTACCCGGCTGATTACCTGCGCGTCCAGGCCAAAATTATGCAGATGCACCGCCACGTTGAGGGGTGCACCACCGGGCTGCTTGCCCGTCGGCAGCACGTCCCACAGCATTTCTCCGAAGCAGGCAATTGGCATGAGGTGAAAGGTGAGGTGATGAAATAGCGAGATAGTGAGTCAAACAGAACGTTATGCTGAGCTTACCAAAGCACCTCTCCTGCTTCGTTGCAGCGAAGCGAAGGCACTCACCAGATCAATTCCTATTGTGGCAGAGATACTTCGGTAAGCTCAGCATGACCTGTTCCACTCCTCTTCAGTTTTAGTGAAAAACAAGGGTTTTCTCGACTTGCTCCAGGCTGCTGCCTTTGGTTTCGGGCATGAAGCGCAGCACGAAAATGAGCTGCAGCACCATCATGGCGCAGAAAAAGGCGAAGGTGTGCCCGCCGCCCAGGTGCTCGGCGAAGTAGGGAAAGGTGAAAGCAATGACTGTAGCCATCACCCAGTGCGTGCTCGAACCCAGAGCCTGGCCCTTGGCCCGCACGGCGTTGGGGAAGATCTCGGAGATGAACACCCAGATGACGGCCCCCTGCGAGAAGGCAAAAAAGGCGATGTACACGAACAGCAGCACCGGCACGGTATAGCCCGTGAACTGCGCCCCATAGAAGGCCCGCGCCACCAGGCCCAGGGTCAGAATAAGGCCCACCGAGCCCACTAGCATGAGAGTGCGCCGCCCAAACCGGTCGATGAGGTTGACGCCCAGCAGCGTGAAGCAGAAGTTGACCAGTCCGATGCCGGCCGACGAGAGCAGGGCCGCGCCCTGGCCCAGCCCCGTCATTTCGAAGATGCGCGGGGCGTAGTAAATGATGGCGTTGATGCCCGATACCTGGTTGAAAAAGGCGAAGGCCACGGCCAGCAGCACCGGCGTGCGGTACTGCCGGGCCCAGAGCGACTCACTTTGCCCCCCGGCCTGCGCCTGCGAGGTGAGAATGGCCGACACGTCGGCCTCTACCGTGGCAAGGCTGATGATGCGCAGCACCTCCCGGCCCTCGTCCAGGCGGCCGTGCAGCAGCAGCCAGCGGGGGCTTTCGGGCACCCGGAACAGAAACAGTAGGAAGGCCACCGACGGCACGGCCTGCACACCCAGCATCAGCCGCCACGAGTGCTCGCCCACGCCGGCCAGCAGGTAGTTGGAAAGGTAAGCGATGAGAATGCCGAAGACGATGTTGAACTGAAACAGCCCCACCAACTTGCCCCGCGAGCGGGCCGGCGAAATCTCGGAGATGTAGAGCGGGGCCGTCACGGAGGAGGCACCCACGCCCAGTCCGCCCAGAAAGCGGAACACCATGAACGGGATCCAGGCCGGGGCCAGGGCCGCTCCTACTGCCGACACCAGGTAGAGCACCGCGATCCAGCGCAGCGTCTGCCGCCGTCCCAGCTTATCCGAAGGGATGCCGCCAAAGACGGCCCCCAGCACCGTGCCGATGAGAGCGATGGAAATCGTGAATCCGTGCTCGAACGCGCTCAGGTTCCAGAGCTGCTGAATGGCTTTTTCGGCCCCCGAAATGACGGCCGTATCAAACCCGAACAGGAAGCCCCCCAGCGCCGTGACAATGGACC
The DNA here is from genome assembly GCF_900176135.1 of Hymenobacter roseosalivarius DSM 11622. Taxonomy (GTDB): domain Bacteria; phylum Bacteroidota; class Bacteroidia; order Cytophagales; family Hymenobacteraceae; genus Hymenobacter; species Hymenobacter roseosalivarius. The sequence continues at coordinate 151,165 of NZ_FWWW01000091.1, read as the reverse complement.
AGAAGAGTACTTTGCGTTGAATCATGGAAAGCGTTGTCGGAGTGTGTCTCAAAAGTGAGCTTCTTTTCCAACAAAGGCTTGCTGCTTTCCTTCAAATTCTTCCAGGATTCCTACAATACCTGCTTCATTACCTCAACTTTCTATTAATCAATTATTTAATTTTAAAATACAACTCGTCTGACACTCCCCTACCATCAGTAATCTGACACGACTTGCAGAATTTCATCAGTGCTGGCTGGGCGCGTGCAGGGCTTTGTACTCGGAAGGCGACACCTGGTACTTGCCCTTGAAGAGGGTGGCGAAGTAGGACGGCGAGGAGAAGCCCGTCTGGTAAGCTACCTGGGCAATGGCGCTGCCCTCGTGCAGCAGCAGCTGGCGGGCTTTGGTGAGGCGCAGGTTCTGAATGTAGTCGGTAACGCCGGTGCCGAGCAGCGCTTTCACTTTGCGGTAGAGCTGCATCTGCGACACGCCCAGGCTGCGGGCAATGTCGTCCACGCTGAGGCCGGGCCGGTCCAGGTTGGCCTCAATAATGGCCGTCAGGTCGGCCAGGAATTTCTGGTCCACGCGCTGTGGGGCCACGGTGGCCGTGTCCACGCTCAGCTCCCGGCGGAAATGCTCGCGCTGCTGGTCGCGGTTGCGCAGCAGCGTACGCAGGCTTTCGAGCAGAAAAGTAGGGTTGAAGGGCTTGGTCAGGTAAAGATCGGCTCCGGCCTGGACGCCGGCAATCTGCTGCTCGGGCGCGTCGCGGGCCGTGAGCAGCACCAGCGGAATATGGGAGGTACGCCAGTCGCCCTTGAGGGCGGCGGCCACCTCCAGACCGCTCAGCTCGGGCAGGTTCACATCGCACACTATCACGTCGGGGATGGTGTCGCCGGCCAGGCGCAGGCCGGTCGCGCCGTCGGCGGCCGTGCTCACCTGAAAATGGGGCTGGAGCTTCTGTACCAGGAAGTCGCGCACCTCCTCGTGGTCCTCAATGACGAGCACCGTCGTGTCGGAGCGGATCGGTGCGGCTTCGTCGGGCGGGCCGGTAGGCTCGTCGTCGGGCCGGCTGTCGGCGGCAGGCCGGTACAGGTGGTCTGGCTCTGCGTCGAGGAAAGTGGTGGGTTTAGCCAGCGGCAGGGTCACCTCAAACGTGCTGCCCTGGCCGTGCTGGCTGCGAAACGACAGGGTGCCTTCGTGCAGGCGGGTGAGGCCATCGGCCAGGGCCAGTCCCAGGCCCGAGCCGTTGGCCGAAGGCTGGCTGCCCTGGTAAAACCACCCCAGAATGTGCGGCTGATCGGCTTCGGCAATGCCGCGCCCGTTGTCTTCCACGCTCACCCGCACGGTATTGGCCGCCGGCAGGCGCTGGATGCTTACCGTAATTTGCCCCCCATCGGCGGTGTACTTGAAGGCGTTGGAGAGTAGGTTGGAAAATATTTTATCCAGCACATCCCCGTCAAACCAGAGGCTGATCCCCGGCTCGGCCGGCAAAAACCGAAAGGTGATGCCGCGCCGGTGGGCCGTTTTCTCGAACACGTCCATGAGCTCGCGGACGAAGGCCACCAGGTTGCCTTCGGTAGCGCGCACGGCCATCTTGCCCACGTCGATCTTGCGGAAGTCGAGCAGTTGATTGACCAGCTGCAGCAGGCGCTGGGCGTTGCGGCGCACCAGCTTCAGGTCGTGGTGCTGGGCCGGCGTCAGCTCCGTGGGGCTGCTGAGCAGGTCTTCCACCGGCCCCAGAATGAGGGTAAGCGGTGTGCGCAGCTCGTGGGAGAAGTTGGTAAAGAAGCGCAGCTTGGCCTCCGACGAGCGCCGGGCCTCTTCGGCCAGCTGCTCAATCTGGTTGCGCTGGGCGCTGATCTCCGCGTTCTGCCCCTCCAGCACCCGCCGGATGCGCCGGTTCAGGCGCGAGGAGCGCCACGCCAGCGCCCCCAGCAGCAAGGCCCCCAGCAGGCTGGCCAGCAGCAGGTATACCGTCATTTTCTGGCTGGCGTACCGGCGCATCTGCTCCCGCAGCCGCCGCTGCTGCTGCTGAATATCGCGGCGCTGCGTGGCCAGCTCCTCGGTCTGGGTGCGCATGGTGCCTACGTTGGCCGAGTCAATGACCATGGTATTCAACACGTTTTCCTTCACGTAGGGCTCGTGGCGCAGGATGCGCAGCGCCGTGCGAATGGCTTCCTCACCCCCGGTGGGATAGAGCAGCGTGGCTTTCAGGGCCCCGTCCTCTACCAGTTGCAACCCGTTGCCGGGACCCGACAGGCCATCCACACCAATGATGCGGATGCGCCGGGCCAGGCCCTGCTGCCGCGCCACCTGGTAGGCGGCCTGCGCCATGGGGTCGTTGTGGGCAAAGATCAGGTCCGTGTCGGGGTGGGCGCGCAGCACGGCCGGCAGGCGCCGCAGCACCGAGGCCGGCTGCCAGTCGCCTTCCACCTGGGCCACGAGCTGCACCCCCGGATGGGCCGCCAGGGCCTGCCGGAAACCCAGGTCGCGGTCGGTAGCCGGCGAGGAGCCGGGCGTACCCAGAATCTGCAGCACCCGGCCGCGCCGGCGCAGCAGCTGCGCGGCGTAGTGGCCGGCCGTGCGGCCAACCTCCTGGTTGTTGCCGCCTACATAGGCCGTGTACAGGCGCGAGGTAGTGCGCCGGTCGAGGATAACTACCGGAATACCCTGGTTATACGCGGCCTCGGCCAGAGCCGTAAGCGGGCCCGACTGGTTGGGCGAGATAATCAGCAAATCAACGCGCTGCCGGATAAGCTCCCGCACTTGCCGCTGCTGCAGGTCGCTGTTGTTGTGCGCGTCCAGCATTCGAAACCGGACGTTCGGGTGGAAGCTCAACTCCTTCTCCATGCCCGCCAGCATGGCCCGGCGCCAGGCGTCATCGGTATTGCACTGCGAAAATCCGATCCGGTACACCGGCTCCGGCGCTGACGGCGTGCAGCCAACCATTCCGATCAGCAGGGAGAGCACCAGCCGCCAGCACCACAAAATGTTTACAGGAGGCGTGTACAAGGAGTGGGAGTTGGTTGCGAAAACCACGATTTGACCAGCTGCTCAGGCAGCGGGAAGATAAGCTGGAAATAACCTCATCAGTTACGTTGTATCAACGGCTTTCAGTTTACTCGTAAAGTAAGCAGTAATGCATCAATTGGTTTCCGGGCTGGGAACCGGCGTGCAACCTAGTGTAGGCAAGTTTTTAAGGCCCACGCCAAGCGCCACCGTCAGGGGAACCTGAAAAAGCCCCCCAGGTGCGTCAGACGAGCAGGACTTACGCGGCCAACTCCACATAGCCTGAAATCAGGCAGCCGCGAAAGCTGCTGAAGAAGCTTGAAAAAGCCCCCCAGGTGCTTCCTGCACGGTTTTGCAGCAACCGCAGTAATTCTAAAGAGTTTTTATGACGGTACTTGAGCCAGATTCGGCTTATTCCATGGGAGGTTTGGGCCGCCAGCTTGTTATAGGGGCTGACTGTGCGTCCCAAGCATTCCTGCCGTACTTTTGCCCCGTGAAACCCTCCGCTTCCCTCCTGCTCTGCTACCTGCTGGCCGCTTTTCTTTTACCCGCCTGCCTGTCGCTGCAAAGCGAGGAGCAGCAGGCCGAAGCTGCCGAAAAAGCCGTTATGGCCAAGCATGATGAGCTAATGGCCCAGATGGATCAGCTGTACATGCTGCGCCAGCAGCTCCAGCGCGCCACTCTGCCTGATACTACTGAAGCCGGTCGCCGCCGCCGCTCTCTGCTACGGGCCGACGCGGCCATGATGGGCTGGATGCACCAGTACCGCCGCCCCGCCGACACCGTGGCTCACGAGCAGGTAATGGCCTATTTTGCCACCCAGGAGCACAAAATCGACTCCGTGGGGCGTTTGATGCAGAACAGCATTGATTCAGCTCGCCTGGTACTTGGTACGCAGGCTGGTAATTCGTCTAATTCGTCCAAAAAATGATGTTCTTTCTTTTCACCCGCGCCCGTCGGGGGGCCTTGCTTATTGGCGGCGCACTCCTTGTACTAAGTGCTTGCCAAAGCAAACCGGATACTGCTGCCCTTGATCGTCTGCCTTATATTGGGGAGCGGCAGGTAGTACCGCGCGCCGATGGCGGCCCGGCCGACACGCTGTACGCCACCATTCCGGCCTTCACACTAACCGACCAGGACAGCGCCACCATCACCAACGACACCTTCAAAAACAAGGTGTACGTGGCCGATTTCTTCTTCGCCACCTGCCCGAGTATCTGCCCCAAAATGCAGAGCGAAATGCTGCGCGTGTATGAGAAATTCAAGGACAACCCGCGGGTGCTGTTTCTGTCGCATACCATTGATCCTGAGCACGATTCGGTGGCGGTGCTGCGCGACTACGCCCAGCGCCTGGGCGTACAGGATGCCAGCCGCTGGCACTTCGCCACCGCATCCCACGATACTATTTTCAGCCTGGCCCGCGCCTACTATGTCTCGGCCCAGAAAGACGCGTCGTTAGCCGGCGGGTTTGCCCACAGCGGGGCCTTCACCCTCATTGATTCCCAGCGCCGCATTCGGGGCGTGTACGACGGCATGAACCCCGACGAGGTGGCGCGTCTGATCGAGGATTTGCCCGTGCTGCTGAAAGAAGAAGCCGAAACTACCGCTCAGGCCGCTCTATGAGGTGGCGCGCGGCGGACTGGCTGCGGCTGGGGGGCTTTTTGGCGGCCGGAACACTAGCCGCAGGCTGCTTTACGGAGCGCCAGAATGCCGGTGCCAAGCTCTATGCCCAGCATTGCGCCCACTGCCACGGCGACGAAGGCCAGGGACTGCGCCGCCTCATCCCACCCCTGGCCGGTGCCGACTACGTGGCCCAAAACCGTAGCGGTCTGGCCTGTTTGGTGCGCCGGGGGGTAAATGGGCCGATGGTAGTCAATGGCATTGCGTTCAATCAGGTGATGCCCGGCCACGAAGACCTCACCGACTCGGAAATCACTAACCTGCTGAACTTCGTGCAGTCGTCGTGGGGAAATAAAGGCGAGCCGTACACGATTCGGGAGGTATCGGAGCGGCTCCAGGGCTGCGCCGGCAGCGACGGGCAATAGCTCAGGTATGGGTAGAAACGCGTGTTCGCGTCGCCATCGTTATTCAAAAGCGCTATAAGCTTCTGATTTATAGCTTAAATAAGCCACAGTCTATTCTTTCATTCGGCGGCTGGAGGCACTTTTTCGCGTTTTTCCTCGGCAATCCTCCTTAGCTTGCCACCTCAAGTCACTTCGTATTATGGGTCTGTTCGACTTTCTGAAAGCCAAGAAACAAGCTACTGAAACCCCGGCTCCGCCAGCCGCTACCCCTGTGAGCGGCACCCCGGCTACCGGGCCGCGCTACAAGGGGGCCAATTTTACCTCACCCGTAGTGCCGACGCCCCCTGCGCCAACTCTACCGCCCCCCCCACCCCCGATGCCCGCCTTCGAGCCCCTGAATCGCCTCGAAGAAATGCTGCTTCTGGCCGCCGCCGACCCCGATGCCCGCCCCGATTTCTACCGCGCTTTGCTGCAGGAAGATGTATTGGTGCTGACCCAGCCCCAGGAAGGGCAGCCAGCCGGTGAGATACCCGTAACCCAGAACATGGAAGTACAGCTACAGGTGCTGCACGACGGCAAGATTCCGGTTTTTACGGCCCCGGAGCGCATTTTCGATAGCAACGTAGTAAAGGAGGAAGTGCCTTACCTGCGTTTGTCGGGCTTCGATTTGTTTCAGATGGTGCAAGGTGCTGACTGCGCCCTGAATCCGTTTTCCAGCTTGGGCAAACTATTCATGGCTAATGAAGTAGCCGAATTATTATCGGGTCACCTGTTTGAAGCTCCCGCCCACCAGATACCACCAGATACCCAAATACTACTGGGCCAGCCCGCTGAGTTCCCGACGGCGCTCGTGGAGTCGCTGAGCACGTACGCGGCCGGCCAGCCCCTGATTCGGGCTATCTACCTGGCGCAGATGCAGCTGCCTGATAGCGCCGAGCCGGCTCGGCTGCTTTTAGGCTTTGAGGTGGAAGGCGAAGACACCGCTTTTCTGCAGGAAGTAGGGGCTGTTATCCAGCACCACCTCGACGCCAGTCATCAGTTCGTTGATATCGTGCTCATTAACCCCGATTCGGAGGAGCCGTTGAGCCACTATTTCTATCAGAACGAGCCCATCTATAAGCGTAGCGAGTAGTACGAAATGGCTACTTTGCCTGCCGGCGCGCCATGCGGTCAAATACCGGCCGCAATCCATAAAACAGGCCGGGCACCAATACCAGGGAGCCCAGCAGCCACAGCAAAAAGCCCCCCAGGGTAGCGCGCCAGAGTAATTGGGCCGCTTCCATCCAGTCGGTGCTGAGTAAGTATTGCAACTGCGTCAGGGTTAGCTCAGTATCCGTGCCATCGCCTACTACGCGGGCTCCGAGCTGAAGCAGCGGAATGAGCAGCAGCAGCTGCAATGGGCTCATCAGGTGGCTGATGAGCAGCAGGGCGGCCACGTTCAGGCGCAGCCGCACGGCCGCGAAGGTGCTGAACAGCGTAGTGACTCCCAGGACTGGAATTAGCCCAAACGCCACTCCCAGCGCCACCGTGAGGGCCAGCTGCGTGGGTGAAAGACCCTGTCGCAGCACACCCAGCAGCGGATTGAGCACCCGGCGGCGCATCCAGCCGACAGGGCGCGGCGCAGCAGACGGACGGACGGGCAGACCAGACAAAACAGCAGGAGGTTTAAACAAAGGGAAAAGCAGAATGACGCGGCGGCGCGCTATCTTCGCCATTCGCACCGAACGGCCCCGCGCCCGAGATAGTACGCGAGGCGCATGGCAAAAGTACGCGAGCCGGGTCAGCCCCGGCGCAAAGTCTGGACCGATTTTTTTGTTCTGCTCCGGCGCGCGGCCCAGGAGCTGGCGGCCAACGACCCGTTGCGCCTGGGCGCGGCCACGGCTTTTTTCACCACGTTTGCCCTGCCGCCCATCCTTATTATCCTCATTCAAGTGCTGGGGGCCATTTATTCGGCTTCCACGGTGCGCGGGCTGCTGCTGCATAAATTATCAGAGCTGCTGGGCCTCCCGGCGGCGGGGCTGGTAGAGCAAATTCTGCAAAACGTGGGCAATATTGAGCGCAGCCACCTGATGACGTGGCTCGGTTCGGCCTTTTTGGTTTTTATAGCCACTACTCTATTTGTGGTTATTCAGCACTCCCTCAACCAGCTCTGGAAAGTGCGGCCCCAACGTAATGAGGGTAAATTTCACAAGGTGCTGCACGAGCGGGTCCGTTCTTTGGGCGTGTTACTGGCCACAGCCCTGCTTACGCTGCTGGCCTTTCTGACTGATGCCGTGCTGGCTTTCTTAGCCGACTACACCCGCGACTTCGACGCCACATTTGGCTATTACTTGTTTCAGGGCCTGAGCCTGCTGACGTCCCTGCTGATTCTGTCTACTTGGTTTGCCGTCACGTTCCGCAACCTGAGCAGCGCCTACGTTCCTTGGCGGGCGGTGCTGCGGGGGGCAATTTTAACAGCTGTCTTCATTGACATTGGTGAGTTGATCTTAGGCTATCTGCTGGTGCCCCGCAATTTAGGCCCCATTTATGGGCCGGCTTCCAGCATTGTGCTGGTGCTGCTGTTCGTATTTTACTCGGCCATGATTTTCTACTTCGGGGCCTGTTTCACGAAAGTGTACGCCCACTACGTCGGCATGGATATTAAACCCAAAAAATCGGCTGTGCGCTACCGGCTGGTCGATGTCAGCGAAGAAGGCGTGAAGGATATAAGAGGGTAAAAAAGCCTGGGCCGGAACAGCAACCTTACGTTGCTATCCGGCCCAAGCCTGACTTTACTCCTGCCCCGAGCTATTTCCTGGCGCAACAGGCCGGTACGCCGGCCAGGGTGCAGGCGGCAGTGCCCTTGTCCGAGCAGTCTTTTACCAACGGGCACTCCGGTGTGCCCTTGAGGGGGCAATCCGCCGTTTTAGCGGGGCTTGTGAAGCCAAATAGCGCCCCACCAGCTGATAGCAGGACCGCTGTACTGAGCAACAACACTTTTTGTTTCATGCGATAAAGAGCTAAGGGTGAGCCTACTGGATACGGCAGCCAGGCAGATAAGGAAACGCAGGCCGTGCCCCACGGAACGCGGGAACAGCTACGCGGCCTGCCCGATGCCGGCCTGCTTCAGGGTTTCTCTGGTAATGCCCTCGCTTTGGCAGCAGGCTAACAGGACGCCGTTGACGGCCACGGCCGGTAAGGCTTGTACCCCGTACTCGCGCGCTTTTCGCAGCGCTTCGCTACCGGCTACGGCATCGGCCAGGTTGTGCGTGCTTACCTCGCAGCTGTTGCAGGCGACGGTCTGGACCAATTCCACGACGGGTTCGCAAAAGGGGCAGCCGGCCGTGAATATTTCTACTGTACGCTTCATGTTCTTGATAGTAAAGAGTGAGATACTGAGACAAAGGTGCTGCGCTACCCAGGGTATCAGTCAAGCTTATTTTTTTCTTTTTCTTCGGCTTCCACCCTCGCATTATGCTGCTCCAGCCGCCCGCCAATTTCGCGCAGCTCGCGCATTTTCTGCGTTAGCTCGTTTTCGGTGAGGGTGGGGAACTGCCGCCGCAACTGCTCGATGCGCTCGGCGTCCTGGCAGTCGCCGGGGCAGGCTCCTACCACGTCCACGATTTGCAGGGCCAGACCTTTGCGAAATACCTCATCCAGCAGCAGGTGCTCCGCGCTACTCAGGCCGCTGCCAACGGCCTTAAACTGCCTTAGCACCTGTTCCGGCTCGGCATCGGCATCCAGCATTCTGACGAGGCCGTGGAGCTGGCCCGCCAGCATATTCAGACGGCTTTTTAGGTCGCGGGTAAGGTCTTTGGGGAGCATAAGCCTGATTTTTAGGCAAGAACAACGACTGGGAGGGTATCCGTCAAGCCCACCCACGACTTTTATTCTGAGCCGGGCGGTATCCGGGCCAGCACAGCTTTCTTCCTAGTGCTACTCAGCTACATGCCAGGGTAATTTCGCCCGACCATAAAACCGATTCAGCAGGAAAGCCGCCGCCACGAACAGCAGCCCCGTAGCACACACGCCCGGCCACTGCCAATGCGCCCACGCCAGCCCCCCCACCAGCGACCCCAGCGACCCACCGATGAAGGAACTGGTCATATACACCGTATTCAGGCGGCTGCGGGCTTCGGGAAGTAAGGAGAAGATGCGCGACTGGTTGGAAATGTGGGTTACCTGCTGCCCAACATCTAGCAGAATGATGCCCAGTACCAGGCCCGCCAGATACACGCCGCTCACGCCCAGCAGCAAATAAGCCCCCAGGGCCAGCAGAATACCCATGCTCAGGGCGTAGTCAGAGCCTCGCTTATCAGCCAGCTTGCCCGCCAGCGGGGCTGCCAGTGCCCCACATGCCCCGACCACCCCGAAGAAGCCCACCACGTCACTTTTGTAAAAATAGGGTGCGCCTTCCAGGAAAAACACCAGCGTCGTCCAGAACACGGTGAGTCCGCCAAACATGCACGCGCCTACCAGCGAGGAACGGCGCAGGGTAGGTAACTCTTGGGTAAGGGTCAGCAGAGACTTCATCAGACTGCCGTAAGTACCCCGAAAAGAGGGTTGGTTGCGCGGCAGTCGCAGCGCCAGTACGGCCACCAGGCCCAGCATCATCAGCGAGCCGCCGCCAAACATGGTGCGCCAGCCAAAATGCGCCCCCACGTAGCCGCTGAGAGTGCGCGAGAGCAGAATCCCGATCAACAAGCCGCTCATCACTTTGCCCACCACCTTGCCCCGCTCAGCGTCGGTGGCCAGCGAAGCAGCCATGGGCACCAGCAGCTGAGGCACGGCCGAAAAGATGCCGATCAGGAGGCTGGCCGCCACCAGCACCGCGAACGAAGGCGCGAGTGCCGCCCCGCCCAGACAGGCGGCCGCGCACAGCAGCAGCAACAGAATCAGCCCTTTGCGCTCCACTTTGTCGCCGAGCGGCACGGCAAACAGCAGGCCCAGCGTGTAGCCCACCTGCGTGATGGTCGCCACCAGGCTCACGCGGCTATCCGACACCTGAAAGGTGCGGCCAATCTCAACCAGCAGCGGTTGATTGTAGTAGATATTGGCTACCACCAGGCCGCAGGTAATGGCCATCAGCCACACCAATCCACTGGTGAGCGGGGCTTGTGTTTGGGGCAGTACTGAGGTGGGGTGTTGGGTTCTATTCTGAGTAATCACAACTTCGTTCTTCACGCTACGCGGGTGAATCCAGGGCCGCCGGGACTGTTAAGCTGACATTTAGAGCGGCTGGGGGGCTTTTTTGTTGGCAGGTGATGCATCTGCCGGAGCAAAGGTACGGAGCGCAGGTACGGGGCGCCGCCCAAAGGGTTGCGGCTACTGCCCGCGGGCTGCCTACCTTTGTGGTATCCTTTTGTGCTTTCTATGACTTCTTTTTCTGACCTCGGCCTCGCGCCGCCGCTGCTCCAGGCCCTCGAAGAGCTGAATTTTACCGCTCCCACGCCCGTGCAGGCCGAAGTTATTCCGATGGCGCTGGCCGGGCAGGACGTAGCCGGGCAGGCCCCTACCGGCTCGGGCAAAACCGCCGCCTACGGCCTGTCCGTGCTCCAGCACATCGACGTGACCCAGGACACCATGCAAATCCTGGTGCTGGTGCCCGCCCGCGAGCTGGCCCTGCAAGTGCGCGACGCCCTCAAAAAACTCGGCAAATATCTGCCAAATCTGCGCGTAACGGCCTTTTACGGCGGCCACGCCATGCGCGAGGAAACCCAGTCGCTGAAGCAAACACCCCACGTAGTAGTGGCCACGCCGGGCCGCCTGCTCGACCACCTAGAGCGGCGCACGATTATTCCCAATCAGCTCAAAACCCTGATTCTAGATGAAGCTGATAAGCTGCTGGAGCTGGGTTTTCAGGATGAGCTGGTCGAAATCATTAAGCGCCTGCCCCGCCGCCGCCAGACCATGCTGTTTTCGGCCACGATGTCGGATAAAGTCCTGAACCTGATTCGGGCCAACCTTACCCGGCCACGGGTGGTAAACGCCGGCCAGGATACGGATGAACTGCCCGAAAACCTGACCTTGCTGGGCCAGGTAGGACCCATTGAGAAAAAGCCCGCCGCCCTGCTCCACCTGCTGCATCAGCCCGAAACCGGCCGCGCCCTCATTTTCTGCAACACCCGCGACCGGTGCGAGGAGCTGGCCCGCTTTCTGGTGGGCCGGGGCGTGGCCGCCGAAATATTGCACGGTAAAATGCCCCAGCCCGAGCGCGACAAAGCTCTGATGAAGCTGCGCAACGGCTCGGCCCAGGCCCTTGTCGCTACCGACGTAGCCGCCCGCGGACTCGACGTAACCGCCCTCGACACTGTTATCCAGTACGACGCCCCCGACAAAGCCGACTCTTTCCAGCACCGCGCCGGCCGCACAGCCCGCGCCGGCGCCGTGGGTACGGCCCATATTCTGGCCACGCCCCACGAGCAAAACCATGTGCAGAAGTGGCCCGTGGCGGAAAGCATCAAGTGGAAGACTATGCACGCGCCGGCTCTGCCCCCCGCCGCGCCCAAAGCTCCCCGCCCCGAAAACGTGACCCTACACGTATCCGCTGGCCGCAAGGACAAGGTGAGTGCCCACGATTTGGTTGGTACGTTTGTGGCCCACGGCGGCCTGGAGCGCGAGTCTGTTGGCCATATTGAGGTATTTGACCACTACAGCTACGTAGCTGTGCCGCGCCAGCACGCTCAGGATGTAGTTCAGCGGGTAACCGGCGCAAAGATTAAAGGCCGCAAGATTCGGGTGTCGGTGGTGATGTAGGCCTAAGCTCCGGCTTGGGGAATCGTTGTGTGTAGCGTGAAGCTTCCCAACGTTTCTTCAAGCGGAAATCTAGGGTTGCGTAGTATGAAGATCCTCTTTATCTGTAGCCAGAACCGCTGGCGCGGTCTCACCGCTGAGCGCCTGCCCGGCCGTAACGCGCACCCTAGCGCCCGGCTCGGTGCCGGCACCGAGCCGGGCGCTAGGGTGCGCGTTACGGCCGGGCATCTGGGCTGGGCTGATATCATTTTCGTGATGGAGCGCCGCCACACCGACCGCCTGCGGGCCAAATTTGCCCCCCAGCTGGCCGGCAAGCCCGTCATCTGTTTGCGCATCCCCGACAATTATCAATTTCAAGACCCAATGCTTCAAGAGTTGCTTAGGGAGCGACTGCAGCCTTTCTTGCCGGAGCTTTAGAACCCATAGCTAGGTCTAAAGGCGATTCGGAAGTAGATGAACCACCTTAATATGACCGCTACCGACTGGCTTGCTGTTGCCCAGCGCTTGCAGGCATTGGCCCAGGTAGGCCTAGCCTATGCGCCCAATGCCTTCGACGCAGATCGCTACCAGGAAGTGCACGCGCTCAGCCTTCAGCTGATGGCCAGCCTGACCGACGAACCCGTGGCGAAGCTGAATACCTTGTTTGCCAACGAAGCCGGCTATGCTACTCCTAAAGTAGATGTGCGGGCGGTGCTGTTTCGCGGCACCGAGGAAATCCTGATGGTGCAGGAAAAGATAGACCAAAACCGCTGGACGTTGCCCGGCGGCTGGGCCGATGTGGGCTACACGCCCTTCGAGGTGGCCATGAAGGAAGCCTGGGAAGAAACAGGACTGGAAACCCAGGCGGTGCGCCTGCTGGCCCTGCTCGACAAGAAGCGGCACCCGCACCCGCCGCAGCCTTGGTACGTATATAAAGCATTCGTGCTGTGCGAGATAACAGGTGGCAGTCTGCAAGCCGATACGCCCGAAACGGCGGGTGTGCGCTGGGTTCAGCGCGCGGAATTGCGCCATCTGCCCTTATCCACCGACCGGGTAACGCTATCCCAGCTGGAGCAAATGCTGGACTTTGCTCAGAATCCTGACCTGCCAACCCTGTGCGACTAAGAATCAGGTAGGTGCTGAGGCTCATTATGTTGTACCCCTGCGGATTTTTGTGGAAATCTGGTTCTAAGCAGGTAGAAAAAAGCCCCCCAGCTTAGCTATTATAGCTGCTCCTGCGTACATGAGGCCTGTTTCTTTGCTTAAAACCTCATGAGCTACGCTATATTTCTGGCCATTATCGGCGGCCTTATCTTTCTTTTCTACCGCTATATTACCCGCGATTCGCGCGTGCGAAGCGCGGCGCTGGCCGAAGAATTCTCCGTTGAGTGGCGACGCATTCTGATGGAGCGTGTGGCCTTCTACCTTTCTCTTACCAAAAATGAGAAGCAGCGCTTTGAGAAAGCCGTACAGGTTTTTCTGGCCCAAATCCTTATCACCGGCGTCCAGACCGAAGTAGACGACACCACGCGGGTGCTGGTGGCGGCCTCGGCCATCATTCCCGTTTTTGGCTTTCCGGAATGGGAATACGGCAACCTGAGTGAGGTACTTATTGTGCCTGATGCCTGGCGCGAGCCCCGCGACCCGAACACGGAAACCGCGCCCATGCAGGGCCAGCTGTTGGGCAGCGTGCGCAACTTCCAAACCTCTCATTACATGCATCTTTCTAAGGCCTCTTTGGAGCAGGGCTTTAAGGATTCGCTGGACAAGCAAAACGTGGGCATCCACGAGTTTGCCCACCTGCTCGACCAGGCCGACGGGGTCATCGACGGCGTACCCTCCCTGGCTTTGTCCTCCGAGCTGCTTCAGCCCTGGGCCGAGGTAATGCAGCGTGAAATCGAAGCCATCCGCGATGGGAAGTCCGACATCAACTCCTACGCCGGCACCAACGAAGCCGAGTTCTTCGCGGTCGTGACGGAGTACTTCTTCGAGAAGCCCAAGAAGCTCCAGGAAAACCACCCCGAGTTATATCAATTGCTCACCCGCGCCCTGCGCCAGAACCCCAAGAAGCGCTTTCTGTGTCTGGCCACCGACCCGCGCGAATGGCTCAAGACGCTGCGCGGGCGGCGCAAGTTTGGCCGCAACGACCCGTGCCCGTGCGGCAGCGGCAAGAAGTACAAGGAGTGTCATTTACTGCGGGAACAGGCGGCGTAACATAGCTGGAAGGAGGAAAAAAAGCCCCCTGAAACTCCGTAGCCAGTTGCTGAGTTAGCAAAGAACCAACCCCCGAATCTGTATCTTGCTTTCGTAATGACACACGCGCAGCATATTCTTCAGACTTTGGAAACCCTGCCTGCCGACTTGCAGCAGGAAGTGGCCTATTTCGTGGATTTCCTGGCCCAGCGCCAGCGGAAGGCCACCGCCCCGCCAGCCACCGCAGAGCAAATAGCCGCGGCCCGCAAAGCCGGCTTTGGTAGATTCAAAGGGCAGTTTACGGTTCCCGATGACTTCGATGAACCCTTGGAAGATTTTAAGGACTATATCTGATGCGCGAGTTTCTCCTCGATACGCACACACTGCTATGGTGGCAGACCGGCAGCCCCCGACTATCCTATCACCTGAATGATTTGATCATTAATCTAAACTACCGCTGCTGGGTAAGCGCCGCGAGCTGGTGGGAAGTAGCCATTAAAATCAGCATTGGCAGGCTGCCGGAAGCAGTTCCCCTTCAAGCTCTGATTCAGGATGCCCGGCAAGCGGGCCTTCAGCATTTGCCCATCGAGCCGCGCCACATTCTGCGCCTAAGTCAGTTGCCGTTTCCCGCCAACGGCCACCGCGACCCGTTCGACCGCCTGCTTATTGCCCAGGCCCTCACCGACGACTTAACGCTGCCGAGCAGCGACGGGAAGTTTGACGCGTATTCTATTCGGCGGGATTTTTAGCTTTGTGTTAATGAAAAAAACTCTTCTCCCCCTCCTCACGGTCGCCGCGCTGGCGGCCTGCGCGCCCACCGCCAAAACGCCCCCCAGCGCCACTAGTGCCGCCGAAACGCCGGCCATCCCACCCAAACCCGACTACCGCGCGCAGGCTCAGGAGTTTTTGCAAGGCTATTCCACTGAATATCAGCGCCTGTATACGCAGTCGCAAGAGGCGGAGTGGCGCTCGAATACCCACATCGTGGCCGGCGACACGACCAACGCCGCTGCTACGGCCCGCGCCAATCAGGCCATGGCCGCCTTCACCGGCAGCACCGAAAACATTGCTCGCCTGCGGGGGCTATTGGAGCACCAAGCGGAGCTAAGCGAATTGCAGATCAAGCAGTTGAAAGCCGCGCTTTACAATGCCGCTAACTCGCCCCAGACCATTGCCGACGTCGTCACGCGCCGCATCAAGGCCGAAACCGCCCAAGTGGAAAAGCTCTACGGCTTCGACTACAAGTACCAGGGCAAGTCGGTGACGACCAACGACATTGACGAGGTACTGCGCAAGGAGAAAAACCCGGCCAGGCGCCAGGCCGCCTGGGAAGCGAGCAAAGCTATTGGGCCGACGCTGAAAGAAGGATTACTCAATCTGCGCGACCTGCGCAACGAAACCGTGAAGGCGCTCGGCTACCCCGATTATTTCACCTATCAGGCCTCCGATTACGGCCTTACCCGCGAGGAAATGATGCAGCTCGTGCGCCAGCTCAACGAGGAGCTGCGCCCGCTCTACCGCGAGCTGCACACCTACGCCCGCTACGAATTGGCCAAAAAATACGGCCAGAAGCAGGTGCCCGACTACCTGCCCGCCCACTGGCTGCCCAACCGCTGGGGCCAGGACTGGAGCGCCATGGTGGACGTGAAAGGCATTAACCTAGACGCGGTATTGGCCAAAAAAGGCGCGGAGTGGCAGGTAAAGCAGGCCGAGCGCTTCTACCAGAGTTTGGGCTTCAGTGCTTTACCTCCCAGCTTCTACGAAAAGAGCAGCCTGTACCCCCTGCCCGCCGGGGTTAATTACAAGAAGAACAACCATGCCTCGGCCTGGCACATCGACCTGGAAAACGACGTGCGCAGCCTGATGAGCGTGGAGCCCAACACGGAGTGGTACGAAACCACTCACCACGAGCTGGGCCACATCTACTATTTCCTGACCTATACCAACCCCGAGGTGCCGGTACTGCTGCGCGCCGGGGCCAACCGCGCCTACCACGAGGCCATGGGCAGCCTGATGGGCCTGGCGGCCACCCAGAAGCCGTTTCTGGTGGGCCTGAACCTGATACCCGCCACCGCTAAAACCGACCAGACCCAAACCCTGCTCAAGGAAGCGCTCAACTACGTGACCTTCCTGCCGTTCGCCTCGGGGGTGATGAGTGAATGGGAAAACAGCTTCTACGCCGAGAATTTGCCCCCCGACCAGCTCAACGCGAAGTGGTGGGAGCTGGTGAAGAAGTATCAGGGGATTACACCGCCCACCACCCGCGGCGAAAACTTCCTCGACCCGGCTACCAAAACCCACATCAACGACGACCCGGCCCAGTACTACGACTATGCGCTTTCCTACGTCATCCTGTTCCAGCTCCACGACCACATTGCCCGGAAGATACTGAAGCAGGACCCGCACGCCACCAACTACTACGGCAGCAAGGAAGTAGGCACTTTCCTGGCCGACATCATGCGCCCCGGTGCCAGCAAAGACTGGCGCACGGTGCTGAAAGAGAAGACCGGCGAAGACCTTTCGGCCCGCGCCATGGTCGATTATTTCCAGCCGCTGATGGCGTATCTGAAAGCACAGAACAAAGGGCGCAAGTACACGATGTAGCATAGCGCAGGCACTCTTGCCGTGCTGGTTTCAGCTGCCCTTCTGCGTAGCTGCCCGAAAAGTCATTAGCAAAAAGCCCCCCAGAGCAGTTCTGGGGGGCTTTTTTTGTTAAAGCATACTATCGTTTCGTTGTCCGATCCTATATAGTATCTGCTGCTAGCCGCCTTGTTGCCCAGCTGCGATACAAGCTCCTCAGTGACACTTTTTACTTCCTAGAGGGTCAACTAGTTAGACGCAAATATTTACTTACCTACCATGCAAACAATTGTTAAATATATATGCATCTTGTTTAACCTTTTAACTTAAAAACCTCAACAAAATGCAGACAACTTCATTGTTCGGGCTGGTAGATATTCGGGTTGATGACCCGATTGCCTTTACTTTCTTCATGGGCTACATGGCCATGCTGGCCGCCTCCGTGTTTTTCTTCGCGGAGCGCGGGAGTGTAGAAGGTAAATGGAAACTTTCGCTATTGGTGTCCGGGCTGATTACGGGCATTGCGGCCATCCACTATTACTACATGCGGGATTATTACCTGGCAACGGGTAAAACGCCCACGGCTCTGCGCTACATCGACTGGACGCTTACGGTGCCCTTGATGTGCGTGGAGTTTTACTTGCTGACCAAGGCGGCGGGGGCCCGCATCAGCTTGCTGTGGAAGCTCATTGCGGCCTCTGTCTTTATGCTGGTAACGGGGTACATCGGCGAGGCCTTCGCGGACGGCACCACGGGGCATTCTGTGTTGTGGGGGTCCTTGTCAACGCTGGGATATGTGTACATCCTGTATACTGCCTGGTTCGGGGAAGTAGCCCAGCTGGCTAGCAAAACCGGCGACGCGATTGTTATCAAAGGCATCCGGGCGCTGGCCTAGTTTGTTTTGGTGGGATGGGCCATCTACCCTATCGGCTACATGTGCATGCAGGGAGGCTGGCTGAACACGGGCTTGGGTTGGCAGGCATCCAGTGTTGACTTGTTTTATAATATCGCCGATGCCATCAACAAAATCGGATTTGGCCTGGTGGTGTATGGCATTGCCGCGTCGGGCAAGAGCGCGGCAGCCGTGCGTGAGCTGGCTCCCACTGCTTAGTTGCTGCCTTCTGCGCTGGCGGCAGCTGGGTTTGGCAATAGCGCCTGCTATGCTGAAAAACCAGTGCTCCAGCTAGTTATCCTTGCATGTTAAAACCTCATTTCCACTTCCAACAAGGCTTTGCGGAGGGTGGAAATGAGGTTTTAGCAAGTAGGAGTTGTTCACTTTCTGGCACCCACGACAGAAATACGTATATGAAAAGCTCAGCACGAAAAAGTATGTCACTGCCTGATTCTGTCGCTTTGCCTTTGGGAAGCAGCGCTGTGCCGCGTCGGGCTTCCTACCTGATTGTACTGGCGGCGGTAGCTGCCTGGCTGCTGGTGCCCAGCCTGGCAACCTGGCTGCTGACGCCCCTGCTGCTGGTTGGGGCCCTGCTGTTGGGCGTCGCCCACGGCGCCTGCGACCAATTTGTAGTGCCGGTCACCCATCCGGCCCTGACGCAAAGTCGGTTGCGCTACTGGGTGGCTTTTTTAGTTGGCTATCTGGGACTGGCCGCGCTGGTAGGCCTGCTATGGTGGTGGCAGCCGGCGGTGACCGTGGCCGTTTTCTTTGGTCTGACGGCTTGGCACTGGGGCTCCGCCGACGCCCCAGCCCTGGCCACCCACCGCCGCCACTGGATCATGCACAGCCTCATGCGGGGCGGCTTACTATTCGCGGTGCCGCTGCACTACTGGGCAGACGAAACCCGCGCCATTATTAACGGCCTGCTCGGCCTTGGGGGCGCGGCCCCCGTCAGCCCGGCCGCTATTGCCCAAACCGCACTCGTATTGGGCATCGTTGTGGCGGGCGGACACCTGCTGCTCTGGGCCAGCTACCTGCGCCAGGGCCACCGCACCACGGCCCGCACTGATATGCTGGAAGCAGGACTGCTCATCACCTTGCTCGTAGTGCTTCCTCCCTTATTGTCAGCGGGGGTGTACTTCGTGTTTTGGCACAGCCTGCAGCACGTACTGCGGATGAACCAGCTCATGGGCCGTCCTTTGCTCAGTCGCCAGCTGCTACTGGGGGCTGAAATAGGCTTTTTTCTTAGGCGCTCAGCGCCCTTATTAGCCCTCAGCCTGGCTGGACTAGCGGTGCTCTATGGGATAGCCTGGTCGCAGGCAGCTACCGGGTCCGTCTTCATAAGCCTGGCGCTACTCGTGGCTTCGGTCGTGACCCTGCCGCACGCGCTGCTCGTAACCCTGGGCATGGACGCCGTACGCTGGCGCTGAAGTATCCGGCCACCGGGAGTCAGGCTTGGTGGGCCAGCAAACCCAAGTTGCGGAGCGCCACTAGGATTAGCTCCCCTCTTGCTCTGAGGAGGGGATAGCCTACTTCAGGCGTCGCGCCAGCACGCTGTCTACTCCTGTCAGCCGGCGCAGCACTAGGCCCAGCACCTCATCATCATCGAGGTTGAGGCCTTGGTTGCGGGTGGTGAGGTAGCGGGTGAGAGTAGCGTTGTCGTCGAGGGTGGTCGCCAGCTCCTGTTGGGCCTCTTCCCACTCGTCGGGGCGGTGGGTGCTCAGGTAGCGGAAGCGCAGCTCGATGGTCCGGCTCACCAGCCCGGCCAGTCGGGTCAGCACGTCGGCCTCGGCCGAGGAGAGGGTGCGTACCTCCCGGTCGATTACGGCCATCGTGCCAATGCGCGCGCCGTCGGGCATCTGCAGCACGGCGGCGGCGTAAAAGTTCAGCCCCAGGGCCAGGGCCACGTCGGGCTTGATCAGCGCGCAGCTTTCCGGCTTGTAGTCCGACGTGACCACCTGCCGGTCGGCCAGGATAGCGGCCGAGCACATACTCTCGGTGCGCGGCAGGCTGACTATTTCCCCCCCGCCGGTGACGGCCTTAAACCACACCCGGTCTTCATCCACCAACGAAATCATGGAGATGGGGGTGCCAAAGAGCTGCGCCGTCCAGGAAACGTAGTCGTCGAAAATGCGCTCGGGCGTGGTATTGACGATCTGATACAGATGCAGGGTGCGCAGCCGCGTCGCCTCATTTTCCGGAATAAGGGAGCCTGGGAAGGAATTACTCATTCTTTAAAAAACCAAACTGGCTTAGTGTGCCTGTTGGGCCGGCAAGATACGGCGGCGCCGGCGGGAAAACGGTCGGCAGCCCAGCTGGAAGCCACCAGGGCGGCTCGCCTCAGTAGTTGACTTCGCTGGCCGGCAAGTCAATCAGGATGAACTGCGCATCCTTCTCGGCCCGGATCTCCACTACGTGCTCGTCGGCCAACCGGGCCTGGTCGCTGGGGCCAATTTCGGAGCCGTTGACGTAGATAGTGCCCTCACGCACGTAGATAAAGGTGTTGCGGATGGGAAATGTTTTGAAGGTGATGGTTTTCTCGGCGCTCAGGTTGGCCCAATAAACCGTCGAGTTGGAGTTCATGTACACCACGTCTTCCAGCACCTTCTGCCCCGATACCAACGGAATTAGCTCGTTCTTGCTGTCCAGAAAATCAATATCCTTTTGTTCGTAGCTGGGAGCGAGGCCTTTCTGATTCGCCAAAAACCAGAGCTGATAAATCCGTAACTCCTCGTCAGTTTCGTTGCGCTCGCCGTGGGCCAGGCCGGTGCCGGCCGTCATGCGCTGCACCTCGCCTTTTTTGATGGTCGTGCGGTTGCCCATCGTGTCTTCGTGGGTCACCTCGCCGCTGAGCACCAGGGTCACGATTTCCATCTCCGAGTGCGGGTGCTGCGGGAAGCCCGAGCGGGGCGCGATGGTGTCGTCGTTGAACACGCGCAGGGGGCCGAACTGCATATTATCCTTGTCGTGGTAGTCGGCGAAGGAAAACAGGAAGTAGCTGCTGAGCCACTGCACGGGTTCGGCGTGGTGGCGCTCGATGGCGGGGATGTATTTAAGCATAAGGGCTACGTTGGGGTTGATGACCAGTAGTCTGGCATACGCGCGGCAGCTCAGGTAAGTTAACTCCACGGCTTCGGGAAGCTGCCGGGGGGCTTTTTCAAAAAATAAAAGCCCCCCGGAGCAGGTAAAAAACCCAGCAGAAAAAGGCAGTTTATTCCTTTCTTAGGGTCATGAAAACCATAGCCGATATTGTCCTGCTGGGTGACCCACGACTGTATGAGCAGTGCGCCCCCGTGCTCGAACAGGAGTTGCCCCTGGTGGCCGGCTGGGTGGCCGATCTGCACACGGTGATGGAAGACATTCGGACCACTTACCACTTTGGGCGGGGCATTGCCGCGCCGCAGATCGGGGTAATGAAGCGCCTTGTATATCTGCACCTCGATGGGCAGCCCCGCGTGCTACTCAACCCTGAATTAATAGAGTTGAGTGAGGCTTCGTTCGAGCTGTGGGACGATTGCATGAGCTTTCCCAACCTGCTGGTACGCGTGCAACGCCACCAGCAAGTGACGATACGCTACCGCGATGAGCATTGGCAGCCCCACTCCTGGACGGTACGGGATGGCATCTCGGAGCTGCTCCAGCACGAATGCGACCACCTCGACGGCATCCTATGCACCATGCGAGCTATCGACACGCAGTCATTTCGCTGGCGCCCCACTCCTGCTCCGACTTAGGGAACCGGAACCAGCATCTAACTGATCAGTACCACCTTTCATAAAAGAAGAGGCACGAACCGATCTGATTTATGCCTCTTCTTTTATCTGATATGTAAGTACCAAGCGCGTAATCGCGCTACGCCTTCTTCATAGTCATCATCTGCTGTTGCAGGTCCAGTACGATGCTGGCCAGGCGGTTAAGCGAGAGGTCGGCGATGGGGAATGTGCTGCTGATATACGCTTTAGCTTCCCAGATTTCGAGCACGTCTTCCACGTCAATCTCGTAGGGTGAATATACGGGGTTGTCGGAGTGCAGAGCCAGCATCGCGCCCTGCTTGAGGCGGTTGAAGACGCGCTTGAACACGATACCTTCCTTCGTACTCACTACCACGCAGGGCGTGCCGTCCTTGATGTTCATCCAGTCGTCCACGTAGCGGCCCACGATGACGGTGCCGCTGGCAATGGGCAGCATCGAGTCGCCGGCAATCTCGAAGGCGCGGTAGGTGCCGCCCGAGCCCAGCATGGGCAGGCGAAACTTGGGCAGCTCCTCGATAAACTCGGCATCGGCGTAGCCATTCAGGTAGCCGGCGCTGGCCTTAAGCGGCACCAGCTCGATATTCTCGTTCTGGTCGCGGTCGACGGTGAGGGCCAATACGCGCAGACGGTCGGCGGGACGGGGCGGCTCGGGCGTTTGCAGAGCTGGGTCGAGCTGGCGCAGGGCGGCTTTGGCCACGCTCTTCTTACTGAAGTCGGTGGTTACCAGCGCATCCAGGGTGATGCCGAACAGGCGGGCCATATTGACCAGCGTGGTGAGCTTGGGCTCGGCTCGGCCTTCTTCGTAGGCTCCTACCAAGGAGCGTTTTATGGTTAGCTTCTCGGCCATTTGCGCCTGGGTGAGGCCCAGCTCACGGCGCCAGAATTTTAAGTTCGTGTTAATCATAGCGGGAAATGAGGCGGAAAAGGCTTCGACATCAAAACATTACCGGCTCGTGAAATTAGCAACATCCTCGCAGCTTTACTAATTCAATTAGCTATAATTTTTTTATTGATAAGAGGTTTCCGCAGAGGCCCGCAGCGGGTTACGCAGAGGTTCGCAGTGTTCTATAGTCAGCACTCTGCGAACCTCTGCGTAACCCGCTGCGGGAACTCGACGCTTGAAAATCACCCTTCCCGCAGCCGCTTTTGATAATGCACCGCCAGCCGCAGCTTAAAATAATCATGCTTCTCGCGCAGGTGATCGAATAAATCGCGGAGCAAAGGCTCGCCGCCGAGCTGGTCGCGGGCAGTCTGAATTTCGGCGAATTCATCCATAGTCAGAAACTCCTCCAGCCGGATCTGGTAGCCCTTGGCATACAGCGTTTCGATGTGGGCGCGCACCGTGCCGGTGCTCAGGCTGCGGCGCTCCGCAATGGCCTCCACGCTCAGGCCCACGCGGTGCAGCTGAAACGTCGTTTCGTGGGTGTCGCCTACCTCGCGCTTGCGCGGCGCTTGCGCGGGGGGCATTTCCAGACCCTCACCCATATCGGAATCAGGGTAGACGGTATTACTCGCGTCGGGCGCTCCCCCACCCCTGTGTTCCAGAATTTCCTTGATAAACGCCTCGCCGTAGGTCTCGAATTTCTTCATGCCCACGCCCGAAATAGCCAGCATGGCCACCCGCGAAACGGGCTTCTCCGCGGCCATTTCCTCCAGCGTAGCGTCGGAAAACACGACGTACGGCGGTACGTTCTGCTCGTCGGCGATGCGCTTGCGCAGCTGCCGCAGACGCTCAAAGAGGGCCGCCGTAGCGTCGGTGGGCGTTGTGGCGGCCTGGGCGGCCTTGCGGCTGGCGCGGGTGGTTTTTTCGGCCTTCTCGGCGGGCTTGAATTGCTTGAGCGGGAGCTGGCGCTGACCTTGCAGCACTTCCTTGCCCAGCTCCGTGATTTTCAGCGCGTAGCCTTCCTCGTAGGCAATGTAGAGCAGGCCGTCGTTGAGCATCTGGTGCACGTAGCTGTACCAGTCCAGGTAAGGCAGATCGGCGCCGGCGCCGTAGGTTTTTATCTGGTCGTAGCCGCCGCTGAGCACGGCCTGGTTGCGCATACCGCGCAGCACGTCGATGAGCAGGCCGATGCTGGCCCGCTCCCGCATCCTGACCACCGCCGACAAGGCTTTTTGGGCAATGAGCGTACCGTCGAAGGTGGTGGGTGGGTTGCGGCAGATGTCGCAGTTGCCGCAGTCGGTGGCCAGGGTTTCGCCGAAGTAGTTGAGCAGGATTTTGCGGCGGCAGCTGGCGGCTTCCGCAAACTGCTGCATCCTTTCCAGCTTGGTCAGGTTGAGCTGGGTGAGGTTGGGGTTGTCCTTGGTGAGCATCTCCCGCAGACTCATCACGTCGGCGAAGCTGTAGAACAGCAGGGCCGTGGCGTCGGTACCATCACGCCCGGCGCGGCCTATTTCCTGGTAGTAGCCCTCAATGTTTTTGGGCAGATTATAGTGAATCACCCAGCGCACGTTGCTCTTATCGATGCCCATGCCGAAGGCGATGGTGGCGATAATCACCTGCAAATCGTCCTTCAAAAAGCCTTCCTGCACGGCCGAGCGCTGGTTGGGCGTCATGCCGGCATGGTAGTGGCCGGCGCGGTAGCCCTTGGCTACCAGCTTCTGCGAGAGGGTTTCGCACTGCTTGCGCGAGAGGCAGTAGATGATACCCGGCTGGTCGGGGTGGCGGTCCAGAAACTCCAGAATGCCCCCCACGCGGTCCTGGCCGGGCCGCACGATGAGGTTGAGATTGGGCCTGTCGAAGCTGGCCGTGAACACCTGGGGCTCACTCAGGCGTAGCTGCTGCTGAATGTCGCGCTGGGTGAGGCGGTCGGCGGTGGCGGTGAGCGCAATAATGGGCACCTGCGGAAACTGCTCGCGCAAGAGCCGCAGCTGGGTGTACTCGGGCCGGAAGTCGTGGCCCCAGGAGGAGATGCAGTGGGCTTCATCAATGGCAAACATGCTGATTTTCAGCCGCTGCAAAAATTGCAGGAAGCCCGGCGAGAGCAACTTCTCGGGGCTCACGTAGAGCAGCTTGAGGTGGCCGCTCATACAGGCCGCCCCGATGTTGTTCTGCTCGCTCTGGCCGATGCTGCTGTTGATGCCCGCCGCCGCGATGCCGTTGGCCTTGAGCGCCTCCACCTGATCTTTCATCAACGCAATCAGCGGCGAGACGACCACGCACACGCCCTCGCTGATGACGGCCGGCACCTGGAAGCACACCGACTTGCCGCCGCCCGTAGGCATGAGCACCACCGTGTCGCGCCCGCTCAGAATGGAAGAGATAATCTCCTCCTGCATAGGGCGAAACGAATCGTAGCCGTAATATTGCTTTAAGACTTGCCGAGCAGATTCTAACGTCGGCGTATACGCTGGGGGGGCAAATAACATTTGGTAAAAATACGAATGCGCGGGCAGTAGCGCCTGGTAGCGCGAACTTTTAGTTCGCGTATCGTCGCCCGATTGGCTGGGGAGCTTTTTCTGACAGCTTGTCTAGCTAAACAACGAGGCGCGAAGCGGAAGCGTGCCGAGCTGGTGCGCGATACGCCGTCGACCGCAACGAAACGCGAACTACAACTAACTACAAGTTCGCGCTATATAACAACGGCTCGCGCCACAACCCACGGCCGGTCTCTGCGTTCTGACCCAACACGTTCTGCTCTATGACCCGCCGCCCCTTCCTCTTCGATCCCGCCAAAAACAGCTTATTCTACCTGGCGCTGCTCGTGGTGCTGATTGCGTTGGGGCTGAATCTGTACCAGGCCCTGAACGGCCATTACTCTATTATTGGCAGTGTGGCCTCCTTTCTGGGCTTGTTTGTGGCGTTCCAAAGCTGGCGGGCGGCCGATGAAGCCGCCCGTAAAACCGACGAGGCTTTGGGAAAAATGCAGCAGATTGCTAATGAGACCCAGCAGCTGGCACATTCCAACTACGCCGTGGACCAGCAAATCCGGCGGGCTGTGGACACCATTTCCGACGCTACCCGCGAGCTGCATAAAGGTCTGCAACCCATTCTGGAGCAGGTACGCGAGTTTCTGGACCGCGCCGCCGGCAGCGAGTTTGTGGCCATCATGACTGACTCGGCCGCCATCGGCAAGCCGTACGAGTATTTCCGCCACCCGCCCCTCAATCCGCGCGAGCTGCACCTGCTCACCTCCCGCATCCACGAGTTGCTGCTGGCCCGCGCCCAGGATGCCCGCGAGTTCTACCTGGCTACCCTCGGCACGGAGGAGCAGGTGGTCGCATTTCCGCCAACGGGCACCAAAAACCCCTTATTCAGCCAGTACGTGCAGCCCTTCTGGCAGCATTTCAACCCTGATACGCCCCTCACCGAGGCCGACTGGGACACGCAGCGGCAGGCGCACCAGCATACGCTGACCCAGGTGCAGGCGGCTTTCGACGCTGCCCCGCGAAACCAGGAGCAGAAAGCCGCCGGCCTCGGGCCTCACCTGCGGCTGCCCGTGCTGCCGCTGCAAGTACTGATTCAGATAGATCTGGAAGGGCCAGAGCCTTTTCGGGCCTTGGTTATTTTTCTGGGCCAATACAACCTGAACAAGCTCACCGACGCGCGGGCCATGCTCACGGCCGACCCTGAACTGGTGCGCGCTTTCGTGAGCATGTTCGAGTCCATCACCGGTCTGGATCAGCACGCGGGCTACCGGCAGCTACGGCAGCAGTGGCCGCTCTAAAACGCCCCCCAGGCTAGCCTGGGGGGCGTTTTAGAGCGGCAAAAGCGACACCTGGCGGTTAGCGCATCAACTCCAAAACCACGGCCGTTTTTGCCGGCACCTGCACGGTCGCTACACTGTCCAGAGTCTCATTCGTGAGAACATTACGGGCCTTCGTAAAGCCACTCATGCGCTCGGAAAAGCGGGCCGTATGCATGGCGATGGGTTTGTCGGTAGCATTGGTAGCGACCATCACCGTGCCCTTGTCATCATAGCGAAAGTACACGTACATGCCATCCTGGGGCAGATATTGCATAAGCTTGCCGGAGTGCAGCATGGGGTGGTCGCGACGGTAGGTGGCCAGGGTACGCACAAATTGGAAGGCTTCGTTTTCCTGGGCCGTGCGGCCGGCGGCCGTAAACTTATCCTGCTTGTCGCCGGGCCAGCCACCGGGGAAATCGCGGCGTACTTCGGCGTCGGTGGGGTTTTTGAGATTCTTCATCAGAATCTCGGTACCATAGTACATCGACGGGATGCCGCGGGTGGTCAGCAGCCAGGTCAGGCCCATCTTATATTTGTCGTAATCCTCACCCATCACCGACAAAAACCGGTCGTGGTCGTGGTTGTCGAGGAAGGTCACCAGTTTGGCAGGATCCTGATAGACTGCGTCTTGGGCTAGCGCTTCGTACATGCGCTGGGGGCTGCCGTCGTGTTTTAGCCCGTCCACCATCGCGCCTTCCAGCACGAAATCCAGCCCGCCTGGCTGATTAGATTTGAAGGGAAAATCAATCTTATTGCGCACGTAGTAGGCCTGGTCCACTACGTTATTCACTGATGACTCCCCGAAGATGTGAATCTGCGGGTACTCCGTGAGCAAAGCTTGGTTGCAGCGATTCATAAATGGCTGGTCATTATACATATACGTGTCGATGCGCCAGGCATCCACTCCGAAGTTCTCCACGGTCCAGATGGCGTGCTGAATCAGGAAATTGGCTACGTAGGGGTTTTCCTGGTTCAGGTCGGGCAGGAAGGGTACAAACCAGCCATCGAGCGTCACCTTGCGGTCGAGCTGGGACGCGTGCGGGTCGGTGATGGGCTGCTGGCGGTAGGAGGTGTTGGTGTAGGTCGGCCACTGGTGGAGCCAGCTTTTCATCGGCAGATCCTGAATAAACCAGTGCGTGTTGCCAATATGGTTGTACACTGCGTCCTGCACTACCTTCAGGCCGGCCGCGTGCGCCTTGCCCACGAAGGCTTTATAGGCAGAATTGCCCCCCAGGCGACGGTCCACGTTATAATGATCCGTGAAGCCGTAGCCGTGATAAGACGCCCGCATAGTACCGCCCTCATTGGTCAGGGGCTGGTTATTTTCGATAACGGGCGTAAACCACACAGCCGTGATTCCCAGATCTTTAAGATACGGCAGCCGCTGCGCGGCCCCCGCCAGGTCGCCGCCGTGGCGTAAGAACCCATTGCTCCGGTCGTGATTAGGGTCGCGCATATCGGCGAACTTGTCGTTGCTCGGGTCGCCGTTAGCGAAGCGGTCGGGCATAGCCAGGTAGATGAAATCGGCCTGGGTGACGCCCTGCCCCTTGGGCGAATTGTCGCGGGCCTTCAGCTCCCAGGCCTGGGTGACGGTCTGGGGTCCTTTTTTACCAATAATCTGCACCGTGCCGGGCTTGGTAGAGGCCGCAATGGTCAGGTCCAGAAAGGCGTAGTTAGGGTTTTCAACGGTGTTGGTTTTCACCAGCTTCACGCCGGGGTGATTGATGGTGTACGTTAGCGTGCCGGCATTGGGGCCATACACCAGCAGCTGCAGCTTCGGCTCTTTCATACCCACCCACCAGTTGGTAGGGTTTACCCGTTGGATGGCCGGCGTTTGCGCTGTTGCCCACAGCGGTACCAGTAGCACCAGCAAGAGCAGGTTTGAATAGAGTTTTTTCATGTGGGAGGCGGGATTGTAGATAGGATTGATTGAGATGGGATGAAACGGAACCACAAACAACGTTAAGAAAAACACTAGAACGTCATGCAGAGCAGAGCGAAGCATCTCGCGTGGGGTTATTACCAAAGTATCTGTCAGGCTCCATCTAGCGTCTGCTTGTCGAAGCATCCCTCCCGCTTCGTTGCGTTAGTACCCAGTAGAGGTGCTTCGATTTCGCTCAGCATGACCGCCTTTTTCTATTGCAACGTCGGCACGCGAGATGCTTCGCGTTGCTCTGCATGACGTTCTGCTAAAAACGTTATGATTATATATCGCTTACTCCTACTCCGGGCGCGCCGCCCGGCGCGAGCCCTGGTAGAGCTCGTACTTAAGCAGGCGGCAGTCGATAGGCCCGTTGAAGAGCGGAATGCGGCGGGAGGCTTTTAGGCCCACGCGCTTGGCCGCGTCCAGGTTGCCGGTAAAAATATAGGCGTCGTAGCCCTGAAAGTTAGTTTTGAGGGTGTCGCCGATGGTTTTGTAGAGCGTTTCCATCTGTGCCTCCTCCCCAATTCGCTCGCCGTAGGGCGGATTCATAATGACCAGGCCGGTGTCGCCTTTGGGTGCTTGGGCCTCCCGCACGTCGCGTACGGCCAGCCGAATGTAGTCTTCCAGGCCAGCGGCTTCCACGTTCTGACGGGCCAATTCCAGAAACTCGGGCGAAATATCCGAGCCGCCGATGTAGGCCTGGGGCTCCTCAATCTGGGCGTTGCGGGCGTCGAGCCGCACCGATTCCCAGAGGGCAAGGTCGAAGTCGGGCCAGTTTTCAAAGCCGAATTTGCCCTGGTGATACAGGCCGGGCGCGATGCGCTGGGCAATAAGTGCCGCCTCGGTAAGCAGCGTACCTGAGCCGCACATCGGGTCCACCAGGGTCTTCTTGCCATCCCAGCCCGTGAGCAGCAACAGGCCCGCTGCCAGCACCTCATTGAGCGGGGCCGCGTTGGTTTGCTGCCTGTAGCCGCGCCGGTGCAGCGACTCGCCCGAGGCATCGAGCGACAGAGTCACTTCGTTGTCCAGCATGTGCAGATGCAGGCGAATATCGGGCTTGTTCACGTCCACGCTGGGCCGCACGCCCGTTCGGTCGCGAAACTGGTCCACGATGGCGTCTTTGGTCAGCTGGGCCACGAACAGCGAGTGCTCAAACGTGGATTTGTTCACCACGGCCGTAATGGCGAAGGTTTGATCGGGCTGGATGTAGCGACTCCAGTCTACGCGGCCTACTTCGCGGTAGAGGGCTTTTTCGTCGGGGGCATAGAAGGCGGCGAAGGGCTTGAGAATGCGCATGGCGGTGCGGCACCACAGGTTCGCTTCGTAGAGCAATTGCTTATTACCAATAAACTCGATGGCCCGGCTGTGGACCTGCTCAATTTTGGCCCCCAGCTGCTCCAGCTCCTGCGTCAGCACGTCTTCGAGGCCAAACTGCGTGGTAGCCGTCATGAAAAAAGGGTCGTCGCGGCGGTTGTCGGCCATAGGGGGCATTTTTTAGGAGGTGGGGAGCAAAGGTCGGGAAAAGCGCCGGCAGAACGAAGCTCCCCTCCTCAGTTGAGGAGGGGAGCTTCGTTCTGCCACCTTCTTCGCTGCTTCGCCCACTATTTCTATCTTTAAGGCCCACATCTTTCCTCTTCCCGCCCGCAATGGCTGCTCCTACGTCTACCTCCTCTCCCGCCGCCACCAGCTCGGCCGCTCCCGCCCGCGGCTACGTCGTGCCCATGATGGCCATGACGGCCCTGTTTTTTCTGTTCGGGGCCGTCACCAACTTCAACGACGTGCTCATGCCGTATCTGAAGGACGTGTGCCAGCTAACGGACTTGCAGGCGTCCTTGGTGCAGTCGGCGTTTTTCGGGGCTTACTTCCTGATGTCGTTGCCGGCCGGCTTTGTGCTGAAGCGCCTGGGGTACAAAAACGGTATTGTGCTGGGTTTGCTGGTGATGGCCTGCGGGGCCCTGCTGTTTGTGCCGGCGGCTAATTCCCGCACATTTGCTTTGTTTCTGACGGCCCTGGGGCTGTTGGGTGCCGGTATTACGCTGCTGCAAGTAGCAGCCAACCCGTACGTGTCGGTGCTGGGGCCAGCGCGCAACGCGGCGGCGCGGGTGAGCATCGTGGGCGTGGCCAACAACTTCGGTGGGGCCTTGTCGCCGCTGGTCGGCGGCCTGATCTTGTTCGGCGGCTCGGTAGCACTGAAGGCCCAGCTGGCGGCGCTGCCAATGGCGCAGCGGCTCGACCAAGAAGCCCAACTAGTAAAAGGCCCATACATGGGCCTGGCGGCTTTTCTGGTGGTATTGGCCGGCGTGTTTTTCCTGCTAAAATTACCCGAGCTTGAAAGCCTGCCCGCTGAGGAAGCGGCTCCGAATGCCGATGGCCAAGTCACCACCCGCACCAGCGCGCTCAGCTTTCCCCATCTCACGCTGGGCGTGGTGGCCATCTTCGTGTACGTGGGCGTTGAAGTTGGCCTGGGTTCTTTTCTGATTCGCTACGGCGAGGCCCAGGGGATTCAGCAGCTTAGCGACTTCACCCAAAGCCTAGTGCAGGGCCTGAATGTAGCCACCAACTACGCCTTGGTCTTCTTCGGCCAGGAGCCCGCTCCTATTGACACCTCGGGGGGCTTTACCAAAGCCGTGGGCGCGGTATTGGTGTCATCTTATTGGTTTGGCTCCCTGGTGGGACGCCTGGTGGGTATTCCGCTGCTGCTGCGCTTCCCCAACCGTGGCCTGCTGATAGGAGTGTGCGCGGCCGGCGTTGCCCTGGTGCTGGCGTCCATCCTGACCACCGGCGAAGCCGCTCTGTGGCTGATCGTGCTCTGCGGACTGTGCAACTCCATCATGTGGCCGGTTATTTTCCCATTGGCAATCAAGGGATTGGGCCAATTCACCAAGCAGGGCTCCTCCTACCTCATCATGGCCATCGTCGGCGGGGCCATCATCCCGCCCCTCATGGGCTGGCTGGCTACCCACGGCGGCGGCCTGCGCGTAGCCTTCGTAGTGCCCGCGCTCTGCTACGCGTATCTGCTGTACTATGCCGTAAGCGGCTACCGGGTGCGGTAGACAATTGGGGGTAGCATTTGGCTGCTGGGGGGCTTTTTTTGCAGCCGTAGCGTTACTTTTACTGCAGAATCACCTTCTGTGCTTTCCCTATGTCCTCGGTCTCCCTTCTCGAACACGACGTTTCTCTCCACCCCTACAATACCTTCGGCATCGACGTCAAGGCTCGCCTGTTCGCTCGCTTCCGTAGCGTCGAGGAGCTACGCGCTTTACTGGCCTTGCCCGAAGTGCAGCAAGCGGAAAAGCTCATTCTCGGCGGGGGCAGCAACCTGCTTTTCACCCAGGATTTCGACGGTGTGGTGCTCAAGAATGAAATTCAGGGTCTGGAAGTCATTGCCCAGGATGAAGACGCCGATACGGCTCTGGTGCGCGCCGGGGCCGGCGAATCGTGGCACGGCATGGTGCAGTACACGCTGGGGCAAAACCTGAGCGGCATCGAGAACCTATCGCTGATACCGGGCACGGTGGGTGCGGCACCCTTGCAGAACATTGGCGCCTACGGAGCCGAATTGCAGGACACCTTCGACCACCTCGAAGCGCTGGAAACCAGCACGGGCCGCCTGCGCACCTTCACCCGCGAAGAGTGCGGCTTCGGCTACCGCGAAAGCGTGTTCAAAGGCCCACTCAAAAACCAGTTTATCGTGACCAGCGTGGTGCTGCGCCTCCAGCGCAAGCACGCGCTCAACATCAGCTATGGGGCCCTGCGCACCACTCTGGCCGACATGGGCATCGAAGCCGACCCCACGCCCCAGGACGTAAGCGAGGCCGTCATCCGCATCCGCCGCAGCAAGCTCCCCGACCCCGCCCAGATCGGCAACGCGGGCAGCTTTTTCAAAAACCCCGAACTCTCCCAGTTTAAGTTCGACGAGCTGAAAACCCAGTTTCCCGACCTGCCCGGCTACCCCATGCCCGGCGGCGTAAAAGTACCCGCCGCCTGGCTCATCGAGCAGTGCGGCTGGAAAGGCCGGCGCTTTGGTTCCCACGGCGTGCACGAGAATCAAGCCTTGGTGCTGGTAAACCACGGC
This sequence comes from Hymenobacter roseosalivarius DSM 11622, assembly GCF_900176135.1. Taxonomy (GTDB): domain Bacteria; phylum Bacteroidota; class Bacteroidia; order Cytophagales; family Hymenobacteraceae; genus Hymenobacter; species Hymenobacter roseosalivarius. The sequence goes on along the minus strand of NZ_FWWW01000091.1, from coordinate 119,338 downwards.
GGCGCGCAGGGGGCAAATATCCGGGATCTGGCCCACGAGATTATTGCCTCCGTGCGGGAGAAGTTCGGCGTGGAGCTGCACCCGGAGGTGAATATTATGTAAGGTCGTTTTGCTGCATAAAAGGGCCCCCAAATACATCTGGGGGCCCTTTTATGCGTACCGTCTATTTCACTTGAACGTCATGCAGAGGCGGAGCCGAAGCATGACCGCCTAGTTTTAGTTTAAAATGACTTTATAACCATAACTCAGGCTACTTCAGCACCGCCACCGTCGCCCCATCCCCGCCGCGTTCCGCATGCTCATCAGCCACGCTGGCCACGGAGCGCACAGAGCGCAGGTAGTCGCGGGTGATCTGGCGGAGGATGCCGTTGCCGCGGCCGTGCACGAACTTGATTTCGGGAATGCCCAGCATCACCGCGTCGTCGACGAAGGCCATTACTTTTTGCAGGGCGTCTTCGGCTCGCTCGCCGCGCAGGTCCAGGTTGGGACTGAAGTTGGCCATGCGGCCGGTCATGTTCAGGCCGGAGCTTTGGGGGGCATTTCTTTCGGCTTTTTTCTCCCGCTCCTTTATTTCAGCCCGGCCCAGCTTTTCGAGCTGATCGATTTTGACAATGGTTTTCATGCCGCCGAAGGACACTTCGGCCGTCTTGCCTTTCAGGCTCATGATTTCGCCGTAGCCATCCTGGCCGATGAGGGCCACTTTGTCACCGGGCCGCAGGGTGGCCGCGTCGGCGGTTTCGCGGGTGGGGCGGGCTTTGGGCGGCTCGATTTGCAGCTCTTTTTTTACGTAGTCGTCCAGCTTCTGGCGGGCCTGCTTGGTTTGCTCCTTGTCGGCCTGAGCGGTGCGGATTTCCTGGATGGTGGCCTCAATCTGCTGGTTCGTATCCTTGAGCAGCAGCTTGGCTTTGGCTTTGGCATCGCGCAGCACGTCGAGGCGGGTGTCCTCCAGGTGGCGCTTGAGGTCCTGGTATTCCTGGGCGGCTTTTTTTAAGCGCCGCTCCTGCTTTTCGGCTTCGGCGGTGCGCTGCTCCAAGTCGGCTTTTTCCTTCTCCAGGCCTTCCAACAGGCGGTCGTAGCGGATTTTATCCTTGCCCACGAGTTGGGTAGCGCGCTCCACAAGCTGGGCCGGCAAGCCAATCTTGCGGGCAATTTCAATGGCAAACGAAGAACCCGGCTTACCAATTTCCAACCGATACAGCGGCTGCAAGCGCTGCGGGTCGTAGCGCATGGCCCCGTTCACGATGCCGGGCGTCCGCTCGGCGAAGTTTTTCAGGTTGGTGTAGTGGGTCGTAATCACGCCGTAGCTGCGGGCCTGGTTGAGCTGGTCGAGCACGGCCTCGGCGATGGCTCCGCCCAGGGCCGGCTCGGTGCCGGTACCAAACTCGTCGATGAGTACCAAGCTGCGCTTGCCGGCGAATAGCAGAAACTGCTTCATGCTCAGCAGGTGCGAGGAGTAGGTACTCAAGTCATTTTCCAGGCTTTGCTCGTCGCCGATATCCAGAAAAATATCCTCGAATACGCCCGCCTCCGAGCCATCGCCAGCCGGGATGAGCAGGCCGCATTGCAGCATATACTGCACCAGTCCCACCGTCTTCATGGCCACGGATTTGCCCCCCGCGTTCGGCCCCGAAATCAGCAGGATGCGCTGCTCGGGGTGCAGGTCGATGCTCAGGGGCACCACCTCGCGCCGGGTTTCTTTGGGCTGCTCCCGAAACGTGAGATACAGCAGCGGATGGCGCACTTTCTGCCACTTAATCAGCGGACGCGGGTTCAGTGTGGGCAGAGATGCCTCCAGACGACTCGCCAGCAAAGCTTTGGCCCGAACAAAATCCAACAAGCCCAAGTATTGGTACGCTTTACGCAAGTCCGGGATGTGGGGCCGCAGCTGGTCAGTGAGCTGGGTCAGGATGCGGATGAGCTCGCGCTGGTAGGCGTTTTCGAGGTCCTTGATGTCGTTATTCAGCTCAAAAACCGCCTCCGGTTCAATGAACACCGTCTGGCCCGAAGCCGACTCGTCATGAATCAGACCTTTGACCCGGCGCTTGTGCTCGGCAATAACGGGCAGCACCAAACGCCCCCCACGAATGGTGGGCTCGGCATCACCGGGAATCCAGCCTTCGGTTTTGGCGTGGCGCAGGATGCCGGCAATCTGCTTGCGCAGCTGGCCCTGACGGGCAATCAGCTCCTGCTTTAAGTGCATGAGCAGCGGCGAGGCGTTGTCGCGCACCTGGCCTTCGTCGTCCACCACTTTGTCCAGGGCCAGCAGCAGGTTGCGGTCTACCTGCACCCCGATGCCCAGCAAACGCAGGGTCGGATACAGTGATTCCTCGGCCTGAGTGAAGAAAGTAAGCGCCTGACGGATGGTGCGTAAGCTCATCTTCAGGGCAAAAAAAGCCGTTACCTCCAGGTAGGAGCCCGGTATGCTGGCGCGCACCAGATGAGGGTGCACGTCGTGGTAGTGTTGGCTGGGGAAGTCGGCGCCCGACTGGAGCAGGACGCGGAACTCGTCGGTTTGGAGCAGCAGCTTCTGGAGCTGATCGTGCTTGGTCTGAAACTGCATCTTGGCGACAAAATGCCGGCCTAAAGCACTCAGACACAAGGAGTCCAACATCTCACGCAGCTGCGTGAAGCCTATTTTATGTTCGAAATTGGAAGGTAATAGCAAAGAAAAAGCAGCAGTTGCCGTCTGTAAAGTAAGAGTAGGTTGCGAAGATAGATAAACAGCAGTGGCCCCAAGAAAGATTCGTGCACGGCAGTATAGTTAGAAAGGTATAAGGTGTGGATCTTTACTGCTCAGCTTGTCTTCTATACAATCCGAATAAAAGCACAAATTAAAAAAGGGCAAAACATATGTTTTGCCCTTTTTTAATTTGTGGAATACTATCAAGAATTATAATTTATCAGCTCGATGGTTATATTGCTCGAAAATCTGACCAACGGCAACATATACTTTGTCTTTGTTTTTATTAAAAAGATTACCATCGGTGAGGCCCGAAGCATAACCCTGCCACACGCCAACTCCTTTTTCCCGATCAACCATCTGAACCAAAATACTGCCCTTATCTAGGCTGATTTTACGCTGATCGTTGTTGGTATACGTCTCGGTCGAAGCCCAGTAAGCATCGCCTAGATTGGTGTTGCTTACAATTTCAACCGGCTCATCGAACGTCCGGAAATTGACTACCAGATCGCCGCCCGTAGGTTGGTACGTGTAGCCACGGCTGACCATCTCATGCTCTACAGCGTCGCGTAGCATTACCTTAAATAACAGATCATTAAGAAAATAGCTACTGTTTTGCGGGTCGCTTACTTGGCTTGCCCAAGAGTACGTTTTGTACTTGCTGAAGTCGGGACTATCGGTGGAGGTAGTGACGTATGTGCTCGCCCCGGCAGTCGGGTTGGGGCCACCGCGCTGGTCGGCGCCCACAGTGACGGCGGGCTGCCGGGTGCAGCCCGTAGCGAACAGCGCGAAAAACAGGAGCAGTAGAATCGGATGTAACGTTTTCATAGGTAAAAAGCTTAGATTTAAAAATACGGCAAATTGTTTTTTATATATTTAGTTGTACGTTACTGTTCTGCCAATGTTTATTATTTATATTAAATCATGTCAATTAAGTATTTTATCAAAAAATAATTTTATTCATTATTTCAAGCTCAATATGCGTTAATCACGCCTTAAAAATAAAGCTCATTATATTATTTCCACATTGCTTTCTGGCCACTATTTATTTTTTTCCTGCCACCCAGCTCAACCGTACGAAAAAGCCCCCCGGAACGTATTCCGGGGGGCTTTTTCGATGGGCAATCGGGCCTGAGGGCAGCGGAGCTACTTTCCCTGCTCGTTCAGCGCCCAGTCGTAGGTCATATAGCTCAGCGTAGCGTCGGGATTGATTTTTTGGGTGGCGTAGCGGTTGATGGTTTTTTGAATGGAGTTGCCATCCTTCGCGAAGTCCTTGGGGTAGTAGCTGAAAATACTCGACACTTCGGGCTTATCGGCCGGGGTGAGCTTGTTCTTGGCCGGGTTGTTCACAAACTCCGTGGCCTGCTCGTCGAGCTGCTGGTTGAGGCGGGCGGCTACGTAGGCCTCATTGCGCAGCTTGGGGCACGACATGGCCGCGCACACCAGCGCGAAGTGAATGCGCGGCTCCTCGAATCGCTTGCGGATGATGCGCTGCTCGATGTCGTTGAGCGTGTGCTTGTCGTTGCCGAGGCGGATGAAGGGCTGGTCCCAGACGGTATTAACCAGGGTTTTGTCGCCGCCCAAGTCCTTAATGCTCTTGAGCGGATAGGCCCGCAGGACGCGCTGAATGGTGAAGGCATTGTAGGCGTTCAGCCAATAGGCCAGACGCTCCTGGTCGCTCCACTGGTCGCTGGGCAGGTTGTCGCTGAGCGTGGTCAGATACGTGTTCAGAGCCGCGCTATCGGCCTGAAAAGCGGCGTAGTTCACCATGCCCTGCTCGTTTACGTGCTTTTGCAGCAGCGCATCCCAGGGCGCATGGCTCACGGGCCGGCTGTCTTTGGAGGTCGGGTTGAGGGGGGTGAAGTAGCGCACGTAGGCGCAGCCGCTTTGGCAGGCCGCGGTAAACAGCAGCAGGCCGAAAATGGCCAGTCGGGACAGGGGGCTCATACAGGGAGGAAGAACAAACAAGGAATGAAGGATAAGGAAAGGCGCTCGGCCAGGGTCAACCTACGCGAAATGCCCCCCAGGTGGGTTGGCAGGCGCAAAGTAAACGATAGTAAATGAGGCCGCCGCCGCCCAGGCAGCTTTATATTATTTAGCCAGAATGCCGGCAAACCAAGTCCGGCTTGCGCTGTTTGATCTCCGCGAAGTGGGTCAGCCTCAACTGATCAGGGGCAAATAATGGTTCAGCTTTCGGAAAATACAGTATAACTTTCCGGCCGCCTCGCAATCCAGTTGCGTTCCGGCCGCGTATTTCAGCCCAGCTTTTGCCCCCCAGGGGCGCTTTCCCCCTCCTATTTTATGTTTCTAACCTCTACCCTTTACCAGCGTTTGCTGCCGGGCGTGGCTCTTGTGTGCCTCGCCGTAGCGCCCACGCTGGCCCAGGACACGGCCAGCCGCGTCAGCGGCCAGATCCGCGACGCCAGCGGCCAGCCTTTGTCCGGCGCGACTATCGTGCTGGTACCCTCAGGCCGCACCACCACCACCGATGCCCAGGGCCAGTTTGAGCTATCGGGCATCCCGGCCGGCACCTACACGCTCACGGCCAGCTATCTGGGCTACCGCGCCGCCACCCAAACCCTGGCCCTGGACGGTACGCAGGCCGCGGTGGTCAACGCCAACCTGGCCACCGACGCGCTGAACCTGAACGGCGTGGTGGTGACGGGCACCTTCAACCCGCAGACCAAGCTGGAAAGCTCGGTAGCCGTAACCACGCTCAGCAACCGGCAGATCCAGAACCGCGTCTCGCGCGGCACCGCCGACCTGCTGATGGCCGTGCCGGGCTTTCGGGTAAACTCCGACGGTGGCGAGGCCGCCAACAGCGTGTCGCCCAGGGGCCTGCCTTCCAACGCGGAAGCCGGCTTCGGCTTTTTACAGCTGATGGAAGACGGCCTGCCCCTGCTCGAAGCGGGCTCCCTGACCTTTGCTAAAACTGATATTCACTTCCGCGTCGATGAAACCATCGACCGGCTGGAAGTGGTGCGGGGCGGCTCGGCGGGCATTTTTGCCAACAACGCCCCCGGCGGCATCGTCAACTTTCTGAGCAAAACGGGCAGCGGCCCCAAGATTGGCGGCATCGTGCGCCTCACCGGCGGCGACCAGGGCTTCTACTCCGACCGCAAGGGTCTGGCTCAGCTCGGCGGTCTGCAACGGATTGACGCCAACGTGGGCGGCCCCATCGCGGGCACGCCCTTCAAGTTCAATATCGGCGGCTTCTACCGCTACGACGTGGGTGTGAAGCACGCGGGCTTCCCAGCCAACGTGGGCGGCGGCGTGAAGGCCAACGTGACCTACACCCTGAAAAACGGCTACGTGCGCCTCTACGGCAAATACCTGAATGACCGGGTGGCCTACTACACCAGCGTGCCGTACCAGAATCTGAACGACCCGCAGCGCATCCCCGGCGGGCCCGACCTGCGGCGCGGCACCATGTACTCGGAGTTTCAGCGCCGCACCAGCATCCCGAACCCGTTCAGCAACGGCGAAGGCCGCCTGGAGCGCGATCTGGCCAACGGCCAGCACACCCGCTACAAGTCCATCAGCTCGGAGGTGTTCTTTGATCTGGGCAACGGCTTCACGCTCACCGACAACGCCCGCCTGCTCGACGCCAATCTGAGCACCGACGGCGTGTACGACATTCAGCCGCCCGTACCCGGCACCTCGTTCGCGGCCCAGTACCGCGGCCTGGCTCCGTTCGGGGTGCAGGTGAACTCGCCGCGCTTCTCCTACGCCGACGACCCCACGAATACCCCCGTGGATATTGCCTCGCTCAACGGCAACGGCCTGGTGAACATCGCCGGTATTTTCCCCGATGATAAGCCGGCCACCAACGTCATCAACAACCTGCGCCTGCAGAAAACCGCCGGCCAGCACCAGCTCACGGCCGGCTTCTACGCCAGCCGCTACACCATCAAGGAGCGCCTGAGCTACAACCTGGTGGTGCAGGAAGTGGCTGATCGGCCGCGTTTGCTTAATTTGAGCTTTCCCACGGCCGGGCCGCTGTTTGGCGGGCAGCCCATCGAGGTAACCAACAACGGCTTCCTGTTCTACAGCTTCGGCGACGGGATTCTGTTCAACTCGACCAATACGACCCAGGTGCTGAGCTACTACGCCGGCGACGAGTGGAAAATCACGGATAAGCTGCGCCTCGATGGCGGCCTGCGCCTGGAAACCACCCACGCCGAGGGCCGCTCCCCCAAAACGGCCATCCTGAACAACCCGGATGTCAGGTTTACCCGCTTCGTAGGGGCACCCTCGACCGCTAACCGCTTCGGCGGCTCCAACGGCGGCCTCGACGGCCAGTACCGCACCTTCTACGACAACCGGTTTTTGCAGAATACCGACGAGCTGCGCACCTGGAGCTTCCGCTTCCACACGGTCAACTACTCGTTGGGGGGCAATTATAAGTTCTCCGATAAGCTGGCCACGTTTGCCCGCTTCAGCAACTCGGGCGTAGCCCCCTCCAACGACCAGTTTGCCTACGGCGTCGATACCAACGACCCCACTGGCAACAGCACCCTGCGCGGCGGCGTGCAGCGCGTTATTCAGGCCGAAATGGGCGTGCGCGTGGCCACGAACAAGGTAAGCCTGGCCGTGGTGCCGTTCTACAGCGAGAATAACAACATTCCCTTCACTATCCAGCTGTCCAACCCCGACGGTGGTTTCTCGCTGACCCAGGACCGGGGCAAGGTCGATAACCTGGGCGTGGAGCTGGAAGGTACTTACTCGCCCGCAGCCGGCCTGACCCTGCGCGGCATCGGCACGGTGCAGCGCCCCCGCTTCGTCGACTTCCGCTTCACCGACAACAAAGGCACTAGCGCCAACCCCAACGATGACGAGGTAATCAGCTTTGAAGGCAACCGCTTGGAAGACACGCCCGACCTGCTGCTGGAAGGCGGCGCCGACTACAGCTTCAAAGGCTTCGACGTGTTTGCCAACTACCGCTGGTTCGGGGAGCGCTACGCCAACAAGCGCAACACCATTCAGCTGCCCTCCTACGGCGTACTGTTTGCCGGCCTGGGCTACAACTTCGGCGGCACGCTCGAAGGCGTACAGCTGCGGGTGCAGGCCTCTAACCTGCTCAACAAGCTCGGCTTCGGCGACGCGGCCGCCCGCAACGGCGAGAACCTGTCGCAGGAAACGCTGGACACGATAGATGCCAACGGCCGCACCCGCGCCCAGAACAGCTACAACCTGGTGCGCCCCATCCTGCCCCGCAACATCACGGCCAGCGTTGGCTATGTGTTTTAAGTGGTGAGGTGGTGAGATACGCCCATGGAAGCCTTTGCCCCCTACTCAGTCAAAAAAGCCCCCCAGAGTATTCTGGGGGGCTTTTTTGCTTTGAAACAACTTCACCATTTCACCACCTCACTTAATAATCGGGGCGCGCTTGAACTCCTTTTCGCGGTCGAACAGGTAGCGGAACGTGGCGTGGGTGCGCCAGATCTTGCCGCCGATCTGCTCGGCTACGGCCATCATGCGCGGGTTAAAGTCGCCGATCCAGTTCATCACAAAATCCTCGTACTGCACTTTGCTGCGGTCCTGCACCACTTTGGAAACCGCGAGCACCATGGCCGCCTCCACGCCCCGGCGCTGGTGGGCGGGCGCGATACCGAAGGCAATGCCGGTGAGCGTACGCACGGAGCCACGCCAGCGGTGGTAGGCAAATTTGAGCTTGCCCAGCCAGTTCAGGTTGCCGTTTACGTGCCGGAACAGCTCATTCAGCTCTGGCAATGCAATGAAAAAGCCAACCGGCTCGCCTTCGTAATAGGCAAACCAGCAGCCTTTTTCGTCAATCACGGGGCGCAGCTTCTTCATAATGCTGCGCGACTGCTCGGGCCGCATTTCCTTCACGCCGTCGTGCTTCACCCAGGCTTGGTTATAAACTACCCGAAAGTCCTCGGCATACTTTTCCAGCTGCTTCAGGCGCAGGTGCTCGAAGGTGTACTTCGGGTTCTGAAACATGCGCTGGGCCTTTTCCTGGTACTCCGGCGAGAGGGGGTCAATTACTTTACGGAAGTAAGTAAACTGATTGAAATACCGCTCAAAGCCGTAGGTTTCCAGCAGGCGGCGGTAGTAGGGCGGGTTGTAGTTCTGCCCGTAGAGCGGGGCACCGAAGTTGTCGATGAGCAGGCCCCACCACTGGTCCCGGTCGCCGAAGTTGATGGGGCCATCCATGGCCTCCATACCGCGCTCCGCCAGCCAGGCGCGGCAGGCATCGAGCAAGGTGTTGGCGGCCGCTTGGTCGTCGATGCACTCAAAAAAGCCCATGCCGCCCGTGGGCTGCTCAAAGGTGCGGGCCGTGCGCGTATTAATAAAAGCCGCCACCCGCCCAATGGTCTGGCCCTGACCATCCTGCAACAGCCAGCGCGTAAGCTCACCAGCGCGGAAATACTTGTTCTTTTTGGTATCAAATACCTGGTCAATATCCTTGTCGAGGGGGCGGATGTAGGTGGAGTCGGCGCGATACAAACGCACCGGAAACTCCCGGAATTCGCGGGCGTGCTCGGGCGTCGAAACTTCTATGAGGAATTGCGGAGCGGTCAAGGAGTCAGAAATTGAGGTGGGCAGCTACATAAGCATAGCACGAAGGTGTCAAATTTAGCTCCTCCAGGCAACATTGTCTCCGTTGAGCTGCCATTCGACTATGGGTTACCTGCAAACTCAGGCGTAAAGAGCCATTCATTCGTAGAAGCGTTTATTGCCAACGTTCAACTTAAACCCGTCCCGGCTTATCCCGCGCCTGCCCTTTTCTATGAAGTTCTGGTTTCCGCTATTTAGTTTACTGAGTCTGCTGCCCAACGGCCTGGCACTGGCCCAAACGTCGTCGGCCGCGTCTGACTCCAGCGTAGCTTCACCGCCTCATCCGCTCTCCTTCTATGGGTTTATGGACGCTTATTACGGCTACGACTTTCCCCGGCCACCTACCCCCGACCGCCCGACCTTTCTCTACTCCCACGACCGCCAGAATGAATTTGCGGTAAATAACGCTTTACTGGGCATGCGCTACCAGAGCGCCCGCGTACGAGGAGCGCTTGGCCTGCACGCGGGCACGTACGTAGCGGCCAACTACGCCGCCGAAGACCCTGTGCTCAGGCCTGTCTACGAAGCCTACGCCGGATTTCGGCCTTTCGCCCGCGCCTGGCTTGATGCCGGCATTTTCACCTCCCACATCGGCTTCGAATCGGCGTTGAGCAAGGACAACTGGACGCTCACTCGCTCGCTCATGGCCGAAAACTCGCCCTACTACGAAGCTGGCGTGCGCTTCACCTACGAATTTGCCCCCCAGCTTACCGTCACCGGCCTGGTGCTCAACGGTTGGCAGAACATCCGCGAAAACAACCGCGGCAAGGCATTAGGCACCCAGGTGCAGTGGCAAATTAGCGACAAAATTCAACTCAATTCCAGCACCTTTTTCGGCAACGAGCAGCCCACCGATTCTCTGCGCCGCTACCGTTTTTTCCATGATTTTTACCTGCGCTACTCGCCTACGTCCCGGCTAAGCCTGGCCGCCATTTTCGACGTAGGCAAACAACAAAAAGCCCCCCGGACCACCGGCTACGACACCTGGCACACGGCGGCCTTACTGGCGCGCTACCAACTCAATAAAGCCTGGGCCGTGGCCGCACGCGCCGAATACTATGCTGCCGCGCACGGGGTTATTATTACTTCTATCGCTCCCGCGCCCACCGCTCCTGACGGTTTGGTGGCCGGGGGCTCGCTTAATCTGGATTATGCGCCCGGCAGTCAGGTGCTGGTTCGGCTGGAAGCCCGCGCGCTACACGCCTCTGACCCCACTTTTCCGCGCTCCGCTGGCCGCCTGATCAGGGGGTATGCGAATCTCACTTCCTCCGTCGCTGTTTCCTTTTAGCCGGGTATTTGGCAGTGTACAAAGTCCTTGAGTGCTCAGTGCATCTGCGATTGAACAAGCCATTTTAGACAGCAGAAACAAGCTCAACTAATGTGAATTGGCAGAGAGTAGATAGACAAAAGAAAATATTTCTGCGGGGGTAAATCCAGTTGGTACAGTCGAGGCGTAAATGCTGTCAACTTCAACGACCCCCTTCAATTCATCCTAAAACATGAAACGTAAAACGCTTTCTATCGCCCTTGTGTGCCTACTAGGTGCCGCCACTGTACAATCGGCTCAGGCTCAAACACAGATGACGATGGCCAATGTAATGGTAGGTGGCCAGGCTATGCTGCCCAGCAAAAACATTGTAGCCAACGCCGTTAATTCTGCCGACCACACCACGCTCGTAGCAGCCGTAAAAGCGGCTGGCCTGGTGGAGACACTCCAGGGCAAAGGTCCTTTCACCGTATTTGCTCCCGTGAATGACGCCTTCGAAAATCTGCCCGCTGGCACCGTAGAAACGCTGCTGAAGCCTGAGAACAAGGCGCAGCTGAGCAAAGTACTTACTTACCACGTAGTAGCCGGCAGCATGACCGCCGACAAAATCATGGCCGCCATTAAGGCGGGCAAAGGCACTGCTTCGCTCAAAACGGTAAGCGGCGGCACGTTGAAGGCTATGATGAATGGTCCTAAGAATGTCGTGCTGATGGACGAGTCGGGCAATACCTCTACCATCTCCACCTACGACGTGATGCAAAGCAACGGCGTCATTCACGTTATCGACAAAGTGATGCTGCCTAAGTAAGCTTCGGCGACACTTTACTGCTTTACAGCAAACAACAAGGGCCTTTCCGTATGAGGAGAGGCCCTTGTTGTTTGCTAAATATTTCCGGATGCCGTTCTACTACTGGCGTGCGACCTACCGTTTGAAGTACACCGTGAAGACAGAGCCGACGCCTATCTCACTCTCCACCTCAATTTTGCCCCCCACGTTCTCCACCATCTTCTTGACCATGTACAGCCCGATGCCGCTGCCATCGACATGGTCGTGCAGGCGCTGAAACATCCCGAACAGCCGCTTTTCATTAATAATCAGGTCCAAGCCCAGGCCGTTGTCCTGCACCGTGAGCACCGCGTAGTCATTCTCTTCGTAGCACCGCAGCCACACATGCGGCGCACGCTCCGGCGAACGGTACTTGAAGGCATTGCTAAGCAGGTTATAGATGACGCTACGCAGGTTTTTTTGGGCAAATGACACCGCCGGGCAAGCCACCACGTCTACCTCCAAAATGCCCCCCGACTCGCGTAGCAGCGGTGCTAAATCCAGCCGCACGTCCTCAATAACTGGCCCCAGCTTCACCACTGCCAGGGGCTGAATCTGCTCTTTTTGTAACTTGGTTACTTCCGTCAGGTGTTCGATGGTGCGCTTAAACCGCTCCACGGAGTCCTGCATCATGGCCATGATGGGCTGTACCTGGTCTTCCTGCTGCCCCTGAAGGCTGGGGGGCATTTCTGACAGCAAGGCCTGCAACAACCCCTCAATGTTGCTGATGGGCGATTTTAAGTCGTGCGAGGCGGTATAGATAAAATTGTCCAGATCTACGTTGGCGCGCGTCAGCTGCTCGTTGTTTTCGTGGAGCTGGCGCTGGGCCTGATCGATGCGCTCCAGGGCCAGCCTGTGCTCGTGAATGTCGGTGTAGGTACCAATCCACTGCATAATTGCCCCCTGCTCGTTGTAGGAAGGTAGCGCCCGGCCCAGCATCCAGCGATACGTATCGGTCCTGTCGCGGAAGCGGTACTCCATCTCAAATGTTTCTCCGGTGCGCAGGCTCTGCTGCCAGCGTGTGCGGGCCGGGCCCGCGTCGTCGGGGTGCATACGCGCCTGAAACTCATCGTCCGAACCCGGACTACTGGGCCGGCCGATGTAATCAAACCAGCGGCGGTTGAGGTAGGTGTTTTCGCCCCGCGCGTTAGCCGTCCAGGCAATTTGCGGAATGCCCTCCAGTATTCGATTGGCTTCGGCGGCAGCCTGTTCTATTAGCAGGCGGGCGGCTTCCTGCCGCTTCAGCTCTTCGTTTTTGCGGTCAATTACCGCGTTCTGCTCGGCTACCCGCGCCTGAATGGCCTTGATTTCCCGTTGGGCTGACAGACTGGTGATAATAACGGCCAGGGCGGGCGCATCATTGAATTCCAGCACGTTCATCGACAGCGAAAACGGCAGCAGCGTCCCCGCCCTGGTTCGCAGCAGCACTTCTCCTTTGCTTTTACCGGCCCAGCCGTTTACCAATAAAGCCCCCCAGTACTCCTTAAAGTCAGATGGAATAAAGTCAGCAAAGGAGCCGCCGATCAGCGCCTCCAGCGCGCCTTCGAGCAGCGTAGCCAGGCTGGCGTTGCCATACAAAATAATGCCGTCCTGACTGAGCAGCAGCGCGCCTTCGCTCATCTGTTCGATCAGGGTGCGATACACCTGATCGGCACCTTGCAGCGTGAAGATGCGCGGCCCATCGGTTCCCTGCACCTCCAGCGCATCCACCGACCCCGAGCGAATAGCGGAAATGAGGTCTTCCGCTTCCTGCAGCTGATACCGCAGCTCCTCGTTTTCACGGATCAGGTCGGTGGAAGTAAGGGGCGGACTTTCAGCCATTGTTGCTTTCACTGTTGCTGTCGGGTAGTAAGGGCAGCCCCAGCGCGGCCAGCACCCGTTCCCGGTTTGAGAGGTCGCCCACCAGTCGGCGCACCAGGCCGGGGCGTTTTTTTACCAGGGTGGGCACTCCGATAAGCTGTTCCTGCTGGGCCAGGGCAGGCTGCTGGTAAATATCCACGATAATCAGCTCGTAGCAGCCTTTTAAGTACAGCTCACAAATTTCCTTGATATTCCGTACGGCCCGCGAGGAATTAGGCGTCGCGCCGGTAATATACAAATGAAGCACGTACTCCGCCTCCGCCGGTGTTCGATCCAACCTTTCCTCTGCCTCCATTCTAGTGAGTTGCGATGCCTACAACTGCCCGAATATCCAAGCCCACCAAGACGCGCTCCTCATTGGATAAGTCGCCGATGATCTTGCGGATGGGCACGGGCACTTTTCGTACCAGTGTCGGAATAGCCAGAATCTGGTCGCCCTCGGCTAGCTGAGGGTTTATTAGCAAGTCAATGACTTCCAGCTTATAGCGCCCTTGCAGGTGCTGCACACAATACTTTTTCAAATTGGCCAGCGCGGCCACTGACTTAGGGGTCTGGCCGGCTATGTACAGACGCAGTTCCCAACAGTTCTTATCCATGCCTTCTGTTGTACTAGCTGGGGAAGTTTCCATTACCGGATACGGGGCTTACTGATTATGTTGTTGGTTGTCAGCCTTGCGCGCTAGCATTTCGCTGACGCCTGACGTTTGTCCTTGCGAAAAAATCTGCTGACGGGTTTGCTCCTCATTATTTATCCGCCGTAGCTCCTCCTCCACCGACTCAAACTCCGTGCGCAGATTGGCAATGGTAGCTTCCAGTACCCGACGGCGGCGCTCCAGCTCCCGGTCCTTCCGCTCCAGCTCTTGCTGCACGGCCAGGGCCTGCGCCTGAGCCTGTAGCTGCTGGGTGAGGCGGCCAGCTCCGGTCACGATGCCCGCCGGACCTATCACCACATCCAGTAGTTGAATGCCCTGATCGGTGATAATAAATTCCCGCACCTGATTGGAGTGAGACATGCCCCGCGACTTGAGAATGCTCAGTCCGCGGTTGCGCTCACCGATTCCCTCCAGGTCCCGCACGCTGATCCAGGTATCTACCAACGACGACACCGCTTCTTCCGTCGCGTCCAGCTTACTGGTACGGCCGCCGCTGATCAGAGACGTGAATAAGGCAGTAATGTCATTTACCTTCAGAAAATCAATCAGCCGGGTAAGCATGCTGCTCACCTCGTTCATATTGCCCACGTTGATCAGGTTACTGATCGGGTCAATTACGACGGCATCCGGTTTCATCTCCCTGACCAGCTTATGAATAATGACCAAATGCCTTTCCAGGCCATTCATGGTAGGTCGGGAGGCTTCGATGTGCAATAAGCCTTGCGTTAGCCAGGGCTCCAGATCGATTCCAACGGAGCGTATATTGCGCACCAATTGCTGCGGCGATTCTTCGAAGGCAAAATACAGGCAGCGTTTATTCTGTTTACAAACCTCATGGGCGAACCCCGCGGCGAGCGTTGTTTTGGCCGTGCCCGCCGTACCCGTAAACAGAATACTGCTGCCGTGGTAAAAGCCCCGCCGGCCAAACATCTCGTCCAGGGCCGGAATCCCGGAAGACACGATCTGATCGGATACCTCGTGCTCCAGCTTGAGCGAGGTAACGGGCAGCACCGAAATGCCGTCTTCGCTGATCAAATAAGGGTATTCATTGGTGCCGTGGGTGCTGCCACGGTACTTCACCACCCGCAGGCGCCGGGTCGTAATCTGGTCGATAACGCGGTTGTCCAGCAGAATCACGCAGTCCGACACGTACTCTTCCAGCCCTTGCCGGGTGAGGGTACCATCGCCCCGCTCGGCCGTGATGATGGTGGTCACGCCCTTCTCTTTCAGCCAGCGAAACAGGCGGCGGATTTCCGAGCGCAGCACGGCTTCATTCGGAAAACCTCCGAACAAGGCCTCTATCGTATCCAGCACGACGCGCTTGGCCCCAATCGAGTCGATGGCGTACCCCAGCCGGATAAACAGGCCCTCCAGATCGTATTCGCCGGTTTCTTCAATCTCCGAGCGGTCTACGTGTACATGGTCAACCCGCAGCAGCTTCTGGGCTTGCAGGGCCGGCAGGTCGAAGCCCAGAGAAGCCACGTTGGCCGTGAGCTCTTCGGCGGTTTCCTCGAAAGCCATTAGCACGCCGGGCTCGCCATACTCCAGCGCGCCCCTTACCAGAAACTCGATACCCATCAGGGTTTTACCACACCCGGCACTACCGCATATCAAAGTGGGGCGCCCCTCGGGTAGGCCGCCTTCGGTAATCTCGTCCAGTCCTTCAATTCCCGTTCGGACTTTAGGTAACATAGACAAAACAGTAGGGGAAGAAATCTTATTTTCTCGCATGAAATCGACGGTTTACCTCAAGTAAGTGACGCATTCAAAGGCTGCTCTCCACAGCGCTTCGAGTAGTAGCCGCACGCCCTGGGGGACAAAAGCAATAGGCCAGTTGGCTGATACGCGGTAAAAGGAATTTGGATAGTCGAGTTAGCGCGGTGAGCTATGTAGGATTTCCTATTACTTGCTAAATCGATAATGGTTGACCTTCGCGCTACGAAATGAGGTATTTCCTCTCGTCAAAGATCATCTTAACTCAATGTGCCGTCTACGCCGCGCGAATGATTGTCTGATGGAGACGAATCAGCGCGGCTACTGCCTTCGTAGCAAGTTAAACCCGCGCCGCCACATTCGTTCTGGCCGCATCGGCCAAACTGCATAGGCGGGCACCACCAAGCCACCGCATCGGCCGGAAGCCACTGGCTCTTAGCACTGGCTGCCGTATTTCTTTACTAAAAAACCCCTCCTACATGCTGTAGAAGGGGTTTTTTGGTACCGTGAGCCTCCTGCCGGGATCGAACCAGCGACCTACTGATTACAAGTCAGTTGCTCTACCAGCTGAGCTAAGGAGGCGAAATGGTGGCGCAAAACTAGTGTCTCACGTCCATTTTGCCAACTATGAGCGCACAATTTTTAATTGTTTCTTCAACGCATCGATGCGGACTTTGGCTTCGTCGATGCGGCCCTGGTACTCCTCGCGGAGCTGGTTAGCATTTTTGGAACGCGCAAAGAACTCAAGGTTAGTCTGTAACGTGGCAATGTCGTTTTCCAACTCGTTGATGTCGCGCCGCAGGCCCTGCTCCTTTTTGTAGAGTGCCTGCTGGGCGTCGGGGCCGGACTTGAGGCGTTCGACCTGCAGCTGAAACAGCAGCTCGCCGCGGTCGGCGTAGGCAAGGTTAGGCACCATATCGAGGTATTTGCCCATCAGGGTCTGAAATTTCTCCTCCGCCCGTGGGCCTCCGGCGGCCCCCGAAGCCCGCCACTCGGTTATCTGCTGGCGGAAACCTTCCAGCGTGCCCGGATTGTCGGCGGAGAGAGCCGCTACAGCATCGGCTACGCGGTCGAGGTGGGCGGCTTGCTCCTGCGATACCAGCTGCGCTTTGACTTCCCGCTGCTTGACTTCCTGGTTTTTACGGTCGAAGAAAGCATCGCAAGCGGTGCGGAAGCGGTTCCAGACCTTATCCGACTGCTTTTCGGGCACGCGGCCAATCAGCTTCCACTCCTTTTGCAGGCGGATCACGATTTCGCGCCCTTCTTCCCAATTAGAATTCTCCAGCGCCGCCTCGGCCTGGTCGCATAGGTCCAGCTTGCGCTTCAGGTTCTGGCCTTTCTCTTCGTCGAGGGCCTTGAAAAACTGGTTTTTGCGCTGAAAAAAGCCCTTATATGCCCCCCAGAACTGCTTATTGAGCTGGTCAGCTTTGTCGCGGGGTACGAGGCCGGCGGCATCCCATTCTTCCTTCAACTTTTGCAGCTCATCGGTTTTGCCGCGCCACTCATTCACGCGCTCCGTCTGGAAGTCGCCGAAAGACCTGATTTGCTCTAGCAAAGCCGTTTTGCGGGTCAGGTTGGCATTTTCTTCCGTCGAGCGCGTATCCAGGAAGTTCTTCTTACGGTCGTGCACCTGCTCCGAAGCTTGCAAAAAGCGCTGCCAGATGGCGTCGCGCTGCTCATTGGGCACTGGGCCAATGTGCTTCCACTCCTCGTGGAGCTGACGCAGCTCCTGCAAGGCCTTATTAATGCTGGGCTGCTCACTGAGAGCTTCGGCCCGGCGCAGCAGCGCCTCCTTCGCCTCCAGGTTGCGGCGGCGGTCCAGCTCCTTCATCTCGAAGAACAGGCCGCGGTTATTATAGTAAATATCCAGCAGGGCGTGGTAGCTATTCCACAGCTCTTGGGCATCCTTCTGGGGAACCGGACCCGTGGACTTCCAGTCGTTCTGCAGCGTTTTGATGCGCGCTGAGCTGTCCTTTGTTTCCGCCGACTCCACCAGCAGCCGCAGCTGGGCGAGCAACTCCTGCTTGTGCGTGAAGTTCTTGGCGCGCTGCTCATCCTCGGCGCGGGCATCGCGGGCGCGGCTTTCGCGGAATTCCTGCATGGCCTTCACTAGCTCGGCGTGGCCGGCCGGACCGTGGTTGGTTGCTTCCGCATCAGGTGCCGCCGCCGCTCCCGTCCGCTGACGATCAGCGGCAACAGCGGTTTCGTGCTGCCGGTATAAATCAGTGATCTGCTTGCGGTTGCGCTGAGCATCGGGGCGGCGCACCATATTTAGCAGGAATGACGCCTGCGCCGCTAAATCGAGCTGGCCGAAATCGGGGCCGTGGGTTTCGGCTACCAGTTCCTCTTCGTCCTCGCCTTCGTGCGCGGCGGCGGCTTCGGCGGCTACCGCCGCTGAAGCAGTGGCTGAGGTCGGCAACGAGGCTACTACGTCGGGGGCATTTTCCAAGTCTTCAGCGGAGTGAAGCGCGATAGTAGGCGCAGCGGGGACCATCGGCTCATCCGTAGCTGTATCAGTCGGTTGGCCCGTCAGGGCTTCCGGCTCGGGGGTGACAGAGTCCTGCTGGGGGGCATTTGGGGTGGATGATACCGCCTCGGCAGCCTCATCTACCGGGCCGGCTGGCATAGCCTCCGGCTCGGGCGTAACGGAGGCCGGAGCCGCGGCATTCGTCGCCGTTTCCACTCCCGGATTCTGCTGACCATAGTGGGCTTCGGCCCGAGCCAGGGGCTCAGATATTGTTTCCCGTGCGGGGGCTTCGGCGGCCGTAGACGCCTGGTCGGGCGCTACCACAGCAGCCGGCGACTCAGCCGTACCGGCACCCTGGGGGGCATTTTCGAGGGGTGGGGTACCTTGCGCGGGGCGCTCCGTAATTTCGTCGGTGGTAGTGGAGGGCGCAGCCGCCGTGGTTTCGGCGGGCACGTTAGCGGCTGGGGCGGGCGCTTCGGTGGGCGGCAGTGGCTGAGCCGCCGGGTCTTCTTTGGCACGAATCTCGGCCAGGCGGCGCTCCAGAATGTTCATCGGCGACTCCGATGCTTCGTCGGAGTGTAGGGGGTCGGTGGTGTGGTTGTCAGGTAGCATAGTACAAGGAAAAAAGGCCGGTGCCGAAAAAATATGGGCGCGGCAGTGGGGGGCTAATTCAGGCGTGGGTCGGTGGGATAGTTAGATAAAACCCGATACCGACCACCCTTTTCGCGCAGAATAGACTGCCAGAAGGCATCAGTAGCCAAAGTAAAGACTTTCTCGGCAGCATTGGGGTGCACGATCCAAACATTTTCGCGCACTTCCTCCGCCAGTTGGGCAGCGGTCCAGCCCGAATAGCCCGCATACAGGCGCACCTCCTCCTCCCCGATTTCGCCACTGAGCAGTAACCCCAGCAGCACGTCGAAGTCGCCGCCCCAGTACACTTGCTGGCCCAGCGGAATAGCTCCCGGCACATCGGGGCGGCGGTGCAGGTAATGGAGCGTATCGGGCTGCACGGGACCTCCCAGCCCCAGCGGCAGCTGGGCGGCGGGCAGCACATCGCCGCCGGGCAGCTCCAGCACATCACCTAAGAGCAGATTGGTGGCCCGGTTGAGTACCAGGCCAAAGGTGCCTTCCTCATTGGTATGACGGCACAGCAAGACTACGCTGCGCTCAAAATTGGGGTCGCCCAGGAAGGGCTGCGATATTAATAGGCTTCCAGCTTTCATAGGTCAAGCATTTTTTAGCACACGTTAATTTAATCGGCCTAACCTTATGGACCACTACACTCAACCTTGCGCAGCCATTCGGTGGCCGGAACCAATCATGGGAGCTACGTTAATCTTACGTCGGGAGAATAGGCTTAGGTTCCCGAGGCTAACGCGGCTGCGCAAGGCAACCCACGCCAGTGGGGGCACTAGAACGGTGCGTTAGCAGATAAATGGTGAAAGAGCCCCAATTATTTTCTGAATAATTTGCGCCCCTTATTAAGTATGTATCTCCCCGCTAATGCCCCCCCAATCTGCTTCGCCCCTTGCGCGCGCCCACTCATTTGATCCCTGGTTCGTAGGCAGCGTTTTTATTCAAATAGTGCTGTTGTTGGTAGTATTTCGCAAGCTCGTTTTTAATCCCGGTGATTACCTGATTGTTACGCACTACGACGGAATAAAAAGCTATTTTTCCATCGCCTCCTTTCTGCGTCAGCCGCTAAGTAGTGGCATGCTGGTAATGGGTCATAACTACCCATTCGGCGAGTACATGTACTACACCGACTGTACGCCCGTGCTGACCCAAAGCCTGCATGTGCTCGTGCGGGCAATTCCGGCGCTGGAGCCCTACGGTCTGTATCTATATGACTTATTCATTCTGGGGGGCTTGGCGCTCAGCACGTTGCTGCTCTACCGCATCCTGCGCCCGTTGGGGTTACCGGTTCGGCTGGTGCTACTGCTGAGCGTGACGCTGCCCTGGCTGGGACCACAAACGCTACGCCTGCGCGTGGGCCACACCAGTTTGTCGTACACCCCGGCCATTCTATTCACTATCTGGGTGTTGCAGCGGCTATACTACGCCTGGATGCAGGACCGGCCGGTGCGAAAGTGGTTTGCCTTGTTGCTGGGGGGCCTTATTGTGACCTCCTATTTTCATTTTTACTACCTGGGCATTCTGGGAGTCCTGGGCGGATTTTTCTTTTTGTTTTGGGTAGTGGAGAATGCCCTGGCCGGCAAGCCCTGGTTTCGGCTGGCACTGTATGGCGGCCTTACCCTGGGCGCGGCGCTGCTTATTACGGCCGGCTCGTTGATGGTGCTGGACGGCCGTTACTATGAGCGGCCCTTATCCAGCAATGGATATGACTTTATTAACTGGAAATTCCAATTCGGAGCTTTTTTCCGGGGTTATTCCTTCAACCAGCTGCGGTTTCCGCTGGAGCGCACGGCCGATATTCCGTATGAGTCGGCGGCTTACCTCGGCGGCTTTGTGCTGTATGGGCTGCTGGTTACGCTGGGGCTGGCTGCGCTGCGGCGCCTGCCTGCGGTGCAGCTTACGGCGGATAATCATGGCCGGTTTCTGCGGCTATTGTTGCTGGCCAGCATCCCGATGGCCTTTATCGCGCTGGGCGAAACCTATGAGTTGGACAATGGTGCTTACGTATTCAATAACTACCTGAACCCCTTTTTCTGGCTGCATAAGCTCACCGACCGGGTTACGCAGTTTCGGGCGCTGGGGCGGTTTATCTGGCCTTTCTGGTGGGCCTTCGTGCTGGGCTTCAGCTATTATGTAGCGCGCTGGTGGCGGCAGCCCGTTCTGCGCTGGGTGCTGGTGGCCCTCTCCCTGCTGCTGGTGCTCGATGCCCGCGATGCCATGCGCTTCTACCGCACTAATACGCAGTTTCCTAATTTTCTCACGGCCGACGCGCCCACGCTGCCCATGCAGCAGCTTACCGGCTGGCTCAACCTCAAAAACTACCAGGCTATTCTGCCCCTTCCCTACTTTCACTCCGGCTCGGAGGAGGAAGGCTATCGGTTCACCATTGACCCCGACGAGGTGCAAAGCAATAACACCTACCAGCTTTCCATGGTTACAGGGTTGCCTTTAATGTCGAATAAGACCGCCCGCCTTCCCGCCTATCAGGCCCAGATGCTGTATTCAGTAGTCAGCCCCGGCGGACCTGACCCGGACGTGCTGGCCCGCATGGATAGCCGTCCGGTACTCGTATTTCTGGACAGCGCTTACTACAATGGTCAGAACAACTTTTACCGGGAAACGCTGGCCACCAAGCCCGAAAAGCTGGCCATCTTCGAACGCAGTGACGATTTTATCCGCGAGCAAAATTTACAGCTGTTGCATCGCCAGGGTACGTGGTCACTTTATGCCTGGTATCCCAAGGGCCGTTAATGCATTTTAAAACCCTAACCAATGACTGACCAGCAACTGGCCGACCTGCGCAAGACCTACGCCCAGCGCACCCTCACCGAAGCCGACGTGCAGCCCGACGCCGTACGCCAGTTCCGCGCCTGGCTCGATGAGGCCCTGGCCGCCCACCTCGACGAGCCCACGGCCATGACCCTGGCCACCGTGGGCACCGACGGCCAGCCCACCACGCGCGTGGTGCTGCTCAAGGGCCTGCCCGACGACGCGGGCTTTCTGTTTTACACCAACTATGACAGCCGCAAGGGCCACGAACTGGCCGACCATCCGCAGGCGGCGCTCAACTTTTTCTGGCCCGGCCTGGAGCGCCAGGTGCGCGTGGAAGGGCGCGTGGAAAAAGCCCCCCAGACGCTCTCAGACCAGTATTTTCAGAGCCGGCCCCGGGCTAGTCAGGTGGGAGCCTGGGCCTCGCCGCAAAGTCAGGTAATCGGGAGCCGGGAGGAGCTGGAACAGCGGGAGCAGGAAATAGAGCAGCGCTTCGCCAATGAAAACCCGTTGCCGCGCCCGCCGCATTGGGGGGGCTACCTTCTGCACCCGCAGCGCATAGAGTTCTGGCAGGGCCGCCCCAGCCGCCTCCACGACCGCATCGTGTACGAGCGAGTGGGCAATGAGTGGCAGCGCAGCCGCTTGGCGCCTTAATCAGTTGACAATTAACATTTAACAGTCTGTCCTTTCCTACACAACGGAGAGTTCGGGCAGTTGAAAAGTGTTAATTGTTAACTAATAATTGTTAAATGATAATTGGTTTTCCGTGGCTGAAATTCAACCCGTGCGCGGCTGGCGCTACAACCCGCAGCTAAGCGAGCACATTGACGAGTATGTGTCGCCCCTGTTTGATGTGGTCTCGACGAAGCAGCGCGAGGCGCTGTATCGCAACCCGCTGAACAGCATTCATTTGTCGGTGCCGCTGGGCGTGGATGCCGTGGGTGAGGCGAAGCTGCGCCTGGCCGACTGGCAGGCCCAGGGCGTGCTGCGCCAGGATGAGCTGCCGGGTATTTATGCCTACTACCAATACTTCCGGCTGCCCGGCAGCAGTCAGGAATACTGCCGCAAGGGCTTCATGTGCCACATCCGGGCCTATGATTGGAGTGATGAGGTAGTGCTGCGCCACGAAAACACCCTGCCCGCGTCCGTGAATGACCGCGCCGAGTTGCTGGCCCGCACCGAGTTTCAGACCAGCGCCACCCACGGCCTCTTCCGCGACGCGGATTTTGAGCTGGAGCGCTACCTCGACGAGGCCATGCTCGACCCGCTCTACCAGACCGAGGAAGATTACCAGGGTGCCCGCGACGTGCTGGCCGTGATTCAGGACGCGGCCGTGATTCGGCGGTTTCAGGAAGTGCTGGCCGCCCGGCAGGTGATTCTGGCCGATGGCCACCACCGCTACGAAGGCTCGCTGGCCTACCGGCAAGCCCGGCTGGCCGCCAACCCGCGGGCCACAGGCCGGGAGCCGTGGAATTATCACCTGATGTACCTCACCAACTCCGCCGCCAACGACCTGCGCATTCTGCCCACCCACCGCCTGCTGCTGGATATGCCCCCCGGCCTGAGCGACGCGGAGCTGCTGACGCGCCTGGAAGCGTATTTTACTATTCTGCCCAAAGACGATGCATATGATCTGCCCGAAATCATTGCCGGCAAGCCGTGGGCGTTTGGTTTATATCTGGGGGGCAATTCCTACAAGATCCGGCTGCGGCCGGAGGTGCATTCGCAGCTCGATTGGGATACTACCCCGGAGGTGAAAGCCCTGGACCTGACCGTATTGCACTACTTCGTGCTGGAGCGCGTGCTGGGCATCGCGGGGCCGGACGCCCAGCGCTCCTGGCCGGGCGTGGCCTACGTGCGCAGCTTCACCGAGTGCCTCACCCGCGTCGACCGCGGCGAGGCCCGCGCCGCCTTCATCACCAACGAGGTGACTATGGCCGAGGTAGAGCGCGTGTGCCACAGCGGGGCCGTGATGCCCCCTAAATCCACTTTCTTCTACCCCAAAACCATCGGTGGCTTCCTGTTTACTTCCATTCACGAAGCAGAGGCCGCGCACCCGTTTCAGGTATGTCCGTAGTCACCAAACTCGTGCTGGCGTCCAACTCCCCCCGCCGCCGCCAGCTGCTCACCGACCTGGGCCTGAAGTATGAAATTCGCCTGCGCGAAGTAGAAGAAACTTACCCTGCTCACCTGCGCCGCGCCGAAGTAGCCGAGTATTTGGCCGCCCACAAAGCCGCCGCCTACGCCCCCGATTTAGCTCCCCACGAGGTGGTACTCACCGCCGACACCATCGTGTGCCTGGAGGATGACGTGCTGAACAAGCCCGCCGACGCGGCAGAGGCCACCCGGATGCTCACCCGCCTGCAAGGCCGCGCCCACGACGTGTTCACTGGTGTTTGCCTGCTCCGCGGCGACGGGCACCGCACCGTCTTCTCCGACCAGACCCGCGTTCATTTCCGTGCCCTCTCCCCCGCCGAAATCGAGTTTTACGTGCGCAATTTCAGTCCCCTGGACAAAGCTGGCGCTTACGGCGCCCAGGACTGGGTGGGCATGGTAGGCGTGACCCGCCTGGAAGGCTCCTACTTCAACGTGATGGGCCTGCCCGTGCATCGGGTGTGGGAGGAACTGGCGAAATTGAGGTTAGTAGCCGTGTAATTCTACTGAATAGCCGCGCCTACTTTGACTGCGGTCCCTCGCCTACCCGCGCGTAGGCGTAGGCTCCGATTTGCTGGGCCGTATGGTACGTATCCAGACCGGAAATACACACGCCGCCGCCGGCGTTGAGGTTGAGGGAGCCATCGGCGGCCAGCACGTCGGCGGGCAGGTAGATTGCCTCAATTTTTCCCACCAGCAGGGTCGTGCCAGTAGCCTTCACGGGGATTTCCTCCACCAGCCGCAGACCTATCTTTATCCGGCTTTCGCGGACGTAGGGCGCAGGAAATCCATCGAGAAATTCGGCCCCCAGCCCACAGGCTTCAAACTCAGACTCATCCTCCGGAAAAGGCGCCGACGTGTAGTGGGCGGCGGCCGTAAAGCTCTCGTGAACGTGGTTAATCGTGTAGCAGCCACTGGCGCTGATGTTGTCGTAGGTGTGGCGCGCCACGCTGGTCGGGCGCGTGAAAATGCCCACGTACGGCGGATTGGAGCCCAGATGCACCACCGAGCTGTAGATGGCCAGGTTGGTGCGGCCCGCGGCATCGGCCGAGCCGATGAGGTTGGCGGGCTTGTAGCCGGTAATGGAGTTGATCAGATTGAGCCGGAAAATCTTTTCCATGGCCTCAATATCCGGGGCTTGTATGCGCTTCATGGGGTAAAAGTTGAGCAGGGTAAACGTCCGCGGTTTGGCCGCCTGATGTAATGGTTGATGACCTCAAAAAAAGCGGGCGGCTTTACAACCGCTGAAAGCCGCATTCAGCTTTATTACTATTCAAATTGTCTAAAAAGTCAGTCATGCTGGGGGCGGGAATAATCTTTATTACTCCGTCTGTCATCCCTGATCTGGCGTACCGAAGGCAGGACCTTTTCATTGTAGAACGGCAAGCATATCAACAATTCGTTCTTTGGTGAGAAGGTCCTGCCTTCGGTACGCCAGATCAGGGATGACAACGACTTTGAACAAGTGCTGAGCAACGTACGCTGTCGAGATGCTTCGACAGGCGGACGCCAGATAGAGCATGACGTTCTGGGTTTTCAGCTGTATTCTTAATGCCCCCTGGCCAGCAGGGCTACGCCGGCCACAATCAGCCCCACGCCCAGCACCTGCCCCGGCGTAATCTGCTCGCGGAGCACCAGCCAGCCCAACACGGCGGCCACGGCCACCGAGCCCCCCACGATAATGGGCGTACCTACCGAGGCCGGTGCTCCTTTGGTAAATACATAAAACGTCAGGATTTCGGCCACACCCACGCTCAGGCCGGCCAGGCAAGAGTACAGTACCCCGGTTTGGGAAACGCTTACTACCTGCCGCGTCGACTTGATATACAGCAGCAACATGCCCCCCACGGCGGCCGCCACCAGTTGCAGCAGCACCGCGCCGGCTACCTGGTGAATGCTGCCCGAAGCCAGCTTAATGAAGAAGTTGTAGAACCCCAGACAAAAGGCCGTGATGACAGCCAGCAACAGCCAGTTCATGATACTGGCCTTAGGTCAGGCGGTGTAATAAGTCCTGCTGGGTGTGCTGCCAGTCGGCGGCGGCTTCATTCTTAGACCACAGCTGCTGTAGCTCCGAGTTGTTGGTAACGGCCTGTACTGCCTGCTGAGCCAGCTCGCGCAAATCGGCGCTTTCGCTGGCGTCCAGCTTCACAATCACGGGAATCAGATCGGCGGGGAAATCGCGGGAGGGCTTGCCCAGAATGGCCGCCACGATTTCGGCCGCGGCCAGTGCTTCGCTGGCCGCTTCAGCTTCGATGGTCTCTTCCTCCTCAGCCACCGCTACTAGGGCTTCTAATAAGGTGACTTCACTATGATTATCGCGAAAGTCGGCGGCGAAGTCGGCCGCCGCGTCGTTGTCGAAGTTGTAGTAGCCCCAGGTTCCCATATGCGTTACTGTTTGGTTAGTTTATCGGTTGAAAGCTTTACTTCCTAAACAACAGAATGGTTATTCCAGGCAGCTTCATCCCAGCTATCAAGGAATCACCTGATAGCCGCAGCGCGGCGACAGAAATGCCCGAACATTCTGTTGCCGCGCTGCGGCTTCACTCGCCCAGATGAGCTAAATTCTACAAACCTGTCGCCGCGCTGCGGCTATGCTACTATCTGGTTCGCTTCGCCTACTTAAACTTCTCCTTCAGAATCTCCAGCTCCACGGCCGGCGAAATCTTCTCATACAGCACATGGTAGGCCGCATTGGTAATGGGCATACTCACCTTCAGCTTTTTATTCAGTTCGTAAATACTCTTGACGGCGTAGTAGCCCTCGGCTACCATGTTCATCTCCATCTGCGCCGACTTCACGGAGTAGCCGCGGCCCACCATGTTGCCGAAGGTGCGGTTACGGGAGAACTGAGAGTACGCTGTTACGAGCAAGTCGCCGAGGTAGGCGCTGGCGCTGAGGTCGCGCTGGTTGGGGCTGAGCGCGTAGAGAAAGCGGCGGATTTCCTGCACGGCATTACTGACCAGCACCGCCTGAAAATTGTCGCCGTAGCCCAGGCCGTGGGCAATGCCGCAGGTCAAAGCGATGATGTTTTTCATGACGGCGCAATACTCGATGCCATCGAGGTCGACGGCGGGATGCGCTTTCACGTATCGGTTGCGCAGCAGCTGGCAGAAGTCCTCGGCCAGCACCAGATCGGGCGAGCCGATAGTGAGGTAGCTTTGCTTTTCCAGGGCCACTTCCTCGGCGTGGCAGGGGCCAGCCACTACGCCCAGTTGCTCTCCACCAAGCCGGAAACGCTCGGCCACATAGTCGGTCACGAGCACGTTTTTGCCCGGTATCATACCTTTAATGGCCGAGATAACGCGCTTGTCGCGCAGGGCGTCGCGGTCGAGCTTGTCGAGGGCAGCCTGCACGAAGGCGGCGGGCACGGCCAGCACCAGCCAGTCGGCGTCGGCCACGACGTCCTTCAGGTCGGCGGTGGGAGACACGCGACTCAGGTCGAAGGCCACCGACGAGAGGTAGCGCGGGTTGTGGCGGGTGCGCAGCAGGTGCTGCACGTCGTCTTTCGAGCGGAGCCACCAGCCCACCTGGGCCCCGTTTTCAGAAAGTATTTTTGTTAAAGCCGTGGCCCAGGAGCCGCCGCCAATCATGGCTATTTTTTCCACCAAACAAACTTGTAGGAAGGCCGCCGAGCGCCTTCACCTGTTGAACGCCCCACCCGGCTTCGGGCCGCAACGCAGTAGCCTGGGGGGCAAAATCTTCTCGCAAGGCCGAGTTTAGCCAAAAAAAATGAGAGGCCGGGGCAAAAAAGCCCCCCGGCCTCTCATTCGCTCGTATTACGGCCCCTTCAAGACGCTTATTTAGCATCCGCTACTTCCTCTTTCAGGGCCGCCTTGTTGATGCTTTTGGCATCCTTCACCACGACTACCGCCCCGTCTTTCAGCTTCTTATGCACCGTGGCGTAAGGCCCGCTGGCTACCTCGTCGCCGGCTTTCAGGCCGCTGAGGATTTCAATATTGGTAATGTCGCTGATGCCGGTTTTGACGGGCACCATCACGGCCTTGCCGTCGCGAATTACGAATACCACTTCCTGCGCATCAGCTGGCTTGGCCGGAGTATTTTCTTCCGCTTGCCCCCCCCCGCCACGACCTACGCGCATAGTAGGCCCTTTAGCTTTTTTGGGGCTGGCAGCAACGGCGGTGCTGTCGGTTTTGGTGGTCACGGCGTTGAGCGGTACGCTGAGCACATTGTTTTTACGATCCGTAATAATATCGACCGAGGCCGTCATGCCGGGCCGGAACGGCACGATGGTGCGGCCTCCCACCTTGCGCACCAGGTGCTGGTACGACTCGGGCAACAGGCGGATGCGGACCTCAAACTCAGTTACGGCTTCAGCCGTGAGGGCGTCTTTGGCCGTGTTGGCCACGCTGGTCACGAGGCCCCGGAATTTCTGGTCCTTGTTGGCGTACGAGTCCACGTCCACGTTCACCGAGTCGCCCAGGTTCACGTCGATAATCTGGTTTTCATTCACGTTCACCCGCACCTCCATAGAGTTGAGGTCGGCGATACGCATGATTTCGGTGCCGGCCATCTGCGAGGTTCCTACCACCCGCTCGCCGCGCTCCACGTTCAGCTTGCTTACGGTGCCGCTTACCGGGGCGTAAATCGTGGTTTTGTCGAGGTTGCGGCGGGCTTCATCCAAAGAAGCCTGGGCGCTGGCCACACCCGACTGCGCCCCGCGAATGCCCTGGCGGGCGCTGTTTATTTCTTCCTGACTGGCGTCGTAGGCGGCTTTGCTGGCTTCGTAGTCGGCCTGAGAAATTACTTTCTGCTTATAAAGCGACGCATTCCGACGATAAGCCAGCTCGGTTTGCTTGGCGTTAGCGATTAGCTGCTGCAAACGCGCCTGCGTCTGGCCCACGTTGGCGCGCTGGGTGTTTACCGTCGCCGACTGCATGTTTACCATGGCCTGGTAGTTATCGGGCCGAATACGCAGCAGCAGCTGGCCCTTTTTCACGGAGTCGCCCTCGGCCACGTACAGCTCCGTGATTTCGCCGGACACGTCGGGCGAAATTTTCACTTCCGTTTCCGGCTGCACTTTGCCGGAGGCGCTTACCTGTTCTACGATAGTCGCTGGTCCGGCTTTGGCCGTCATGACTTCCGTACCCGCCGGCTGGCCGATGATGCCCTGCTTTTTGAGCACCAGATACCCGGCTATCATCAACACCAGTACCCCCAGCAGAATGTATAGTAAGCGGTTGTTTTTCATGTTTGAAAAGAGATCCAGCGAAGGAGAAATGAGAGGTAAGCGGAAGCAAAAGTAAAGAAGAAGCGGACACCTGCTGATACAGTACATGCAACCCCAAGCTCCCGTCTGGGAAATCGTTGCCGTCGTTGTTATGGATCAGCGAAAAAGCCCCCCGGCGCGAGTAGCTTAACGAGACGCGAGCTAAAAGCTAGTTCCGCCTGCCAGCGACGGCAACGATCCCCAGGCAGGAGCCTGGGGGCACCCTACAAAGTCAGCGGGTTGCCCTGGTAGAATTCCAACACCTTGCGGCGGAAGATAAATTCGTACTTCGCCTGGATCATGCTCGATTCGGCCCCGTTGAGGTTGTTTTTGGCAATATTGAACTCCGTGCCGTTGAGCAAACCGTTATTAAAACGAATTTCGGCATTGCGGTAGGCCGTGGTCAGGGCCTGCACCTGGCGGCTGGCGGAGGCAAACCGGCGCTGAGCGGCTAGGGCATCGGCGTAGGCCTGCTGGATGGTTTGCTGGAGCTGAAGGCGAGTTTGGGCAGCCTGCAATTCGGCCTGCTTCACCGCAATCTGGGAGCGCTGTACGTTGGTGCGGGCCTGCAGGCCATTCAGAATAGGGATTTGCAGCGTAAACTGTAGCGCCCGGCCCAGATTATCTTTTACCTGGTCGCCAAAGGACGAAGCCAACACATCGAAGTTAGGCTGCCGGGGCGTCAGCACGGCAAAGTTCGTAGGCTGCACTTGCCCGGTCGCGGGGTTAAACTGAAATACCGGAAGCGGGAGGCCCGCCGTGGAGTCTCCCGTAAGTACCCGCGACAGCCGCGCCGACGAGAAACCGGAGAATATGCTGGCACCAAAGAATAAGCGGGGGTAATAAGCCCCCCGCGCCAGATCGACGCCCCGGATGGAGCTTTGTACGCGCAGGTCGGCCGCTTTCACCTGGGGCAGAAAGCCTTGCGCGGTCTGATACACGTTAACCGGATCGAGAGAAAGTTGCTGCTGCTCATCAGGATCAGGCAGCTCGGGCGTCTCAATTTGTAAAGCTGCCGCCCCATTGGGGTCCAGGTTAAGCAGGATAGCCAATTGCAGGCGCGAAATGTCGCGCTGGTTTTGCGCCGTCACCAGGTTCAGCTCGTCGGAAGCAAGCTGGGCCTGGGTGTCGAGCAGGTTGCTTTCGGCTACGCTGCCGGCCGCCAGCAGCTTTTTGGTGCGCTCCACCTGCTGCTGCGTGGTATTTGCGCGCAGCTCATTGGTGCGCACCAGCTCCTGATTCAGTACCAGCTGCAGGAAAGCGGCCGCCACGTTCAGCGACAAGTCATTGCGGGCCTGTTCAATATCAGCCAAGCTAGCCTGATAGTCCAGCAAATTACGCTTCACGGTATTGCGCAGCTGAAACCCGGAAAACACAGTGATTTGCGAGTTGCCCGAGAAGTTGTTGGAGCGCGTCGTCTGATTTTGAAACTCAAAGGTCAGCGGGTTGACGCTGGTACCGTAGTTCCAGGCCTGATTGCCGCTGAGGTTGGCCGAAGGCAACATAGCTGCCCGGCTCTGCCGTAAGGTGGCCTCATTGAGCTGGGCCGCAAGGTCGCTCTGGCGCACCGTCAGGTTGTTCTGGATGGCGTAGTCTACGGTGCGCTGCAGGGTCCAGGGGCCGCTGGGCACGGGGGCGGCCATGGTGCCGGCGGGCGGCTGCGCGGGCCTCGCTGTTTGGGCCAGGACCGGCGCGGCCAACAGTAACCAGGAGCCCACGCCTATGGCAGCCACACGGCAGAAAAGCGGAGTACGGGTTGGTTTCATGGTTTCTAAGCTTAAAAAACGGACTAGGTTTGAACACGGACTCCCGAGAGCATCAACCAAGACATGGGTTCTCAGACGAACACCCTCAAAGATAGCTAAAGGTACTATGCAACGCAAGGTACCGAACTACTTTTGTACAGGAATCAGGAGGAAGTTATAGCAAAGAGGCGGTATCGCAGCCAAGACATAGCGGACATAACCTATTGTTAATCAATCGTTGGGATATAGATAATCTGATGCACCCAGCTCAGCTGGCGCAGGTAGTCGAGCGTAATCGGCTTGATGCCCGAGTCCATCTCAATGAACTGCCGGGCTACGTCGTTGCGGCCTTTGCGCGAAACGAACATGGTGGCGATGTTGCAGTCGTCGTGGGCAATAACGGAGGCGATGAAGGCAATGGAGCCCTGGCGGTCGTCGGCGTCCACGATGAGGGTATGCAGAGAGGCGGAAAAGTCGGCCGGAAAGCCATCCACCTCTACTATGCGAATCACGCCTCCGCCCCTGCTTTGGCCTATTACTTCCGTAGCGTGGCCGGTGCGCTCATCGCGCAATTGCACCTTAATCGTATTGGGGTGCATGGTAGAGGCGTTGCCCACACTCTGAAACGTGTATTGCAAGCCAGCCTCTTTGGCGTGGTCGAAGGCGTCGCGGATGCGCTTGTCGTCGGTGGCATAGCCCAGCAAACCGGCCACGATGGCGCGGTCGGAACCGTGGCCTTCGTAGGTGCGGGCGAAGGAATTGTAGAACGTGATGGTGGCATGGGTGGGCAACGACCCCAGAATGCGAATCGCGGCGCTTGCGATGCGTACCACTCCGGCCGTGTGTGAGCTGCTGGGCCCAATCATCACCGGCCCAATCATATCAAAAATGCTGCTTTTCTCGGCCATAATAGCGGTAAAAGTAGATGTTTAGGGCGGGAAAGCAACGGTTTATTCGTCCGGTAGCAGCAGAGCTGACTGGGGGGCATTTTGAGCCTTACGGGTATAGATACCGGCCAGGGCTCGGGGGTTGCTTGGGTGGGCTGCTTTCCTTAGTTTTTCGTTCTTTGTAGCGCTTACCCAGCCTCTCTCCCTCCTATGGAAACGCCCCCCAATCCGTCCGAATTTGCCCCCCAGGTGCTGGAACAGTTGCGCCGCCTGCAAGCCAAATACGCCGCCGACGGCCAGGACCTGGCCGCCTATCTCGAAGGCCTCTACTACACCGACTACGTCAACTATTGGGACTACATTGAACTCGACACGTTGCTGAGTCTACAGCGCCCGCTCACCCAGATTCCGGACGAGCGTATTTTCATCATGTACCACCAGATCACAGAGTTGTATTTTAAGCTCTGCCTCTGCGAGTACGAGCAGATGGGTGAGCTACAAGCGCCCACCGTGGGCGAGCTGGTGCTACGCCTGGGCCGCATCAACCGCTACTTCGAGAACCTGATCGACTCGTTCGATGTGATGGTAGATGGCATGGACAAGCAGCAGTTTCTACAGTTCCGCATGGCCCTGATGCCGGCTTCGGGCTTCCAGAGCGTGCAGTACCGCATGATTGAGCTGGCCTCCACTTCCCTTGATAACCTCGTAGATAAAGAAAAGCGTCGCCTGCTGGGCGAAGCCGCCGCCCACGACGAACTGCTGGGCTGCATTTACTGGAAAGCCGGCGCTACCATCGAAGAATCGAGCGCCAAAGCCCTGACCCTGACTCAGTTTGAGGAAAAGTACACCCAAACCCTGCACCAGCACGCCGCCCACTACCGCACCCGCAACGTGTGGACCGTGCTGGAGCGCCTGCCCGCCGAAGATCAGCGCCACCCGCGCATGGTGCGCGCCCTGCGCCAGCTCGACGCGAACGTGAACGTGAACTGGCCCCTGATGCACTACAAATCGGCGGTGCGCTACCTGGAGCGCGACCCCACGGCCATTGCCGCTACGGGTGGCACCAACTGGAAGAAATATTTGCCCCCCAAGTTCCAGCGCCGCATCTTTTATCCGCAGCTGTGGACGGAGCAGGAGTTGGAGGAATGGGGCAAGGCTTGGGTAGAGGAAGTGTTAGGGGAAGCTCAATAAAACTTTCGATAATAATTTATGCACTTTCTTATGAGTGCATTTTATAAGCTTTTGATTTGTGTTCTTTCTTTATACTATTTAATGGGATGCACTGAAGATGAAAACAAGAAAAAACCAATCACATTCTTTTACACAGGATTTTTACTACCCAAGTACAATATTGAAAGTATTACAGTTGATAAAATTATGCGTCATAATGCTAAAGATTCATTAATATCATCCTTACACTTCAATAATTTTAGCAGTAATCACACTATTACAATGTATACAAACGCTTTTTATGCTCCTCAAGATGGTGGGACGATACTTTATGAGTTAGATAGCCTAGGTGTTATATATGGTAAAAGCACCACTTGGCGACAACATCGTCGACTTCATAGCAACAATGACAGCATTGACGAAATAATAAATACAGCATTAGAACACATAATTTTACATTCTCAGTTAGACTGCTATCAGTGCCAACATTAATCCATGCTTATTTAACAGTTTTAATTTTTTAATACTGAATTGATAAAGATGAAATCACACAGCAAAAACCAGGGATATTTTTAAATTATAAATACACCAAACACATCGGCCGCCGCTCCTGCTTCCTGAGCAAGAACGGCGGCTGATGTGTTTATTCAGAAAATCCTACAGTTGCGCCTTTGCGCCGCTGCCTACTTTAAAAGCAACCTGCGAGTTTTCCCATGTCATCATGATGGTGCCGGCTTTATCGGCTTTAATGGTGAACTGCTCCACGGGTTGCGCGGGCTTGGTGGGCTTCACTTTTACGCGCAGGGCGTCCTGCTTTTCGTCGTACTTGTAGGCACCCCACTGCTCGGCGGTTTTGTTGAAGATAATCGTCCATTCCTGCTCGCCGGGGATGGTGAACAGGGCGTATTTGCCGGCCGGCAGCGCCTGGCCATTGATGGTGACGGCTTGGGAGGCTTCAAAAGTGGTGGCCTCGTTGGCCCCCGTGCGCCACACCTTACCATAGGGCTCCAGCGCGCCAAAAATCTTGCGACCCTTCATAGAGGGGCGGCTGTAGTCGACGGTAATCTTGGCGGCACCTACCGTGGTGGAAACGGTGGCCGGCGGGCTGGGACGCTTGGATTTGTCTTCGGGCATTTTGGCCTGGGCGAAAGCGCCGCCACTCAGCAGGATGGCGCACACGAAGAGCAGCAGGAATTTGGCAAGGGAGATTTTCATGGGGAAGTTAGTTGAAGTGAGAGATGCGCTTACAATACCAGTTGGGCCGGCTTTGTTTTACCAGCGCCGCCAAGCGCCGGGTCAGCTACATACCTTCTTGCAAGCCCGATGCTACGGACGCATTCGGCGGCCGGAAGTTGTCGGGACGAGCAAAAATTTCGGCAAAAAGCGACCAGACCGTAGCAGGTAGCGCCGACTTCCCGTATCATTGGCGGCGCTGGGGGGCATTTTTGGGTTGCCCAAGTCAGCGTACGCCCCTCTGCCTTTCCTTTGCTACTTTCCGCCTTTCCATGACCTACCTCGCCAACGCTGACCGCTATTCATCCACCATGCACTACCGCCGCTGCGGGCGCAGCGGGCTCAAGCTGCCCGCCGTGTCGCTGGGCTTGTGGCAGAACTTTGGCGACGTAGACGTGCTGGAAAACTTCCGCGCTACCCTGCGCCTGGCCTTCGACCACGGCCTAACCCACTTCGACCTGGCCAACAACTACGGTCCGCCTCCCGGCACCGCAGAAACCAACTTTGGCCGCATTCTGAAAGAGGATTTTCGCAGTTACCGCGACGAGCTGATCATCTCCACTAAAGCGGGCTACACCATGTGGGACGGCCCCTACGGCGACTGGGGCTCCAAGAAATACCTGGTTTCCAGCCTCGACCAGAGCTTAAGGCGCATGAAGCTGGACTACGTGGACATCTTCTACCACCACCGCCCCGATCCCGACACGCCCCT
Organism: Hymenobacter roseosalivarius DSM 11622; assembly: GCF_900176135.1. Classification (GTDB taxonomy): domain Bacteria; phylum Bacteroidota; class Bacteroidia; order Cytophagales; family Hymenobacteraceae; genus Hymenobacter; species Hymenobacter roseosalivarius. Next base: position 84,757 of record NZ_FWWW01000091.1, on the reverse strand, counting down.
GGAGGAAACCATGGCCGCCCTCGACCTGATCGTGCGCCAGGGAAAGGCCTTATACGTGGGTATTTCCAACTACCAGCCCACTGAGGCGGCCCAAGCCATTAAGATTCTGCGCGAACTGGGCACGCCCTGCCTGATTCATCAGCCCAAGTACTCCATGTTTGAGCGCTGGGTAGAAGACGGCCTGCTGGACTTACTCGAAACCGAAGGCGTGGGCTGCATTCCGTTTTCGCCCCTGGCCCAAGGTCTGCTGACGGATAAGTACCTGCACGGCATTCCGGCCGGCTCGCGGGCGGCGCGGGGCGGCCCGTCGCTGAAAGAAGAGCAAATCACGCCCGAGCGTATCGACCAGATCGGTCGTCTGCACCAGCTGGCGCAGGAGCGCGGCCAAAGCCTGGCGCAGATGGCCCTGGCCTGGATTCTGAAGGATGAGCGCGTCACGTCCGTACTCATCGGGGCCAGCCGGCCCGCGCAGCTGCTGGATTCGTTGCAGTGCCTGCAAAGCCCCGCGTTCAGCGCCGAGCAGCTGGGCACGATTGAGGAAATCCTGGGTTGAAAAAGCCCCCCAGCCGCAAGGTTGCTAAAAACGTTCGGCCCGTACTTCCTGCTCTTCCCGTTTACAAATTAACCAGGGTAATACCTTGGGCGGGTGGTACTACGACTTTAAAGTCGTAGTACCACCCGCCCAAGGTATTACCCTGGTTCTGGGGGGCATTTTTCAGTCTTTCCTCCAACAGTTTTTGATTTTATGGCTGCTACCCTATTTACCCCGCTGCGCCTGCGGGGTATGGAGCTTAAAAACCGCATCGTGGTGTCGCCCATGTGTCAGTATTCATCGGAAGATGGGTTTGCCACCGACTGGCACCTGGTACATCTGGGCAGCCGGGCCGTGGGCGGCGCCGACCTGATCCTGTTTGAAGCAACCGCCGTTTCGCCCGAGGGCCGCATCACCCCCGATGATCTGGGCCTTTGGAAAGACGAGCACATCGCGGGCTTGCAGCGCATCACTTCCTTTATCACGGCCCAGGGCGCGGTGCCGGGGGTGCAGCTGGCCCACGCCGGGCGCAAAGCCAGCGTCAGCAGCCCCTGGAAAGGGGGCGAGCCGGTGGCCGCGGCCGCGGGCGGCTGGCAGCCCGTAGCACCCAGCGCCCTCCCCTTCCGCCCCACCGACCCCAAGCCGCTGGCCTTGGATACGGCCGGCCTGCGGGAAGTAAGGGATGATTTTCGGGCGGCTACCAAGCGGGCACTGATGGCGGGCTTCAAAGTAATTGAGATTCACGCGGCCCACGGCTACCTGTTGCACGAGTTTTTTTCGCCCCTGAGCAACCAGCGCACCGACGCCTACGGCGGCTCCTTCGAGAACCGCATCCGGCTGCTGCTGGAGGTAACGGCCGCCGTCCGCAAAAGCTGGCCGGATGAGTACCCGGTTTTCGTCCGCATTTCGGCCACCGATTGGGTGGATGGTGGCTGGACAATCGACGATTCGGTGGCTCTGACCCGCGAGCTGAAAAACCATGGAGTGGATTTGATTGATGCCTCGACCGGTGGCAATGTTTCCGATGCCAAGATTCCAGCGGGGCCTGGCTACCAGGTAGAATTTGCCGAGCGCATTCGTCAGGAAACCGGCATGCCTACGGGTTCCGTGGGCATTATTACTACTGCCGAGCAGGCCGAGGAGATTCTGGCCAGTGAGCAAGCAGATCTGGTGCTGCTGGCCCGCGAGTTTCTGCGCGACCCCTATTTCCCGCTCCACGCGGCCCAGACGCTCGATGCAGATTTGGCCTGGCCAGTGCAGTACGAGCGCGCGAAGCGGCAGTAAATAGCGGTACAGTAGCGCGGAGTGACACTCCGCGCTACTGTACCCGGCAGAGATTGGTGCTTATCTTTGCCCCCAAGGTTTCACTTTCGGTTTAAAGGCTAACTCCCTTTCACCCCATGCTCGACAAGAAAGAAATAGAAGTGCTGCTTCCGCCCGAAGTAGCTTACGATGAGTTTGCCCGTTACCGCGCTCTGTTGGCCGCGGCCGGCATCCACCCCGGCGCGGCCGATTTCGTGCATCTGCGCAAGCGCTCCATCGATGCCCGCGGCCGCCAGCCTCTTGTCCGCTTACGCGCTGATGTGTGGTTTCAGCCCCCGCCCGCCGAACTTTTTGGCCCCTGGTTTCAGTATTCTGATGTAAGTCAGGCCCGGCGCACGGTGCTTATCGTGGGGGCCGGACCGGCCGGTTTATTCGCGGCTCTGCGAGCTATTGAGCTGGGTATCCGGCCCATCGTGCTGGAACGGGGCAAGGACGTGCGCACCCGCCGCCGCGATTTGGCCGCTTTGAACAAGGACCACGTAGTCAATCCCGATTCCAACTACTGCTTCGGCGAGGGCGGCGCGGGCACGTACTCCGATGGCAAGCTCTACACCCGCGCCACCAAGCGCGGCGACGTCGGCCGCATCCTGAAGCTGCTGGTGCAGCATGGCGCTACCCCCGATATTCTGGTCGACGCCCACCCCCACATCGGCACCAATAAGCTCCCGCAAGTAGTAGCCGCCCTGCGCGACTCTGTCCGGGCCGCCGGCGGTGAGGTGCGCTTCGAGACGCGGGTGGAGGATTTAATCCTGGAGAAAAACCACCTGCGCGGGGTAGTTACGGCTACGGGCGAGGCGGTGGAGGCCGACGCGGTTATTCTGGCCACCGGCCACTCGGCCCGCGACATTTATGAATTGCTGCACCGGCGCGGGGTGCGCGTGGAGGCCAAGCCCTTCGCCCTCGGCGTGCGCGTGGAGCATCCGCAGGCCCTCATCGACCAGGCCCAGTACCGCCTCCAGGACCGCGGGCCGCTGCCAGCAGCCTCGTATTCATTGGTTCATCAAACCCAGTGGCGCGGGCAGCAGCGGGGTGTTTTCTCGTTTTGCATGTGTCCGGGGGGCTTTATTGTGCCCGCCGCCACGGCTCCTGGCGAGGTGGTCGTGAATGGCATGTCGCCGAGCCGCCGCGACTCGCGCTTCGCCAATTCGGGCATTGTGGTAGCGGTCGAGCTGGAAGAAATGGACCTGAAGCGACACGGAGCGCTAGCCGGTTTGCGCCTGCAACAAGAAATTGAGCAGCGCGCCTGTGCGCTGGGGGGCAATTCGCAGGCCGCCCCGGCCCAGCGCCTGGGCGATTTTTTGAAAGACAAGCTTTCTCATGAATTGCTGGAAACTTCTTACCAACCGGGCCTGGTATCGGTGCCGATGAGCCAGGTGTTAGGCGCGGGCCTCACCGACCGGCTGCGCCAGGGCTTCAAGGCATTTGGGCAAAAAATCCCCGGCTATGCCACCAACGCCGCCCAGATCGTAGGGGTGGAAAGCCGCACCTCCGCCCCCGTGCGCATCCCCCGCGACCCAGCTACCCTGCAGCACCCGGAAATTACGGGCTTGTTTCCCTGCGGGGAAGGCGCAGGCTTCGCGGGTGGCATCGTATCGGCCGCTATGGATGGGGAACGGTGCGCGGAAGCGGTGGCTTCCGTCAGTAAATGAGCGAATGACTGCTTGGTGTTGTTTTTCGTTTAATACTTACTCATTCGCCCATTTGCTCATTCACTCATTGCCTACCTATATGAAAAAGACTCTCGTACTAGGCGCCAGCGACAACCCCGCGCGCTACGCCTATAAAGCTGTTCACTCCTTGAAGCGCCACGGCCACGAAGTAGTACCCGTCGGGCTACGCACAGGCCAGGTAGCTGGCATCGACATCCACACCGACCGCCCCACCGAGCCCGAAGTTGACACGGTAACCCTTTATGTAGGGCCCCAGAATCAGCCTGCCTGGTACGATTACATCCTGGATTTAAAGCCCAGGCGCATCATCTTTAACCCCGGTACTGAGAACCCCGAGCTGGAGCGCATGGCGCAGGAGCGCGGTATTCAGACGGAAGAAGCCTGCACGCTAGTGATGCTGTCTATTGGCAATTACTAGCGTAAAAAACTCTAACGGAGGCCTCACTCCCCGGCCCCCTCTCCTAGGGGAGAGGGGGGGCAGTCGCTCAGCCTGCGCGGCCACGTCGGCTTGCGCCTCCGTAACCGCTATCGCATTATATTCGGATAACCCTCCATAAAACAGAAAAAGCCAACGATTGATCGTCGTTGGCTTTTCTATTCCATAATATTACAATTCTAGACCAAAACAGTAGCGGTTACGGAGGCGCAAGCCGACGTGGCCGCACAGGCCGAGCGACTGCCCCCCCCCTCTCCCCTAGGAGAGGGGGGCCGGGGGGTGAGGCAAATTTTTACCCCCAGAGGCAACCACTCCCGCAAAGGTTGCATCTACCCCTCCAAACGCCCTGCTATTGTCCTTTTCTACTCTTTCTTTCCTGTGACTGACGCCGACCTCATTGCTGCTTGCCGCCAGGGCAACAGCCGCGCCCAGAAGCTGCTCTACGAGCGGTTCGCGGGCCTGATGCTGTCCGTGTGTTCGCGCTACCTGCGCCACCGTGAAGACGCGGAAGAAGTGATGCTGATGGGGTTTGTGAAAGTGTTCAGAGCCCTGGATCAATACCGCCACGAGGGCAGTTTTGAGGGGTGGATTCGGAAGATTATGGTGAACGAATCCCTGGGCCAGCTGCGCCGCAAGGAGCCGCTCCACCTGGCCATCGATGATTACCCAGTAGATGTAGCCGTCACGGCCGCCGACGCGGAAAGTGACCTGGCCGCGGCCGATTTGATGCATATGCTTACCCAATTGCCCGCCGGTTATCGTACCGTATTTAACCTTTACGCCGTAGAGGGCTATTCTCACCCCGAAATTGCCGAGCTGCTGGGCATTACGGAGGGCACCAGTAAATCGCAGCTGAGTAAGGCTCGGGCCATGCTTCAGCGTCGCTTAGGCGGGGCTAGCAGTGCTTCAGCCTCCACCTCCTCACCTAAAGAATATTATGCAATCGGAAGATATTGATAAGCTGTTTCGGGAGAAGCTGGAGCGCCACGCCCCCCCCCCACCCGACTATCTCTGGGCCCAGCTCGAAGCCGAGCTGCAGCCCGCCCGTAAGCGCCCCGTTATGTGGCTTTACGCTTCCGCAGCCGTGATTACGCTGTTGCTGCTGGCAGGCGGCGCGTGGCTGTGGCGGGGGGCAAATCTGGACCCAGTAGTGGGTACAGTGGCGAAAGTTGCTACCCGGCCCGCTGCCAAAACGACCCCAGCGGTTTCTTCGAAAAATTCATCTTCTCAGGCAACCCTTCCCGCTGCGTTGCCATCTACCCAACCAGAAGCCATCGTAGCAACGGCTCCTACGAAGCAGCCTAGTTCGGATGCGCAACCGACCCGGCCGCTTCGCTCCAAGTCAGCCGCCGCTCGCCAGTTGGCCCGCGCCACACCCGCTCCTCGCTCATCAACACCTAAAAATCTCACTACCAAACCCACGCAGAACACCATGGTAGCCGCCCTCATTCCCACCAAAGCGCAACCGGAGCGCCCCGTGGCCGAGGAAACGCAGCCAAAAGCCCCCCAGCAGGTCCCAACTGTAGCCACTACCTCCGCTACCCCATCCGTTCCCACGGGTCCGATAGAAGTGGAAGTGCGCCATTCGTCGGCGACAGCTGCCCTGGCTGCCACCCAGGAGGCTCCTCGCCGGGGCCGCTTAGGCGGGCAGGTGATGCGCCAGGTGAGCAATGCTTTGCGCGGCGAGCCAGTAACCTTACCCCGCTTACCCGAGGACGTGACCGTAACGGTTCGGCCTCCGGGCGCCAACCACGCCCTTGTCATCCAACTCTAATTTCTCCACCATCATGAACCGCTTCTACACCCTGCTGGCAGTAGTGCTGCTGGCCCTGGCCGCGCCTTGCCGCACCCTGGCCGCCGCCCCTGCCCCCGACGACACCATCGTGGTGAAACTGCCTAATCAGGCCACCATGACGCTGTTCGTTAAGAACAAAGCCCAATTGCGCGAGCTTCGTGCTTATAAGCTCGACTCGCTCATGATCTTGCTGGATACTTACATTACTCAGGCCGAAGCTGCTGGCAAAACCGCCAAAACAGAATCGGTAACGATGGAGTTTTACCCCGCCAAAGATCAGCCCGGCAAGCAGGTTCCCGAACAGATACGGGTAACGGTGCGCACCGAAAAGGGCAATAAAGGCGACACCGAACGAGTGGATGTGGTGTTGGGTCGCGCCTTTGGCGTATCGGTAGTGGAGAATGGCGATGATGACCACGTTTCCATCAAAGTGGGCACCTCAGCCGTTGACGACTCTACGCGAAATGCCCAGCGCAAAGCCAAACAAGAAGAGCGCGCCGCCCGCCCCGGCCATAGCGACTTTGGCATCGACATCGGTTTGAATGCCCTAGTGAATCGCATGGCAACTACTGCCGAAGACTTTGATCTGCGGCCGTTTGGCTCCCGCTATATCAGCTTCAACTGGCACTATCTGTACCGCTTAGGCTCGCAGGGCAGCCCGGTGCGCCTGCTCACTGGCCCCGAGCTGTCCTTCAACAACTATATGTTCGATAACAACCGCCGCCTGCTCACCACGCCTACCAGCACCGTTATCGGGAATGAGCCCAGCTTAAATCTCGAAAAAAGCAAGCTAGCCACTACCACCATTAATTTGCCCCTCATGCTGGTGCTCAATCTCAAGAACCGGAAGGGCAATGACGACGGCTTTACGTTGGGTGCGGGGGGCTTTGCCGGCTACCGCCTCGGCAGCCACACCAAGATAAAATATGACAACGACGGCCGCAACCGCAAAGACAAAGACCGCGGCAGCTTCAACCTCGAAGATTTCAATTATGGCCTGCAAGGTGTCGTAGGCATCGGCGGCCTGGATTTGTTCGTCAAATACAACCTCAACGAGCTGTTCAAGGACGGTCGCGGTCCCCAGGCCCAGACCCTCAGCTTCGGCGTATCGTTTGGTGGCATATAAGTTTAGCTTTCATTAGAATTGACGCACAAAAAAGCCCCCCAGGCGTACTTGGGAGGCTTTTTTGTGCGCGTTGCATTTTGAGTAACTGCTAACTCATGTACGGTTTTTATCCTTGACCGATGGTTACAGTACGCTTTAATCTAGCATTCAATCATAGCTCGTTAGATTGAGTTTCTCGAAGCGTAAAGTCTGGGTCATCAGCTCACTACAAGTCATTTCCGCTCTATTCTGCCTTATTCTTACTATAGGTCAAACTATGTGTTTATACTAAGCGTAAGGGAAATTATTGTGCTAACTTTTCATCTAATTCTTCTATCCTGAAAAGCATGAAAATACCCTTATCCCTCACCAAATGGGGCGCGGCTGTGCTCCTTTTGTCGTCTTTGACCAGCTGCGAGGACATCCTGGAGCAGTATTTCCCCAAGCCCACCCCAACCCCCCCTACCATCCCCACCTTTCCACCCTTAGGTCAGGACATCGCCTTCTATGCCCTATCGGGCGGGACCCGGCTGGATGCTTACTCCACGGCTAACCCCGGCACACGCTCGGCTTCTGTCGGCATCACTGGCTTAGGCAGTGGCGAGACGCTCTTAGCCATTGATTTCCGTCCTGCCACCGGCCAGCTCTACGGGATCAGCAGTGCCAGCCGACTGTACATTATTAATCAGAACACGGGCGCAGCGCGCGCCCTAGGCACCAGCGCCTTCACCCCAGCCCTGGGGGGCAATCTGGTGGGCTTTGATTTCAACCCCACCGTGGATCTGATTCGCCTGGTAACCTCGACGGGCCAGAACCTGCGCCTCAACCCCGAGACGGGGACGGTGGCCAATACCGATGGCGGTATCAATGGAGCGGTGGGCGCGACTTTAACCGGTGTCGCGTACACTAATAATACGGCCGGGGCTTCGACGACGGCCTTGTATGCCATCAATACGCAGAACCAGCAGCTCTACTTAGTCAATCCGCCCAATGACGGCACCGTCGTACCCGTGGGCAACTTGAATTTGCCGGTGAGCGGGAATGGGGGCTTTGATATCGATGCCCGGACCGGCACGGCACTGGGCCTGTATACGGTCAATGGCAACCCCACTCTTTTCACCGTCGACTTGACCACCGGCGCGGCCCGGCCTTTAGCTCAGTATAGTGCCAGTGCCGCCTATTCGGGGATTGCCATTCCAACTCAACCGGTGGCTTATGCCGCCAGTGGTAGTAACATCATCTTCATTTTTAATCCAGAGACGCTCTCTAGCGTCCCTCCAGTTGAAAAAGGAGTAAGAGGATTTACTCGTCCGGGGGAGCAGATTGTGGGCCTCGATTTCCGGCCCGCCAATGGCCAGCTCTACGCGCTGGTTAGAAACGGGAATGTCGGGGTAGGCTCAGATGGCCAAGTCATTCCTAGTCATCAGATCTATACTATCAACACCGCTACTGGCGTCGCCACGCTCGTAGGCCGCGTGAGCGTCCCATCCAATCGGTTGAGCGGGGAGCGCAGCGGGTTTGACTTCGACCCCGTTACCGACCGTATGCGCATTATTACTGGTTCCCAGGAAAATTTGTGGGTGAGTGCTGACGCCAGTACAACTACGGTGGAAACCCGAATTGACTTTGGCCTAGGGACGGGAACTGCTATCGCGTATGACAATAATTTTGCGGGCGCTCCCACGACGAGACTATACGCGCTAGGTGAGATTACTCTATTCGAGGTGAATCCACCCAGCGCCGGCAGGTTGACGGCTGTAGGAAACTTTAACCTTGGCCAGGAGGTAACATCTGAGGCTTTCGATATTGGCGGCACCAGCAGTACGGGCTACGCGTTGCTGATTCCTCGGGTCCCCGGCCCCGCAAGTCCCAAGCTGTATAGAATCAATTTGACTACCGGGGCAGCCACTCTTATCCGCGATCTGCCAGGGTCAGCGTTTCGTGGACTAGCTATTGGGTTAGGCTTTTAACATTCATCCTATTAAACTTCGTCAACAAAACAGCCCCGGCTCATGAGCTGGGGCTGTTTTGTTGTTCAACTATGCTGGTTATAAAATCTTCAACACTCCGTACCGAACGACGGGCTCAGGCATTTTCCTTCGGCTCCGGTCCCCGAAACACATCCGTACCTGACACGGGGGGCAATTTTACCGGCCGGCCTTCGCGGGCCGACTGGTAGATGGCCTCCATAATGCGCTGGTCCTGCAAGCCTTCCTCGCCGGGCGTGTGGGGCTGTTTGTCTTCCAGCACGCAGGTGGAAAAGTGGTCCATTTCGGCCGCAAACTGATTTTTGGGGCTGATGGTAATATGGTTCTGCATCTTAGCAGGGCCTTCCGCGTGGGAGGTTTGCAGCTGCTGGCCGGTGTAGGCGTAGGCATTGTTGAGGTGCATCCAGCCCCGCTCACTGTTCACGCGATAGAAGCGCGAGTCGTGGGTGTTGTAGTGGGTGATGCAGTCCACCAAAATGCCCCCCGGAAAGCGCATCTGCCACGACATTGCCTCTTCCACTTCCTTAAACAACGGGTTGCCGGGCGTGCTGTAAGAGTAAGCGAAAACTTCGGTTGGCTCGGTACCGAGCAGGAAGCGGGAGGTGTTCAGGCAGTACAAGCCAATATCGGGCAGGGCACCGCCGCCGGCCAGGGCTTTCTTGTGGCGCCAATGGTCGGGGTTGGCGGAGCTTTGACTATTCTGGGCCTGAATGTACTTGGTCTTGCCCCACTTGTTTTCCCGCACCATATCGCGCACCAGACGGTTGTAGGGCTCATATTGAATGCGGTAGGCTATCATCAGCTTGCGGTTGGCTTTTTTGCAGGCCGCAATCATGGCCTCGCACTCGGCGGCGGAGTTGGCCATGGGCTTTTCGCAGAGAATGTGCTTGCCCGCCTGCGCGCCCCGAATGGTGTACTCGGCGTGCATGGAGTTGGGCAGCACGATGTAGATTACCTCCACCTCGGGGTTGTCTTTGAGCTTATCATACTCCTCGTAGCTGTAGCAGCTTTCCGGCTTAATGCCGTATTGCTGGGCCACCTTCTTTAGCTTCTCGGGCGAGCCGCTGACCAGAGCCACGGGTCTGGATTTTTTGCACTCGCCAAAAGCGGGCAGCAGCTCTTCCAGCGTAAGGTGACCCAGACCCACCAGCGCATAGCCCACCCGCTGGTCGGGGGGCAAAGGCGTCGGCGTGGGTCCCGATTTGGGGTCTACATCCGACTTCCAGGCTTCCAGCTCAATGGGCTTATCTACGGCTGTCGGCACTTTCGCCGCCGGCGACACTGCTTCCGATGAGGGCACTTGCTGCCCACCGGAGGCCGTATACACGGTGGAAGCGGTGACCTCTGAGGCCGGTGTACCGGTAATAGGCGTAGTCGCTTTCGTCGCCTCGCCCGACTTATCCTGGCAGCTGGCGAAGGTGCTGGCGGCCAGGCCCCGCCCGGCCAGGGTCAGAAATACTTTGCGGGATACTTCCTGGCTGGCTTGACGCAGCACCGTGTTTAGTAAGCTGTTAGTAAGTAACATAGTGTACTGGTTGTGAAAATGGAATGGTAAAGTAGAACGTGATACAAAGTATAAATAAGCCCTACGGACGTTTGGGCATAAATAACCAGTGCCTGCCCTACTATTCGTTTTTTCACCGTCTGGCGACGCCCAAATCAGCCAGAATCTGCCAATCACTACTACCTGCCATTTAATCATTTAGAGGTGCACCAGCGGCCAAGCAGGAACGCAGGCCAGGCGATGCGGAACAAGCCAAAGCAGTGGGTTTACAGTCAGTGTTTGTTATGCCAGAGGCGCCTGACATAAATCATTTATTCGATTGACAGTCATCCTATTAATGTCATTAAATTATGACGATATTTACTACATACTCTGTCACTTACTACGAAGCTGTTTAGGAAGTACACCTGACCGTCATGCAGACGAAGGAAGCATCTCGCCCGCTTCGTTGCAATGATAACCCTACGGCAGCGGGCGAGATGCTTCGCTCCGCTCTGCATGACGTGCTAACTGATGCCGACGACCTCCTAAACAGCTTCTACTTATAAAATCCTTCGGCGCGGCTGATCAAAGTCGCTAACAAATAAGGTTGAAGCCCATCGTTACTCAGAAGGCTTTCTGATAGGTGGGTTGCCTGCTCAGTTGCTTCCCTAAGGCCAGTTGGAGAAGTAAACCGGGAGAAGCTGGCCACCCTGGCTGCTTGTATTTCCTCAAGCCTTGCCAGCTGCTTTCGAGGCTTTTTTGGTCAGTAAGCAAGCCCCTGCTGTCGCTTCCTTTTTTCACTTAACGGCTTATCAATCATGCGTCAGAATTTAAGTTCTTACGACCGGGTGATTCGCATTCTCCTGGCAACCTTTCTCACTGGCTTTCTGGTGCGCCAGGGCTTCAGTGCGCCAGGGCTTCAGCACGCCCGTGCTTCTGGTCTGGCTGCTCATTCCGCTCGCGCTTCTGCTGACGGGCATTGCCGGCTATTGCCCTTTTTATGCCCTGCTCGGCATTGCCACGCATCACCAATCGCGGAGCTGACTTTGCCCGCGGTCATCCGGCGCACCATTCAGGATACTAGCCTGATACTTTCCCAGCCCAAAACCCGTGTACTTAAGGGATATTATCCGTCCATGGTGGGGGCATTTTAGAGGTGCCCGCCCGGCACGAAGCCGACATGCTGGGGGTAGTAGCGCGGCGCCACAGTCTGGCAGGCACTATGTTTCACTGGAGCATCACGGCGCAGATTATCCAGGAAAGCCCGATTCCGCTGCTGCTTTTGCCCGCCGAATACTAAAGCGAATTATAAGCTGCGCTCCTGGTTTCTACTCCTCCTTATTGTAGCTATATGCCTGTTATGAGCCCATCTATCGTTGTATTGGCTACCCCAACGGCTACGTCGGAACAGGCGGCGCAGTATGCCGCCGTGCTGGGTGAGCCGCTGCAGGCACGCCTTATTCTGCTGCATCACTACCGCGAGGTGGCTTCGGCCCCCGAGCTGGTGACTATGACCGCAACGAATACCTACCGCAGTCAGGCAGAAATGGCCGCTGCTCTGCAACATCTGACACGGCAGCTACCGGCTTCAACGCAGGTTATGGCCTCTACCCAGGCGGAAGTAGAGATGATAGCGGAGGCCGTGGACCGCTACCACCCGCTCCTACTGGTGACGGGCATGAGCACCGATAATAGCCTGCTGGACCAGCTGTGGCATAATCAGGCGCTGCCCGTGCTGCGCGACACGCACTGGCCTTTGCTGGTAGTGCCGGAAGCCGCCCCCGTGCCCCACGCTCCGCGCCGCATAGCTCTGGCAGTCGATGCTAATTCGTTTGTGCTTAACGCTGCCAGCCAGGCCCTGGCGCCGCTGTTTGCTTCCTGGCAAGCCACGTATACCGTGATTCACGCCGAAACTTCGCATGAGAAGCAGGCATTTCCGGGCCAGCGAGCCCTGGCGAATGTGCGCATAAGCCAGCTGCTTCCGCCTGCTACGGCCCTGGAGCTCTACGAGGAAGTAAGCACGCCGCCCGTCGATGGCATACTGCAGGCCGTGAAGGATATTCAGGCCGATTTGCTGGTGCTCGTCGTTCGGCCACATAGCTTTCTGGGGCAGCTGTTTCACCGCAGCGTGACGGCCCAGGTGCTGCAGCAGAGCCAGATACCAGTACTACTGCTCCCCGCGCACGGCCCCGATTTTCCGAGCTGGATGGCACGCCTAACCTGAAATCATCGATTTACTGCTCATCTGCCTCGTTGCTGCTCACCTACTACCTGCCCCTGCTCCCGTAACCTACTGGGTATCCAATCTTTGGACGGACCCCATGCCAGGACTAATTATAGCCCCGGCTATCTTGGTACCACTGTCAGGACAACTACTGGGATGGCTGCTGTACCGGGGGCAACGGGTAGTCAAAGTTCAACCGCCAGCGGTAGTGCAGTAGCGGCTGCCGCGAAGCAGCACAATCAACTTAGTGAGCCATGCCGACGGGAGACCAGCGGGCCGTTAAATACTAGCTACCCGGCACACGGGGGGCTTTTTTTCATTTCTGCATCACTCTCCTAATACCAGCTATCGTTTGGTGCATTTAGCCGCATAGCTACCTAAGCGATTTGTAGTTTAAACGAGGAGGCTGGCTGAATTCATGCTAAGTATGGGCTCCTTCAGCGTTTAAACCTCAAGCATTCTGTTGAGTGAAAAATTATAAGAATACCGGTATCAAAACCGAAGAGTATTGCGTAACTTAACCATCTTAGTTCAATTAATTCTTTCTTCTATCCTATCATCTTGCTTCTATGCTAAAACCCTCTTCCCTCACCAAATGGGGCGCGGCTGTGCTCCTTTTGTCGTCTTTGACCAGCTGCGAAGACCTGCTGGAGCAGTACTTCCCCACCAAGCCCAACCCCTCCGCTCCCTTCAATCTAGGCCTGGACATTCCCTTTTATGCTTTGTCTGGGGGAAATAAGCTGGATGCCTACTCCACCAAGGACCCGGCCACGCGTACGGCCTCGGTGACTATCACCGGCTTGCAGAGTGGGGAACGCATCTTAGCCATTGACTTTCGCCCGGCCACGGGTCAGCTCTACGGGGTGAGCAGCGCCAGCCGACTCTACGTCATTAATCAGAATACGGGCGTGGCGCACGCTATTGGCGCGGGCGCCTTTACGCCGGCTGTTTCCGGCAACCTGGTGGGCTTCGACTTCAACCCGACGGTGGATCGGATTCGGCTGGTGACTTCTATGGGGCAGAATCTACGTCTGAACCCGGAAACCGGCACCGTGGCCGCGACCGATGGCGCTATAAATGGAGCTGCGGGTGCCACCATTACGGCTGCCGCCTACACCAACAACGTGGCTGGTGCCGAGACCACGGTGCTCTACAACCTGGACCCGGCCACCGACAAGCTTTACCGGCAGGATCCTCCTAACAACGGCACCTTGGTTGCCGTGGGCGACCTCAAGCTCGACATCAGCGGTGATGGCGGCTTCGATATTGACGGCAAGACAGGCACGGCCTTGGGCCTGTTTGAGGTAGGAGGAAAAACAAGTTTGTTCACGGTGAATGTGCAGACGGGCGCCACACAGCTACTCAGCCAATATGATGCGATCTTAGGCTACTCCGGTATTGCCATTCCTACCCAGCCCGTGGCCTATGCAATTAACAGCGTGGGCAACCTGGGCAACCCCGACGTTCCCACCCAATTTTTGGTAATTTTTGATCCGACCAACCCTGCCGCCTTAGTGCGCCGGGCCATCACGGGAATGCCCGCCGACCAAGAGGTATTGGGCCTGGATTTTCGGCCCGCCAATGGACAGCTCTACATGTTAGCCCGCCCCCGAACGTCAATCGTAGACCCCATAGCGAATAGTCGGCTCTATACACTCAATGCCGCATCGGGCGCGGCCGCCCTCGTGGGTACGGTGAACGTCGTATTGACAAATTTTGTTTTTGGCTTTGATTTCAATCCCGTTGCCGACCGCATCCGAATTGTTGGCAATCAAGGCGAGAATGTGCGGATAAACCCGAATGACGCCGTTGCCACGGTGGACGGCCGCATTAATCCTGGCCCCCCCAGCCTGAGCGCAGCCGCTTATAGCAACAATTTCGCGGGGGCGACAACGACTAATTTGTATGTTCTAGGAACGACATTCGTGCGAACTTTCCCCAACCGCGACCTCGTTAAACTATACCTACAAAATCCACCCAATGCGGGCACAGTCGTTGAAATTGGCGACTCAGGGATTGAAGGAGTAGCACAGCACTTTGATATTGGCGGCACCAGCAATATGGGTTATGCGTATCTTCGGGAGAGTGGAGTCGGAAATAAGGTATACAATATCGACCTGACGACGGGCATAGTCAGGCCTTACAACAATTTCCTGTTCAATTCCCTTACCAATCAATTTCCTGGCACCGGCGGTGGGTTTATCATAACTGGCTTTACCGTTGGGTTGGGTTTCTAAAGCCTTTGGGTTCTTGGTTATAACTTCAGCAAAAGGCCTTGACTTATGAGTCAGGGCCTTTTTTGTTTACTCAAAAAACGTACTATTCAACAACTTGTGTAGCCATCAGTCAAAGTGTCTCAACTATAACCCCCGATGAAAGTTATCCAGCAGAATAGCCGCTGATATAGCCACGTTCAAGCTCTCCGCGCCGCCTGCCCCCGGAATATACAGCCGCTGCGTGAGGCGCGCCAGCACCTCCGGCCGCGGGCCGTGCGACTCGCTGCCCATAATAAGTACGCCGGCGGGGCGCAAGGTGAGGCGGTGCACATTGTCGCCTTTGAGGTGGGCGCCGTAGCGGGGCACGCTGGGGGGCAAATCGTCGAGCCACTGGGGCAGCTCGCGCTGCCAGACGGGTACGCGGGCGAAGGAGCCCATGGTGGCGGCCACCGTTTTGGGCGCCCACGGGTCGGCGCAGGTATCGGAGCAGACGACGCCTTGCAGGCCGTACCAGTCGGCCAGGCGAATAAGCGTGCCCATATTGCCGGGGTCGCGCACCTGGTCCAGGGCAAGTAGTAAGCTGGTGGTGGGGGGCAAAAGTGGCGGCTCGGCAGGTAAGTGCGCAATGGCCAGCGCCGTAGTATTGGTAGCCAGGGTACCGAGGCGGGTCAGCTCCTCTTCCGATACCAGCTCGAAAGGCACCGAGGCGAGGAGTGGCGGTATTTTGGCGGCATACTCCGCCGTCATAAACACGCGCTCCGTTATCAGATCAGAGGTCAGCAGCTCCAGCACGCTTTTACCGCCTTCTACCAGAAACAGCTCTAGCCGCTTGCGGTACTTCTTTTGTTTGAGCTGTTCTACGCGGGTTTTTAACGCTTTGCTGACCATAGGAAACGGTGCTGATGCCGGTTGTTTTGTCGGGGCCTTGCTCTGTCGCTCATTCCGCGCCACAAAGCTAACGAAGGCACTCTGACCTTTTAGCCCAATCCAGCGGCCGAAGTTAGCAAGGGCAAGTTGAGTGATTACCGCACCATTGAAAAACGCACCACTGAAAAAGCAATGCGCTGGCCCTGTTACATATACCAAAAAAAGCCCCCCACTCATTGGAGCGGGGGGCTTTTTTTAAATAGAAGCGAATACTTTACTTCAGTGCACCCTTCAGGTCGGCAACGGCAACGCCCTGCGCCTGCTTGGCTTCGGGCACGACGGCCGCCATCCCGAAAAATTCGTGGGTGGTACCTTCGTAGAGCTTATAATTAACTTTCACGCCAGCCGCCGTGAGCTTATCGGCCAGCATTTTGCCTTCGCTCATCAGTGGGTCGTACTCGGCGGCGATAATGGTGGTGGGCGGCAAGCCTTTCAGATTCGCGGCCACCAGGTTGATGCGCGGGTCCTTGCCATCGGCGGGGCTGCGCAGGTAGTTATTAAAAAACCAGACCATGCCGCCCTTATTCAGGGGCAGAGTCTCGGAGTTCTTCTGGTAAGAAGGCGTATTCGTATCGTAGCCCGCAATCGGGTACACCAGCAGCTGATGCTTGGGCATTGCCACGCCTTTGTCGCGGGCCTGCATACTCACGGCGGCCGCCAGACCACCGCCGGCGCTTTCGCCCGCCACCGCTACTCTCTTTGGGTCGCCTTTGATGCTGGCCGCATTTTTCAGCGCCCACTGATAGGCGGCAAATGCGTCGTCGTGGGCCGTAGGAAACTTATGCTCCGGCCCCTTGCGATACTCCACCGACACCACGACGGCCCCGGTTTGCTCCGCCAATGCCTGAGCAGAAGCATGATACGTGTCGATGGTGGCAATCACCCAGCCGCCGCCGTGGTAATACACAATCACCGGATAGGGAGCTGTGCCGGCTTTGGGGGTATATATGCGCGCTTTTGGGCCGGGCATCAGAGTTCGGCTGGCCGTGTCTACCTGCATGGGCGGAGGCGTGATGTTGCTCTCCTGCATCTGCTTCATGGCCGCATCGGCGGGACTTGGCTGCTTACGGGCCTGCACGGCAGTCAGTTCCGGTAGCGGCTTATTCTTGAAGCTCATAAACTCCTCAATAACGGCCTGCATCTCGGGCTTCAAATTTGGGCCCCACGCTGGTTTGGGGCCGGAGGGCTTCACTTCACCGGCGGCACTGGTGGTGGTGCTATCGGCCGTCATGGCCTGCGTATCCGCTTCAGTGGCTTTAGACTTGGAATCACAGCTGCTCAGTAGCAGGCAACTCGCCAGGGCGGGAGTCACCAGCCCGGCAAGGGCAGATGAGCGAAAGAAAGAATAATTCATACGAGGGGGTGTAAGGTGTAAATTGTACGGATTGGTGATTCCCTTACGGAACTTTAAGCCAGGGAGTTTGAAAGCACGGCGAATAAGCTCCTATGGGGGCCTGCACTTTTTGTCTAATTCGTGTTGATTTTCTATCCTATCTATATATTTACCCCCACCGTGGGCAGGCAAAAACATAAAAGGTGCTGATCCAGGACCAGCACCTTTTACTCTATTATAATTGTATTTTCTGCTTACCGGAAGGCGGCTCGCAGTTGAGCGGCCGCAAAATTCTGTGCCTCTTCGGCTTTGGGCACCACGGCGTAGGTACCAAAGAATTCGTGGGTCGTACCTTGGTAGAGCTGATAATTCACGGCTACCCCAGCTCCCAGCAACCGGTCACGCAGTTGCTGCCCTTCCGTCTGCAACGGATCAATCTGGGCCCCAATAATAGTCACGCCCGGTAAGCCGCGCAGGTCGGCGACATCCACCAGCGAAATCAGGCGGTCGTCGCCATCGGCCGGCGTGCGGAAGTAGTTGCGCACGAAGTACTCAATGTTGGGCCGGTTCAGCGGCACTGCGTTAGCGTACTGGTTGTAAGAAGGCGTAGTTAGGTCGTTGTTAGCCACCGGATACACCGACAGGATGTGCGTGGGCTGGGCGATGCCCCGCTCGCGGGCCAGAATAGCCGTAGTCACGGCCATATTGCCGCCGGCGCTTTCACCTGCTACCGCCACCTTCGCCGGGTTGCCCCCGATGCTGGCTGCGTTGTCGCGCACCCATTTGTAGGCCGCATACGAATCTTCGTGGGCGGCCGGAAACTTATTCTCCGGCGACAGCCGATAATCGACCGATACAACAATAGCCTGTGCTTTCTCCGAAATGGCCTTAGCCGATGGCTCATACACGTCGAGGCTGCCAATTACCCAGCCACCGCCATGATAATACACGACCACGGGCAACGGTCCGGAAGCATTCTTGGGTGTATAAATCCGCACCAGAATACCATCGGGGGCCGACAGCGGCGTAATACCACTCGGCAACACGCGCTGGCTGACATTGACCTGGGCGGCCCGGGGGGGAATGTTGTTTTTCTTGAGCAAGTCCTGGACAGCATCCGTAATGGAGGGTGCCATGCGCGCCTGCCGGGGCGAGAGCGTGGGCAGAGGCGGCGTACCGTAGCTCTGGAACTGCTCAATGACAGCCAGCATCTGCGGATCGATGTCGGGGGCAAAGGCAGGAGCCGGGCCTTTCGGCTGAATGAGCACGCGCGGATTAGGGAAAAGGGTGCCGCCGTCGTCTTCGCAGGAAGTGAGTGAAGCAGCGGCTACGCAGCACGCCGCGAGCAGGTAGCGCATACGGGTTGTTCTCCCCCGTAGAAGAGATAAGGTAAGCTTGTTCATAGGATGGTGGGTAAAAGAGTGGATGCGAGAAGCGCAGCCTTCCCAGAACAAGGCACCGCGCCAGCGCGGTGCCGGCCCCTTTCGGGCGGGATTTTGCTACCCTTCAGGGTACGTCGCTTCTCCCGATGGCTGCCACAGGCAAAGCCAAAAAACCGTACTTGCCCACCGCAAATACGTATTTATTACCCACTACAGATACGTATTTATGACCTGTACGTCTGATCCTCTGCGCCAAACATTGGTCGGCAACTATTTACTAAGTAGCATCTTAAAAGCGCGCTGACCCGAGCAGCGCTTACAGCCGCTGGCTTTCAATCACGAACGTCTCCAGACGAGCCTTTAAGGGCCGCGCATCTGCCCCTTCGGGCAGGTGCCTGACTAACTCCGCGAACTGGGCCTCCGCCAACCGATGGGCCGCCATACCCCACTGCGGATACGTCCGGCGCGGACGAGCTACGCGCGTAACCACCGTCACGTCATGGTGCCGTGCATCGCGTTGAATGCGGCCAAACAGGCGCTCTACCTCTTCCTGCTCACCTTCCAGCACCTGGGCAAAATGACCCTCGCCATAAAACAGGATACCGGTGATGTCGTGGGCAGCGTTGTAGGCTCGGGCGTGGGCCACCAGGGCACGCAGCTCCGGGTAGCTCATTGGCTTCAGGGCCCGACTAACGTAACATAGTTGGTAAAGCATAATTGCCCCCCAGCCCACCAGGATTTGCCGTTATCGCGGACGGAGCGCGCTGAGGAGGAAAAGATACGAAAGCGGTGCCACTTTGTCTTGAGTGACAGCTCGGCGATGCGTTGGCCTGCCGACAAACCTTAGCAGGTTTTTTGGAGCAAATCACTCAATATCTCCGGCGTGATGGCCGGCGCAGCTTTCTGGTCCTGGGTCGTGGGGAGTGCGGCCGTTGGGTCTGCCAGGTATTATCGCGTCTGTAGCCGGTAAAAGGACGCCTGGTTATTTGCCTAACACCCAGTTAAAGGCTATGTATTGACCAGCAACCCGCTTATAAGGCTTCGGTTGACCACCGGCGGTTGTAGCCACCGCATCGTGCACCTCAATATAGAGGCGGTCGCCGGGTTGCGATAATTTTGCAAAGCTGGTCAGATCAACCTCGGACCCTTGTATTGTCCTCGCGGGCAGCAGAGGTCGGCGGCCGCGTATCAAGGTCATCTCAGCTTTTATAATTTGGTAGCTCACTGGTGTCGCGCAGGCTGGATCGTTGGTGAGTGCTAGCGTCATGGTGGGCACCATTGCACTACCAGTCGTCTTTATTTCCTGCTTATTATGAAAAGCCTTCAGCTTGGGGGCCGGGCACGCGGTCTGGGCGCGAGCCCACCCAGCCGACAACAAGGCGACGAGCAGCAGCAGCTTTTTCATGGAGCAGGAGTAGTAAGGGGGTGGAAAAGGAATAAGAAAAGTGCCAGCACTCGGACGAGAAAAGCCCCCCAGGCGGAAAGCTGAGCCCACTGGCTCGCAGGATAACGCGCTTTGTGCAGGCGTAGTATTCTGCCCAGGCTATGTTTGTTACTTATTAATCCAGGCTTTGAAGCAGATTCGTGGAAGACCAGCCGTTTTCCGTCGGGTTCAGGCCACTTGCTGGCACCTGATTTGCCCCTGGGGGGCAAATCAGCACATACTCAGCTCATGGTATAGCTGGACTTTCCGTCTGTAGTTCTACGCTCCTTATCTCGTTAACCGTTCATGAACAAGCCCTCCTTTTTTGCTTTATCCCTGGCCCTTGCCGGGGCCCTCGTTAGCTGCGGCGACGAAAACGCTGATCCTCAACCCGCGAGTCAGACGGCCAGTGGGCGGCTCATGGCCAAAACCTGGATGGTGACTGCTGCCACGGAAAAAGAAGGCAGCAAGCCGGCCAGGGACATTTATACCAGCCAGGATGCCTGCCTGAAAGACAACCTGTTTAAGTTTCAGGCCAGCAACGCCTTCGTGCTGGACGAGGGCAAAACCAAGTGCGACAACGCCAGTCCCCAATCTCTAACGGGCAAGTGGGCACTCTCTAATAACGACCAGACGCTGTTGGGTACGGTTACCGTCTCCCCCGCCCCAGGCTTTACCTTCGACATTGACCTGACCGGCACGATTGAGGAACTGACCGCGGCCCAGCTCATTCTCGTGGACGCGGAAACAGATAATGGGGTAACTACCGTGACCCGCACGACCTTCACGGCCCAATAAGCCTTCATTCTGCCAACGCCAGAAAGCCGCTTCCTGCCCGAAGCGGCTTTTCTTGGGCCAGCCAAACTACGTCAGCTGGCAGAATTATCCTCTTTCCCTTCCTCGAGATGCGCCATGATTTGCCGCACCAGCGTTTCGGGCGTTGCCTCAATACGCAGGTGCAGTCCGTAGGCCGGCGATTCATAGTCGGCCAGTTGTGAGTTGAGCAATTGCTCCTTCATGTAGTGGCCTGAGCGCGCCCGCAACCGGGCCACCAGCAATTCCTTATCCCCTTCCAGCACCACCCAGGTAAGGGAGTGCGCTACGGCCGCTCGCAGTACGGCGCGGTACTTCTCTTTCAGCGCCGAGCAGGCCAGCACGGCACCGCCCGCCGCTTCCCAGGCGCTGAGGCCCGCCGCCAGGGCCGCCAGCCAGTCGTGGCGGTCTTCATCGGTCAGCGGGGTACCGTAGCGCATCTTCTCCACGTTCGCCGCCGAATGAAAATCGTCGGCGTCATGGAAAGGCAGGCTCAGGGCGCGGGCCAATTCGCGCCCAACGGTGGTTTTGCCGCTGCCCGAAACGCCTATGACGATACAAATCATACTGGTGGCAAGTAAGGGGTCAGAAAACGGTGCTTTTATCCACAAAAGCCTTTAACGGAGCAGATCCTGTTTAGCCAGCCAGTCAGCTTGCTGTTGCTGGCGGCGGCGTTCTTCGCGTAAAGAGAGGCTATCCAGCCACGAATTAACAACATCATGCGCCATAGCGTCACCGAAGTGGGCGAGCGTGTCTGGATTTATCTTCTTGGTGAGGATATCGAGCACCAACCGAGTGTATACTGCCGCGTTCTGGCGCCATGCCGTGCGGCCATAGGCGCGGGAAGCCAGCCGCGGGGAGCCAAAGTAGCCGGGCCAGCTAGGCTGTTGGGCATGCCGGACGAGAGTCTCCATATGGGTCCCGGTAATAGGTGGAGCCTGGGCGTATCGGGGGTCAACCAGGGTGGGTACCAGATAAAGCATGCTGCTCGTTTCCGCCAGGCCGGCGTGCACGCTGAGGCCATCTTCAGCTTGCTGCTGGGCCGTTTTGGGCGCTTCAAACCAAGTGCTCATAACTGTTTGCAGGCCCATCAGGTTCAGCATTTGCCCCCCATACGTGTCCTCAAAAAAAGCCGCCGCCTGATCCAGCGCCCGCTGATGCATAGGGGCGCCATGACCATGCACCACCACGATGTGCCGAAAGCCTTGCTCACCCAGCTCCGTGCCCAGGTCCATGAATACGGCACGCAGCGTTTCGAACCGAACGGAGTAGGTACCCGCCACCGCGTAGTTGCCGCCGATGTCATTGGCGCCACTGTTGCCCAACGGAATCACCGGAAACACAACCACCTGCCACGGCAGTTGGGTAGCAATAGCCTGGGCGAGCGTATCCGTTAATTTTTGATTCCAGTACCCATCGCTGAAGATTGGCAGGTAGGGTCCATGCGCTTCCAGGATGCCACCGGGAATCAGCACCACGGTTTTCGCTTTGTCGAGCCCCTTTATTTGACGGCTAGTCAGCTCCCGGAGGTGCAAAATCCTCTGTTCACTCGAAGCCGCCGCTGGTGGGGGGCTTTTCTGGTTGTTGGTATGGCAAGCGAGGGTGGCTAGGGCTAGCACTGTCAGCACGAGGAAGTGAGGCTTAGCCATGAAGCTAATATACTCAATACAAGGCACTAGTGCTTGCATGATGGTGCGGGAGCAAGTTGGGTCCTAATACCCAAGTCATGACTATATAGCTTACTTCTGCTTAAGTCCAGGGGTAAGCAGGTTTAGCCGCTACCGCGTAATTTTACGTTACTCGTCTAGCTTTATAGCCAGCCCTCTACAATCAGAATGGGTTAAATTGATTCGTTCTACTTTTACTAGCTTTCCGCCCGAAAATAGTAATCTACCCGGTTGAGCTTACCTATTTCGGCGTAGTCCGGCAAAAAGGTGGAATTTAGCCGCGCCGGCGCGCTTTTCCTTTCCTCACCAAGAATGGCACCGGGCCGGAACCGACACTTTTTCAGGTGCCATGCGTGCACGTACTTCGCTACCGCTTTTGAAACCATATTCGCCGTTTCCGGACCCGTTGGGGGGCTTTTTTAAGGAGAAAAGTCGCGTTGGCTGGCTGGTATTTCTGCTCATCGGGCTGCTGGGTAACTGCACGCCCACGCGCCTGTTGCCGCCCGGCCGTAATCTACTGCGCACCAACAAGCTCACGGGCGTAGAGCAGGCCGACGCCTTGAGCCTGGAGGCCCTGTATCAGCAGCAGCCTAACTCCCGCTTTCCGTTGCCGAAGCTAGCCATCTACCAGCTGGGCAACACTTTCTACAACCGCGACAAAGTGCAGAAGCGCCTCGAAGATGAGCGCCTCAACTACCGCAAGCGCATCCAGGCCGCCCGCCCCGACTCGGTGAAGGTGGGCAAGCTGCTCGTCAAGCGCGACCAGCACCTGCGCCGCCACCAGCTGGCCCTGGACAAAGGCAACGCCATTATGCGCCTGGGCGAAGCGCCCGTAGTGTACGACTCCACCCTGACCCAGCAAACGGTGGAGCAGCTCGACATTTATCTGAGGTCGCAGGGCTTTTTCCGCAGCCGCGTGACGGCCACCGATACCGTGCGCAAGCGCATGGTGACCGTGACCTATCACATTACCGAAAATACGCCCTTCACCTATGCGCAGCTCGAGTATGCCATTCCCGATTCGGGCGTGGCGCGCGTGGTGCGAGCCAACCAGAAAGCCTCGCTGCTACAGGTAGGCCAGCGCTACAATGAAGCCCTGATCGGGCAGGAACGGGCGCGCCTGGAAACCCTGCTCAAAAATGCCGGCTACTATGATTTTCGTCAGCAGTACATCACTCTCGAAGCCGATACCAGCTTTGCCCCCAACACGGTGCGGCTGCGCACCCTTATTGCCAGCCCGGCACCGGGCACCGAGCACCGCGTGTATTCCATTCGGCACGTAAATTTTCTGACGGATGCCGGCGTGATACGCTTTGGGGTGAAGCGCGACACCATCGTGCGCGACTCCGTGTATTACCTGGCTTTTCGCCACCGCTTCAGCACCCGCGTGCTCGACCGCAAACTGACCATACGCCCCGATCAGCGCTATAGTCTGGCGAATACCCAGCTTACCCAGCGCCAACTGGCTGACCTGGATGTCTTTCGCTTCAACAACGTCAACTACGTCAAGGTAGACCCCACCATTGGCACCGATACTACCTACCAGCTCGACGCGGTCGTGAATGCCTCGCCGCACAAGCGCTTCCAAGAGTTGTCCGAGTTAGGCGCTACCTACGTGGCCGAGCAGGTAGGACCCTTCGTCAATGCCCGTCTGAAGGTTAGGAATGTATTCGGGGGTGCCGAGGTGCTGGAGTTTGGCGTGCGGGCTGGTTTTGAGGGTCAATACAACCGCGTAACCGGCTCCAATATTCCCCAGACCGTGCTCACCACCCAGCTGGGGGGCAATATTAACCTGGTTATTCCGCAGTTTATTCTGCCCTGGCGCTCGGGCCGTATTTTGTCGCGCTACAATCCCCGCACCCGGCTCAATCTTACATATACCTACGTGCAGCGCCCAGAATACACGCGCACCAACCTAGAAGGCACTTTCGACTACATCTGGCAGCGTTCCTTATATCATCAGTGGGTACTTACGCCCATCGATGTAAGCATCATTAATACCACTGCCGTTTCCGACTCGTTTCAGGTGCGCCTCAATCGGCTGGCCAACGACGGCTCGCCGTTGTTTCGCAGCTTCACGCAGCTGTACGTACCGAGCATCAATGCCACGTCGCTCTTCAATTCCAACGACTTCAATCAAACCCGCGACGCGCGCTTTCTGCGCCTGTTCGCGGAGGTAGGCGGCCTGACGCGCAGGCTGTACCAAGACCGCATCAGCCTGAACGTGTACGACTTCGCCAAGTTTACCGCCGACTACCGCCGTTACCATAAGCTGGGACCCAAAACTTTCTTCGTATACCGCTTCAACGGCGGCATTGCCCGCGCCCTCACCCGCACCGACGTACCGGACTCGGTGGGCAACGTGTCGGGCGAGCTGATTATCCCCTACGATAAGTATTTGTTTGCCGGGGGCAGCTCCAGCGTCCGGGCCTGGAAGCCGCGCCGCCTGGGACCCGGCGTCTATACTACCACCCGCGTTGATGATGGCCAGGTGGTGCGCGACTACAACCTGGAGCAGCCCGGCGAGCTGCTGCTGGAGGCCAACGTGGAGTACCGTTTCCCAATATATAGCTTCATTAATGGGGCCGTTTTCACGGATGCCGGCAACGTCTGGACACTGCAAAGCGACCCTCGTCCGGGCGCTCAATTCAAGTCCGATCAGTTTTGGAAACAGTTTGCCGTGGGCTCCGGCGTAGGCATCCGGCTCGACTTTTCCTTCCTAATTCTACGCCTCGACATCGCTACTAAAGTGTATGATCCCACGGCGCCCAATGGGGAAAAATGGGCTATCCAAAACTTCAAATTCTTGGGCAAAAGCGAGGACCAGACTGCCTTCAACTTAGGTATTGGGTATCCGTTCTAGGATTTAACCAAGCATTATTTATTAAAAGGTTTCATTAGTTAAGTTATAAAAACAAAACAAACTACTTTTACATATCAATATGCTTTTACCAATATTTAGCGCGTAAAATGCCTATATAAGCGTTTTATGGCCATAATTTTGCTATCCGAGACCTCACACGATTATCTGTGAGACGTAGGTTTATTTCTACTTTAGAAGCAGCCTAACACCGCTTCTACTCTTCCTGTTAATTGTGTTTCTCCTGCCTGGGTCTGGGCGCGGGGCAGCGCAGGCTTCCTCGTCCGGGCCGCGCTGGGTAGGCTCTGGTCTGCTTCTCCTAACGCCTGGTTCTGTTGTATGAGAATATTCTTACGCGCTATTGCTCTGGTCTTAGCACTTGCCCCCTCTCTGTTGCTAGCTGAAGGCTCGCGTCAGCTTACGCCAAACCAAGCTGTTAATCCTGCTACTACCCTACCGTACCCGCTCACCGACCCGCGAAACGATCGGGCGGGCTTCCTGACCCACGATGTAAACGCCGCCACCGGGGGGCTAAATTTGTCTTTGGGCTTTTTAAAACCGCTAGCCTGGGGCACCAGCGACGTTTCTTTTCTGGAAGATTATCGCCTGCATATTCGGCTCAAGGCTGGCGAAACCCTCAACTACGGGGTGCACCGCGTAGCGCGGATCGGGGGCGGCACGCACGCCAACCTGCTGCTTACCCTCCGCTATGGAGCTGGCGCGGGCACTATTGTCAGCCAAAGCAAGCTGCTGCGTGATTTGGCCAGCCCAAGTCAGGCGAGCTTGCTGGCCAATCAGGCAGGCGTAATTGCTACTACCGCTCAGCACCAGATCGGGCCTTCCGTAGCTGCCGGCGACGGCGGCTATGAGCCCCTGACCTACACGAATACTACCGGTGCCACCCGCGATTTTTACGTTGAGTTCACTCAGGAAGGCGAGTTTACAAACAAAGGCACCCAAGCGGGCTTCAATGATTTAGGTGCCCGCAACCCCAATTTCATGAGCGCCGTGCGCTCTGAGTATGACTTCTGGGACTTCACCGTGCGCGACGCGGCCGGGCAGGTAAAGCCAGGGCGGCTGTTCAGCAAGCTGTGGTCGTTCACAACTACTACGTCGGGCGGCACAGGCTATGAAAACCGGCTTTCGGCCAACTTTGCCCTTTTTCCTTTGATAGAGAGCCCTCAGCACCAGGGCCAGTACTACGTGAAGCAGATCGAGCTGGCCGGGATTCGGCCGCTCGTGTTTTACTTTGTTTCGAACGCTAATGGCTCACGGGCCAGCGCGGCCACCGGCGCTACTTTCGTGGAGCGCCGCCGCAGCCAGGCCGGCAATACAGGCTACCCCGAATATCCAAACTTCGTAAACAACCCCGACAAAGAATTGTGGCCCAGCGCCCCGGCGCCCCGCTTTACTACTTCTCAGCGCGGTTTCTGCGAAGGTGGCCTGGGGAAGGTAGCTTTCACCACCGTTTCCGACGAGACGGGCACCGTCGCTATTCTGATTGACCTGAATAGCAACGGCGTACAGGACGGCGACGACGTCCTGTTGGAGCAGTCGGTGGTGCCGGGAGCTAACACGCTGGTATGGAATGGCCTGGACCGCGCGGGTAAGGTAGTAGTGGCTGGCTTGCCCATTAAGCTCTCTTTCACGAGTCAGGGAGCTCCCGTAAACTTCCCGGTATATGATGTGGAAGGCAATTCCAGTGGGCTGCGGGTGCAGAATATCCGGCCGTCGGTGGGGGGCAATACCTACTATGACCGCCTCTACTGGGACGACTCGCGGCTCACGGCGGCCAAACCGCAGTTTTTCCCCGAAACCCGCCCCGCGCCCGACATGGCCAGCGTGCGCACCGATGGCGTTATTTCCAGCACCGCCGCTTACCAGGGCGTACACCGCTGGGGCGACGACAGCAACGAGGCTGGCAACGATTACACGATCAATACCTGGACCTACGGCTTTATTTCGGCCCCCAGCGAGACGATGTATACCTACGCCTACAGCTGCGACTTTGACCAGGATGGCGTAGATGATCTGGCCGATATTGACGACGACAACGACGGCATTCCTGACTTACTGGAAAGCTTTGGTATCGACCCTGATGTGCTGGTAAATGGCACGCCACGCTATTTGGCTGGCACCTTCGTGGTGCCCGGCGTGGGGGGCTTTCGCGATGTGAACGGGGATGGTATCAATGACCTCTTTGATCGGGATCTGGACGGCACCCCCAACCATCAGGATGCTGACTCGGACGGCGACGGCATCACAGATGCGCTGGAAGCTAATAACTACGTCATGCCCACCCAGTATCAGTCGGGCTCGGGTCGCATTGGCGGCGCGGTTGATGTGTTGGGAATGCCGTTGGCCGCTCAACTCAGCGCGGGTAGCCGCCAGACCATTTTTGCTAACGCAGACTCTGATGCCGACGGCGTGCCGAATATGCTGGACATGGACTCCGACAACGATGGTATTTTGGACAATCGCGAAGCCCAAACCACGGCTGCCTACCGCGCCCCTTCGGGCCTGGACTTCGACCACGATGGCCTGGATAATGCCTACGATTCAGCCCCCGGCACTGATCCAGCCACGGGACTGGTAGCCGCGGCCGGCACGGAGTTGAGTGCAGCTAACCTGGCAAATACTGACCGCGACACCTTGGCTGACGTGCTCGACTTAAACTCTGACAATGATGCCTTTCCTGACTGGCAGGAAGGTTTTGATGATAATAAGAACAACAGCAGCCTTGATGATCTGATAGCTCGGGCGGCTAAGTTCGTCACAGTCAACCCAGGCAAAGCATCGTATTATGCGGCCGCTGGCAACCCCGTTCCGGCTTGGCTGGAAGATGCGGATGGCGATGAAATACCAAACTTCCTCGATCCGGGCAACGCGCACTACCACGACGATAATAGCAATGGCTTGGTTGATATTTTTGACCCTGCTTATGGTGGGACACCCTCGACCGCTCCCCGCCGCGACCCAGCCCAGGCTGATGCCGATTTCCGCTTTGTGCCCCAGCCAGTAAAGATAACGTTGCCAGAAAAGGGTCCGCTGCCGGCCGCTCCGCTACCCGTAGTACTCATCGACTTTCAAGCTCACGCCGCCGGACGCGACGCGCTGCTTTCCTGGGCCACGGCTCAGGAGCAAACCAATGCTCGCTTTGACATTGAGCGCTCCCTCGACGGACAGGTGTTTGAAGTGATAGGGCAGCGTTTAGGAAGCGGCTCAACTACCCAGCGTCAGGCCTATGATTTCCGCGACAAAAACATCGGGGCCACGCCTGGCACGGTATACTATCGTCTGCGCCAGGTAGATACGAACGAAAAAGCAACGCTCAGTGAGGTAAGGCCCGTTACTTTTATCACCCAACCCGCCGCGCTGCTGACGCTTTACCCCAACCCCGCTACCGATTACACAATTCTCGATTTGTCGGGGCTAGCACAGGTAACATATACTATAGAAATACATGGGGCCGACGGACGAATGCTCGCCCGATTTGAGGCGGCTGGTGGAGCTCCTTTACGCTTGGCAACAGCCGTTTATCCTATGGGCACTTACATGATTCGGGTAGCGAATAGCAATTTCCATCAGCTGCTGAAGCTGGTTAAGAATTAGCTTTCAGAATTAACAAAAAGCCCCCCCCAGAGATGCTCTGGGGGGCTTTTTAGCTAATTTCCTGCGGCTATTAGTTGGCTTAGTCTTTCCCGCCAACTAGGCGACAGATGCGGCAGCTCCAAAATTTCCCGAATTTTGTGCGGGTTTTTCGGTCCCGGCGCGTTGCTATCTATCATGTCCTGAATAGTGACGGCGGAGGCGGAGGGCTGTACCAAGGTGATGGCATCGCCCACTTGGAGTATGCCCTCCTGCTGCACCCGAAAATAAATACCGCTTCGGCGGGACTGCTCAAAGCGCCGCACGATGCTTTCATCCTGCAAGCGAATGCCCAGCTTAAAGCAGGGCTGCCGGGGCTGAATAGCCATCAGAACGGCCGTACCTATCTGGTAGCAGTCGCCCACCCGCACCTGGTTTTCCAGTAGCCCAATAGTTGTCAGATTCTCACCGAAGGCTCCGATAACTAACCTGGAGGGCGGCAGAAAGTCTTGCCAAAAAGCGTAGTGCTCGTGCGGATAGGCATACACCGCCTTGTTTGGGCCGCCATGCACCCGCAAATCGGCTTGCCCATCGCCGGCTAGGTGTTCCGCGTGCACATACACTGGTTCGGCAACGGGCTGCTTGAAAATGCTGGTGCGCACGAGCTTGTCTTGCCAGCTGATTTCTTGGGGAAGCCCCGTGTTGACTGACAGAAGACGCATGACGCTAAAAACTTAAAAAGTACCTATACCAACTGTTGCTCCGCGCCCTTTTCCGAAGACTCAGCACCCAGAGCTAACTAGGACCAAAAAATGAAGCCGCTCGTCAGAACACATGGTACTTTAATATTCCAGCAGTTCCTGCAAAGCCGCTGCTACCTTAGTCGGATTGGGCAGCATCTGCCGCTCCAGGTCCACGTTCAACGCAATAGCGGGCAGATTAGCAGCACCTAACGTGAATACGGGCGCATCGAGTTGCTGGAAGCAAGTGCGCTGAATGCGACCCGCCAACGACTCGGCGAAGGAGTTCATTAAGGGTTCCTCGGTGAGTACCAACACTTTGCTGTGGCGCACTACGGCGGCCTGCACGGCGTCGAAATCCAATGGATTCAGGGTACGCAGGTCTAACACCTCCACCTGACCGGGAAACTGCCGACTGGCCGTTTTGGCCCAATGCACACCCATGCCATACGTAACTACCACGCAGGTATTGCCCCGACGCAGCTGCTCAGCGGCGGCGGCCTGGGCAATGGCGGCTTTACCTAACGGCAGCACGTAGCCCGCCGCCGGCTCAATGGTTTTGGCATCTTCCGTGCCGGGCACTTTGCTCCAATACAGCCCTTTATGCTCCAGCAGCACTACCGGATTAGGATCGAGGAAGGCAGCGCGCAGTAAGCCTTTCATGTCGGCAGCATTGCTCGGGTACACCACTTTAATACCGCGAATAGTAAGCAAGGTGCTTTCAATAGAGCCCGAATGATAAGGCCCGCCCCCGCCGTACGCGCCAATGGGTACCCGGATCAGCGCCTGCACCGGAAACTGCCCATTCGACAGATAACAGGACTTCGACAACTCTTCCACCAGCTGATTGAGAGCCGGCCAGATGTAGTCGGCAAACTGAATTTCGACAATGGCCTTCGCACCCACGGCGCTCATGCCGGCCGTGCTGCCCACAATGTAGGCTTCCTGAATCGGCGTATTGAATACGCGCGCATCGCCGTACTTCTTGGCCAGCAGCGCCGCTTCGCGAAAAACGCCCCCCAGCTCGCCGCCCACGTCCTGCCCATAGAATAAGGCCTCGGGAAATTCGCGCAAAATATCATCAACGGCGTGCAGTGCGGCATCCACCATCAGCACTTTGTCGGCACCGGCGGGCGTACGTTCCCCAGCTTCCTCGGTCACGGCCTGGGGGGCAAATTCGTGGTCGGCGAAGGTGGCGGGGTCGGGCGAGGGCGCGAGGAGGGCGCGCTCATAATCGGCGCGCACGAGGGCGGCGGCTTCGGTGGCCGCTTGCTCCAGCTCTCGTTTAGTGAAGCTGCGCAGCAACAGCTGCTGGTGCAGGCGGGGCAACGG
The DNA here is from genome assembly GCF_900176135.1 of Hymenobacter roseosalivarius DSM 11622. Lineage (GTDB taxonomy): Bacteria > Bacteroidota > Bacteroidia > Cytophagales > Hymenobacteraceae > Hymenobacter > Hymenobacter roseosalivarius. The sequence goes on along the minus strand of NZ_FWWW01000091.1, from coordinate 53,917 downwards.
GTCCTGCGGTGTGTGCTGGGCCAGGTTGTCACCCCGGTACCACTCGCGGCGCACGCCGCTGGTGTGGTGGCCGAGCAGCGGACACTTAGCGTGCACTAACACCGGGCCACGGGTGCGGCGCACGTAAGCAAACGCCTCACTCATAACGGAATACGAAGCCGAAAAATCAGCCCCATCTACGCGCAGGCGGTGCAGTCCTTTAAAGCCAGATGCAAATTCGTAGGCGTCCATGGCCCGCATCTCCCGCCCGGTTGCCGAAATTCCCCAGTCATTATCCTGCACCAGATAAATAATGGGCAGCTGGTGCAAAACAGCCATTTGCAGGGCCTCCGACACCTCGCCCTCCGTCATGGCCCCATCCCCGATGGAGCACAAGACAACCGGCGCGGCATCAGTAGTTGACGAGGAATAATCGGCCGCCGAACCTTGCACCCTTTGGCCTTCTAAATACTTGATTCCGTGAGCCATACCCGTGGCCGGAATGGCCTGCATGCCGGTAGCGGAGCTTTGGTGGGGAATGGTGGGAAAGCCCGCCCGGCTCAACGATGGATGGCAATAATACGTGCGTCCCCCACTGAACGGGTCGTCCCGCTTGGCCATCAGCTGAAGCATAAGCTCGTAGGGCGTAATGCCTATGCCCAGCAGCATGGCATCGTCGCGGTAGTAGGGCGCGGCGTAGTCGGTGGGCAGCAGGTGGAAGGCAGCGGCCAGCTGAATGGCCTCGTGGCCCCGCGCCGTGGCATGCACGTATTTAGCCGTTACGGCCTTATTTTCCTCGTAAAGACGCGCCATTTCATCGGCCGTGCGCATGAGGCGGTAGGCGCGCAACAGCGTTTCGCGGGTGGGATTAGGCGCGGTAAAATTGGGCGGGTGGGAGGCAAATTCGGTGTCGGGCGCGGGGGCGGTCGAGTGCAGCATGAACGGCGGGAAAGTGGGAAGGCGAAATTACGGCATCGGGGGCAGAGTTGGTGAGGCGGCGGGTTTTCTGCGTAATTTTGGTCTACGAACCCGCTCCGAATTATCCGCTATGAGTTCAATACTGAACAGCCAACCTTTGGCAAAAACTCCAGCCGCTGCCCTGGCCGGTCCGCTTCGCGCCGCTGTCGAAGACTGGATGCGGGCCTTCCAAACGCGTCTGTGTGCCCAGCTGGAAGCGGCCGACGGTGGTGCGGCTTTCCACACCGACGCGTGGGAGCGGCCCGGCGGCGGCGGCGGCGTATCACGGGTACTGGAAAATGGGGCCATTCTGGAAAAAGGCGGCGTGGGTTTTTCGGCGGTGCACGGCGAAATGAGCGCCCAGGCGGCCAAGGTGCTGCTCATGCCCGACCCGCACTTTTTCGCCACGGGCGTGTCCGTAGTCATGCATCCACGCAGTCCCAGGGTGCCCATTATCCACATGAACGTGCGCTATTTTGAGGCCGGCAACGGCGAGGCTTGGTTTGGCGGCGGCATCGATCTGACGCCGATTTACGTGGATGAAGCCCAGGCCCGCTGGTTTCACCAAACCCTGAAAACCGCCTGTGACCGGCACGACACCACGTATTACCCGCGCTTTCGGGAAACGGCCGACGACTACTTTTATTTGCCCCACCGGCAGGAAACCCGCGGCGTGGGGGGCATTTTCTTCGACCGTCTGACCGTGGGGCAGCATGGCTCGGCCGACAAGCTTTTTGCCTTTGTACAAGAAATAGGTGACATTTTCGGCCCCACCTATACCGAGCTAATGCGCCAGAATGCCTCTCTGCCTTACGGTCCGCGCGAGGAAAACTGGCAGATGCTGCGCCGGTCGCGCTACGCGGAGTTTAACCTGGCCTTCGACCGTGGCACACGATTTGGGCTGGAAACCGGCGGGCGCACCGAGAGCATTCTGATGAGCCTACCGCCCCGCTGCGAGTGGCATTACGATCAGCAGCCCGAGCCTCATTCGCCCGAAGCGGCAACGCTGGCCTGGCTGCGCAAAGGCGTATTCTGGGCCGAAATGCCCCCCAAGTCCTGACCCCGCCCGTTTACTCACCCGCTCATTGATCGAACGACTTCAAGCCCTAGACCGCTGGCTGCTGATAGCTGCCAATAACAGCCACTCGCCCGGTATGGACGCGTGGATGATCTTTTTCACCGACCGCTTCGTGTGGTTTCCGGCCTACTTCGTGATAGCCCTTGCGCTGGGCTACTTATACAAGCGGCGCGCCCGGCTGCTGCTGCCCCTGTTAGGCCTGAGCGTGCTACTCTCTGATGCCATTTCCAGCCGCGTATTCAAACCCTATTTCGCCCGTCTGCGCCCCTGCCACGACCCCAACTTATCGGAGACGCTGAACCTGGTGCATGGCTGCGGGGGGCAATTTGGGTTTATATCTTCACACGCGGCCAACGCCTTTTCGCTGGCCGTCTTTCTGATTCTGGTGCTGCCGCCCCGCTTTTGGCTGGTCAAGATTTTGTTGATCGTCTGGGCCGTAACTGTTTCGTACACCCGCATGTATCTGGGCGTACATTATCCTTCCGATGTGCTGGCCGGCACGCTGCTGGGCAGCCTCGCCGCCTGGGCATGCGCCAAGTTGTATCAGCTTGGGGTAAAGCGCTGGTGGCACAGTGAGCCAGCCGTCTGAGGTAGCGCCTACTAGGAAGCCGGTAAAGGCCAGCTAGCAGCACCAAACAACTAGGTTAGCTGGCGGCGAAAATGCACGATATGGGCATCGAAGGTGCCGGGATAATCGAAGAAAGCCACGGAGGCTACTTCTACCAAGTCCGGCAACTGCTTCAACACCAACCTGTTATTCAGACTAAACTCATCCTGATACCAGTCGAGCTGGATGTCCTGGCTTTTATGATTGGTTTTTTCCAGCCAGTGCGGAGTTTGGGCATAAGTCAACATTTCTTTAAATAGCTGGCAGCCCACAACCACCATAACGCTGGAAAGCTGACGCGTGGGCTCATTTAGAAGAATGAGCGCCCTAAAGTATTCATGCTGAATGCGCAGCGTAGGATTTCCAGCGGGAGTTATTTCCCGATTAACCTTTTTAGGCAGATTTATCAGATTCATAAGTAGCTGCTGCTCCGTAAATTGGACTTTCAGAATACCAGTGACAAATTCTACGAACAACTGCTCGGCCAGGGGAAGCTTCATGGTAATGCGAATTAGCGACACAGCGCAGGAATTCCACTGCTGTTTGGCGCGGTTCTACTCTTCCTATTTTAAAAGTAATAGCTCAGCAAGCCGTAGCGTAGGGCCTCTCTGCTGTATAGCTATTATTTTCCGTACTCTCTGTCCTCCCCGCCTGGTTGTCGGCCCATGCGCGTGCCTCATAGCGCGAAAATTGTCGCTGAGTGTCGCTAAGAATTGGCAATACGGTTACCGCTCACCTCTGACGGGAGGTGCTAACCCAGAGTAGTCACACCTGCGCTCAGGGCGGGGTCAACCGAAAAACAAGGGCACGGGAGCTTTGCATGGGCTCAGGCAAAGGGATTACTTTATTTCCACGATAGGCTGTCTGCTCTACTGCACAAACAGCTGGCGGCCTGTTATCTGTCTCTACGGTTCAGTTTACGGTACGGTTGCTGCCCGCATGATCTTCGAGTAACTGTATCAACCCAAAAAAGCCCCCCAACCTAAAGAATTCCGGACTGGGGGGCTTTCTTGCGTTGATAAGCTCGCTACTTACCCAGTAGCTTGGCTACGTACTTCCCGACGATATCAAACTCCAGATTTACCAGGTCGCCGGGGTGCAGGTCCTGGAAGGTGGTGTGCTCGTAGGTGTAGGGAATGATGGCCACGCTAAAGCCGTCGTCGGTGCTATCAAAGCAGGTGAGGCTGGTGCCGTTGATGCTAATGGAGCCTTTCTCCACCGTCACGCGGCCGGGGCCGGGCTCGTGGCGAAAGCGGTACACCCACGAGCCGTTCTGGTCAGTTACGCTCTCGCAGGTAGCCGTCAGGTCAACGTGGCCCTGCACAATGTGGCCATCGAAGCGGCCACTGGCCGCCAGGCACCGCTCCAGGTTTACGCGGCGGCCGGGCTGCCAATTGCCCAGGTTGGTTTTTCGCAGAGTCTCATCAATAGCCGTTACGGTGTGGGTGCCGGCTGCCGCGTCCACGGCTACTACCGTCAGGCAGACGCCGTCGTGGGCTACGCTTTGGTCAATTTGTAATTCATGGGCAAAGGCTGTGACCACCGTGAAGTGACGATTGGTGCCTTGCGATTGCACATCGGTGATCGTGCCGAGCGATTCTATTATTCCAGTAAACACGGGGTGCTGCGCTGATTTTTGAGGTACGAATGTACGGCTACCGTAGAAATCGGCAGGGAGTAGGACTCCTAACAACCTGAGGCGAGGAAATGATTTCCAGGTTGTTGCCGAATAGAACCAACCACCCCAACGGGCACCGACCGACAAGCTCCACCGTTCAGCCTGCGAGGCTCGTATACAAATGTACTTTAATTGATAATTTATTATAAATTGTAGAGGCCATTGTAAGCTGGTTTTCATGTATTTATGAGAGTGCTTTCTTCCGCTGCCTCCAACAGCCCGCGGTTTTATTCGGCCTGGGACGATGATGCGCTGGTGTCAGCCTTGGAGTCCGGCGACGAAAACGCCTTCGCCCACATATATGAGCGCTATTGGCAGCGGCTCTACGAGCTGACGCACCGCAAACTCGGCTCCGGAGCCGATGCTGAGGAGGTCGTACAGGACGTATTTGTTGGCCTGTGGCATAAACGATCCGTTGCTCACATTCACAAGCTGGATGTCTACCTGTTTACGGCCGCTAAATACAAGATCATCGACCGCATCCGGTCCCGAATAGCTCATGAGGGCTACGTAGCCTCCGCGGCTCCGCGCTCCGCCCTGGCAGACTGCACAACGGAAGAAATGATGGGCGCGGCCGACCTGTCAGCGGCCCTGGCGGCCAGTGTGGGGAGCTTACCCGCCAATACCCAGGCCGTGTTCCGCCTGAGTCGGGAGCAGTACCAATCAGTGCCGGAGATAGCGGTGCGGCTGAACCTAGCACCCAAAACCGTGGAGTACCATCTCACCCGCGCGCTGCGTTTCTTGCGAACCCGCCTGAAGGATTTTTTAGTATTCCTGCTGCTGTTTTCTCAACTACCTTTTTAGTATAAAAGCAGTTTCGGAAGTCGTTAAAATCACATTAGAATGTCATGCTTCATCTGGCGTCCGCTCGCCGAAGCATCTCTCCCTCTTCGTTAGACGACCCATACGAAGCGGAAGGGATGCTTCGGCGAGCGGACGCCAGATGAAGCATGACCCGAAGTCGACTTTCTGAACAGCTTCATAAACAGTTAAAAAACAACCAGTAGAGTACATATACGCTCCATTCGCCCCCGTTGCGAGCCGAGCATTTTTTATGCCCCCGCCTATTCCTACTAAAAATAGTTCAGGCTTAGGCAAGGGATGAGCACACGAAGTCCGACCTGATAAGGTAGCCCTACTTATTACCATTGAGTATGAAGTCAGAAAACCAAGAGGCTGTATTGCAGCGCTATCTGCGCGGAGAAAGCCCCCCAGACGAGGCAAAGCGGGTGGAGCAGTGGTATGAAGCCCTGGCTGCTTCTCAAACCGAGTTGAGCCTCGCCGATAATGCCCGCTTGAAAGCCAAACTGTGGAATCGGATTGAGACCGTGATTCAGGCCCCAACCTCAGCCCACGAAGTATTTCCGATGTGGCGATTAAACCCGCTTCGTTGGGCCGTGGCCGCGCTGCTGGTGCTGGGTTTAGGCTTCGGCGTGCTGCTACTCCAGCCCCAACGGGCACCGGTGACGGCTGCCCGGCTGGCCGTTCCTCACACGACGCCATCCCTGAGCGCCAACCAATGGATTACGCATACGAATGTTACTTCCCAGGTCGTCCGCCTCGCGCTGGCCGACGGCAGCACCGTGCGCTTGCAGCCACGCAGCACCCTGCGCTATCCTCAACAATTTACCAATGCGAAGCGGGAGGTATTCCTGCAGGGCGAGGCTTTTTTTGAGATTGCGCGCAATCCCGTTAAGCCCTTTCTGGTGGTAACCGACAAGGTCGTAACCACCGTGCTCGGCACCAGCTTCACGGTGCGCGCTTACCCCGAGCAACCCCAGGCACTCGTGATGGTGCGTACCGGCCGGGTGCGGGTAAGTCCGCGCCCATCCGGGGCAGGCAGCGCGGCCGGCCGGATGGCAGCGCCGCTGGAGCTGATGCCTAATCAGCAGGTGGCGTATTCGCCGCAGGTGCTGGAAATGCGCAAGGAGCTGGTTGAGCGGCCGGCCCTGCTTATCCCCCGCCCGTTCGCCTTCGACGACCGGCCGGTAACGGAAGTAATCCAAGCCCTGGAGCATGCCTACGGCGTGCCTATCGTCTACGACGAGGAGGTGCTGATGGGCTGCACCGTGCGCCTGCTCTTCAAAGATGAGCCGATGTTTGAAAAGCTCGATCTGCTGTGCAAAGCGCTGGGCGCTACCTATGAGCGAGCCGGCACTAAAGTCATTTTTCACAGCAAAGGCTGTGGCAACAAACTCCACCCAGCGAATACGTCCTCGGTCGAAGAATTAGTTAAAAAAGCCCCCCGGCACCATCTGAGCCCTGATTCCGGGCTCCGCAGGCTGCTCCATTCATCTCTCAATTCTTACCCTTCAAATCCCACCAAACCCATTCCCACCTCATGAAATCACTTCTACCTCTCACTCACCTTTGCCGGCAGCTGGTGCTGGCGCTGGTGCCGTTCCTCGGGCTGGCCGCGCCAGCAGCGGCGGCCGACCGGACCGAACAGAGCGTACTGGAACAGCATGTAACGCTGCAAGTGCAAGAGCAGCCGGTGCTCACGGCCCTAGCTAGTCTCGAAAATCAGGTGCACACGCGCTTTTTGTACAGCCCACAGCTTATTGGCGCCAACCGCAAGGTGACGGTGCAGGCAGTGGATACGCCGCTCAGTGGCGTATTGCAATCCTTATTCGGACCGCTCCAGATTACCTATGAAGTAGTAAACAGCGGCATTCTGCTTGCGCCCTTGCCTTTGCCCAAAACGGCGGTGGATGCCACCATTACCGGCCGCGTGACCAGCGAAGGCGGGGAGGCTATTCCGGGCGCTACGGTACTGGAGCTAGGCACGAACAATGGCATCAGCACCGACGGCGACGGGCGCTTTTCCATCACCGTCAAGCCGGGCGCTACGTTGGTAGTCTCGGCCATTGGCTTCAAAAGCCAGCAGATAGCCGTGGGCGACCGGACCACGCTGGACGTGCGCCTGCAATCCAGCACTACTGAGCTGGGTCAGGTAACGGTAGTGGGCTCGCGCGGCCTGCCCCGCACCGACGTGGAACGTCCGGCCCCCGTGGACGTACTCAATGCCAAGGAGCTGCAAGCCACCGGCCAGGTTGATCTCGGCCAGCAGGTGCAGTTTAATTCTCCCTCTTTCAACTCCGCCAAAACCGGTGTAAACGGCGTGGCCAATTACGCCGACCCAGCCACCCTGCGCGGCCTCTCCCCCGACCAGGTGCTGGTGCTCGTGGACGGCAAGCGTCGCCACCAGTTTTCGGCCCTCAACCTGAACGTGACCGTGGGTAGCGGCACCGTGGTAACTGACCTGAACGCCGTGCCGTCGCTGGCTATCGAGCGCATTGAAGTGCTGCGCGACGGGGCGGCGGCCCAGTACGGCTCCGACGCTATTGCCGGGGTTATCAACTTGGGCCTAAATAAAAGCACGGGTGTTGCCACCATCAGAACCCAGTTTGGCGTCACGCAGGAAGGCGACGGGACGCAGTACCTGGCGGGGGCCAATTATGGCGTTAAGCTGGGCAAAACCAATCCCGGCTACCTCAATCTGACGCTGCAATACCAGCGTCAGAACCAGACCGACCGCTCGGATAACTACGTGGGGGGCATTTATACGGCCTTCCCGGCCCTGACCGCCGCCAACCCGACGCCCACGCCCACCCAGATTGCCAACGAGAACCGCATGCGGGCCGAGCGGGGCGTGTATCCGCCCGTTGGGGAGCCCTTCAAGGTAGGCGTGTACGGCAGCAACCAGGCCGACATCTACCAGGGTTTCTATAACCTGGGCGTGCCGGTGGGCAGCGCCGGCTGGTCGGTGTACAGCTTCGGCGGGTACTCGCGCAAGGATATTCTGGCCTACGGCTTCTTTCGTAATGCCCAGCCCAACAACGTCAACTACAGCCCCATTCACCCCGACGGCTACCTGCCCGAGCTGCCCGGTCGCAGCGACGACTACTCGGCCGTCGTGGGCCTGAACCGCAAGCTGGCCGGCGGCTGGAACCTGGATTTCAGCACGGGCTACGGCCACAACTACCTCGACCTGTTTGCCAACAAAACAGCTAACCCTTCACTGGGCAACGCCTCGCCCACCGATTTCTACGTGGGCCGCAGCGCCTTTGGGCAGAGCACGAGCGAGGTGAACGTGTCGCGCAACTACGTGGGCCTGTTTGGTACCAAGTCCTTCAACCTGGCCTTGGGCAGCCAGTTCCGGGTTGACCGCTTTGAGCTGGAAAAAGGCAGCCCCGCCTCCTACGAGGTGGGTCCGTTCGCGCTGGCCGCGCCGGCCACGCCTACTTCGCCCGCCCGCACTGCCAAGGCCCCCGGCTCCAGCGGCCGGCCCGGCATCGCCCCCGACGACGAAACCAACACCACCCGCAGCAACATTGGCGTGTACGTAGACGTGGAAAGCGACATCACCGAGCGCCTGCTGGTAACCTCGGCCCTGCGCTACGAGAACTACTCCGACTTCGGCTCCAACATCTCGGGTAAGCTGGCCTCGCGGATGAAGCTGACGGAAGGCATTGCCCTGCGCGGCTCCATCAACCGCGGCTTCCGCGCACCCTCTTTGCAGCAGACGTTCAACAGCGTATCGACCTCCACGGTGCAGGCCGGGGCCATCGTGCAAACCAAGCAGCTGCGCAACAACGACCCCCGCCTCGTGCCGCTGGGCGTAGCCGACCCCAAGGCCGAAACTTCCTGGAACTACAGCCTCGGCGTAGCCGCCCGGCTCACGGAAGATCTGCTCTTCACCGTCGATGCCTACCAGATTGACATTCAGGACCGCATCATCAATAGTGAGCGCCTAGTGAAAAGTGACATTCGGGCCCTGCAAACGCCGGACTTTGCCAACATCAGCGAAATCCGCTTTTTCACCAACGCCATCGATACCCGTACCCGCGGCATCGACCTGGTGACGACTTACAAGTACGATATCAGTGACCGCAGCCGCCTGAGCACCAGCTTGGCCCTGACCTTCAACGCCACCAACATCGTGCGCACCAGCAATACGCCGGCAGAGCTGCAGGCCGGCACCACCAACCGCATTCTGCTCATCGACACAGTCAGCATCGGGCTGATTGAGCAGGCCCAGCCGCGTCAGAAAGTGCTGTTCTCGGTCACCTACCAGGTGGGCAAGTTTAGCCTCACGCCCCGCGCCTCCTACTTCGGGCCAGTAACGGCCTACGAAAAGCCCGCCAATCGCGTGGTAAGCGGAGCCACGGTATACGTACCCCACATCAGCCAGAAATTTGAGGGCAAAACCCTGTTCGACCTGGCGCTGGTGTACACGCCGGTCAAGGCGGTTTCCGTATCCGTGGGTGCCAACAACCTCACCAACGTTTACCCCGACCGGGTGGATGCCGCCCGCTTCGGCAGCTACTCCAATGGCGAAATCCCCTACTCCCGCAACGTAGCCCAGTTCGGCTTCAATGGGGCATATTACTACACCAACGTGACGCTGACCTTTTAGAAAGGGAAGCAATAAAGTCTGTCATCCTGAGGAACGAAGGACCTTATCACAAGTGAGCGACCAGCGAAATGACGACTTGTGCTAATGTAATAAGGTCCTTCGTTCCTCAGGATGACAATTGTTTCTTACCGCTCGCCTCTCACCTTTAAAAAATGACTAACCTCACCTTACTGCTGCTGTGTCTGGGCGCCGGGGCGGCGCTGCGGCGGTGGGGGCTGGTGCCGGTGGGGGCGGCTGGCGTGCTCAACCAGCTGCTGGTGATGGTGTTCATGCCGGCGCTTACCTTTCTGCATCTGGCCGTGGCCCGGCTCGACAGTCATTTTCTGCTGCCGGTACTGGCCCCGTGGCTGATTTTTGGGGCTGGCTATCTGTTCTTTGAGGCCGTGGGCCGGCGAATGAAGCTGTCGCGGGCCACCATCGGGGCCCTGATTCTGACGGGAGGCATCAGCAGCACCTCGTTTGTCGGCTTCCCGATTTTTGAGTTGCTGTACGGGCGCGAAGGGCTGGAGCTGGGCATTATGATGAGCCAGGCCGGCTCGTTTCTGGTGGGCGTCACGCTGGGCGTAGCGGTAGCCTCCTGGTACGGAGCCGCCGAGCCCTCGTGGGGGGCAATGTTCCGCAACGTGCTGCGGTTCCCGCCCTTTCTGGCCTTCGTGCTGGCGATGGTAGCCAACGCGGCCGGGTACCAGCACCCGGAGCTAGTGCGCGGGGTGCTGGAAAAAATAAGCGGCCCCTTTCCGGTTATCGCGCTGCTCTCGGTGGGCTTGCAGATGAATCTGAGAGTGCCGCCGGCGCAGGCCCGCCCGCTGGTGTTGGGCTTATCGTATAAGCTGCTTGTGGCCCCGCTGCTCATCTATGGCCTCTACCAGGCCGCCGCCCATCAGCACGGCCGCGTGGTGGATCTTTGCATACTGGGAGCCGCTATTGGCCCCATGAATACGGCGGCGGTCGTGGCGGAGCGCTACGGCCTCGACCCGCCCCTGGCCGCTCAAATGGTGGGCCTGGGAATTCCGCTTTCTTTGCCGTTGCTGGCACTGCTGGGCTGGTGGTTTACCAAGTAGAGAAGCATAATTGCGTCTTGTCGTTGAATCGAAGATCAGCGCAGCTAACGACTGGCTTTATGGCGTTTAGCCAAAACGCAACTATGCGTCTCTACACCAAGCCGAAAGCTGCTCCAGCTATGTCTCACCTCTCACCTCTCCTCAGGTTGATTTCATGAAAAAAATCGTCACCAACCTTACCTTCTGGGTGCTGACCGCCATCATAGCCGGGGCATTGCTGGGGCACTTCGCGCCCGCCACGGCCGTGAAGATGGACGTACTCGGCAAGGCCTTTATCAGTGTTGTCAAGCTCTTTATCAACCCCATTATCTTCCTGACTATCACCCTGGGTATCAGCAGCATGGGCGATTTGAAGAAGGTGGGCCGGATTGGCGGCAAGGCGCTGCTTTACTTTGAAGTCGTTACCACGCTCGCCCTGGTTATCGGCATTGGCGTGGCCTACGTCATTCAGCCGGGGGCGGGCGTGGTGCCCCAAAATGCCGACGGCGCGAGCATCAATCAATACACCCAGAAAGCCGGTGAGTTTTCCTGGCTTCAGTTCCTGGCCGACAACCTGACCCTGCAAGTCCTGCTCGTATCCATCGTGGGGGGCATTTTTCTGAGCCGCTACGCCCGGCGCCAGCCCGTCATCGACCAGCTTACCTGGGCCTCGCGCTACGTGTTTCTGGGCCTGCACTGGGTGATGCGCTTCGCGCCTATCGGAGCCTTTGGCGGCATGGCTTTCACCATCGGCAAGTACGGCGTCGCGACGCTGATTCCGTTGGGCAAGCTCATGGTGACGGTGTATATCACCATGGCCCTGTTCGTTTTTCTGGTGTTGGGGACCATTTTGCGCTACTGCGGCCTTAAGCTTTGGGCCTTTTTGGGTTATATCAAAGAGGAACTGTTGATTGTGCTGGGTACTTCCTCCTCGGAAGCAGGCTTGCCGGGCCTGATGGAGAAGCTGGAGCGCATGGGCTGCGCCAAACCAGTGGTAGGGTTGGTTGTGCCAGCCGGCTACTCCTTTAACCTCGATGGCACCACCATTTACCTTTCCCTGGCCACGCTGTTTTTGGCTCAGGTGTACAACGTGACGCTGACCGGGGGGCAAATTCTGACGGTAATCGGTATTCTGATGGTAACCAGCAAAGGCGCGGCGGGCGTCACGGGCTCGGGATTTGTGGTGCTGGCCAGCACGCTTACGGCCATCAAAGTTATTCCGGTGGAAGGTCTGGCCCTGCTGCTGGGCGTCGACCGCTTTATGTCGGAGGCGCGCTCCATCACTAACTTCATCGGCAACGGAGTAGCCACCATCTTCCTGGCCCACAACGAAGGCGCCCTCGACCACGCCCAGGCCGAGCGCATGCTGGGCGGTCATACCACCGTCGCGACAGTGGATGAAGCTATTGAGCAGTACGATCCGTCTTTGCCCAATTTGCCGGTAGAGCCCGCTACACCGCGGAAAGAAGTCCTGTAGCAGTCAGCCGGAACGAGGTAGAGACGCGTATTCGCGTCTCAATCGTTGAACGATCGGCACCGCGCCGTTCTGCCCAAACAACGACCACAACGATTGAGACGCGAATGCGCGTCTCTACCTCGTTCCAGCTAGCGCAAACGGCCTTTCACTGGTAAGACCAAGGTATAAACCAGAGCTATACACTATTATTTCCCCCGGCCCTCGATAATGATTTTGAGCGTGTAGAGGAGCACCCGAAAGTCCATGGCCAGGCTCATATTCTCGATGTAGAGAATATCAAATTTAAGGCGTTCGACCATTTGCGGAACGGTTTCGGCGTAGCCGTACTTCACCTGGCCCAGCGAGGTCAGGCCGGGACGGACGCGGTGCAGATGGCGGTAATGGGGGGCAATTTTGGTAATCTGGTTGATAAAAAACTGACGCTCCGGGCGCGGTCCCACGATGCTCATATCGCCCTTAATCACGTTCCAGAACTGGGGCAGCTCGTCGAGGCGCACCTTGCGCATAAAGCGGCCCCAGGGCGTAATGCGCGGGTCGCGGTCGGAACTGAGGGCGGGGCCGCAATCTTCAGCGTCCACATACATGGAGCGAAACTTATATATCCGAAACGGCACCCCGTGGTGCCCGATGCGCTCCTGCGCATAAAAGACGGGCCCCGGCGAGGATAGCTTAACCATAACGGCCGTAATGGCATACCCCGGCCAGGCCAGCAGCAAAAACAAGCCTGAGCCGACTACATCGATCAGTCGCTTCAAAATCTGTTGCCACAGCGGCAGCAAATCCTGCTTTATCTCGATAAGGGGAGTGCCAAACAGGTGATTTACCTTCACCGAGCCCAGCAGCATCTGGTAGAGGTCGGGCAGCACGCTCACGCGGGCGGTCGTGCCTTCCAGCAGCGCCAGCAGCTCCTGAATCATGCGGTGCTCGCTGGGCTCGATGGCAATGACCACCTGCTCGATGTGCAGGGCCCGGATGAGAGCCGGCAGGCGCTGGTAGCTGCCGCGGCGGGGCAGGGCGGCGGCCAGGGCCTCATCTATGGTGTCGCCCACGGGCGTAAATCCGACGAGTTTGAGGCCCAGATGGCGACTGGTACGCGCCAGCTCGTGGTAGGTATCGTGGGCCAGGGCGTTGGAGCCGACCAGCAGAGTATTAAATGAGATTACCCCACCGCGCACCAGCTTCTGCACGCTGCTCACGGCCCAGGTACGCAGCACCGCCGTGATAAAGAAATGCAGCAGGAAGTACGCCGAAATTGTCTTATAATAGAGCTGGTAGCTGCTTACGCCTTCGTCATCGAGCAGGAAAGTGAAGAAAATAACAATCGCCCCAATCACTGATACCCGCGCCAGCCCGATGATTTCAGCCAGGCGGGATTTACGAAAAATGTCGCGGTACTCCCCAATCAGGGCATAGAGGACAAGCCAGAAGGAGGCAATAACGAGGGCCGAGCCGGTGAGCGAGAATAGTACGCTTTCAGTGAAAACGTAGCCCGCATTGATTTCGCTGAGCAGGTATTTGCGCAGCAGAAAAAAACATATCCATGCCAGGAGGGCCGCACCGAAGTCGGCGCCTATCAGCTTCAGCTTTTGGATGGTACGAATCAAGGGCGGACAAGCAAGCCGGACCTCGCGGGCCGGCAACAATAGGTGGTGGGGTGGCAATGGCGACGAAAGCGTAATTTCGCCGTCAGAGCTGCGTTGGGGGGCAATTTTGCTTTCTCTCGGAGTAGTCAAAGGTAGAGCATTAAAGCGGAATTTTCCGGCCTCCTGCCCCTACCTATCCCGTATTCATCTCATGGACGCTAACAGCTACCGGCACCGCGGCCTACGCCGTGCCCTCGTGGAAGAGCTTCGCCGCAAGGGCATTTGCGACGACCGGGTGCTCGCGGCCTTGGGCACCGTGCCGCGTCACCTTTTTTTCGCGCCGGCTTTTCAGACCCACGCCTATCAGGACAAGGCCTTCCCGATTGGCGAAGGCCAGACCATCTCGCAGCCCTACACGGTAGCTTACCAAACCGAGCTGCTCCGCTTAGCACCCCACGACAAGGTACTGGAAATAGGCACCGGCTCGGGCTATCAGTGCTGCGTGCTGCTCCAGCTCACGCCCCACGTCTACAGCATTGAGTACAATCCGGTATTATTTGAAGGTACCCGTAAGCGCCTGACCGCTTTGCATCAGCACGCTCATCTGGTCTGCGGAGACGGTTCGCTGGGCCTACCCGAGCAAGCGCCCTTCGACAAGATTCTGGTGACGGCTGGCTCGCCTACTATTCCGCGGCCGTTGCTGCGGCAGCTGCGCGTGGGCGGCGCGCTGGTTATTCCGGTGGGTGATGCGCAGGCGCAGCGCATGATGCGCGTGGTGAGGGAAAGCGAGGATGAGTTTTCGCGGGAGATATTCGAGGAGTTTCGGTTTGTGCCGCTGCTGGGCCGGGCCGGCTGGGGTGGGTAAGCTGGCCGAATAAAAGAACGTTATAGTATACCATATTTAACCACCTATATTTATTCTTAAATCTTTTCTATGGCCATTCTATTATGCTTAAATACGGTATTCTTTTCGCACTGTTTGGTGTAGCCATCGCGCCCTCTTTTGCTCATAAGCCCCGCCCCTGCCAGGTTACGGGCAATATTAAAGGGCTTGGTAACAAGGCCATAGTATTCTCTTATGAACGTGATGGCAAGTCGCATCAGGATACGGTGCGCGCCATTAATGATCGTTTCAGCTACGTAGCGCACCCCAGCGACGACGGCACTTTCACTCTATATATCGCTGGTCCGCGCTTTACACAATTCTGGCATGAGCCAGGCAAGCTAACAGCCACGGGCTCAATAAATAAGCCAGCCCAGCTGACAATAGTAGGCACTCCTGAGAATGCTTTGCTTACACAATACAATCAACAGATTGGTTGGAAATTTAATCAGCGAATGGTCGCTCATCCTGATTCCATGCTTGCTTTGCGGCAGTTGGCGCAGCGACCTACTCTTAATTTTATAAAAGCTCACCCGCAGAGCCGCACCAGCGCCAACCTGCTGTACTTGCAAGCCATTTACGACGACAAACCTACCGCTGAATACGAACAACTGCTGCGCGGCTTATCGGCGAGTGTGCAGGCTAGCCCGCAGGGTCAGAAAGTGGCGCGCCGCTTATTAATACTGAAAAATCAGCCCATCGTAGGTCGGCCGGTGCCGGGCTTTACCATGCCCGATACTGCCGGGGTAGCCGTATCGCTTGACCGCTTTAAGGGCCAGTACGTGCTGCTCGATTTCTGGGGACACTGGTGCGGCCCCTGCATCAGGGCAATGCCTCACCTTAAAGCCTTACAGTCTCAGTATGCTCGTGAACTGGCGGTAGTTGGCATTGGAATGGAAGCGGCCGACGATAAGAAATTGTGGATGGCAGCCATTCGGAAGCATCAGGCCAACTGGACCCAGCTTTCGGAGCTAAAAGGAGATAAAGGCGTGATTGAGCAATATAACATCACAGGGTTTCCTACTTATTTACTGCTGGATAAGCAAGGTATCGTGCTGGAAAGAGGCAGAGACTTAGGGCCTATTGAGGAAAAATTGAAAGCTCTTTTGGCAAAGCCTTAGCACCCGTTTTGCGGCTAAATGGTGGGCATACCCGCTCCGGGCACCTATCTTCGCGGCTTCATACGCCTATTATCACTACCCCAATGCGTAAACAGAAGCCCGTCAAAGACTCGTTCGTGAATATGACCGAGCTGGTGCTGCCCAACGATACCAATACGCTCAACAACCTGATGGGCGGCCGCATGATGCACCTGATGGACATTGCCGCCGCTATTTCGGCCCAGAAACACTCCAACCGCATCGTCGTGACGGCTTCCGTGGACAATGTATCGTTCAGCTCTGGCATTCGCCTCGGCAACGTGGTGACCTTGCAGGCCCAGGTGACGCGCTCGTTCAGCTCGTCGATGGAAGTACACATCAACGTGTGGGCCGAGGACATCCCGACGGGCACCAAAATCAAATCTAACGAAGCCTTCTTCACCTTCGTGGCCGTGGATCAATCGGGCCGCCCGATTGACGTGCCGGAAGCCGTGGCCGAAACGGAAGAGGAAATTAAACTATACGATGGGGCGCTGCGGCGGCGGCAATTGCGCCTGGTACTCGGTGGCCGCATGAAGCCCGAAGAGGCCACCGAGCTAAAGGCGATTTTTGAGTTGGAGTAAGACGCGTTGCTTAATGAAGAATGAATAGTGAGCAATGGACAGTGAGCAATGTGCTTCGTTCTTTGCCATCTCACCACTCACCACTCACCACTTCACCACTCACCCATGCACGAGGCATCGCTGGCTTTTTTTCAGAACTTCTATACCAACGTATCCCTGTACGTGGTGGCGGAGGCGGCTGAAAATGCCCCCCAGCTACCCGCAGTAGCTACTGCGGCACCTGCTGCCGCTGAGCCTGTTGCGGCTATGGTAGCGCCCGTTTTTGCCCCCCAGCTTCCTTCGCCGCCCGCAGTACCGGCACCGCCTGTATCTGCTCCACCTGTGGCGGTGAAGCCGGTTGCGCCCGCGAAGCTGCCTTCCTTAGCCGGGCTGAATTTGCCCCCCACGCCTGCTGTTGCGGCTCCGGCAAGCCCTGCTCCTGCTCCGCCTGTCCCACCCGTGCCGGACCAGCCGCAGCGTACGGCCCCGCCACTTACCGAAACGCCTTATTCCACCTTGGGCAGCAATGCCAACGGCCTTGTTATCATCGTGCGCATGGACCCGGAGCGGTTTCGGCGGCTGCCCAAAAACGTGTTTCTGAACAACCTGCTCAAGGCTATCCGCCTGATTGTGGAAGATGTGGTGCTGATAAACGTGGAATCAAATTTACCCGTGGCCCTGAGCACGTTGCGTCAGAAGCTGGCCGCCAAGCAGATCATTGGCTTCGGCAAAAACCTGCTCGATGTGGCCGTGTACAAGACGCAGCTTTATGAGCCTGTGCTGCTGGTAAATGATGTGGCCTACCTGCCCGCCGCCGAAATCGAGTTATTAGAGGAAGATACCAGCCGCAAAAAGCTCCTCTGGCAAGCTATGCAGCGTATGTTTTTGAGTTAGAACGCGGTTTGATCATTCATAATAAATACAGGCGGTCATGCTGAGCAGCGCGAAGCATCTCGCGTGCTGATGTCTGATTGGTAATCCTGTTAAACCCGCGAGATGCTTCGACAAACTCAGCATGACCGCCTTTTCCAGAAGACATAAAAAGCCCCCCAGAAATCCTCTGGGGGACTTTTTATCTATGACAGTTCAGAACCTTAATTAGCAGCCAGCACTGACTTCAGCTTTTCTTCCAGCTCCGCGCCGCGTAGGTTTTTGGCGATGATGCGGCCCTGCGGATCCAGCAGCAGCGTTTGAGGAATTGATTTCACGCCATAGGTTTGGCCGGCAGCGCTTTCCCAGCCTTTCAGATCCGAAACGTGCGTCCAGGTAAGGCCGTCTTTGGCAATGGCTTTCTCCCACTTGGTTTTATCTTGGTCGAAGGAGACGCCGTAAATCTCGAAGCCTTTGCTTTTGTACTTATTGTACATACGTACCACGTTGGGGTTTTCCTGCCGGCATGGGCCGCACCACGAAGCCCAGAAGTCAATCAGCACGTACTTGCCGCGCAGGCTGCTCAGCGCCACGGGCGCACCAGTGGGCGAGGCCAGCTTGATATCGGGGGCTACCACGCCTACGGCCGTGGGGCGCAGCACGTCCAGCCGCGTCACCAACGACTGCGTGTAGCGCGAGTCAGGCAGGGTCTTCTTGAACTGCGCCGCCATGGAATCAGCGAACGGAAACTGCTCATCCGGATTCAGCACGCTCCCCACCACGAAAGCCGACACCACCGAGTTCGGATTTTGCCGCACTAAGTTCTTGATACCAGCAATATTGCGGGCCTGCACCGTGGTGAAACGCTCTCTAATGGCCCGCATCGTATCCTCGCGGCCCGCTTGCGCCGCCTGATTGTAACGCTCGCCCAGGCTTTCCACCGTTTTTTTGGTTTTGTCCAGCTCGCGCATCAGACGCTGAAGCAGCTCCGAATCGGGCGAGCCTTTTACCGTGTAGCTGGTGCTTAGTTGGGTAGCATCCCCGCTTACCTGCACCTGGCTGCCATTGTTGAGAGCCAGCAGCACCTGGTTGGCATCGTCCGTTTTAAGCTGATACAGGCCGGCTTCAGGCACGCTGCCTTTCATAGTGAAAGCGCCTTTCTCATCAACGGTGGCCGTATCGCGGGAAATAAACTGCGTTTCGCCCAGCTCAGCGAGGTACACTTTGGTGCCCGCCGGAGCATTCGTTAGCTGCCCACTCACTTGGTAGCTCTCCCCATTACCGCCGTTAGCGGTATCAGAGGTTGGGGCCGTGGCCCGATTACAAGCGTTAGCCATGCCCAGCACGGCAGTTATTAGCAGAATACTCTTCATTTTCTTCATTCTCTCCGTTAAAAATCCTGATCAGACCAGGGAATATTCACTCTAAACCGATTTAAACGGCTGAGGTTCCTCGCGTAACCCCGAGTTTCCGCTAAGCTGACACTTAAAAGCTAGAACGAGGTAGAGACACATAGTTGTGTCTCCTCTCCTTAAACTCACACGCTAGGCGTCAAGCTTCTGGCGCAGCAGCTGATTGGCAACTTTTGGGTCAGCCTTGCCGCCGGTCAGCTTCATCAACTCGCCCATAAACATGCCGGTCAGGGCTTTCTTGCCGGCGCGGTACTCGGCTACTTTGCCGGGGTTGGCCGCCAATACCTGCTCGACCATCGCCAGCAAGCCCGCCTCGTCCGATTCCTGCAGTAGGTTCTGCTCTTGGGCGGCCTGGGCGGCACTTTTGTCGGGGTTTTCCAGCAAATATGAAAAAAGCTGCTTGGAGGCGACCGAGTGGCTGATCTTATTCTCGTCGATAAGCTGAATAATATCGGCCAGGTGCTGCGTGGTCAGTGGAAACTCGGCCAAGGGCAAAGCACGCTCATTCATGTACGATTTCACCGGACCCATCACCCAGTTGGCGGCGGCTTTGGCGTTGGTCGTCAAGCGGGTCAGCTCATCGAAGTACAAGGCTACTTCCTTCTGATCGGTGAGCACCGAGGCGTCGTAGTCTGACAAACCCAGTTCGCCGGTGAAGCGGGCGTAGAGCTGCTGGGGCAGGGCCGGTAACTCGGCCTGCACGCGGTGCAGCCAGGCATCGTCAACGACCACGGGGGGCAAATCCGGCTCGGGGAAGTAGCGGTAGTCGTTCATCGTCTCCTTGCTCCGCTGCCCGCTGGTCGTGCCCGTGGCCGCGTCGAAGCCGCGCGTTTCGCTGTCGATGGTTTCGCCGGCTTCCAGGATGGCAATCTGCCGCTCGATCTCGTGCTCGATGGCCCGCTGCACGTTGCGAAAGGAGTTCATGTTCTTCACCTCTACCTTGGTACCGAACTTATCGGCCCCGTGCAGCATCACCGAAATATTGGCGTCGCAGCGCAGGGAGCCTTCCTCCATGTTGCCGTCGCAAATGCCCAGGTACACCACCAGCTTCTTGATTTCGGCCAGATAAGCGTAGGCTTCCTCCGCGTTGCGAATGTCCGGCTCCGACACAATCTCAATCAGCGGCACGCCGGCGCGGTTCAGATCCACCAGCGTTTCCACCTCACCCGCCAGGTGCATGCTCTTGCCCGCGTCTTCCTCCATGTGAATGCGCGTCACCCCGATTTCCCGCGTGGTGCCATCACTCAGCCGAATCGGGACGTGGCCTTGGGTGCAGATGGGGGTTTTATCCTGGGTAATCTGGTAGCCCTTGGGCAGGTCGGGATAGAAGTAGTTTTTGCGGGCAAACAGGTTGTCGCGGGTAATCTGGCAGTTGGTAGCCAGGCCCATTTTCATGGCAAACTCCACGGCCGAGTAATTCACCCGCGGCAGCGTGCCGGGGTGGCCCAGCGTGATAACCGACAGGTTATGATTGGGCAGCGCGCCGTACTCATTCTCGTCCGACGAGTACATTTTGCTGTGCGTGAGCAGCTGCGCGTGCACTTCCAGGCCGATAACAGGCTGGTATTTCGATTTTATTGCTTCGTCCATGAATCGCAGATTTACGCTGATTTTACAGCTGATTGCGCTGATTTATAATGCGAAGGTAGGACACGCTGACTACCTTTTATTTCTCGTAGTGGTAGCGGCAGGAAGCTACGAACACATTAGTTGAGTCGACCCTGTATACTAAACGGTGCTCCTGGGTGATGCGCCGCGACCACAGCCCTGCCAACTCACCTTTCAGCGGCTCGGGCTTGCCGGTTCCCGCGAAAGGCATTCGCTGACACTCACGTAGCAATTGATTGAGCTTGCGCAGAATTTTTTGGTCGGTCTCCTGCCAGTATTGGTAATGCTCAAAGGAATTCGCTGAGAAAACTACGTTTCTCACTCCACCGGAATAGCTACCTGTACCGTTTGTCCCCGCTGTAGCTGTGCGAGTGACTCGCGCAAGTGCTCAGCGTTGGCTGGCGAAGCTAACAGGTATTCGGTGGTGTCCATCTGAGCAGCTTTCGAAGCAGGCTTAGAACGCGGATTTTTCACGAACGGCAGGCTGCGTAGCAATTCCAGAATGAACTCGGCGCGATTGTCGGGTACTTCGAATGTGATTCGCATATAGCAATCAAGTTAAAGCGTCGAAATTCAGTAGCTCTTTTTCTTAAATAATCGCTGGAATTTAGGCGGATGGTCGTCTATACAGCCTATTGTAATATCCAATTCGTCTATGAGTCGATCATAAACCCCTTCCAGTTTTGACCATCTGCTCCTCAACCCAAGTAACGTTCTTTTTGTAAACGGATAATAGCGCGGAAAAAATCTCAACTCAAACATAATTGCGCATTGTCGATCTACATACAATGAGCCATCAGCGGATGGTGGTTCGACTAATTCCTTTATCAACCGATGAAAAACTTCAAACTCCCTTGTTTTCGCCTCACGTCCTCGAACAGACAGAAATTGAATGATTGTCCAAACAAAAGCTACTGCTGCACCGACTGCACTTAAAGCTGGGCCATACCTGGTAAGTATTACTAATACTTCTTCCATAGTATTCTAGAGAGGGTAATCAGGCATAAGGTCTATCTTAAGGTCTCTATTATTAGCTATAAGCTCCTCCGCCTTCCCAATAGCCGCGCCAAGACCAGCCACGTTCTTCCCGCCAGCCGTAGCGAAGAACGGCTGACCGCCACCGCCGCCCTGAATTTCCTTGGCCAGCTCGCGCACCAGCGTGGAAGCATTTAATTTGCCCCCCGCAGCTAATTCATCGGCCAGCATTACCGCCAATTGAGGCTTTCCGTCTATTTCAGCGCCTAGTACCAATACGAGATTGGGCACAGCTTGACGCAGGTTGAAAGCTAATGTTTTCAATCCGTCTGCCGAGTTGGCCTGTACCTGAGCGGCGAGGAAGTTCACGCCGTTCAACGACTTTACTTGGGCCGCAAGCTGGTCCTTTTGCTGATTGATGCTTTGCAAGGCAAACTGCTCAATCTGCTTGCGCAGGCCAGCAATTTCTTCCGTTTGCTTTTCGATGCTGGTCAGCAAATGTTGTGGGTTGCCCAGTGCCTCGCGCACCTGCTGAAGCAAATCTAGCTGCTGGTTCACGTAAGCTTCGGCAGCCTCGGCCGTTACGGCTTCGATGCGGCGCACGCCGGCTCCTACCGCCGACTCAGAAGTGATTTTGAAGAAGCCGATGTCGCCGGTGGTGCGCACGTGGGTACCGCCGCAGAGTTCCACGGAGAAGTCCCGGTCGAAGGTGATGACGCGCACGAAGTCGCCGTATTTCTCCCCGAATAAGGCCGTGGCGCCCAGCTCTTTCGCCTCGGCAATAGGCACGTTGCGGCGCTCATCCAGCGGGATTTGCTGGCGGATGCGCTCATTTACCAGCGTTTCCACCTGGCGCAGCTGGTCGTCGGTTACTTTGGTGAAGTGGCTGAAGTCGAAGCGCAGGAGCTTTTCGTTTACTAACGAGCCTTTTTGGGCGACGTGGGGGCCTACTACCTCGCGCAGAGCGGCTTGCAGCAAGTGCGTAGCCGTATGATTGCGGCGGATTTGGTCGCGGCGGGCGTGGTCGATGCGGCCGATGAACTCGGCGCTCAGGTCTTCGGGCAAATCCAGCATAGTGTGCACGATCAGGTCATTTTCCTTTTTCGTGTCAATCACCCGCACCTTCGACAAGTCCGACTCCAGATACCCCGTGTCGCCAATTTGCCCCCCAGACTCCGCATAGAACGGCGTTTGGTCGAGTACGACCTGATACTCGGTTTTGCCTTTGCGGTCGGTGCGGCGGTAGCGCAGAATGCGGGCCGGCGCTTCCTCCAAGTCGTAGCCCACAAATGCGGGCTGCTCCTCCGATTCGGTTACGATGGTCCAGTCACTCTGCTCGGCCTCCTGAGCGTTGCGCGAGCGGCTTTTCTGGGCTTCCAGTTCTTTCTTGAAGCCTTCCTCATCCACGGTCAGGCTCTTTTCGCGGGCAATGAGAGCGGTAAGGTCCAGGGGGAAGCCGAAGGTATCCGACAGCTCAAAAGCCGTGGCACCGTCGATGCGGTTGCCGTTGGCTTTAGCAGTTGCTTCCAAGGCATCCAGGCGGCGCAGACCGTTTTCCAGAGTCTTCAAAAAGGCAATTTCTTCCTCCTCAATCACGCGCTGCACAAATTGCTGCTGCTGCTTTAGCTCGGGGAAAATATTACGCATCTGGTCAGCCAGCACGGGCACCAACTTGTATAGGAAGGGCTGCTTCTGATTCAGCGACGAGAAAGCATAGCGCACGGCGCGGCGCAGAATGCGGCGAATCACGTAGCCGGCCTTCACATTGCTGGGCAACTGGCCGTCGGCAATGGTGAAGCTGATGGTGCGGATATGGTCGGCGATTACGCGGATGGCAATGTCCGTTTTTTCATTCTCCGTGGCGGGCTGGTCGTTCACGGTGGCCGGGGCCGTGCCGTGGTATTCCAGGCCTACCTCCTTGGCAATGAACTGAATCAGGGGCTGGAAAACGTCGGTGTCGTAGTTCGATTTTACGCCCGACACGGCCATCATAAGGCGCTCGAAGCCCATGCCCGTATCGACGTGCTGAGCCGGCAGCTTCACCAGCGACTTATCGGCCAGGCGCTGGAATTCCATGAACACGTTGTTCCAGATTTCGACTACCTGCGGATGGTCGTTATTCACCAGCTCCCGCCCCGATTTTTGGGCTACTTCGGCCTCGTCGCGCAGGTCGATGTGAATTTCAGTGCAGGGGCCGCAGGGGCCGGTATCGCCCATTTCCCAAAAGTTATCCTTCTTGTTGCCGGGCATAATGCGCTCCTCGGCCACGTACTGCCGCCACAGTTCCTGGGTCTCGGTATCGGCGCCGAGGCCGTCGCCTTTATCGCCTTCAAAATAGGTAACGTAGAGGCGGTCTTTGGGCAGCTTATACACGTCGGTGAGCAGCTCCCAGGCCCAGGCAACGGCGTCTTTCTTGAAATAATCGCCAAACGACCAGTTGCCGAGCATCTCGAACATGGTGTGGTGGTAGGTATCGTAGCCTACCTCTTCCAGGTCGTTGTGCTTGCCCGACACGCGCAGGCATTTCTGCGTATCAGCGATGCGTTTGAAGGGCGCGGGCTTGTTGCCGAGGAAATAATCCTTGAACGGGGCCATGCCCGAGTTGATGAACAGCAGCGTCGGGTCGTCCTTCACCACAATGGGCGCCGAGGGTACGATGTGGTGGCCTTTGGAAGCGAAGAAATCGAGGAATTGCTGACGGACGGAGCTGGCGGTTGGCAGTGACATGGCGGTAGGGGCGCGTGGCACGCGCCCGTCGTTGAACGATGGAATAGCACCACCAGAAAGTTGGCGGCTGGCTGAATTTTGGCTACTTTTCGCCTTTCAGACGAGATTAGCTTTCGACAAAGTTAGCCGACTTGGGTTGTAAACCGAAACGTAGGGGCGCGTCGCAACGCACCCGTTGTAGTTTGCCGTAGCCGGCCCTTTATTGCTTTTTCGCCAGGCGCGTTGCGACGCGCCCCTACTTCGCCCCATGCCCTACAAAGAACGCGACATCGAAAAGCAGTACTTCACCATCGGCGAGGTGGCCGCGCAATTCAACGTCGCGCCCTCGCTGATTCGCTTCTGGGAAACGGAGTTTGAAGAATTGCGCCCCCGCAAGAGCAAAAAGGGCAACCGCCTCTACACACCCCAGGACATCGACATCTTCCGCACCATCTACCATCTGGTGAAGGAGCGCGGCTACACCATCCCCGGCGCGCGGGATTTGATGAAGCAAAAAGGCCCCCAGCTCAAGGAAAAAATCGACGTGATTCAGAGCTTGGAGAAGATTCGCAAGTTTATGGTGACGATGAAGAAGGAGCTGGACGCTATCAGCAAAGCACAGTAATTGGCTATATGATTTATTAAAGGTAGTCATGCTGAGCGCCGCGGAGCGGAGTCGAAGCATCTCTCCCGCTTCGCTGAGTTTACTACTCATAGAGATGCTTCGCCGTGCTCAGCATGACGTTCTAATTATTACCAAATCACTCTGTTCTGCATTGTTATTGATTGGGCAGATTCCCTATCCTCTCCTCGCTCCTATCTCCGATTATCACTTCATGTCCGCCGACGATACGCTATTCTACGAAGTCGCCCTCACCCTTTTTCCCGGAATTGGTCCTCAGCTCACCCGCCAGCTAATGAGCTATGGCGGCTCGGCCAAAAACGTCCTGCATTTGCCCCCCGGCAAGCTGCGCAAGATTCCGGGCGTCGGCAACACGACGGTGGCTACGCTCACGGGCTCGGAGCGGGGTAAAGCACTTAACCTGGCCGAAACCACCCTGCGTCGGGCCGAGAAGGATGGCGTACAGCTGTTATTTTATACCAGCAAGCGCTACCCCAGTCGCCTCAAAACCATTCCCGACGCGCCGGCCCTGCTCTACTATCAAGGCACCGCCGACCTCAACCATCCCAAAACGGTAGCTCTGGTCGGCACCCGCAAGGCCACCGACTATGGTCGGGAGCAAACCGAGCGCATCGTGCAGGGCATGGTAACCCATAATGCGTTAGTGGTCAGCGGACTGGCGTATGGCATTGATATCACGGCCCACCGCGCCGCTTTGCAGGAAGGGCTGGAGACCATCGGCGTCATGGCCACGGGCCTGGATATTATTTACCCCGCCGCCCACCGCAAAACGGCCGAGAAAATGCTCACCCAGGGCGGCCTGCTCACCGAGTTTCCCTTCGGTACCCAGCCCGACCGCTACAATTTCCCGGCCCGCAACCGCATTATCGCCGGCCTCTCCGATGGCACCGTGGTCGTGGAAGCGGCCCGCAAGGGTGGCGCGCTCATCACGGCCGAAATTGCGCTGAGCTACAACCGCGACGTGCTGGCCGTACCCGGCAACCTGGGCACCGACACGTCGGAAGGCTGTAATCATCTGATCAAAAGCAACAAAGCAGCCATGTATGCCGAGCCCCGTGACCTGGAGGAACTGCTGAATTGGGATGAGGCCCTGCACCAAACCGGCAAAAAACGTTCCCCAGCCACCTACGACGCGGATGATTTTTCGGCGGAAGAGTTTAAGCTCATTCAGGTGCTGGCGTTGCAGGAAGAGCTGCTGGATAACCTTAGTTGGAAAGCGCAGCTGCCCGTCAATCAGGCGGCCAGCCTGCTGTTGGGACTGGAGTTTCGGGGCGTTGTGAAAGCCCTGCCCGGCAAGCGGTTCTCGTTGCTGTAATAATTATCGCCCAAAGTGGTAGTACCACATGGCTCCGCGCTTACTTTTCATCCATTCGCCTGGTTTGTCTTACCTCATCTTCAACGGCCAGCTTCGCGAGGAAGCCGCCTTCGCGCTGCCCCTGCCCAATCGGGGCCTGTTTTACAACGACGGCTTTTTTGAAACGCTGATCTGGACCGATGGCGGGGTGCGCCTGCTCGCCTATCACCTGAACCGGGTGCAGGCGGCGGCGGCGGCGCTTCAGCTGACTCTACCGATCGAATTATCTACCCTGGAAGGTCTGGGGGGCATTTTTAAGCAAGTGGTGGCCACTCAGGGCCTGAAAGCGGCCCGCCTGCGCCTGCAGCTGTGGCGGGCGGGCGCGGGGCTCTACACGCCCGCCACCGTCGCCGCCGACTACCTGATTACGGCCGTGGCCTACGAGCCGACCGCACCCACTGGTGCACGAGCCGATTTCAGCCAGCAAGTGCACACCCACCTCTCACCGCTGAGCTTTTGCAAAGGCCCCCATGCGCTGACGTACGTGCTTGCAGCCCGCGAACGGGCGGCCCGTGGTCTCGATGAGATTATTCTGCTAGATAGTGCCGGTCACGTAGCCGAAGCAGGAGCAGCCGCTATTTTCTGGTTTAAGAACGGCTGTCTTTACACGCCGACTCTTAGCACGGGTTGCGTGGCCGGCGTGCGCCGCACTCATTTGCTGCGCACGGCTCAACTACAGGGCTTACCTACCGAAGAAGGGCTTTATTTGGCTGAAGAGCTACTGACAGCCGAGGCAGTATTTACCGCCAACGTGGCTTCGCTGCGATCCATCCGGCAAATAGGCGAAACGACCTTTGCTGCTGAACCTTACCCTTTGTACACGAAGCTACAGCTGTGGGAAGCAGATTATCGAGTTAGCTGAGGGGTATTGTGCCGCTTGAGTTGACGCCAGCTAGCCTCAAACTCCAGCAAATCGGCCTCCGTTACTTCATTCAGGCCCAGTACCTCAGCCCGTGGCCCCTGTCCGGCGGCCAAGGCATAGAGTGCTACCCATGCGCGATGCCGACGCGTCAGTACACTTTGCTCGGTTTCGGCAGCGTAAAATGAAAAATAGTCGCGGGTAATCACGCGGGCAGTTACGAAAGACTTAGTATGCTTGGATTGCCAATTTCTATAATTTGCCTTTATATAAAAAATTATATTAAATAAATATTATTACCCTCCAAAAACTTTATATTAGGGCTTTTTTTGTTATAAATACAATAAATTAAGCTAGACAGAAAGCCTTATTGAATAGAGAAGTTCGCGCTCAAATCCTCTTCTGAGGTCTGCGGACCAGGCTCAAAACGCAGCATTCGGAATACCCGCTGGGCCTCGTCGGCGAGGGCCTGGAGGGCAGGCGCGGGCACTGGTCCATCGCGATATGGGTTGGATACCGGTGTCAGGGCGACTACCGACGTCCGACTAACCCGACCATTCGGTGCCACTTGCAGCCTGATAACCACCTTTGCCTCGGCCCGAGCCTGCACGGCCGGCGCTGGGTAGCGACTATTTTGGGAGAAGAATACCATTGAAATACTGTCTTCAAGCAATGATTGCCCCTGGCGCATGCGGCTGCCCAAGCCGCGCTTGAGCAGCTTAGACTGGGCTACGCGAGGCTGCTCAGTGGTATCAGGAGCCGCAGCCGGTTGGGGCTTAGCTGCTCGTACTTTCTTTTGTAAGGGCTCAATAGTGGCGGGCGGCTGGGCGGTCCAGCGGTTGTAGCTGCCCTGGGCCAGGGCAGCGGGCACCGGCACCATCAGGGCCAGCCATAAGCCCCCCATGAGCAGCAGAAATCCTTTGTGCTTCAAGCTCGCGGCGCTACGCTTCATCGTACTTACTACTTCTAAAGTTGACGGATGCCGGGGGGCAGATTTGACTGGCTTGATAGGCTACGTGTGTCCAAGCAAATAAATTCCTCGTTGCCGAATGTTATTCGACATTCATATAAGAACCTCCTGCTGAGCAGCGCGACGCCTCTCGCGTGCTGACCGGCAGGGATACCATTGCGACGCGGGCACGCGAGAGGCGTCGCGCTGCTCAGCAGGACTGCCTTACGCGATGAGCAGCTAACCGCCTATACGGCTACGGGTGCCTTAATGGCTGGGTGCGGCTCGTAATTTTCGAGGGTAAAGTCCTCATACTGAAAGCCGAATAGTTCGGTCACGGCCGGGTTCAGGCGCAGCTGGGGCAGCGGGCGCGGCAGCCGCGTGAGCTGCAGGCGGGCCTGCTCCAGGTGGTTGGAGTATAAGTGTGTGTCGCCACCGGTCCAGATGAACTCGCCGGGCTGCAGGCCGGTTACCTGGGCCATCATCAGCGTGAGCAGGGCGTAGGAGGCAATATTGAAGGGCACGCCCAAAAACACGTCGGCGGAGCGCTGGTAAAGCTGGCAGGAAAGCTTGCCGTCGGCCACGTAAAACTGAAACAGGGCGTGGCAGGGCGTTAAGCGCATCAGGGGCAGGTCGGCCACGTTCCAGGCCGATACCACCATGCGCCGCGAGTCGGGCTGCTCACGCAGCAGGCGCACCATTTCGGCTATTTGGTCGATGCTTTGGCCGTCGGGCGCGGACCAGCTGCGCCACTGCTTGCCGTAGATGGGCCCCAGGTTGCCGTTGGCGTCGGCCCACTCCCGCCAGATGCTCACGCCCACTTCTTCCAGCGACGTATTGCTGGTGTCGCCGCGCAGAAACCACAGCAGCTCGTGGATAATGCTTTTGAGGTGGACTTTTTTGGTGGTAACCAGCGGAAAGCCCTGGGCCAGATCGAAGCGCATCTGGTAGCCGAATACCGAGAGCGTGCCGGTGCCGGTGCGGTCGGTTTTGGGGGTGCCGTGGTCGAGGATATGACGAACGAGGTCGAGGTACTGCTGCATGAGAAGAATAGCGCCCGCCGAAGCTGGCTTGAAAGAGGTGCGGAGAGGTCGAGTTGTCAAAAATAGAAAAAGCCGCCCGGTTTGGGGCGGCTTTTCTGTTTTTGACTTTCCTTGGTTCAAGATACTGAAGTTGGAACAGACAGAACTTCTCGCCAAGCTCCGCTCTCAGCATATTGCTTCACCACATTGCATCGTTCCCGCAAAAACTTTCGCAGATATCGTTTCAGTATCAGCGCATCGACCAATTTCCCCAAGTGCCCCAAGGGTGACTCGAACTCAAACACGTCACGCATAATAGTCACTGCGCCGCTGGGTTGGAAGTAATGCTCATGACGCATCGACTTAAATGCTCCTTTTTGCATGACGTCGCAAAAATAAATAGGCGCTTTAAATTCGGTGATTTTGCTGCTTAACGTCTGCCAAATACCGAAGTGGCGCGCTCGAAACGTAACACTATCCCCTAGTTGTAGGATGCCAGTTCGCACTCCCGCCACGATTTCTTCTTGCGTTTGGCGAGTGGAGATAGTGTGCAGATCAACGCTTAGGGCTAACTGAAAACAGATTTGCTGGGGAGCGTTGATCGTCGTGACAATCTCGATTTTGGGCATTATTGCGTAGTGCGGCGTGTACGATACTCAGACACCTTTAAGATAAATCGCATCAAGCTACCGCTTGCTGATCTTATTCAGCGAAATAGCGCGCTGCTGATTGCTCTTGAAGCCATCCATTCCATCGGCCCGCAACGCCAGATGCTTGGTGCTACGGCCAGCCATACGCTTGCGCCACATCCTGAACGAGGACGCCTTCATCATCTTCCGCATGAGGGCAATAACGTCTTTCTCCGCGAGGCCAAACTGTGCTTCGATGGCCTCGAAAGGCGTGCGGTCTTCCCAGCCCATTTCTATGATGCGGTCAACATCGGCGGCTGAGAGGTTTTGGTATCCGGTTTCTTCGTCTTTCATATAATATTCGAGAAATAATGGTCAAGGAAACAAGGAGTGGATATAGATTTTACATTCATCTCTGCCCATCTACTATGCAGGTTCAGCTACCTTTTAAGGGCTTGTTTCCAAGCCAGTAATCCCATTGCTAACAAACAACAGATAATACTAGTAGTTGGATATACTTTCAACATAAAACATAGATCATAGCCAGTAATACTCGATATGCAGTCACCCATACTATCCGTTTCGTACTTAAGACTGACCATAACATCTAAAGCTGCCAGACCACAATACACGGTAGCAATAAACAGTAGTTATAGCTAAAGCTTTAATATATTTTAAACTTTGATTACTCTTAAATCCATCCATATTATTAGCCCTAACCAAAGCTCATTTTCATGAGCCCTATCTCCGACTTAAACTTTTAACTATTGCCATAGATTTTCTATCGGTTTGCAAAAAATTCTTGCTACACACTGAAGTGGTGAATGCCTTATCATGTACATAAATAAAAACGACATAGGATAACCCAAGGCCGAAATAATAACTACACATTGAATTAGCGGCAATTATTCGAATCATTTCGCCTTCTTTCATCTGGCCTTTAAGCACTTTATTAACCAATAAACTAGGGCTATAACCATATGTGAAAGGCGGACGAACAGGGTTGCTGTATAAGTCGAAATGAAGTGTATCAGCCAAAGAAACTACCTGAACCTTTATTACATAATCTGCCTTTTTAAAATTTTCTTCCATAGTAGTGGGTATACAGCTACACGCGCTACCAGTACGGGCACAGAACAGCAATGGTAGTAACAGATAAAATACTCGCATATCAGAATGATTAAATAGCAAAAAGGGCGCAATTCTCATTGTAAGAACTGCGCCCTTTTTGTTGTAAAGGCATCAATGTAATTGGCTTTTTACAGCGACTTCGCAACTGGCGCGGCGGCCGGCGCGGGCGCGGCTTTCACCGCGGCGGTTTTGGTGTCTTTCTTCATACAGCAGGCGGCGCTGCCTTTCTCGGGCATGGAGCAGGTTTTGGCGGCGGTGCTTTTCTTGGACTTCTTCTCGTCTTTGCCCTCGTGGGCAGTGGCGGTACCAACGAAAGCAAACAAGGCGAGGGCCAGCAGGGCGTTTTTCATAAAGGGGAAGAAGCAAAAAGTGAGGAAACAAAACCTGGCGGGGCACGGTTGGCTTGGCTACGCCTTCTTACTGATTCACGCCGCTTCTAAAGTACGAACAGCGACCCAAAGCACCAAGTGAGCCGATGCTCAGTATATCCTATCTAGCCCGAATGCCCCTTCGCAAACTTAGTTACCTCACGCTGTTGGTGTTGGCCCTGGTGTCGGCCCTGAGCGTGTATTACGTGGCTCAGCTGCGCTTCAACTATAACTTCAACGACTTCTACCCCGCCGGCGACCCCGACCTGGATTACTACGAGCAGTACTCCAAGCGCTTTGGCAACGATAATGACTACGTGCTCATTGGCCTGGAAGCGCCGGCCGGCGGCACCGTGTTCAACGCGCCATTTCTGGCCCGCGTCGATTCGTTTACGCGCTTTGTCCAGCGCCAGCGCTATGTGGAGCAAGTCACCTCGCCCACTACTCTTACTAACCCTATTGTGGAAGGTCTGGGTGTGTTCAACATTCCGTATCTGCACCTCGATGAACCCGCGCGCCTGCCCGCCGACTCAGCTATCATCTATCAGACGCCGGGCTTGGTGGGCAACCTTTTCGCGACCAACGGACGCGCCGTTACGGTCATACTGCAGACCGCGCCCGACCTGAAAAAGCCCCCCGGCGACTCGCTGATGACCAGCCTGACAACTAAGCTCACCCAGCTGGGATTTGCCCCGAGCGACTACCACATAGCCGGTAAGCTGGTGGCCCAATCCGTGTTCGTGGACCGGTTGCAGCGGGAGATGATTCTATTTATGAGCTTGTCGGTGCTGCTGGTCACGGGGCTGCTGTGGTTTACGTTTCGGACCTGGTGGGGCGTGGTATTGCCGCTGGTAGTGGTGCTGGGGGCCATTTTGTGGGGGCTGGGGCTGATGTCGGCCTGCGGGGTGAGCATTGACCTGATGACGGCTCTGCTGCCGGTGATTATGTTCACGGTGGGCATGTCCGATACCATTCACTTCATCACGCGCTACGTGACAGAGCTGGGCTACGGTGCTACCAAAAACGACGCCCTGCGCACTACTATCCGTGAATCGGGCTTCGGCTCTGGCCTATCGGCGCTAACGACCAGCATCGGTTTTTTTACGCTGATGACCAGCTCCATTCGGCCCATTCACAACTTCGGGCTATTCACGGGCATTTCGGTGCTGCTGGCTTTTGTACTGACTTTCACCCTGTTGCCCGCTCTGCTCCTACTCTTGCGCAAGCCCCAGTTGCGCGTGCCCCGCCAGCACGGCCATGATTGGGACGGTGTGCTGGGCCGCTTATTTCGCTGGGTACTCGTGCGGCGGCGGCTGGTATTTGGGCTTGGGGGGCTACTAATTGCCGGCTCCATCGCCTTAGCCATGCAGGTGCGCATCAACTCGGCGCTGCTCGACGACTTGTCGGAGGGCGACCCGGTGCGCCAGGACTTCGGTTTTTTTGAGCGGCACTTCGCCGGTGTTCGGCCTTTCGAGCTGGATTTGAAGCCCGCCAATGGCGGCACCATCTACGATCTGGCCGTGCTACGCCAGATTGAGCGCGTCGAAACGTATCTGCGCCAGGAGGTTGGCCTAAACTTCGTGGCCTCACCAGTCACGATTATAAAATCGGTGCGCAAGGCGCTGAACGGCGGCGACGTAGCCGAGTATCGCTTGCCCGAATCGGAAGCAGAGCTGCGCCGTATTGTGGCTAAAGTCAGGCTGTTTCGCAAGAAGCAGGAGTTTCGCTCCCTGGTGCAGCCCGACGCCCGCGAAGGCCGCCTTACGGGCCGCATGCCGGACGTAGGCAGCATTCGCGCCGACGCGGCCAATGCCAGGCTGCGCACGTTTCTAACGCAGAATATCGACGCCAGCATTCTCCAAACCCGCCTCACCGGCTCGGCCAACCTCATCGATAAAAACAACCAGAACCTGACCCGCGACATGATCGTGGGCATGAGCATCGACGTGGTCATGGTCACGCTCATCGTGCTGGCGTTGTTCCGCAGCCTGCGCATGACGGCCGTGGTGCTGGTACCCAATCTGGTGCCCATCATTGTGGTGGCGGGCGTGATGGGCCTGGCCGGGGTGAGCATGAAGGTGAGCACCAGCATCATCTTCACCATCGCCTTCGGCATTGCCGTGGATGATACCATTCACTTTATCAGCAAGTTAAAGCTGACATTACTGAAGGAACCCACCTTGTTCCTGGCCGTGCGGCGCACGTACCTGATGGCGGGCAAAGCCGTTATTGTCACCTCCTTAATACTCGTGGGGGGCTTTTCGACGCTGTTATTTTCCTCCTTCGATGGCACGTTTTACGTGGGTCTGCTCATTGGCCTCACACTGCTGTTCGGGGTAATTGCCGAGCTGACCCTGCTGCCCCTACTAATTCTTTACTTCTACAAGCACAAGCCCCGCGAAATACGGCAGCCAGTGGCGGCGCTGGGGGCTAATTAGCGGCTTACTATATAAGCCGCTGTCTGCACAAACTACACGCGGCACTTCACCGTTATAGTGCCATATGAGGTTGAAGAGGTATTTATTTTTCTTACTACTGTTGCTGGTCGGTGGCGGCAATGGAGCGCTGGCCCAGCAAACCACCGCGGCTAATGGCCCGCTGCTGCGCGAAATTCGGGAGCGGGAGCAATTGATGCAGGCCTATGAGCAAACCAGTGCTCAGCGCAATGGGCTATTTGGAAAAAAAGCGTCCAAAAAAGATCTTAACCAGGTGAATGCGGCGTTGCGGCGCATCATCCGCAAAGACACCGAAATTCTGCAGGCCGTCAGGCAGCGCACCCTGCCCAATATTGCTCAGGTTGAGGCCGCTCGCGTCAAGGCAGAAACGAAGGCCGTCGAGGCTACCAATGGCAAATACGCCGCCCTGGAAAACCAGATTGAGGAGTTGCAGATCAGGGAGATGGAGCGCGAAAAGCTGGAAGTAGAACGCGAAACCCGTCTGCTGATAGCTCAGGCCGCCGCCGCCGAGGCTGAGCAGGTTCGCACTAAGCACGAAATGATAGCTGTGGGCTTAGCACTGCTCTGCGCGGGACTGCTCGGCTACATTCTGTGGCAGCGCCGCCGCCAGGGTCAGCGCCGGCCCGTTGCCTTCCAGCACCGCAGCCGGCCGCTGGTTGAGTAACAGGAAGCTGTTGTTACTTTGCTGCATGAAACAACGCTTGCTTTCTGGATTTTTCCTGCTGATTACCTTCTTCGCCGCGGCTCAAACTCCTGAATCTGTTCCGGTTACGGAGCCCAGCCCAGTTGCCCGCCTGATTCAGGAGCGGGAGCTGCTGGTGCGCCAGTACGAGGCGGCCAACGCCCGCCGCAACAGCCTGTTCGGCAATCAGCCTTCCAAAAAAGACCTGCAAGAAGTAGTAGATGCTCTGAAAGGCATTATCCGCAAGGACACGGAAATCGTGCAGGCCGTAAAAAACGACGCCCTGCGCCGCACGGCCACCGTTGTGGCCGAAAAGCAGCAGGCCCAGCAGCAGATTACCGTTGCCCAGACCGACCAGAGCAGCACCCAGCAACGCTTCTACGACCTGGAAAACCAGATCCAGAACCTGGAGATGCGCGACAAGCAGCGCGAGAAAAAGCTCCTCGATGCTCAGGCCGCCGCCAAGGAAGCTGAGGCGGACCGCACCAGCCGCGAGATGCTGGCCGTAGGGTTGGCCCTGCTGAGCGCCGGTCTTTTGTTTTACATTTTCCGCCTGCGCCAGCGCATTCCCGCCCGGCGGTAAATTTGCCCCCCAGAACGAGATTGAAACGCGTACTCGCGTCTCAATCTCGTTTTATTTAATTAAAAAAGCCCCCCAGTGGCTCCATATGCTACTTCCGGCCGCGCAATATCTTACCTATGCTGAAGCCGTGGACCTGTATAATCAGCTGCGCGACGCCGACATTGCCACTTTGGTCAAAACCTGCGGTCCGCCCTCGCTGCCCTTTGGCGACGGGCTGTATTACCAGTTATTGATTGAGGAAGATGAAGTCCCGGCGGCCCAGGAAATCGTGGCGGCGTTTGAGCTTCGCCGCGTCGGTCTGGCAGTACAGCGGTGCCCACGCTGCGGCTCCCTGAATAACGCGCCTGTACTGCGGCCGGCCTGGTGGAAACGGCTGTTTTACGCGGGCACAACCCTATACGAGTGCCAGAGCTGCGGGGCCGAGTTTTCGGGCTAAAGCCGTATATGCCTTGCTTAGGGAAAAATATACGAGTATTGCCCGAAGGCCAGTCCGTTTTTACTGCTTTATGAAACGCATTCCGATCCTGTTTTTCCTGCTGCTCACTATGATCATGCAAGCGCAGAACCGCCCCGCCAAAACCACCCTCTTTGATGCCGGCTGGCGCTTCCAGCGCGGCGGGGCCCAGGGGGCCGAAAAGCCGGAATTCGACGATGCCCGATGGCAGCCCGTCGACCTGCCCCACGACTGGAGCATCGAAGATCTGCCCGGCACCGCTTCCCCGTTCAGCCCCGAGGCCGTCAGTCAGGTCAGCGGCGGCTTCACCACCGGCGGCACCGGCTGGTATCGGAAAACGTTCATTTTGCCCCCCAGCCAAAAGGGCCAACGTATTCAGCTGCAATTTGATGGCGTGTACATGAACGCCGAGGTCTGGCTGAATGGGCAGTCGTTGGGCACGCATCCCTACGGCTACACCAGCTTCTGGTACGACGTGACCGACAAGGTGCAGTTTGGAGCAGATAACGTGCTGGCCGTGCAGGTCAGAAACGAAGGCGCAAACAGCCGCTGGTACTCGGGCTCGGGCATTTACCGGCACGTATGGCTCACGGTCCAGGCCCCCGTACACGTCGGGCAGTGGGGCACTTACCTCACCACACCCGACATCACGGCCGCGGCGGCCCAGGTGAAAGCCCAGACTCAGGTGGCCAACGACAGCAAGCAAGCGGCCCAGATCACGCTCGTTACCCGCCTGCGCAACCCTGCCGGCCAGGAAGTGGCCCGCACCGAAGCGAAGCAAACCATAGCGGCGGGCACCACCGCCACGGTAGCTCAAACGCTGACGGTGAAGTCGCCGGAACGCTGGTCGGTGGATAAACCGACACTGTACACGGCCCTGACGGAAATCTACCAGGGCCAGCAGGTCACGGATCAAGTGGAAACGCCGTTTGGGATTCGCTCGATTTCGTTTGATGCTCAGAACGGTTTCCGCCTCAATGGCCAGACCGTAAAGCTGAAAGGCGGCTGTATTCACCACGATAATGGTCCGTTGGGGGCGAAAGCCTACGACCGGGCCGAGGAGCGCAAGATGGAGCTGCTCAAGGCCAGCGGCTACAACGCCATCCGCTGCTCCCACAATCCGCCCTCCCCTGCCCTGCTCGCCGCCTGCGACCGGCTAGGCATGCTCGTCATCGATGAGGCCTTTGATATGTGGCGCTACGGCAAAAACCCCTACGACTATCACCTCTACTTCGACCAGTGGTGGCAGCAGGACGTGGCCAGCATGGTGCGCCGCGACCGTAACCACCCCAGCATCATCTTGTGGAGCCTGGGCAATGAAATCCCGGAGCGCGGCAGCCCCGAAGGCGTAAAAACCGCCCGCCAGCTGGCCGACCACATCCGCTCGCTCGATGCTACCCGGCCCATCACGGCCGGCGTCAATGGTCTGGCCCCCGACAAAGACCCCTACTTCGCCGTGCTCGACGTGGCCGGCTACAACTACGCCGCCGCCGGCGACCATCACAAGCAGGCCATCTATGCCGACGACCATGCCCGCCTGCCCCAGCGCCTGATGTACGGCTCGGAATCGTATCCGCTGGAAGCTTTCGGCAGCTGGATGGACGTGGTGGACCACCCCTACGTACTCGGCGACTTCGTCTGGACCGCCGTCGACTACATCGGCGAGGCCAGCATCGGCTGGCTGGGCTACTGGCAAAGCCAGGGCTTCTATCCCTGGAACCTCGCCTTTTGCGGCGACATCGACATCTGCGGCTGGAAACGCCCCCAGTCTTACTACCGCGACGCGCTCTGGAAAGAGAACCAGGTTTCCCTCTTCGTAAAGCCCCCCACACCTTCTTTCCCTCTGAACCCTAACAAGGAAGAATGGAGCAAGTGGGAATGGCACGACGTGCTGGCCGACTGGACCTGGCCGGGCCAGGAAAATCAGCCCCTGACCGTGGAAGTGTATTCATCCTGCGAGCAGGTGGAGCTGCTGCTCAACGGCAAAAGCCTCGGTGTAAAGCCCACCACCCGCGCCACCCGCTTCACGGCTACCTGGAGCGTGCCCTACCAGCCCGGCGAGCTAAAGGCCATCGGCCGCACCGGCGACAAAGTCGTCAGCACCGCCACCCTGCAATCAGCCGCCCAGCCTGTCCGGCTTACGCTCACCCCCGACCGGCCCACTATCCAGGCCAACGGTCAGGATTTGAGCTACATCGCCGTAGAGCTGGTCGACAGCAAAGGCGTGCGCCATCCCAAAGCTGAAAATGCGCTGAAGTTTGAATTGTCTGGTCCTGGCACCATCATCGGCGTGGGCAACGCCAATCCGCGCAGCCTCGAGAGCTACCAGCGACCCCAGCGCAATGCCTGGCAAGGCCGGGCGTTGGTGATTATTAAATCGGGCGAGCAGGCGGGGAAAATTACGCTACGGGCAAGCGCGGAGGGGTTGCCGGCGGCGGAAGTGACGGTTGTAGCGGAGTAGTTATCTTATTTCTGTTGCAGACGTCATACTGAGCTTGCCGAAGCATCACGCGTGATGAAAGTTGATCACCCAAGGACTACTGGAAGGGTTCGGGGGAGGAACGGCGGTATTCTAATCAAGAGACAAATTATAATGTTGTCCGTTCAAGGTGAAAGCAATGCTTTTTGTGTCCCGATGTGTAATCTTACAAGCTCCCAAGTCAAATTCTTTGTGATGGTTGGGGCAGAGAATAATGATGTTTTCAAGTGTTTCTTTTCCGCCCATATACTTTGGAGTTATATGAGCAGCTTCAATATAGTAACTATCATCTTGTTTTAGAATGCCTGTTCCGCACATTTGACATTTAGCTCCACGCAATAATTTAATTAAAGCAACGGCTCTATTTTCTCTTTTATATAAGGATAGAGTAATTGTTATTATCTCGGTTTCATCACCATTCATTCTTCTAATTTCATCTTTTATACTTTTATTAATTAAATTTTTATTTACTAAATTTTTTAATATTTTTTCTTGTTCAATTTGATCTTCTGCTAATCCCTTGTACTTGTCACCATCGGAGAGAAACTCTTCATACGCGAGCCTCATTGCTATTTGTTTAACAGGTTTTCTACCTGTTAATTTATTCCCTGTTTCCCTATATATGATATGTTTCATAAGTGCCATTAAAGCTCTGTCTCGTGCACTCAAACCGTAGTCAAGAGTAATATTTTGCAAATAGTAGCGCATCGTATATTCGTTTAAAGCTCTTGTAAATTCTAATCCTGATAACAAGTCTTGAAGAACTCTTATCAGAATTTTTGCGGTCCCAAAATTAACTTTATGTTCTGAACTCAATTCTTTTGCCCCTTGTGCTATGGTTTTTGTCTTCGGATTTTCATAAACATATTTTGCTATCAAGTAGGCTTTATGAGTCTGATCTTCTGTCAGTTTCTGTTGAGGCGTTTTCGTCATTTGGTTTAGCGTCTTAGTTTTTGTTTGATAGAATTCTTATAGAAATATAAGAAAAATGAATGACGGTTCGTCGTCCGGGCTGTGTGTACGTCATTTAACGATGGCAAGCCAAGTAATGCTTACCTACTGCGTTTTGACCAGCCAAACAGCTTAAATCAAACAGTCCTTTAACGCTAGACATAACCTGTCGGCCGCCACTCTCCAAAGTCTTCCCCCTTCCTTTCAGCCACCATTTCCCCGTTTCCGTTGTTACCAACGATTTTATAAACGCCTACCCTTTTGTCTGAACAACCTACCCTCACTGATCCTTACGCGCTGGAAAAAGAGCTGCGCAAGGTGCAGGCCCTGCTGAAGCTAGAGCAGCAGGAAGACCTGGAGCAGTTTAAAATCAAGAGTGCCAAAACCACCATCGCTGAGCGCCAGCACCGCGGCCTGACGTGGTATCCGGTCACGATAACCAAGGAAGAAATCGGCTTTGGCGGCAAGCTGGTGCTGGAGTTGGAGCGCCCGGCCAGCCAGAGCAGTCTGCACCTGTTTCAGGTGGGCCGCAACGCCGCGCTGTTCGGCAACATCCCCAACCGTGCCGGCTCCGACCGACCCACGCTCAACGGCGTGATTACGGCCGTGCGCCGCAACAAAATCCTGCTCGCCACCAATAAGGAAGACCTACCCGATTGGGTGGACGAAGGTAAGCTGGGCGTGGACCTGACCTTTGATGAGGTGAGCTACCGCGAAATGGACTACGCCCTGGGCAAAGTCATGGGCGCGTACGAAAACCGCCTGGCCGAGCTGCGCGACGTGCTGCTGGGGGGCAAATTGGCCCGCTTCCGGCCCGAGGCGGAGGCAACGCTGTACTATCCGAGTCCGCTGAACGAGTCGCAGCTGGCGGCGGTGCGCCATGTGCTGGCTGCCCAGGATGTGGCCATCATTCACGGTCCACCCGGCACGGGCAAAACCACCACGCTGGTACAGGCCATCATCGAAACCATCCGGCGCGAGCGGCGGGTGCTGGTGTGCGCGCCCTCCAATACAGCCGTGGATTTGCTCACCGAAAAGCTGGCCGAGCGCGGCGTAAACGTCATTCGCATGGGCAACCCCTCGCGGGTGTCCGATTTGCTGCTGGAGCATACGCTCGACGCGCAGATTATGGGCCACAAGAGCTACTCCGAGCTGAAATCGATGCGCCAGACGGCTGAGCAGTATCGCGACATGGCCGGCAAATTCAAGCGCCATTTCGGGTGGGAGGAGCGCGAGCAGCGCCGCTTGCTAAAAGAGCAGGCGCACCAACTGTTGCAGGAGTCGGACCAGTTGGAGCGCTACATCACGGAGGATTTGTTGGATAAAGTACAGGTAATCACCTGTACGCTGGTGGGCGCGGGCAACCGGGCCATTCGCCACCTCACCTACGAAACCGTCTTTATCGACGAAGCGGCCCAGGCCCTGGAGCCCGGCTGCTGGATTCCGATTACCCGCGCTAACCGCGTGGTGCTGGCCGGCGACCATTGCCAATTGCCCCCCACGGTGAAAAGCGAGCAGGCCGCCCGCGACGGTTTGCGCGAAACCTTGTTTGAGAAGTGCATTCAGCGCCAGCCCGACGTGGCCCGGATGCTGGAAGTGCAGTACCGGATGCACGAGCAGATTATGGCCTTCAGCTCGGCCCAGTTCTACGACAACAAGCTGGTGGCGCACGCCACCGTCCGCCACGCCGACCTGCCCGACTACGACCTCCGTTTCGCCCCCGACCTGGCCGTGGAGTTTCTGGACACCGCTGGCTTTGGCTTCCAGGAAGTGAGCCTGGCCGAAAGCCGCTCCGTGGCTAACCCCGAGGAAGCCGACTTGCTCCTGCGCCGCCTGACCGAGCTGCTGGCTGCCTACGTGCCCGAAGACCACCTGGAAGACCTACTCACCGTGGGCGTAATTGCCCCCTACCGCTCCCAGATTAACTATTTAAAGGACCGGGTAGAAGAAACCCCTGAGCTGGCCGAAATGACCACCCACCGCCTACTCACCGTGGGCACCGTCGACGCCTTCCAGGGCCAGGAGCGCGACATTATCTGCGTATCGATGACGCGCTCCAACGCCGCCGGAGAGATTGGCTTCCTCTCCGATATCCGCCGCATGAACGTCGGCATGACCCGCGCCCGCCGCAAGCTCCTCATCGTCGGCGACTCCAGTACGCTAGGTCGACACCCGTTCTACAAGGACTTTCTAGATTATGTGGAGCGTATCGGGGCGTATCGCACGGCCTGGGAGATGCAGTAGTCAGTAGCGCGAAGCTTCCGCTGCGCGCATTGTTGCGGAGGTTGAACGACGCGGGTTGGGGGGCATTTCTACCCACTAAACAATGATGCGCGCAGCGGAAGCTTCGCGCTATAGTACAGCCAGCACCGGACAACCCTTGACCCGAAAACCGCGCTAAAATCCGTACTTGCGAGTTCAACTCTATTATTCCCCACTAAAACACCCCGCCTCTTTCCTATGGCCTCTATCAGCGAAAACAAAGTCGTTACCATCACCTACGACCTGAGCGTGACGGACGAAAACAACGAAAAAGTATTGGTCGAATCTGCCGAGGCGGATAGCCCCATGGTGTTTCTGTTTGGCCACAGCGGCCTGCCCGAAGAGTTTGAAAATCAGCTAGCTGACAAGCAAGCCGGCGACGCGTTCACTTTCTCCCTCACCCCCGACCAGGCCTACGGCGACTACGACCAACAAGCCGTCGTGGCCATTCCAAAGCAGGTGTTCGAAATCGACGGCCAGATAGATGAGGAAATGCTTCAGGAAGGCAACTTCCTGCCCATGTCCGACAACGAAGGCCACCAGATGCAGGGCAAAGTCGTGTCCATCGGCGACACGGAAGTGCAAATGGACTTCAACCACCCCCTGGCCGGCATGGTTATGCACTTCGACGGCCAGGTCGCCGCCGTCCGCGACGCTACGCAGGAAGAGCTAGCCCACGGCCATGTGCACGGTGAGGGTGGGCATCAGCATTAATAAATACGTTTTGGCTTGAATAAGAAACGGGGCTTTGAGGCCCCGTTTTTTGTTTGTTTAGTTCTGAAAACATTATTCTTTTAAAGGTTTTTCTGACCTTAATAATCACAGATTAATATCTTCGTAATAAACCAAAAACCATTTACCTGCTTTGGGCTTGAAAGTGTATTTTGAACCAAAAGAAGCATTCTTCTGTGCCACCTCATCAATAGCAATAGTATCTAACCGCATTTTTTGCACCTCAAAATTCATAGTATCAATCTTGCCTGGAATTCCTTTATACATTCTCCATTCATCTTTTTGCCAATAATATATTTTATTAGTCACATCCATTTCATCAGTATTTATGCCGGGCAAAGGAAAGTTTATCCTTTGTACTTGAAACACGCTATCATTTGTAAATCTCTTATAAAATTCATCAAAGGGCTCTAATGCAACAACACCTTCAGTGCGCCTAGCTACCTCGATAATTTGCTTCTCAGAATAATTATCTTGACACCCTCCTAATACCAATAGGGCAGTTATAATAACTAATAATATATTATCGAAAAAATTATTTATACTATTCATTTTAAAGAGACTTTATTTTTAATAAAATAGACTAATCCGTCGTGAATTCAGCACTACATTACTTGTGCTTAATCATGAATGAAGGTTGTACCTCCATTGCCGCAAAGCGACAAGTTGGAGCCAAATTATTGCAAGACTCATCACAACGATTTTGTTCTGGCGAGGGAGGCGCAGCCTCCCGACATGATTGACACGAGCTACAAGCTCGCGCTAGTTCTAAAACTACCTCTACACTTCTGTACTGATAAAAAGTTGAGAAGCCCCCCGCAGCTCCGGCCAGAACTCCCGAAAATCCGCCTCATACGTCGGCAGCTCCGCCAGAAACGCGGCGGCTCCCGTGGCTAGAATTTCGGCGCTGGGTACGCGGCGGCTGAGACCCAGCAGGGCCCGTTCCAGGCCTTGGGGGCGGGCGTAACCGGTGAGCCAATCGTCGCGGCGCATGTAGTGGAGCAGGTGGCGGAGGCGCTCGGGCAGCTCGTGGCGGCGGGCGTGGAGCAGGGCGTAGTGGCGCTGGGCGAAGGCGGGCAACGACTCGGTGGGGATCTGGTGGTAGTGGGCGAAGTCGCGGGCCAGCAGGTGGTCGAAGCCCATATCGGAGACCACGCCGGCCCACTTGCCCAGGCCGGCCGTGCGCAGGCGGGCGGTGGTGCGGCGCACCAGCGGGTGGGCATCAGTAAATGAGTCGATGAAGCGGTGCAGGCGGATGCCACGCTGCACGGCGGGCGGGTAGGCCAACACCCCGGCCTGCCCTCGCACGGCTTCAGCCGCGAAGTTGCCCACCACGATATCGGAGTAATCGGGGGCGGCGGGCGAGCCGGATAGCAGCAGGTGGGCCAGAAAATTCATGGGGGGCAAAAGTACGCGGCGGCGGGCGAAAAGCTGGGCAGTGCTGAACCTTCGGTCGTACCGGCCGTATTTCTAGGCACTGATCTTAACACCACCAAAACCCTAGAAATCATGGCCGAGCAAGTAGCCGTAAGTAACGACGTTAGCAAGCTGATTGAGCGTATTAAAGACATTAGAATCGCGATGATGACCACGGCCGAAACCAACGGCATGCTGCACAGTCGCCCGATGTACACACAGCAGCCCGATGAGGATGGCACGCTGTGGTTTTTCACCGAGCGCGACTCCGCCAAAATCGATGAGGTGCAGCAAGATCGGCACATCAACCTGGGCTACTCCCAGCCCGACGATAACCTGTACGTGTCCGTTTCCGGCACCGCCAGCGTAGTAAATGATCGACAGAAAATCAAGGACTTATGGAGCGAAGGCTTACGCGCCTGGTTCCCAAAAGGCTCCGATGATCCGAATATTTCATTGCTCAAAGTGGATATTGAGCGCGGCGAGTATTGGGACCAGCCCAGCAACGTGCTGGTTCGCGCTTTCGGCTACGTGAAGGCTGTAACCACCGGCGAGCGGTACCAGCCCACCGGCGACGAGCATACGAAAGTGAATCCCCAATAGTGCTTTTCTGAGCTATAAACGAAGGGTCGGAAGCAATTCCGGCCCTTTTTTGTTGCTTACTAGTTTTACAATTACGCTTTTATCAGAATGTCATGCAGAGCGGCGCGAAGCATCTCGCGTACGGTCGTTGCTCCGGTCATTGCCAAAAGCCGTCTGTCATCCTGAATCTGGCGTCCGCTTGCGAAGGACCTTTACACGTCTGAACAAGGCGTTGCTAGTCTAGTTATTCATCGGTGAGAAGGTCCTTCGCAAGCGGACGCCAGATTCAGGATGACAAATAGTAGGGCAACATCAGCACGCGAGATGCTTCGGCTCCGCCTCTACATGACCGCCTAATATTATTGTAGCACTCCATCTTCACTTTCGATTCTGAACACTGCTTCCTTGGCCTCCACCCCACTCACTACCATTTCCTTATTCGGCCTCGCGCCCGGCCAGGCGCGCTGGGGGCTGGCCCAGATGGGTACTTCGCAGGTGCCATTGCGCCGGGTGGCGGGGCTGCGGTTTTTCAAGCTGCTGGGCAGCGGGGCCGATAACGGGTTTGGCCTGCGGCCGAATCTGCATCTGTACGGGATGATGGCGGTGTGGGAATCGGCGGCGGCAGCTGAGGCTTTTTTTACGGCGCATCCGCTCTGGGCGGACTACCAGCGCCGCAGCCACGAGATCTGGACGGCGCGCCTGGCTCCTATCAAAGCCCACGGGCTGTGGGATGGGATCAATCCGTTTGATTATTCAACAGAAATGTCCCCCAGCGACGGGCCGGTGGCAGTGCTTACCCGCGCCTCGATTCGCTGGTGGAAAACGCCGCGCTTCTGGCGCTACGTGGCCCCTACCAGTGCCGCCATTGCCAATGCCTCAGGGGTGCTGGCAGCCGTGGGGCTGGGCGAGCTGCCGGTGGTGCGGCAGGCCACGTTCAGCATCTGGGAATCGGCGCGGGCCATGCAGCAGTACGCGTATCGGGACGAGAAGCACAAGGAGGTTATCCGGCTGACGCGACAGGAGAAATGGTATGGGGAAGAGCTGTTCGCGCGGTTTCGGGTGCTGAGCAGTGAAGGCACCTGGGGGGGCAAAAATCCGCTGGCTTCTGCGGGCTCATTTTAGAAGAACGCATACTTAAAAGACCATCATGCTGACGACAGGAAGCATCTCGCTCGCTTCGTTGCAGTAGTAATCCAACATCAGCACGCGAGATGCTTCGTACCTCAGCATGACGGGCTTTTATATAAATTTCTTGTAACCGACTGTGGTTGCTTCACTTACTTTGCGGGCTTATGATGAGACGTTTAGTACTGGCCGCGAGCCTGAGTGGAATTTTAGTGCTGGGTCTTGAACAGAAAGCGCGGGCACAGGTCGAGATTGACGAGCGGCCCATGCGCTTCAATGGCATGGAGTTCCGCTCGG
This sequence comes from Hymenobacter roseosalivarius DSM 11622, assembly GCF_900176135.1. Taxonomy (GTDB): domain Bacteria; phylum Bacteroidota; class Bacteroidia; order Cytophagales; family Hymenobacteraceae; genus Hymenobacter; species Hymenobacter roseosalivarius. The sequence continues at coordinate 8,969 of NZ_FWWW01000091.1, read as the reverse complement.
CCGATTCCCTGTTTTACATCAACTTCCGCTTTCGGATGCAAAACAGGGCGGGCTTCATTTCCCGCTCGGGCACCGACCTGCGCGTGCGCGAGTACGACGCGCGGGTGCGCCGCCTGCGCCTGCGGGCCGACGGCTACGTGCTGCGGGAAAAGCTCGGGTACAGCCTGCAATTGTCCTTTTCCCGCGGCGACCAGGATTTTGAGGCTTCCGGCGTGGCCAACATCGTACGCGACGCGGTGATTTTCTACAACATCACGCCCAATTTTTACGTGGCTTTTGGGTTGAATAAACTGCCCGGCAATCGGCAGCGGGTTACCTCGTCGGGGCAGCTGCAGTTCGCGGAGCGTTCCATCGTGAATTCGGCCTTGACCATTGACCGCGACTTTGGCATTAAGCTGTATTATACCCACCCCCTCGGCCCCGTGGCGCTGTACTCGCTGAAAGGAGCCATTACGACCGGCGAGGGCCGCAGCCCCAATGGCACCGGGCCGAGCCTGGCGTATACCGGCCGGGCCGAGCTGCTGCCACTGGGCGCTTTCCAGGATGGCGGCGACTACTCCGAAGGCGACCTGGCCCGTGAGCCGACGCCCAAAGTATCGGTGGCGGCGGGCTACAGCTTCAACCGGAACACCACGCGCAGCGGCGGGCAGCTCGGCCTCGGGTTGTATAGCCCCGTCGATCTGGGAACCTTCATTGCCGATGCCATGGTAAAATACCGCGGCTGGGCGTATCTGGGCGAATACCTGGAGCGCCACAGCCCCGATCCGTTTACCTTTGGCCCCGCCGACGAGTTGCGCTACGCCTTCGTGGGCCGGGGCTTTAATCAACAGCTCTCCTACTATTTCCCCTCGCGCTGGGAGCCGGCGCTGCGCTACTCCTGGCTGCGGCCCGACCAGGTACTCAGCGAGCATTTTAACCAGCAGGAAGTACTGGAAGTTGGCCTGACCAGATACCTACGCAAGCACCGCGTGAAAGCCCAGGTAAGTGCCAGCTACCAGCCCGCGCGCGGCAACTGGGACCTCGATGCGTCTGGCAACCGCTGGGGTGGGGTGTTTCAGTTTGAGCTGGGGATTTAATCAGATGTCTTTAATAAACACGTAACATCGGTTTCTGGTGCGTGTATGGCCGTGCTCCCCGGTGGACCCCACCCCCGGCCCCTCCCCTCCGGGAGAGGGGAGCCAGACGGGTTAAAACCAAGACGTTCTTTTATTCGGCTCCCCTCTCCCGGAGGGGAGGGGCCGGGGGTGGGGTCCCGGGGAGGGCGATAAAGCCCCCCAGAGCCGACGAAGCGTACCTCGTGTCCAACCCTGGCTACTTTATACAAAAGCCGCGCGGCTTTTTGCGTAATTTCGCCAGTTCAGAACAGCCTAAACTCCTGCTAATGCCCGCGTATCGTCCCGAGGAAATTGAAAAGAAGTGGCAAGCCCACTGGAAAACGCATAAAACTTTCGAGGTCAGCAACAGCTCCGACAAGCCCAAGTACTACGTGCTGGATATGTTCCCGTACCCCAGCGGCGCGGGCCTGCACGTAGGGCACCCGCTGGGCTACATTGCCTCCGATATTGTGTCGCGCTTCAAGCGGTTGCAGGGCTTCAACGTGCTGCATCCCATGGGCTTCGACTCATTTGGTTTGCCCGCCGAGCAGTACGCTATCCAGACCGGCCAGCACCCCGAAAAAACGACCCGCGAGAACATTCAGCGCTATATTGAGCAGCTTTCCTCGCTGGGCTTCAGCTACGACTGGAGCCGCGAAATCCGTACTTCCGACGCCAGATACTACAAGTGGACGCAGTGGATTTTCCTGAAGCTATTCAACTCCTGGTATAACCTGGAAACCAACCGCGCCGAGAGCATCCGCACTTTGCAGGATATTTTTGGCGAGAAAGGCAGCGCTGGCGTGCGCGCTGCCGGCGACACCGACGAGCGCCACGACTTCACGGCCGGTCAGTGGCAGATGATGACCGAGAAGCAGCGCATCGACGCGGTTCACCCCTATCGTCTGGCGTATCAATCGGATACGTACGTGAACTGGTGCGCGGTGCTGGGCACCGTGTTGAGCAATGATGAGGTGAAAGATGGCCTCTCGGAGCGCGGCGGCTACCCCGTGGAGCGCCGCCTCATGCCCCAGTGGAACCTGCGCATCACCGCCTACGCCGACCGCCTGCTCCAAGGCCTCGACACCATCGACTGGCCCGAGCCGGTGAAGGAAATGCAGCGCAACTGGATTGGCCGCTCGGTGGGCGCGGAAGTCACGTTTCCGCTCCAAAATGCCCCCCAGCAGGGTATTAAGGTATACACCACCCGCGTCGACACCATTTATGGTGCCACCTTCATGGTGTTGGCGCCCGAGCACGAGCTGGCCGCCCAGCTCACCACGCCCGAGCAGAAAGAAGCGGTGGACGCCTACGTGCTGGCCAGCAAGCGCCGCTCGGAGCGCGACCGGATGGCCGACACCAAAACCGTATCGGGCGTGTTTACCGGCAGCTACGCCCTCAATCCGGTCAGTGGCGAGCCCGTTCCCGTGTGGCTGGCCGACTACGTGCTGGCCGGCTACGGCACCGGCGCCGTAATGGCCGTGCCCAGCGGCGACCAGCGCGACTACCTCTTCGCCAAGCACTTCGACCTGCCCATCGTGGCCGTCACCGATGCCCAGCAGAACCTCGATCAGCAGGCCGACCCCACCAAGGAAGGCCACTACATCAATTCTGAGCTTATCAATGGCCTCGCCTACAAAGAAGCCACCGACAAGCTCATTGCCTGGCTCGAAGAGCATAATCTGGGCAAAGGTAAGGTAAACTTCCGCCTGCGCGACGCCATTTTTGGCCGTCAGCGCTACTGGGGCGAGCCCCTCCCGATCTACTACAAAGAAGGTCTGGCCTACGGCGTAGCTGAAGCCGACTTGCCCATTGTGCTACCCGAAATTGACGAGTACAAGCCCACCGAAACCGGCGAGCCGCCCCTGGGTCGTGCCCAGGACTGGAAGTACCGCGGGAAGTTCGACTTTGAGCTAAGCACCATGCCCGGTTGGGCCGGCTCCAGCTGGTACTACCTGCGCTACATGGACCCGCACAACGACGAGCGGTTTGTGGGCGAGGAAGCCGAGCAGTACTGGCAAACCGTGGACCTCTACATGGGCGGGGCTGAGCACGCCACCGGCCACTTACTGTACTCACGCTTCTGGTATCTGTTCCTGAAGGATCTGGGCCTCGTCAGCGGCAACGAGCCTTTCCAGAAGCTGATCAATCAGGGGATGATTTTGGGGCGCTCGAACTTCGTGTATTATTTGAATTTGGCTTGGGGAACTGTATCAGATGAGGGAGTTTCTGATTTACAGATACCGAGCATTTTCATTTCAAAAGACATATCTGAGCGTATGTCAAGTGGTACGTTCTCGCTTAGGGATAAAGAGATAGTTAATGATACTATTGACCTTATTTTTGAAAAGCTAAAGAGTCAATACACAGACAGAACTATTTATCGACCAGAAACGGAATTTCATACTATTCCTATCCATGTCGATGTGACGCTCGTTGAGAACGACGTTATCAATGTCGAAAGACTAAAAGCATGGCGACCTGACTTTGCTAATGCCACGTTTATATGTGAGCCTGATGGTTCTTTCGTATGCAATTGGGAAGTCGAGAAGATGTCGAAGTCGAAGCACAACGTAGTCAACCCTGACGACCTGATAAGCCGTTACGGCGCTGACGCTTTGCGCCTCTACGAGATGTTCTTGGGGCCGCTGGAGCAGTTCAAGCCCTGGAATACCAGCGGCATGAGCGGCGTGAGCAGCTTCCTCAAGAAGCTCTGGCGTCTCTTCCATCCCGAAGATGGTAAGCTGGCCGTCACCGACGAGGCCGCGACGCCCGCCGAGCTGAAAGCCCTGCACAAAGCCATCAAAAAGGCGCAGGAAGACATTGAGCGGTTCTCGTTCAATACCTCCGTGAGCACCTTCATGATTGCCGTAAACGAGTTGACGGCCCTGAATTGCCACAAGCGCGCCATTCTGGAGCCGCTTACCGTCATCATTTCTCCCTACGCGCCTCACCTGGCTGAGGAGCTGTGGGCGGAGCTTGGCCACGAGCCCGGCAGCATTACCAACGCGCAGTTCCCAGTGTTCGAGGAGAAGTACCTCGAAGAAGCCAGCATCGACTACCCTATTTCCTTCAACGGCAAAATGCGCGGCAAAATGACCTTCGCCGCCGCCGCCGTGGCAGCCGATATTGAGAAGGAAGTGCTGGCCTCCGAGATTTTCGAGAAGTTTAGCGAAGGCAAAGCGGCGAAAAAGGTAATCGTCGTGCCGGGGCGGATGGTGAATGTGGTGGTGTAAGCCTGACGTTTGCCTCACCCCCCGGCCCCGGTTCGCTTAAAGCGCGAAGTCCCAGGGGAGAGGGGGGACCAAATGCTCAGCCTGCGCGGCTACGTCGGCTGCCGCCTCCGCTACCGCTACCGCACGTTAAATACAATTTGATTCCCCAAGCAAAAAAGCCAACGACCATAGTCGTTGGCTTTTTGCTTTTCAGTTTCTCTTCAGTTCTTCACGAGAGCGGTAGCAGTACCTGAGGCGCAAGCCGAAGGTGCTACGTAGGCCGGTCGTCAGGCTCCCCCTCTCCCCTAGGACTTCGCGCTTTAAGCGAACCGGGGTCGAGGGGTGAGGCACGGGGGGTAAGGCGACCTTTCGGCAGCGATGCTCGCACTAGCTCGTACGAATGGTCGGTCCACTCGCGAAGCTGAGAGGCAGAAACACCGCTGCCAATGACAACGGTGTTCCAATGTTTTTTATTCATGTGGTACCCCGGAAGTACGTAGTCAAACTCCTCGCGGAGTTGAATGGCGCGCTCAGGATCACACTTCAGATTAACGCTGCTGTAGCGGCTGATGCTAGTGAGGGCGAAGATTTTGCCCCCTACCTTGAACACCAGCGTGTCCTCATCGAAGGGAGTTTCCTCGGTCACGCCGGGCTTTAGCAAGCAGTAATCGCGAAACTCCTCGATGTTCATTTTAAGACTAGAGCACGTAGCGGAACAGCATCACCAGCAAGCCCACCAGGAACATGGCCATAGAGAGCTTATTGATAAAATGCATGCTGCGCAAATTGAAATTGGTGTGCCGGTTCGGGTCGTTCTTGCGGAAGAAGTAACCGAGGGCAGGACCGAAATTAAACAGGTTGCGAGCTTTCATTACAGTTGCTTTTGATACGCTATAATAACACCTGACAGGCAAGAATGATTTGCTGCAAGTTAAAATAAATACATAAACTGGTCATCTCTGATAGAGTAGAAAAACCTGCTTTACAGCCTCTAAAAACGCTTTTTAGAGCTATAAGGCCCATTAAAACGAATTTTTTTGTTTATAATTTATCAAATAATAATTTGACTTATATCAATATTTTATTAAATTATATGAGTACTTATGATCTACTCCTGATATAAGGGTAAGCCCTAAGAAGAGCCTTTCGAACTTCCAGTACAGCGCCAATAGCTTACAGCTATTGCTATGTTCAAAAAAGCCATAGAAGCTGTTCCCTCTCCTATCTCACCTGGAGGGCAGGATGTCCATGCGATGGGCAGTCCGCGCCTGAGCCTCTTGCCATTTCCCTACCTGTATTCTTTCACCAAACCAATCATTCGCCATGAAGCTACCATCTGTGAACAGCCGCCGAAAAGTGGTTCATCTGTTCGTGCTTTTAATTTCCGCTATGCTCTTCTACAGCTGCGATGAGCTATACGAGGAATTGGTTCGCAAGCCGTCAAAGCCTGCCCAGGAGGAAAGTGCCACCGTAGTGTACGACTGGTATAAGTTGGCAGGAAGAATTGAACTGCGTAGAACCCCACAACCGGTTATTATTTTAAACAACCGAAATTTCGGGTACATAGGCGTAGGCCTTTACGAAGCCGTACGTCCTGGCATAAAAGGAGCAGTGAGCTTATCTACAAAGCTTTATCAGATGCCCGCCATGCCGGCACCGGAACTGGCACGCGAGTATCTGTGGGGTGCTAGTGCCAATGCGGCCCTGGCAAGTATGTGTAAGCAGTTATTAGTTGGCCTGACCGACGCTGATAAAGCCCGTATTGATTCGTTGGAAAATGCCTATAACAACCGATTCAGATTAAGTGCCTCCGATGCAGTTATCACCCGTTCGCAAGCCTATGGGCGTGCCATTGCTGCTAGTATATACAACTGGTCAACAACCGATAATTTTAACCTGGGCAGTCAGGGATATATGCTACCTGCATTTCCAAGCTCCTGGGTACTTACCCCACCTGCTTTTGCCGCCCCTGTAGGATCTTTTTTACAGAATTCAAGGCCTTTTCTGGCATCAAACTTAACGGCCACAGCGCCCCCATTACCAATTGCTTATTCAGAAGATCCAGCCTCTCAATTCTATCAAGAGGCAAAAGCAGTTTATGATATTGGAAAAGCCTTGACTCCGGAGCAAAGAGCAACGGCTAACTGGTGGGCTGATGCGGGTGGAGTAGGCGTGGGAGTTCCAGCACCTTATCATAATATTTCTCTTATAACCGGGCTTTTGGAAAGTAATAATGCCAAGCTGGGACGGGCGGTGGAAGTGTATGCCAAAACCGGGATTGCAATGAAGGACGGTCCTATCAATACATTTAGAGCGAAATATCAATATAATCTACTGCGGCCGGTTACGTATATCCAACGGCATATTGATCCAACCTGGCAATCATATTTGCCCTCACCTCCTTACCCTGAGTATCCTTCCGGACTTATCGGGCATCTCGGTCCCGTTACGCAGGTATTAATAAGAGAATTCGGCGACATTCCGGTAACCGACAATGCGTATGCCTGGAGAGGTTTAGCTCCCCGGCAGTACGCTTCTATTTCGGCATTGAGAGAAGAGGCCTCTTTTTCCAGGGTCTATGCAGGCATACACTACCCCTTTACGCAGATCATTTCTGTGGAAATGGGCAAAGAGCTTGGGAATAATATCGCCAACCTTGACCTAACACCTAATTAGTAATGTGCAGACGATGAATTGAGCGTTAGGCTAGTCAGATAAAAGGGGGTGTTCTTTCTCAAAAGAGCACCCCCTTTTTTGAATGGATAAATAATCGCGCTAGGGGGCTTTTTTCGGGGAGTAAATACTACGGGGCAGCTTTACTTTAACCAGCAGCGTCCTTGCTGTTGTATTACATTAAACAACTTTTCCCTACCCCGCTCTCATGAAAAACCTTCTCCTCGCTACCCTGCTTCTGGGGGGCAATTTTGCTGCCTTTGCCCAAACCAGCACCGCCGAAACCGCCGCCGTGAAGCAAACCATCACCACCTTTTTCGACGGTATGCGGCGCGGCGACAGCACAATGGTACGGAGCACTTTGGCGCCGGGCGCTGTGTTTCAGGTCATTGCCAACCGCGAAGGAAAAATCCAGGTGCAGACAGAGAAAGTGGCTGGTTTTCTGAAAAGCGTAGGCACGCCTCACAAGGAAGTGTACGATGAGCGCATCACCTTCGAGCAAGTGCTCATAGACGCCAACCTGGCCAGCGTCTGGACGCCGTACCAGTTTTATATCGGCTCCACCTTCAGCCACTGCGGCTACAATTCGTTTCAGCTGGTGAAGCTGGCCGAGGGCTGGAAAATAGTGCACATCATCGACACGCGCCGCAAGGAGAAGTGTAAGTAGATACAGTCAGAAAGCAGGTATGCGCTTCAAGGGCGAAAAGTCAACTTTCCAGCTGTCAAGCTCATATATACCACCTTCAGTATCAAGATAAAGAGTTGCTAATACAGGTGCGGCATCCTCATCGTGATATAAAAGCTCGGCTACTACTTTTCCCAGCCGCCGGTTCGGTTTGCTGCTTACAAAGCGCAGGTTGCCCGTGCCACCATCGTCCATCTCTTCTACTTCGGCTGTGGGCAGCAAGGCCAGGATGCTTTCCACCTGATGCTTGCCTCGCAGCATGTAAATCAGCAAACCCAGCTCTGGCAGGGTCAACAGACGTTTCTCCATTGTCTCGGAGTTACTACGAAGACCTACATCAACTTACTGGTTTTCGACTTTACTTACGGGCGTTGAAAGTCCCAAAATCAACTCAGCACTAAGCTGTCGCAGATCCGACACAACCTGATCGGCGTGGCTTAGATCCTGGCCGCCGGAATGGGGGCTACTGAAGCCGATGCAGTACATACCAGCCGCTTTGGCCGCTGTCACGCCGTTGGCCGAATCTTCAATTACCAGGCACTCCTGTGGCGGCTTACCGGCCAGCTTGGCGGCGTGCAGAAACAGCGCAGGATTGGGCTTCGACTGGGGGAAATCTTCTCCGCTAACGATGTTGTCGAAGTAAGGATACAGCTCGAAGCGCTTGAACACGCGGTGAATTGTTTCTTTGGAAGCCGACGAAGCCAACTGTAGCGGCACTCCCGCGCGGTGTAGGTCCTCGACCAGCTCACGGGCGCCGGGCAGCAGCTCCATATCGGTAGAATCGTCGAAAGACTTACCGAAAAATTTCCGCTTGCGGCTCATCAGCGTTTCAACATCCTGCGTCAGCCCAAATTCTGCCTTGAACTGCTGGTACATATTGCGGGTGGAGGAGCCCAGAAAGGTGGCGTATTTCTCAGCCGTTAGCGTGATGCCCAGCTCGGCGAAGTGCCGAAAAAAGGCGTCGCGGTGGAGCGGCTCGGTGTCAACCAGCACGCCGTCCATATCGAAAATGACGGTTTTGATCATGTAGAAGGCAGATGTCAGAAGAATATAGTATGCCTTCTACGGGTATTTGCCCCCACAGCCAGACTACGTCCGTACCTGCTGCTTTGCCAGCGCTACGATATCAGGCACTTCCAGCACGGGTTTAGAGTACCCGACCCGGACCGCGTTGAGCATGGCTAAACCCAGTTCCCGCAACGTGGAAACGTACTTAGGAAATAGCGGCCGCAACACCGGGTAGAGCCAGGTTATGTAAGCGTAAGAGGGCAACGTATTTTTCAGTCCTTTAGTAGGGTACAT